>NZ_CP088239.1:1200000-1800000 GCF_021054785.1 Tannockella kyphosi | reverse complement strand
TAGCACTAATGTACTTTGGTGAAAAGGCACTACCTGGAAATAATTTAATTACTTTAGATCCGCTCTCCATAGCTGTTACAATTTCTGTAATTGTCATACATCCTGGAATATAAGGGATGGCATAGCGATTGCATAGTATTGCTGTTTCAAGGTTAAAACTTGGAGATACAATATATTGTGCTCCAGCCATAATCGCATCTTTTGCAGTAGGGGCATCTAATACAGTTCCAGCACCAATACAAACATCAATATCTTGTTTATATTGTTTTGTTAGGTCTTTTATAATGCTACTAGCGTTACTGTTAGTATAAGCTACTTCTATTGATTTAATGCCACCTTCAATACAAGCAATAGCAGTATTTATCCCTTCTTCTTGGGTATCGCCTCTAACAACTACGACAACTTTTTGTTTTCTTAATGTTGATAATACATCTAATTTATGCATAAAATTTTCTCCTTTATCGATTAATATCTTGTTTTTGATGTAATAATTGGTCAATTTTTAAAGCGTCAACGTTCATGTTATCACCATCAACAGTACATTTATAGGTGCCGGATGCCACTGCAAAGTCAATTGTTTCTTGCAAGGGTGATTGGTTTATTATTTTATATAGAGCTCCTGCAACAAAAGCATCTCCACTACCAATGCGTTGAAGCACATCTGTTTTCAATGAGATAGACTCTTTAAATGTATTGCTTAAACCATAACATTGATAAACGTTTCTAGCATTTTCATCTGTTGTTCTAATAGTATGGAAAATGACATCAAATGCATACTCTTCTTTTAATTCACGCATACGTTTTTCAATAGTATCTGTTGATGCATTGTATCGATCAAACATAGTTATATCTTTTTCATTCGCTTTTATTGGATCAATTCCAAAGCAAATATTCGCATATCTAGCAAACTTAGAAAATAGATTCTTAGCATCTTCAATAGAAATCATTTTTGTACGAAGATTTAAATCAATACTAATTATAATGTTTCTTTTTTTAGCTTCTATCAGTAACAATTCCAATACGTTTTGTACATGCACAGATACTGCAATTGTAATGCCGCTAAAATGGAAATGAGTAATTCCTTCAAATAAAGCATCCATATCAAGCGTATCTATATCGATATCATCTATACTTGTGTTCTTACGATCGTAGTATACTTCACTTTGACGACAACCGACTCCCTCTTCTAGATAATATAATCCAACACGATTTCCAACCCATTGGATATTTGAAGTATCAATTTGATATTGATTTAGATATTGACAAAAACTTTCTCCAATAGGATTTTTAGGAAGTCCAGTAAAAACTTTAGTCATGATATGTAATCCTTGTAAATTTTTAGCAATGTTAATTTCTGAACCACCATAATACATCATCGTATTCATCTTATCCCCAATCAATTGATAATTGGTTGGACTAATACGGATTAATGGCTCACCAAATAATAATATTTTAGACATACTAATTCCTTTCTTGTAAAAAAGGTTATCGTGAGATAACCTTTTTAGTATTGTTTGATGTTATAAGATACCTTTGATATAATCAGCTATTTCTTGTACTTGACAATTTTCAAAGAAATAAGTTTGGAATTTTTCTCCAGCAACAGTTTCTTTTAAGAAATCTTGATCAATTTCTTTTAAAATAGTTAACATATCACGGTGTGTAATGTTTTTCACTTCATTTAAAATACGAGCATTACGTTGTTCTGGTATTACTCTTTCTTTAGGATATCCACCACCCATTGGTTCATCAAATAAACGAGTGAATAATAATTCTAAATTTAATTCAGCACCCCATCCAAAACCTTTTGCATAAGGAATAGAAATTGCATTCCCTCCATTGATTTGTGAAAAAAGATAAGCATCAGTTGGTTCTGCTGCAAAACCACAAACTACATTTGGGAAGCTGTTTAATGCAACCATTGCTCCGGCACCCGTTCCACATCCAGTTACTACAAAATCAACTGCTTTTGAATTTAATAAAATTGCTGCTAATAAACCATTTTGTACATAAGTTAATTGACTTTCATTTTCAATACCATACATTCCATAATTATAAACTTCATATCCTTTTTTTTGTGCAACAGTATGTAAACAATTATAAACAATACTGTTTTTTGCTGCTTGACTATTTTCGTTAATTAAAGCTATTTTCATAATATTCTTTCTCCTTATTTTGGTTGTTTTCCGATATAGGCTAAAATCCCGCCATCTACATATAAAATATGTCCATTTACAAAATCACTAGCCTCACTAGCTAAAAATACAGCAGGACCTACTAAATCTTCAGGGTCTCCCCATCTAGCTGCAGGAGTTTTTCCTACAATAAACTGATCAAATGGATGTTTACTTCCGTCTTCTTGCAATTCTCTAAGTGGTGCAGTTTGAGGAGTTGCGATATATCCAGGACCAATACCATTACATTGAATGTTGAATTCCCCATACTCTGATGCAATATTTTTTGTTAACATTTTAAGACCACCTTTAGCAGCGGCATAAGCACTCACTGTTTCACGTCCTAATTCACTCATCATAGAACAAAGGTTAATAATCTTTCCATTCCCTTTTTTAATCATTGATGGGATAACTGCTTTTGCAACAATAAATGGTGCATTTAAATCAACATCTATCACTTTTCTAAAATCTTCAGCACTCATTTCACACATTGGGATTCGTTTGATAATACCTGCATTATTCACAAGAATATCAATTACACCGATTTCTTTTTCGATCGTACTAACCATTTCATTTACCTTTTGTTCATCAGTAACATCGCAAACAAATCCACGAGCATTAATTCCTAATGCTGTATATGCAACAATTCCTTTGTCCACTAATTCTTGGTTAATATCATTGAAAACAACGGTAGCACCTGCTTGGGATAAGCCACATGCAAGTGAGAAACCAATACCATACGATGCACCAGTTACTAGTGCTATTTTCCCATTCAAGGAAAATTTATTCATATCAAAGTTCATTTTCTTTCTCCATTTCTATTGTTTTATTATATTTTATAACAATTTATAAAAGGCTATGGATGTTAATAAACAATTCGTTAATAACCAACCAAGCTACATAACTAATAATAATTCAGTAAACCGGTTTTGTCAATAAATAAAAATATTTTTAAACAAAAATAGGATATATATAGCCTTAAATACCCATATATTGTTTAAAATATACCTTTGTGTATACAAAATAGGCTTAAATAAATAAATGAAAATTTTAACAAAAGAATTGAAATCAGTATTGACAACGGTTACACTTAGATGTATGATGGAACTACCGGTAAACCGATTTACTAACGAAAAAAGGAGGTTTTTATGAAAAAGAATGTTGTTTTGGTATCGCACGGAGAATTATGTAAAGGAATGGCGCATTCCTTAAAAATGATTATTGGCGAAAACGAATCACTACTATCTTTAAGTATGATGCCAGGAGAACACGACTCAGTGGTTAGCGATCAAATTGAAAAAATGGCGACAGACAATCCAAACGTACAGTATGTTGTTGTTTCAGATTTATACGGAGGGAGTGTTGGTAACGGATGCATTCCATTGTTAGAACTTCCTAATGTTAAATTAGTAAGTGGTATGAACATGGGGTTAGTAATTGAATTATTATTTGCTCCAGCACCAATGAGTGATGATCAAATCAATGAGAAAATTAATCTTTGTAAAGAAGGGATAGTCCAAATTTCAAAGATTGAAACAAATGATCAAGTTGATGATGAAGATTTTTTTTAGGAGGAAAAAAGATGATTTCAATGATGCGCGTTGACGACCGTTTGATTCATGGGCAAGTTGCCGTGATGTGGTCAAAAGAATTAGAGATTCAAAGAATTATTGTTGCTAGTGATAAAATTGCAAGTAATACAATTCAAGTGAGTGCCTTAAAAATGGCTGCTCCTGCAGGTGTTAAAGCTGTAGCCTTGCCAATTGTCAAAGCAGCTGAGATTTTGAAAGATCCTAGATCTGCAAGTATGAAGATCTTAGTAATTTCAAATGATCCAAAAGATTTATTAGAAGTCATTAAATTAATTGATGACAAACCAATATTAAATATTGCGAATTATGGAAGAATTGGAAGTAAAAGTTTATCAAGCAAAACTAGAATTGCTGAATCTGTTTATTTAACAGAGGAAGATATTAAAGTAGTAAATGAAATTCTTGAATGTGGTATTGATATCATTCACCAACCACTACCAAGTAGTAATTGTCAAAAATTTAAAGAACTAATGGGAGGAAATTAAAATGATTACAAATGCATTAATTGTAGGTTTTGTATTAGCTTTAGCTAAGTTTTTAGATTGGTATTGTCAAACTCAGTTAAGTAGACCAATCTTTATCGTATCAATATTAGGGGCGCTTTTAGGATATCCAACAGAAGGTATTATATTAGCAGCTCAATTAGAATTAGTATTTATCGGAAATGTAAGTTTAGGTGGTGTAATGCCAAGTGACTTCACATTGGGATCAATCTTCGGTGCTGCATTTGCACTTTTATTAGGAGAAGACTTAACAGCTGCTGTTACTCTTGCATTGCCACTTGCAGCATTAGGAACATTGTTATATTCTTCAATGAAAGTTGTTGTTACTTCAATCGTTGCTACATTTGAAAGATATATCGATGAAAAAAATATCAAAGCATATAAAAATTTATGGATTGCTCAATTCATAGCATTCCATGGTTGTTATTTTACATTAGGGTTCTTATGTATCTATTTAGGAACAGATGTAGTATCAGCATTTATTAATGCAATTCCAGCATGGGTACAAAGTTCAATGACTGTAGCTTCTGCTATGTTACCTGCACTTGGGTTAGCTTTATTATTAAAAACATTATGGCAAAAAGAAACATGTCCTTATTATTTCTTAGGATTTGGACTTGGAGCTTTCGTATTCTACAATAATACAACAGCTGCAACACTTGTTGATGGTGCTGTAGAATTAACAAGTTCATCTACAAAAGTATTTTCTTTAGTACAAATTGCATTTATTGGTGCTGCTATTGCTGCATTAGTTATCTTTGGAGAATTAAGAAAAATTAAAGAAAATAGTAATAAAGTAGCAGGGGTAAGTAATGATGAAGGAGGGGATTTTTTCAATGACTAGTCTAACAGAGAATAAAAGCACAGGTTTAACAAAACAAGAAAATAAATTAATACGTTCAGTATTCACAAGATCAATGTGGTTAATGTTCTGTACATCTTATACAAAACAACAAGGGACAACATTTGCATGGACAATGATTCCTTACTTAGAAGATATTTATGGAAAAGAAACAGATGAATTCTATGCATCAATGGCAAGACATCAAAACTTCTTTAACACAACACCAGGTATGTCACCATTTATTTTCGCTCTTGTAATTGCAATGGAACAAGAAAGAAAAGCAGCTTTAGATAATGGTAAAGAATTTGATGATGCTGCAATTGAATCAATCAAAGTAGCGTTAATGGGACCTTTAGCAGGGATTGGAGATTCTATCTTTGTTGGTGCTTTAAGAATTATTGCAATTGGTGTTGCAATTGGATTTTCACAAAGTGGTTCATGGTTAGGACCAATCTTATTCTTACTTGTATTCAATATACCAAACTTATTAATCCGTTATTTTGCAACATATTATGGATTTAAAGTAGGTACTTCATTTATTTCACAAGCATTAGAATCTGGTGCTATTACAGCTTTTACAAAAGGTTTCTCAATAATGGGATTAATCATGACAGGAGCTATGACAGCACAATATGTTAGTTTTACAACTACATTTGCTGCAGATTTTGGTGAAACAACATTTGTTTTACAAACTGTATTAGATTCAATTTTACCAGGTATGTTACCACTTGGAATTACAATGGCAGCATTCGTCTATTTACGTAAACATAACAATCCAGTTAAATTGCTTGTTATTATGTTCATAGCTTCAGTTGTTCTAACATTGTTAGGAATTTGTGGATAATCACTAATCAAAGAAGGTTAACAATGTTAACCTTCTATTTTCTTATGTTGGAGGTATCGTATGGAATCATTTACGAAAGAAAGTTTAATCACATTTATAAAAAAAACATTACCAGATCCTTTAGTATATCATGAAAAACATGGGGCTAGTTATTCATTGGGTATCCGTGAATTAGAGTATCGTTCTAGGCCGCTTTGGGCTATTTTTTCATTAATGATAAATGACCAAGAGAAGTATCAGGATATCATCATGCCTTATATAGAACAAATGAAATTAGGATTCAATCAAGAAAGTGAACATAAGTTTTTAAAACCTACAACGAAAACAAGACAAATTGCAGTTGAGATGGCAGTTTATGGATATGGGTTATTATGTTGTAAAGAGAAATTGCTTACCTGTTTTAATGAGGAACAAAAGCAATATCTAGAAGAATGGTTGTATTCGATTAATGAAATAGAACTGCCTAAAAATAACTGGTTATTTTTTTCATTAATGGTTAATTATGGTTTAAAAATGAATTGTATGACCTACAGTCAAACACGTATTGATGAGGCACTGGAAGGGATTGAAGAGATGTATATAGGTGGTGGTTGGTATCGAGATGGAGATACAAGTCAACTAGATTATTATATCTCTTTTGCTTTTCATTTTTATAGTCATATCTTAAAAAGATACTGTCCTGATTTTAACTTAGATGTAAAGAACAGAAGTATTGCATTTGAACGAGATTTTCGATACTGGTTTGATAAAGAAGGAAGAAGCCTTCCTTTTGGAAGAAGTTTAACTTATCGATATGGACATATTAGTTATTGGAGTGCTTGTATTGTTAGTGGTATACATGAATTAGAAATAGAAAAAATAAAAGGATTAATTTTTGATCATTTAAATTTGTGGTTTCAAAAAGAAGATCTATGTGAAGTAGGATACGGTTATCCTAATTTAGTATTAAGTGAGGAATATAATGCATGTGGATCACAAATGTGGGCTATGAAAACATTTGTTTTGTTATCATTACCAGATGATCATATGTTTTGGAAAATAAAAGCATGTTCAAAGCGTGATTATGATTTTATTCATTGTAATGATAAAGCAGGATTGTTATTTGTTAGTGATAAAGATCATCATTATGCGTTGTCTGCAAGTCAATATAGTAAAGGTGGTATTTTGCAACAAATGTCCAAGTATGGTAAATTTTGTTACTCAAGTGCCTTTGGGTGGAATGTTTCTCGTGATGTAATTGGTATAGATAATTTTGCAGTCGATCAAGCATTAGCGTTATCCGTGAAAGGAACAAACCAGTATGCTAGTCGTACTAAAATAGAAGATTATCGTATTACATCAGAGTATATTTATAGTGTTTGGAACTATGGAGAGATTGCGAAGATAGAAACATGGTTAATCCCAGTTAATGGCCAATGCCATGTACGAATTCATCGAATTCAATCTACTTATTTGTTACAAACCTATGAAGGAAGTTATCCTGTTGATTCTTGGAATTATAAGTTTGACAAGGCAAGAAATATTGATAATGGGATAGAAATTTATAAAAATGACATGCATAGTGCGATAGTAGATTTAATGCAAAATCGTAATCCTCATATCGTAAAACAAAACCCAAATACAAATATATATTCTTATGAGATAAATGCGATACCTACATTAGAAGGTACGTTAAAAAATGGTATAATAGGTAGTGTTATTTATGGTTCACCATCGCATGAAATAGAATATCAAGATATTGTGTATCAAGAAAATAGTGTACTTATTAATAATCAAATTATAAAATTAAAAGAAATGAAGGAGTTAGAAGATGGAATATAAAATAGATGCTACTGACAAACTGTGGTTAGAAGAAACTTATGAAAAAATAAAAGATAAAATGTCTGCTCAATGCGATCGTATAGGCGATAAAATACCTTATATTGCTAATGATGGAGTATACAAAGAAGATAAATCAGAAACTGATATTATCTGGTGGACAAATGGTTTTTGGCCTGGGATGTTATGGCAAATGTATCACGCTACAAATGAGGAAAAATACAAAGATGTTGCCAATCGTGTGGAAGATAAATTAGACAAAGCATTTGATACATATACTGGTTTACATCATGATGTAGGTTTTATGTGGTTACATTCAGCAGTTGCAAATTATCGTATCACTGGAAATGAAAGATCAAAAGCTAGAGCATTACATGCTACTCATTTATTAGCTGGTAGATATAATCCTAGAGGGAAATTCATTCGTTCATGGAATCGTGATCGTAGTGGATGGGTTATTGTGGATAGTATGATGAATATTCCTATGCTTTATTGGGCAAGAGATGAAATTCAAGATCCTCGTTTTGATTATGTTGCAAGAGATCATGCTGATACAGTGATGAAACATACAGTAAGAGTAGATGGATCATGTAATCATGTTATTGCTTTGGATCCTACAAATGGTGATTTATTAGAAACTCCTGCAGGACAAGGATATGCCTCTGGATCATCTTGGTCAAGAGGACAAGCCTGGGCTATTTATGGATTTGCTTTAAGTTATTTCTATACAGAAAATAAAGAATATTTAGATACTGCTAAAAAAGTAGCACATTACTTTCTTTCACAAGTTAACCTAACAGGTAATGTAGCTGTGATTGATTTTAGAGCACCAAAAGAACCAGTATTCTTTGATTCTACAGCAGGAGTTTGCGCAGCTTGTGGTTTACTAGAAATTGCGAAACATGTAGATGAGTTAGAAAAAGATTTTTATGTTAATGCTGCAATTAAGATTTTAAGAGCTACTGATGAAAAATTCTGTAACTGGGATGTTAATTTTGATTCTATTGTGCAAATGGGATCAGGTTCTTATTTTACAGATCATGACAAGCATGTACCTATTATCTATGGAGATTATTTCTTTATGGAAGCAATCTTAAGATTAATGGATAAAGATATTTTATTATGGTAGAATCTCTTGACCATCAGCTATTATGCGTAGATGTAGATGGAACATTAGCTAGAAGTGATAAATCAGTATCAACAACTAATAAAGAAGCATTAAAAAAAGTAAGTGATTTAGGTATGATTGTTGCTATTGCATCTGGTAGATCAATTGTTTCGGTTCAAAGTTTATTAGATGAAATGAATTTAGATTATTATGCAGTATGTTTGAATGGGGCACTAGTTATAGCGAAAGATAAGGTAGTAAGTGTTTCTTCTTTTACAAAAACACAAGTTGATATTGCTTGTGAGATTATTGAAAAACACCAAACAAGTGCAACATTCAATACTCCTTATCGTTCAATTAGAAATTATGATATACCTCCTTTATGGAAAGCACAAATAGAAAATGGAAGCTTGAAAGCTGACTATATTGTTGCAAGTAATAGAAAAGAATATTTTGAATTAATACAACAACATAGTAGTGAAATAGTAAAAATATCAATATTAGAAAAAGATCATGAAAGATTTGAAAAAATTAAAGATGATTTTAATCAAACTGATTTATTTCACGTAGTGAAATCAGATATAGATTATATTGATGTCATGATTAAAGGTTGTACGAAGGGGAAAGGTGTTATAGCACTAGCTGATTATTTAAATATTCCATTAAGCCAAGTTATTTGTATTGGAGATAATGAAAATGATATAGAAATGATGGCTTGTGCAGGTAAATCAATTGCTATGGAAAATGCAATTGATGAAGTTAAAGTATTGGCTGATCATATAACAGGGCATCATAATCAAGATGGTGTAGCGTTAGCGATAGAACAGTTTATCATAACAAAAGAGTAATATCGATTACATAAGTAAAGGAGAGCATATGGCTATATTTGAAATATCAATAAGAGATAAAGATAACAAAGTTTTAATAGAAAATAAAGCACTTAATGAGGTAACGATAGCATATCGTGGTGAATACCTTCCAGGTGACTATATTCAACTTAAAAGTGATACAAAAGATATTTATATTAAACTACGATTAGATGATAGTCTAACAGAAAGTATTGTTTATTTAAGTGATTATATTTTTTGTTTTCCAATTCCTTGTGGTGATGATTTAAAACCATATGGGGAAAAGGCATTTACAGGAATAAGACACTGGGGTTATGTTTCTTTATTAGATAAAAAAGAATATAATAATGTTAGAAACTTAGCATTAAATACATTTGATTATAATGATAATCAAATAATCTATCCACATGTTACTACCAATGTAATGACTGATAATCCACAATTCTTTGGACGTAATGTGATTGATGGCATATTTGAAACATCGAATCACGGTAGTTGGCCTCATAGCTCATGGGGTATCAATAAACAATCGGATGCTTGGATAAAGGTAGATTTTAAAGAAACTGTTTTTGTGGATGAATTATTAATATATTTAAGAGCTGATTTTCCTCATGATAACTGGTGGCAAAAGATGACAGTAACCTTTAGTGATGGAGAAAGTAGAATATTGTCATTAGAAAAAACAGGACAATCACAAGTGATTAGTGTAAAGAAAAAAACAAATATGATTGTGTTATCAGATTTAATGATGTCTAATGAAGAATCACTATTTCCTGCTTTAAGTCAAATGAAGGTAATAGGTAAATTAGATAATTAGCAGGTTAAAGGGAAATAAAGATAGAATAGGAATGCTTTATACATGATAAAGTATATAAATATCTTTTAAAAATATTAGAGTTAAGCATATACATGTTGTGTATATGCTACTTTTTTTCAAAGATGAGTCAATGAATGAATATAAACACTCAGATTCAGACATAAAATGTTGCTTGATACAGGACATTAAAAGAATTAATAGCACTTCCACTATCTGGTTTTCTAGAGATTAATATGGAATATGTATCATTGATCTTTTTCAGTGTTATTTTTTCAAGACAATACGATATTCGTATGAATGTTATGATTTACTAGGTTTTAAATTCTAAGCCACATCTTTTCACGTATTATTAAGTCAGAGATAATATATATGTTATTTTGGGGCATTTTTAAAGGATAACTAAGAAGATAGTATCATAATTTAATCAATAAATGGGTTAGTAAACTGTTTACTAATGACAAATGTTGTGATAAAATCAAAATGAAATAGGAGAGTTATGATATGGATTCGGAAAAGAAGATAACAATTAAAGAGATCGCTGAAATGTCAGGAGTTTCTAAGACAACTGTTTCATTTTATTTGAATGGTAAAACAGAAAAAATGTCTCTAAAAACAAAAAAGAAAATAGAAGATGTAATAAATGAAACACAATATAGTCCTAGTGTAATAGCAAGAACATTAAACTCAAAGAGTAGTAAATTATTAGGTGTTATTATTGGAGATATTACCAATACATTTTCAAATCAAATTGTAAAAGGGATTGAAATTGTTGCAGAAGATAAAGGATATCAAATAATTGTTGGAAATAGTGATTATCGATTTGATCGTGAAGAAACATATGTTGATCGTATGATTTCTATGGGAGTAGATGGTTTTATTATTCAACCAACAGCTAGATTTAGAAAAATATCAAAGAAGATTGAATCTTTAGGGAAACCAATGGTATTTTTTGATAGTAAATTATTTGATATAAAAACAAACTGGGTAAAAACAAATAACTATGAAGTTACTTATGACACTATTCATCAGTGTGTTGAAAAAGGGTATGAAAAGTTCTATATGATTACAGCTAATCCACAACTAATTAGTACTAGATTAGAACGAAATAGTGGTTTCTTGGATGCTTTAGATGATAGTGAGATAGAATATGATGTTCTTACCATTAATGAAGATGAAGAAAAACCAGAAAATATAGCTAATTTCTTAAATGAAAGATTGGACTTTAGTAAAAAGAACTTAATCTTTGTACCTAACTGTTGGGCTTTACCAACTGTTTTTCTAGCATTAAAGGATCACCGTCATCATATGCCAAATCTTGGTTTAGTGGGGTTTGATAATTTAGAGTGGGTTAATTTTTCCTCACCAACTATTACAACCATTATTCAACCTGCTATTGAAGAAGGTGTAGAAGTTGCAAAGATATTAATTGATAAAATTGAAGATAGTCATGAAGTACCAGAACAACAAGTATTAGATTGTTGTGTTATTTGGAATGAATCAACATTATAATGATTTAAAAACAGAAAGGCCTTTTTCTATCAAACTGATTTGATAGATGAAAGGTCTTTTCTATTAGAAAGACAATTATTAGGTGAAATTATTGATTGGAGTAGCCTACGTTTATCGTGGTACCTGTCGTCAATACCGTGAATAATCTTCACCCAGCATTTACTGAAAATGAAAAGACTTTTATTGTTTAGGAACAATAAGTGTCTTTTTTTTTTGTACCTAAAAGAAGGGGGAATATTATAGGATCTAACATTTTTAATATCTATTTTATTCTAGGCATATCAGCTTTTGTAAGCCCAATTCAGGTTGCTATCACTGCCTTATATGATAATTTATTTCTATTTATAATCAGTTTACTTTCTTTATTACTAATAAAGAAAGTAGTATTTCATAAGAAAATAGGTTTATCCATGATTATCATCTATATATTGTATACTGTATGGATCATAATACGATAAAATGAATATTTTCATATTTTTATTTTGTTTGATTATCACGCTATAATTGACTATAATAAGAGTAACAAGGTACATGGGAGGTATACTATGATGAGAGAATCTTTACCATTAGTTTTAACTTTAAAAATAAAAGGAGTAAACATTCATTATTATTCTTTTTGGGGAGCTTTTACAATGTCTGCTCTTTATTCAGGCAAAGAATTACTTAAAATTTATGAAGAAAAGGGATATGAACAATCAACACTTGATCCTGAAATCATTGGTTATGAATTATTTCATCAGTTACGTGTAAATACATTTACAGATAGTTCTTGGAGAACCATTAGTCATGCTGGATTAACAGAGAGTGCTTATCAGTATATGAATCATAAATATCCTGATTATGATTTCATTCTTGAAAATGATAAAGTAGCAGGTTTTATTTATTTAGATAATAAAGATGATCAAGATGTATTCCATCATCTTCAAACAAATCATAATATACCAACAGATAGTTTTATGATTGATTTTGATAAGAAATCAATAAACTTTGGTTTATTTCTAATTAATGATTATGATGATTATAAAGAAAATATAAATATTGGTGAAGATGCAAAAGATTTAGAAGCATTACCAAATATCGATATTGATTTTAAAAACTTATCTTTTGAAGAGTTTAAGAATCTAGATGATAAATTAGCAGGTATCGATGAGTTTGTACACAACGAAAATAACGAACGATTTATCTATTTTCAAATTCTAAATTAAAAAATAAAACAAGACTCTTTTGGATTACCAAAAGGTCTTGTTTTTATTAGTGACAATTAGCTCCACAATGGGGACAAGTTGTATCATCTGAATTGTATTTACCACCACAATACTCACAAATCAATTTTTCTTTTACTTGCATTGTTGGAGTAGTCTGGGGAGGTGTTGATATTTGTTGTGCATTATTGGTATTTTTCGCATTTTTGAAAGCAGTGATTATAATGCTTAAAACAACAATAAAAATGATAATAACAGTTAAAAATATAATTATTGGAACAATAAGAAAAAGTGACATTATAAAAATCCTCCTAAAAAGAGTATACTGCTAATAAATGGTAATGTCTAATTAAAAAATATCACAATTATAAAAGATAAGTGCTATAATATGTAACAATAAGTATAGTAGGGGGAGTTATATGTTAGGAACTATTGTAAATGCAATTACAATCATTGTATGTAGTCTTATTGGAGTATTCTTAAAAGGTGGAATTAAAGAAAAGTATCGTCAAACTATAATGATGGCTTTAGGGTTAGCAGTAATCTATGTTGGGGCATCAGGGGCAATTTCTGGTTTATTAGAAGAAGGAGCTGAACCTTTGTTATTTATTATTAGTTTAGTTATTGGTTCTTTAATTGGAGAATGGATTGATATAGAATTACGTTTAGAAAAGCTAGGTGACTTTATTCAAGAAAAGATGAGTAGCAATGATTCTAATATTTCAAAAGGATTTGTTAGTGCTAGTTTGATATTTTGTGTAGGAACAATGGCTATCTTAGGTTCATTAGAAAGTGGTTTAGTTGGTGATCATACTACGTTATATGTTAAAAGTATTCTAGATGGAATTATGTCTATTATTTTAGCGTCTTCTATGGGTATAGGAGTTATCTTATCATCCGTTAGTGTATTTGTTTACCAGGGTTTAATTACCATATTTGCTCAAGTACTAGATCCTTTTATGACAGTAGATGTATTACGTGAGATTAATATTATCGGAGGTATCTTAATTTCTGCAATCGGAATTAATATTTTAGAAATCAAAAAAATTAAAGTAGGTAATATGTTACCAGCTATAGTAATACCATTTTTATATTATGTTTTAAACATCAATCAATTCTTTTTATAGGAGGTTTTATGGAAAAAACAATGAAAAAATTGGCTACCTTTTCTAGTGTAGTAGCAATTGTTTTATGGATAGTGAATTGTCTTGTAACAGCAAGTATCTTAAGTATAATGATGATTACTTTTTTAACAACAGCTTATCATTTCGATATGCGTCTACTTGTAGGGACAATTCTTGGTAAAAAATATCAAAACATAGATCCTAATAACAGTTGGTTTCAAGAAAAAAGATTTGAAAAGAAATTATATAATTTATTAGGTGTAAGGAGTTGGAAAAAACATATTCCAACCTATTCTCCTAATAGTTTTGATCTTAATAAAACAGAATTACCAGAAATACTTAGAAACACATGTACTAGTGAAATAGTCCATGAAGCTATTGTAATTTGTTCTTTTATACCCGTATTAATATCATTGACAATTCCTTTTTTAAGAGATGATGTAGTAATATTTTTAATAACTTCTATCTTGGCTGCATGTGTGGATAGTATCTTTATCATCGTACAAAGATATAACCGACCTAGATTAAGAAAAATAATAGCACGTAAAAAACCTAACTAAGTTAGGTTTTTTTAAACTGTATTTAAAATAATATTGTCTTTATGTAATGGATACTAGATAATAACTATTGACTTTTGTTCTCTAGAGAACTATAATTGTTCTCAAGTGAACAAAGGAGGATATTATGATTGATTTAAGAGAAACAACACATTTTATTAATTTAAAAAGAAAGAATTATTTTAATGGTTTATTAGAACAAACAGGATTAAATTTAATAGAATTAGACATACTAGTTTTTCTTAGTGAATTTCCTGAAAATAATACGTTCACTGAAATTATGAAATCAAAAGATTATGCAAAATCTTATGTTTCAAAAGCAATTACTAATTTAGTAAATAATGGTTATTTATTAAAAGAAGGATCATTATCAAATAAAAAGGTATATAACTTATTTTTATTAGAAAAAGGAGAACCGATTATATTGTTATATCATCAATGCTTAGAAGAATTTAGAAATAAAGCTTTTTTAGGAATAAAGGATGAAGAACAAAAAATATTTGAAAATGTCATTCAACAGATTTCAAATAACTTAGAAGATTAGGAGAAGATTATGGAAACAGTTTTAATTTGTATTATTGCAGGGATGGGTGCAGGATTAGGAACTGGTTTTGCAGGAATGAGTGCAGCTGTTGTTATTTCACCAATGCTTGTTTCATTTTTAGGTATGAATGCCTTTGAAGCAATTGGAATAGCTTTAGCTTCTGATGTATTAGCAAGTGCTGCATCAGCTTATACATATGGTAAGAATAAAAATATTGATTTAAAGAGAAGTAAATCTTTGTTTGTTAGTGTTTTAGTATTTACATTAATAGGTGCATTTGTAGCACATTTAGTGCCAGCTACTACAATGGGTGATTTTACAGTGTATGGTTGTGTATTGATGGGTATTAATTTTTTAATGAAATCATTCAAAGACGAAGCTCCAAAACAACATAAAGAGTATACTGGTATTTGGAAAAAATTATTACCTATTTTATGTGGGGCATTAATTGGATTTATATGTGGATTTATTGGTGCTGGTGGAGGTATTATGATGTTAATGCTTTTAACTGCAGTACTTCATTATGAATTAAAAACAGCAGTTGGAACAAGTGTCTTTATTATGACTTTTACTGCACTATTTGGAGCTACTTCCCATTTTGCATTAAATGGAGTTTTCCCAGATGTTACAGTATTGTTATTATGTATTTCATCCACATTATTCTTTGCAACATTAGGAGCAAGATTTGCGAACAAAGCCCAACCAAAAGTATTGAATCGTGCCACAGGAATAGTACTCTTAACATTAGGGGTATTTATGGTTGCTTCTCAATATATTACAGCTTTATAATCCTTATGATGTGTATCTAGTTTTCTAGACATTAGGATCCCATGGATGTTTCCCTGTATTTTACAGGAGGCGTCCATTTTTTGAATTCTGCTATGGAGAGTAACCATAATCCATCTCGTTTATTAGTCAGAATATGTTAATGGATGATTACAACAACTTCCATTTCCTATCAAATTGTAAGCAAATATGGAGTTTCATCCTATTGATAACGTAAGGATTTTTTCATTGAAATGTGGTATAATGAAACAAAGTATTATGTAAGGGGGAGATTAGATAATGCGAGAAGAACTAGAAAAATACGTAAATAAATCAATACGGCTAAAAGCTTATTTCCATCGGTTTGGTTATACAAGAGGGGACATCTTAAGTGTATTGTTAGAAAAAGTTAGAGATGGAGAAACAATTCTAACTCAACATGCATGGATTAGCTATAGTGATGAATTTAAAAATATAGAGATTACAAGTGGAGATGAAATAGAATTTAGTGCCGAAGTAAGACAATATGAAAAAGTACATGGAACAGATTATGGTTTTTGGCATATTAAAGACATTGAAATAATTGAAAAATATGCAATAGAAACAGGAATTCAACCTCTTTCTTATTTTTCGTTTCGTGTACAAAAAGAACAACAAGCATGGAAAAGTATCAAAGGTGAAAAGAAAAAAGTAATTCTAAACGATAAAAAACAAATCCAAAAAGATGTTCGTGTTTTAGAAGGAGATAAAATAGAAATAGAATTATTTAAAATAAGACCCAATGGGATGGTAGAGTATGTATGGAAAATAAAAAGAGAGGATCGATGGAATAAAGGAGGATATTTTAATCCTTTAAAATATGGACAAGCTATATCTATTTATGGAAAAACAAAAATATATTTACCTGAAAAAATATATTTTAAAATGAAAGATACTTATTTTAAGCTATTTTATAGTAAAACTGATATTACATTACCCTATGATCATGAATTAGTACATTATCAAAAACCATTAAAATTCAAATATCGAGAAATAACTATGTATGATATAAATGGTGTACGAATAGAAAATAAAGAAATCATAGAACATCGTCAATATATTTTAGAAAATATGGAAACTATTCTTTCTGATATTCCTTATTGTGATTTTTATGATTTTACACAAACATTTTTTAGTATTAATGTTTTCTTTAAAGTATTTCATGATATCCAAAAGGAGGATGGTTATGATGAAATGTTTTTAAGAGATAATGTTCAAAAACATGTACAGTCTAGTAATTTGTCGGTGAAAAGAGAAATATTAGATTATCTTATGGATTATATATATGGTGAACAATAGTGGGGGATAGTATGGAACTTACTGTCAATATAAATGGTTTTGAAGTAAATGCAAAGTATGAAAAAGAAGATATAGAAAAAACGTTTTATCCATTAATAGAATTTCTTATTCGTTTACAAGAAGAAAAAGGAAGAAGGATTATTGTTTTTTTAGCTGGTCCACCAGGTATCGGTAAATCTACTTTTGTAGCATGCATGGAAATGCTTGCTAGTGAGAAGTATCAGTATGATGATATGCTAGGAATAGGGATTGATGGTTTTCATTATTATAATGATTACTTGATAGAACATAATTTAAAACAAGTCAAGGGATCAATTCAAACATTTCATAAAGAAAAGCTAGTTAAGTTAGTGAAACAAATGGCTAGCAAGGATATATTTTGGCCTATTTATGATCGAAATTTACATAATCCTGTGGAAGATGCGATAAAGATTGATAAGCACATTATTATCTTAGAGGGGAATTATTTAGCACATCCTCAGTGGGTTGATTTAAAAGAATATTGTGATTTTAGTATCTTTCTACGGACAAGTACTGAACTAGTAAAAGAACGTCTAATTCAACGCAAAATAACAGGAGGACTGAGCGAAGTGCAGGCTAATGAATTTTATCATCAGTCTGATAAACGAAATGTAGAAGAAGTATTACAACACAGTAATAAAACAGACATCGAAATATATTTTGATGGAAAACATTATATTAAAAACAGCTAGATTGTAAATAATCTAGCTGTTTGTTTCTATTTCTGTTTTTTTAGGAAAAAAATTCTTTGAAACTATTTTATACATGGTAAATGCAAGTAGAACTGAAATAACATCAGAAATTGGTTGTGCAAATACTAATCCATCAATTCCAAATAAGTCTCCCATAATAAATAACAATGGAATATAGATAGTACCCTGACGACAAGTATTAATAACTAAGGCTGACTTAGCAGCACCGGCTGCTTGCAGGGCGTTTGCTAGGATGTATGACATACTCATCACTACTCCTGTAGAAATCATAACTTGTGCAAAATAATAAGCATATTCAAAAGATTCACTATCACTAACAAAAGCATTCACAATATGTTCTAATCCTAAGTAACATAAAACAGTTAGAGTAGCACTTAAGCCTAGTGCAAATAGAATAGAGAAGTTAAATATTTTATGATATCTCTCTTCGTTTTTTGAACCAATACAATATCCCAATAGTGGTTGAATACCCATGGCAATACCGATACATATCATTGTTGAAATCATCGTTACTTTTAAAGCAACACCAATACCTGCTACTGCATAATCACCATATTGTGACATATTGTTATTTAGAAGTACTTGTGAAACACCATTTAAAATAGAAGTTAATGATGCTGGAACCCCGATCATAACGACACTTTTGAAAATAGTTTCCTTCATACTAAAATCCTTAGGGTGGATACTTAATAATGTTTTTTTATTCGATAAATATCGTAAGTAGAAAATAGTACTACAAACATTCCCGATCACAGTAGCAATAGCAGCCCCTTCTACACCCATATTAAACACTAAAATAAAAATAGGATCTAAAACAATATTTACGATATTCCCAACCAACATCCCCGTCATTGCCTTTTGTGGTTTTCCTTCCCCACGAATTAATGCAGAATAACAAGTCGATATTAACAAAAAAGGTCCACACAAACAAAATACTTGAATATAACTCTTCACAATAGGACCAGTCTGGCTACTAGCCCCTAAAATATTAATAATAGTATCAATAGAACAAAAGACACTAATTGATAACAAAGTTCCTACTGCAATACAACCCCAAAAACAAAAAGAAGAAATACGTTTCACAATATCATGATTTCCTTCTCCTAAACTTCTAGAAATAAAAGAAGCTCCCCCTAATCCAAAAACATTCCCACAAGACATAAATAATAGAAATATTGGAGAAGTTAAAGACACAGATGCAACAAACAAATCATTTCCTGTTTGACCAATAAAAAATAAATCTGCCATATTATATATTAATACCATTAACATCGCTAACATCGAAGGTATTGCATTCTTCAATACCGCTTTACTAACTGGTAACTTATTTAATTCTTCTAAATTATTCTTCATCATAATCTCCCCTATCCATACCATAATAATTTAATAAATTTAATTCTGCTTTCCCTAATAACTCAAGAAACATCAGTTGTTGTTCTTTACTAAAATCTTGAAAAATCAATGCATCTGCTTGCTTTATATTTTCTTCAATAAAATCAATAAGCAATAATCCTTCTTTTGTAATAGTAACTATTTTTTTATGATGATCACTTAAATAAGTAGAAATAAGCTGTTTTTGTTCTAACCTTTGAATAATACCTAAAGTAGTAGGTTGTGCTTTTCTAAACCTTTTTTCAATTATTTTTATAGGCAAAGATAAACTATCTTCTTTACTTAACCACAACAATACAATACCTTGAGAAAAACTAAGATCTTTTTTCTTTAAATTATTATTCATTGTTTTTTCTAAACTAGCACTAAGAAAATGGAAAGTTTTACAAAACTTGATATCACTCATTTGGACCCCTCATTTCTTTGATATAATAGCATGCTATTAGTGCAAAAGCAATAGCATGCTATTGAAAAAGAGAACGATTGTTGTGTTATATTGTGGGAATGTATTGTAAACTAATATAAAAAGGAATATTCTAGGAAGAGGAGAGTGAAGAAAATGAATAATCAATTATTAAAAATGTTAGATGATAAAAAGATAGAATATCAATTAATAGAACATCCTGCAGTATACACAATGGAAGAAATGGAACAATTAAATCTTCCTGATTTTGAGTTAGTAGCTAAAAATCTTTTCTTAAGAAATGATAAGAAAACTATTTATTATTTAATAGTAGTAAAAGAAGATAGAAAAATAAACTTAAAACAAATGAGAAAACAATATCAAACTAGACCACTTAGCTTTGCTTCTAAAGAAGATTTAGAAGCAATCTTAAAAACAACACCAGGATCAGTTACTCCTTTTGGTGTTTTAGAAGATACACAGTGTAAAGTAGTTGTTTGGATTGATGATTTTTTTGAAGGGAAAACAATAGGAGTTCATCCAAATACAAATGAAGCTACTATTTGGATAGAATCAAAAACACTACAAACTATATTAAAAGAACATAATAATAGTGTAGAATTTATAGATTTCAAAAAAGGGATAGGGGAATAGAATGGAACTATTCGTATGTTTAATTGCTGGAATGGGAGCAGGACTAGGGACAGGACTTGCAGGAATGAGTGCTGCAACTGTCATTTCTCCAATGTTAATTACATTTCTAGGAATGAATTCTTATGAAGCTATTGGGATAGCTTTGGCTTCTGATGTTCTTGCGAGTGCTGTTTCTGCCTATACTTATGGTAAAAATAAGAATATTGATTTAAAAGGAAGTAAGTATTTATTTGTTAGTGTTTTGATATTTACGTTCATAGGGGCTATTATATCTCATATGGTTCCTAGCACAACGATTGGGAATTTAACAATCTATTCTTCTTTTATTATGGGAATTAATTTTTTAATCAAATCTTTTCGAGAAGAAAAAGAACAACAACCTAGGCAATTTCAAGGTATATTAAAAGTAGGTTTACCAATACTTTGTGGTGCAATAATTGGTTTTATTTGTGGCTTTGTAGGAGCTGGAGGAGGCATTATGATGTTAATGTTGCTTACAATCGTACTTGGTTATGAACTTAAAATAGCAGTTGGAACAAGTGTCTTTATTATGACATTTACAGCTTTATCTGGTTCAATCTCTCATTTTACGTTAACAGGCATTATTCCTGATTTACCAACACTGACAATATGCGTATTATCAACATTAACATTTGCTCTTATTGGTGCAAAATTCGCTAACAAAGCAACACCTAAAATACTAAATCGTACAACTGGTATTGTACTAACATCATTAGGTATTATTATGCTTACCCTTACTTATTTACCTTAACTAGGAGAAATCCTAGTTTTTTTATTTTCGTGACTTGAAAGATAGCTATATAACAAGAACAAATGTATCTTATATAGTTATAAGGTATTATTGCAAGATGGTAGCGTCAATAATGATAACAAACCAATTGTTCCCTATGATTTTTTTAAACACAAAATAGACTAGAATTAAATAAAGCTATTGCTAAAATAACTCCCACTATAAATGCAAAAAAGCGAAGTATCTCAATTGAATTTGCAAAAGTAAAATAGGAGATAATACTACAATTATTCTTTATGTTGGATTAAGCGGATATCTCTTATTGATAGTTTCTATTTCTTAAAAAAAGAAAGTATTGAAGTAGAAGAAATAAAATAGCTAAAAAATAAAAAGAAAGGAAAAATATTTTTTTGATAAAAGAATAGAAGTAAGGGTAAATTTGACAAAAATATACATAAACTTTAATCGATACAAAATGTACCGTTTTTAGATTTTCTATTGAATAACACATAAAAATATAGTATCATACTACATATAAGGATAAGGAGAAATTTTATGGATAGAGGAATAGTTAGGATTAATAAAATAAACATAAAGAACTTAAAAAATGTAGGTAATGGAGATATCACATTTTCAGAAAAAATATGCGAAAATTTTTATGATCAAAAATCCGATATTTTAGGTATATATGGACAAAATGGTTCGGGTAAAACAACAGTAATATACGCATTATACACATTGAAGAATCTCTTAATAGGAAATAGATTGGATAATGATTTTGAGAATTATATAAAGGCTAACAAAGAAAAAAGTACTGCAAAATTCGAATTAGAAATAATGAATGTTCAAAAACAAAAGTTCAAATGTATTTATGAATTTGAAATAAAAAAAGCAGTTCAAGAAGATAAAAATACAGACTTTTTTTCACTACCAGAACAAATTGATTTTGAAAGTAGTATATACATATCTATGGAACGCTTATGTATTTCTCGGTTAAAAGAAAAAGGCTGGACAAGAATGACACCAGTTTTAGAATATTTTGAAGAAGAAGAAAAACCAGTGGTTCCAAATAAAAATTACCATAAGTTAACAAACGGAAAAAAAGAAATTGAAGACGAAGTTCGATTCGAAAAATTATTTTCAAAAAGAATGTCAAAATCATTTATTTTCTCTCCAAAGATGCAAAACATAATCTTTAAAAGTTCCTTAGATGAGGAAGTAAAAGAAATCTTTAAAATGATAAATATGTATGCTACTTATAAATTACATGTTATTAGTAATATAGAAACAGGAGCAATAAACGCAAATATTGGCTTCCCAATCGCTTTTGTTTCTTCTCATAAAGATAGTATGACAATGTTAAAAGGAAGATTGAATTTAAATGGAACATCACAAATCCCAGAAGAACATTATAAAATAATTGCTAAAAACATTGAAACAAGCAATACAGTTCTAAAAGAAATCATTCCACATCTTAGTATAAGTTTGCAAAAAACTGGTACAAATCTTGATGAAAACAATGAAAAAATTATTGTTGCAGAGCTGATTGCAAATCGAGGAGATGTAAAAATCCCATTAAAATATGAGTCTGATGGTATTAAAAAATTGGTTTCCATTCTATATATGTTAATAATGGTTTATAATGATCCTTCTATGACACTTGCTGTTGATGAATTTGATTCAGGGATTTTTGAACACTTATTAGGAGAAATACTTTCTATCATAGAAAAATTTGGAAAAGGTCAATTAATTTTCACTTCTCATAACTTACGCCCATTAGAGGTAATTAATAAAAATAATATTCTATTCACTACCACAAATGAAGAAAACCGATACATAAAATTTAAAAATTTGAAGGCAAATCATAATTTCAGAAACATGTATTTTCATGATATTATATTAGGCGGACAAAGCGAAGTGATGTATGAAATAACAAGTCCTCATAGGATAAGACACGCATTTTCAATAGCTGGTGATAACAATGGCTAATAGCAAAAAAATCGTTCTTTTTATTGTTGAAGGAATAAATGATGTGACGAGTCTATCAATTTGTTTAGAAAAAATATTAACGGACAGTTCAGTACATTTTGAAATGACGGACGGAGACCTAACAACTAAAACAGGAATTAATTCAACGAATATTGTTGGTAAAATCGGTGATTTTATCAAAGAAAGATAGGGTCAATCATACAAACCAAAAGATTTTCTAGAAGTAGTGCATCTAGTAGATATGGATGGTGCATATATTCCGGACACAGCTATTGTTGAAAATGAATGTAAAATTCATTATGAAAAAGATGTAATCAACACAAATGATGTAAAAAGAATAATGATTAGAAATCAACAAAAAAGGGAAAATTTGAACAGGTTAATTCATTTGCCAAAAGTATGGAATAGTATTCCATATAGTGTTTATTTCTTTTCATGTAATTTGGATGATGTATTACATGGTGAAGCAAACTTAAAAATGGAGGATAAAAACAAACTAGCAAAACAGTTTGAGTCTGACTATATGGATAATCCATCTAAATTCATTGAGTTTTTCAATCAAAAGGAAATTGTGGTGCATGGAGAATACGAAGAAAGTTGGAAGTTTATATCTTTTCAGACTAATTCGTTGCAAAGATATTCTAACTTTGCAATATATTTGAACAAATGTAAAAAAAATTAGAATTTCATTTTATAAGAACGATCAAATCGTTCTTTTTTCAACTTCCAAGCGAATTACAGAAATCAAAAAGTAAGTGGCTATAGCGTGGTGCAAGCACGCTAGGAGGAAATGTATCTTTTATTTGTACTATTTTTATATAATAAAAGTCAAACTAGACATAAGGTGTCTAGTTTGATTTGTTATGATGGTGTTAAAGGAGCTGGTGATTGTGAAATTGATAAAGGTTTTGTTGATAGTTGTTGTATTGTTGGCGGGAGTAACGGGATGTAATAAGGTTGAAAAAGAAGATAGTTATGGATATCTAGAGCACCTGTGTAAACAATCTCAACAAGCCAAAGTATATGCAAAAGAAAACCTAGAACGAATGTTTGAAAATGAAGAGATGATCGAAGCAAAAATCAGTCGCTGTGTATATAGTTATCTTTATGAAGAAGTATTGACATATGTAGTCGCTTTTGAGTATACTAATGGTCCGGAACTAAAAAAGTACGGGTATAAAATAGGTGTAGATAAAAGTCGAGAATATTTCGTTATAGAAGAAGGAGCAACTATTGCCAGTTTTCTTTTGAACGATGAATAGGGGGATTCGATGACGATAGAAATGCAAAGAGTATTATTTGTATTAATGATGCTAGTAGTTATTACGGTAGCAGTTTGTTTTACAGTAGGAAATCCAGCAGTATTTTTCTATAATAAACAATTAGAATATTCTATTCAACAAATAGATATGAATGTAATGCACGTAGAATCAAACCAAGGATATGCTTGGTATTAGAAAGTAACGGGAACGTTGCTTTTTGTTTTGAAAAAATAAAAATTTTTATCAATTTTTTATAAACTAGACATACTGTGTCTAGTTTAGTTTGTTATATTATAGAAGCGAGGAGGATATTACAATGAAAAAAAGGTTTTCACTACATAATATGTATTTAAGAAATATATCATTTGATCAAGAAAACAATATGCAATTAACATTGGATGAAAGTTATACAAACCATAATCATGGGGAGGAGGGATTCCGTATTGGTAAAGCTGTATTAACTTTTGCAAGATTGGAAAAACAACATGTAAAAGCTAGTTATTATCAAGAGGAATTTCGTAAAGAATTATCTTTTCAAGAGTTAAAGGATCATATAAGAGCTAATACAGTAGAAATCATGGAAGAAATGTATGATCATAATATTATGTATTTTAGTTGTATTATGGATAAGATTAATTTGGATATTAAAATATATCATGATCAAGAAGTAGATTATCAATGGATTTTGTCTAAAAACTAGAAGTTGTTTAACAACTTCTTTTTTTTATGTGAAAGTTCACATAAAAGTAAAAAACAAGAAGTAGAATAACGAATAATTTAGGGAAAATGGGAGAAAAAATGAAAAATAGACAGTTAGAATTACTAATCCATTTATTAAAAATAAAAAAATCAACTTATAAAGAATTATCAAAAAAATTTGAAGTAAGCACAAAAACAATAGAAAGAGATATTGATCGTCTAGCATTAGCTGGAATACCAGTATATTGTCAACAAGGAGCTGGTGGTGGAGTGAATATTGATGAAGATTATAAATTCACGAATTCTTTTTTTACTCCTCATGATATTGGTCATTTAGTAACTGCATTACATATGGCACGTTCGTTTACTGCAAATCCAAGAAATCAAGAAGTATTACAAAAGCTATCTTTAATAGCACCTAATCTAACTACGATGTATCAACAAAATGTTACTAACTATTTTTATATTGATAATCCTGCAGGTCCTGTTGATTTTTCGAAAGGAATATATGAATTAATAAATTACTGTTTAGATTTTAAAGAATATGCTTTGATTAATGGCAAAGATGAAATAGTATGTTTAGGATATGTTTTCAAATCAGATAAAATATATTTATTTTCATATTTAGATGATTATCAATTAATTAATATTGCTGATATCATTACCTTTGAAGCTACTGGTAAAACAATCAGTGAAGAATACATGAGTTATCATGAATACAGAGAAAAAGATATTTCATAGTAGAAGTATCTTTTTATTATATAAGAAGTCTTATAAGATGTTTTATGATATACTAAAATAGTCACGGGAGGACAATATAATGGAGTTTATAGCAGGAAAAAATTTAGTTCTATTTTTAGCAATATTATTATTTTTAATTAATGCATATATTATTAGAAAAGGAAATGTTCATATACAAGATTTTCAATACCTGAATTTAGGAGTAAAGGTATTTGGGACATTGTTATTGATAATTGCTGCAATTATTCCTTTTGTAGAAATTATGCACATGATTTTTTCATTTATATTAACACAAATAGTTTATTTAATGTGTTATACATTGTGCTTATTAAAGGGAGTGGACTAACACTCTTTTTTTATTAAAACAAGGAATATCTAATTTAATGATGCGATACCTTCTTAAATATGCTAGGATATTAATAAGAGGATTTATAGGGAGGTACTATGAAAGTAAAGGCAGTGATTTTTGATTTTAATGGGACATTATTCTTTGATACCGCTTTTCATGATATAGCATGGGCAAAGACTGTAAAAGAAATAACAGGTAGCAAAATAAATGATGAAATTCGGATTCGATTACATGGATCAAACAATGCACAAACGATTCATAATCTAAAACCAGAATTAAGTGAATTGGAAAATGAATATTATTCGTTACAAAAAGAGGCTCTTTATCGTGCTATTTGTTTAGAAAATCCAGATAAGTTGCATTTAGTAGATGGTGCTATTGAACTGTTTCAATATTTAAAGGAAAACAAGATTCCTTTTACAATAGCAAGTGCTTCTATTAAAGAAAATATAGATTTTTTCTTTGATATATTTTCATTAGGAGACTATTTTGATATAAATCATGTGTTCTATGATGATGGAAGTTATCCAACAAAAATAGAAATGTATCAAGCTACATTAAAAGATATGAATGTTGATGCAAAAGATTGTATTATTTTTGAAGACAGTAAAACAGGTATTACTTGTGCTAAATCAATAGGAGCAGGTTATATTGTAGGTATTAGTAAAGAAGCATTACCAGAGACATTAATAGAATATGGTGCAAATGAATGCATTGATCATTTTCTACAATTTAATTATGAAATACTAAAATAGCAATCCCCTAAGGGATTGCTATTACTATTTGATTTTAAAATAGGCTACGATATTAATATATACATAGTAGAATGCAAAGAAAGAAAGTCCTAAACACAATATAAATGTTGAAGTATCAAAATCTGATAAATAAGCATTTACAATAATCAGTACCCCAAATGCAGAATATAAACCAATTTTTAATAAAACTTTCTTTTTGTCTTTTGATTCAGCTACTTCTTTTACCATTGTATATTTCGTTGCTTTTTCAATAGTAGCAACAGTACGTAACTTTAATAAGAATGTATAACGGAAAACTAATTCAATCAGAACAAATAATATTGCAAAGAAACCAAAGAATGTAAACCATGAACTGAAGAAATCAATACATAATACCATTAAACAAACAATGAAAATAAATCTATTTTGATAAAGTCTATATTTATCTTCAGATTGACGATCAATCAGATAACCTTTTTTTGTAAAATTATCATAATGAATATAACGATTACGTTTATCAATATAAATATGATTGCCTGAAATTCCCTTTTTAGCAGCCATGCAACATCATCTCCCCTTTACAGAATGTTTCTAATACTTCATAATCATCTTCTAAGACAACCATATCTGCATCAAAACCAACCCCGATAGCTCCTTTATAATGATCAATATGTAAACAACGAGCTGGATTAATAGTACAAGAATTAATAGCTGTATTCATTGGAACACAAGCTTCTTCAATTAAGATTCGTAAACCTTGATTTAAACGTAATGTTGAACCAGCTAAGTTTTTCTTACCAGATGTTAAATGAGCACTTCCATCTGGATAGATTTCTATTTCATTTCCACCAAACAAGAATTTAGATCCTACTTTTTTCCCTTTGCACATTAAGGCATCCGATACCATAATAGCGTAATTAGGTCCTTTAGAAATAAAGAAATTATTTAATGCAGCAAGAGTAGAATGATTTCCATCACAAATGATTTCTCCATACATCCCTCTTAAACGATAAGCAGCACCAACTAATCCATTTTCACGATGATTAAATGGAGTCATCCCATTATATACATGAGTCATACTTCTAGCACCATAACCATAAGCACGAACTGCTTGATCATAAGTTGCAGCAGAATGCCCAATACTAACAGTAACACCATTTTGTACTAAATAACGAGTTAATTCAAAATCATCATCTTGTTCTGTAGCCATTGTAATATATTTAATTAAACCACCTGCAGCTTCTTGATAACGTTCAAATTGTTCAATAGTAGGCTTCACAATATGTTGTTCTGGTTGAGCTCCTTTATAAACCATATCTAAATAAGGTCCTTCAAAATGAATCCCTACAACATCCGCACCACGATAACCATCTTTTACTACCTTCGCTACATTTTTAAGTGCAGCAGTTAATACTTCTTCACTTTGTGTAATAGTAGTAGGGAAAATAGTAGTAACTCCCTCATCCGTAATATTTTCTAACCAATAACGTAATCCTTCTTCAGTAGCATCATTAGTATCAAATCCATATGCTCCATGAGTATGAATATCAATAAATCCAGGTAAAATTCTTTTAGTACCATAATCTTTATCTACTTCTTTTTTACCATAATCATAAATCCCTATAATTTTCCCGTCTTCTATTTCAACTTGTGCACTAACAAATTGATCCGCAAACCAAACTCTTTTACTTTGAATAATCATTCTATTCTCCTTCTCTATTGCACCCAATAGTTCTTCATTGTTTTTGTTAATAGTAAGATAAATTTATTTTACCACGAATTAATAAAATAGTGAAATCATCTCCTCTTTTTTATTTAATAAAAATTATCTTATTAAAATAATAATAAATGTTTTTCTATATAAAATATACTAAAACGATAACTTATTGATTATAAAAAGGTAAAATCATAAATCATAGATAAATATTTACTATTATACAAAAAAATATTGGAAAAAAGAGATTGTAAGTGATAGGATAAAGATAAGTAAGTTGGGAGAATGATAGTATGATAGAAAATTGGAAAATGGAGATAATAGATAATGATTTAATAGAACCAGTATTAATTATGAATATTAAAAAAAGTAAAATAGTTTATTGTAATGATATTTCAAAAAAAATAGGTTTAATACAAGATTCAATGGAATTAGAAAGCTTCCTTACAATGATAGAATTACCGATATCATTTGAAGAGATTTGTACAAAAGTTTTTGCAACCAAAGAAGAACTAAAACTATCAGATTGTAAAATATCAGTAGGTAAATTAGGGTTTATGGCTATTTCAATGAGAATAGGTTATTTATCAGAAGATGAATTATATCTTATTGGTTCCTTTTATTTTGAAAGTATTCATGATATTTTAATGAAAAATCGTTGTTTTCAAACATTATATGAAGGGTCTTTTTCTTATCCATTTCGTTTGGATATTTTAACGCGTGATATTCAGTTTATTGGACCTATTGGAAAACAATTTGATTTAAGTTCCATTATGCATAACTATCCAGAAGAAGTAATAAGTTCTGGTGTATTAGTACAAGAAGATTTGGAATCTTTTCAAGGTATGGTGGAAAGAATGTATGAAGGGAAAACACCAATTCATACGTTCCGTTGTTATGATCAAGAAGGTAAGATTTTATGGTATCAACCAAGGTATGTAGTAAATCGTGATGAACACGATAATCCTGTGGAGTTGATAGGTGAGTTTGTTAATATTCAAGAGAAAATAGAATTAGAAGAAAAAATGCAATATGATGAATTAACAGGTTGTTTAAATAAAGCAATGTTCACAAGTACTGTTACTGACTTTTTAGAGAATTCAACAGAAGAACATGCTTTGTTTATTGTTGATTTAGATAATTTTAAAGCGATTAATGATAATCTAGGACATCAATTTGGAGATGCGGTTTTGAGAGGTACAGGAGAAGATTTAATTGATATATTTAGAGATTGTGACTATGTAGGTCGTATTGGTGGAGATGAGTTTATGGTACTCATGAAAAACGTGAAGGAAATAAATAGTGTTGAAGAACGTGCCAGTGAAATAGTCAAAGCATTTCAAAATACATATCATGGAAATAGCCGTATATATAAAACTTCCGTAAGTATCGGAATTGCAGTATATCCTAAAGATGGCTCTGATTTTAGTTCTTTATATGATAGTGCAGATATCGCATTATATGATGTGAAAAGCAGAGGAAAGAATAGCTATGAGTTTTATAATCCAGTAATGGAAGAAGGAAATATGTCAAATACAACACCATTTGATGCAGCTGATCGGGCATTATCACAACATTTTGATCAACAGATAATTGTTGAAATATTTGCCTTGTTATCACAAGCAAAAGACTACCGAGCATCTTTAAATAAAGTATTAGAATTATTAGCACTACAATTTAATGTAGAAAGATGTTATGTGTTTGAACCAGACAATAATATGGAATATATTAATAATACGTATGAATGGTGTAAAGAAGGAACTACTTCAGAAATAGAAAATCTTCAACATATTCCTAGAGAAGCTTATCAACCATTAATTGATTTAACGAACAAAGAAGGTATCTTTTATTGTAATGACTTAACTATGCTTAAAGGAGAACCTACTTATGATGTAATGGTAGATCAAGGGATATTATCTTGTTTAATTAGTTTCAATATCTATGAAGGACAAATACATTCCATGTTAGGCTTTGATGATTGTACAAATGCTAGAGTATGGAGTTCTAAAGAAATAGGAACGATCATGCATGCTTCTAAAATCATAGAACAGTTCTTAAAACATATTCATTCCCTAAATGAAGTAGATAAAGCATTAAAAGAGAAACTAAATGTATTAGATGAAATCTATTCATTATCTTATGTAGTAGATTTAGAAACATTTGAACTTGTTCATACTAATTACTTTTTTAAACAATTATATCCTCATGCTAAATTAGGTGACAAATGTTATCAAGCAATTCAAGGAGCTGACCACCCATGTTCTATCTGTCCTATTTTTAAAATGCAAGAACAACAAAAAGATCACTATCGAACAATCATCAAAATACCTAAAAATAAAAAAGAGATGTTAGTAAATGTATCTAATATTGGTACTTTTGACAAAAGAGAATGTGTCTTCTTTTCATGTAGTGATATTGGTGAATTAGACGAATAAAACCCTGTCCATGACAGGGTTTTACTGTTTGATAGATTGATAACTTTCTAGTCCATAACTAGGAGTACTTGTTTTAGTAGCAACATGAATTGCTTCTTTCATACATGTGGTTGCCAGTACACCAATAGCGTCTACACTAGCTTCCACTTGTCCCGTTGATAAAACAAAGATAGTATCTCCATCACTCATTGTATGGACAGGGAAAATACTTAAAGCATAACCATTGTGGGTAATACTTGCAACTTTATTACATTGGCTTTTATCTAGCTTTGCATTAGTAACAACACAACCAATTGTAGTATTTCCTTGGGGTAAAGTAATGCTTTCTAGACCTTGACTAAAGAAATCCAAAGGATCAATAATAATTCCATCTTGATGCATACCTGCTAAAAAAGATCCTTTTCCATCACTAACATTACCAATTGCATTTAAAGCAACATAAGCACAAACTTGTATTCCACCAGCTTCGACACCATACATCCCTTGACCAGTCTTCATTGGACTTAAAGTAGGAGACATTTTCCCAACACAAGCACCAGTTCCAGCTCCGAAGTTTCCGTTTTGATAAGTGTTTGTTTCGCTTGCAACACAAGCTTCATATCCCATTTGTTTATCAGGTCGAATTGAACCATCACCAACTCCTAAATCAAACAAAGAAGCCCCACATACAATAGGGACATGAAATCCTAGAATTTCAAAACCATATTCCTTTTTATCTAAATATTCCATAGCACCACTAGCAGCATCTAATCCAAATGCACTTCCTCCAGAAAACATAACTCCATGAATTTGTTGGACCATATTTTTAGGATTTAATAAATCTGTTTCTCGTGTAGCAGGACCACCTCCACGTACATCAACACCAGCCGTTGCTCCTTTAGGGCAAAGAATGGCTGTACAGCCTGTTCCAGCTTCTAAGTTTTGTGATTGTCCTATTTGAATACCCTGAATATGATGCATACTTATCTGTTTCATTACTCGTCCTCCCTTTTTCAAATATTGTAACACAAATAGAAGTCAAATCATTGCCTTATTTCAATACTTTGGTATGATTAAGATAAAGAAATGGTGGAGGAAAAAAGTGTGAAAAATTATATAGATTTACATATGCATTCATTGTATTCAGATGACGGAGAATTTACACCGAAACAATTAGTTGATAAATGTGTAGAAGCAAATATCAAAGTAATGGCAATTGCTGATCATAATAGTGTAAAAGCAAACAAAGAAGCACAAGATTATTGTAAAGAAGTAGGGATTGAATATATTCCTGCAATTGAAATTGATTGTACCTATAACGGTATTAATTTACATATGGTAGGATATGGTGTAGACTACACAGTACCAGAAATTTGTGCATTAGAAGAAAATGTATACAAACAAGAATTAGCTTGTTCTAATACAAAACTAAAACTAACAAATCAATTAGGGTTTGAACTTACGAAAGAAGATATGGATAAAGTAAGTAGTAATGGTGTATGGACAGGAGAAATGTTTGGAGAAGTATTGTTAGAAAAAACAGAGTACGTAGACCATCCATTATTACTAAATTATCGTCCTGGAGGATCACGTAGTGATAATCCATTTGTGAATTTCTATTGGGACTTTTATGCACAAGGGAAACCTTGTTATACTGAAATTATATTCCCTTCTTTACAAGAAGCAATTGATTTAGTTCATCAAGTAGGTGGTATTTGTGTACTAGCACATCCCGGCAATAACTTAAAAAATGATTACTCTATTTTTGATGAGATGGTTACATTAGGATTAGATGGTGTAGAAGCATTTAGTAGCTATCATAGTCAAGAAGCAATCGATTATTTCTATGCAAAAGCATTAGAACATCATATTATTGCTACTAGTGGTAGTGATTATCATGGTAAAACAAAACCTGCTATTAAAATAGGTGGTTCAAAATGTAATATTGATCATGATGTAACCTATGCATTGTTACAACAATATAAATTACTTTAAAAGGAAATGAATATTTCCTTTTATAATGCGGGATGAACGTACATAATGCATTGTTTAAAAAAGCAACAAACAAAGATAAAGTTCATTTCTATAAAAAAGAATGATAGGAATAACTAGGGTCTAGAGATAATCTAAATAGAAAACACCCTGATTTAATACCTTTTGAAGCATTGTCTACTGAAGAAAAAACAAAGGATTTACAAGCAAAAGGAATAGAATGATGACAATATAGTCTATTTTTTATCAAAAATAGATAAAAAGTTATTGTTTGCTATACCTTTTTATGAAAATATGGTATGTTTAGACTATCAAAATAAATTATTGTAGAGCTATAGGAGGCGCATATGAAAATAGTATCTGATACATCAACAATGTTTACACCAAAACAAGCAGAAGAATTAGGGTTTCATGTCTTACCGTTAAGTGTAACAATCGATAATGTAAGTTCAAGAGAGTTAGTTGAAATACAAAGCCCTGAATTTATTGAAAAAGTAAGAGCGGGATTTGTACCTATATCTTCACAACCATCTGTTGGGGAAACAATGGAAGTGTTTGAACTGTATGAAGAAACAAAAGAAGAGATATTATGTCTTTGTATGGCAGATGGGTTATCTGGAACATTTAAAAGTACTCAAGGAGCTAGAGAACTAGCTAAAAATAAAGATAATATTCATGTAGTAAATACACAAATATTATGTGGACCACATCGTTATTTAGTAAAAAAAGCATTAGAATTTCAAAGTGAAGGAAAATCTTTACAAGAAATAAAAGCATATATTGAAGAACGTATTCCTACAGGAAAATCATTCTTAGTTCCTCAAGATTTTGACTTCTTAAAAAGAGGAGGTCGTTTAACTCCAGTTGCAGCTAGAGTAGGTGGTTTATTAAAAATATTACCTATTATGTGTACAAATGATGACGGTACACGTATAGAAAAATATGGTGTAAAGAAAACAATGAAAGGTGCTGCGAAAGTAATTGTTGAAGGATTAAAAGAAAAAGGTGTAGATGATAGTTATTTAATTACTGTTAGTCATGCTGATGTTTTTGATCAAGCAAAAGAAGTGATGGAGATTGTAAAAGATGCATTCCCTAACAATGATATAAGAATGTATGATTTAACACCAGCCTTTATTACTCAAGGTGGACCTGGTTGTATTGCAGTACAAACAATTAAAAAATAAAGAAATAGTGGGGAATGTTTCCCACTATTTTTGTTTCATACTAAATGGGAAAAGGTTGACATTAGTATCTTAGTTTGATAAAGTTTAATAGTAAATGCGATGATTGGAAGAAAAGAAAGTTGGCTAATAGAGACTTAGTGGTTGGTGGAAACTAAGAGTGATACTTGATTGGATGGCCCATGAGCAGTTATCTTGAAATTAGTAGAGATAAACGTATTCTTGCGTTAAAAGATTTGAGTGACATACATGGTATGTAAAAAAGGTGGTACCGCGATATTTTCGTCCTTTATTTAGGGCGTTTTTTTATATAGAAAGGAAAAAGGAAAATGGAAAAATATTATTTAACAACGGCTATTGCTTATACTTCTGGTAAACCTCATATTGGGAATACTTATGAAATTATTTTAGCAGATGCAATTGCAAGAACAAAAAGATTACAAGGGTATGATGTTTATTTCCAAACAGGAACAGATGAACATGGTCAAAAAATTGAATTAAAAGCAAAAGAAGCAGGTATTGAACCACAAGTATTTGTGGATGAAAAAGCAGGAGAAGTAAAACGTATTTGGGATATGATGGATACTACTTATGATCGTTTCATGCGTACAACAGATGCTTATCACAAATCTCAAGTACAAAAAATATTTAAAAAATTATTTGATCAAGGAGATATTTACTTAGGTCATTATGAAGGAAAATACTGTACTGCTTGTGAATCATTCTTTACAGAATCACAATTAGTAGATGGAAAATGTCCTGATTGTATGGGTGATGTACATGATGCAAAAGAAGAAGCATATTTCTTTAAATTATCAAAATATCAAGATCGTTTAATTGAACATATCGAAAAACATCCAGAATTCATTCAACCAGTTTCTAGAAAAAATGAAATGATGAATAACTTCTTAAAACCAGGATTACAAGATTTATGTGTTTCTCGTACTACTTTTACTTGGTCTATTCCTGTTGATTTTGATCCAAAACATGTGGTATATGTGTGGATTGATGCATTAACTAATTATATTACAGGATTAGGTTATGATGTAGATGGGAATCATGGAGAGTTATATAAGAAATATTGGCCTGCAAGTTTACATTTAATAGGGAAAGATATTGTTCGTTTCCATACTATTTATTGGCCTATTATGTTAATGGCATTAGATATTCCTTTACCTAAACAAGTATTTGGGCATCCTTGGTTATTACAAGGAGAAGGGAAGATGTCTAAGTCAAAAGGAAATGTTATTTATGCGGATGATTTAGCTGATTTATTTGGGGTTGATGCAGTACGTTATTATGTATTACATGAAATTCCTTATGATAATGATGGAACAATTACTTGGGATTTATTAGTAGAAAGAATTAATTCTGATTTAGCTAATATTTTAGGTAACTTAGTAAATCGTACGATTGCAATGAGTAATAAATATTTTGATGGAGTAGTAGAAAACTCAGGAGTAGTGGAAGCGATAGATCAAGAACTAATTGATATTGCTTTAGCTATGCCTGCTAAGGCATTAGCTAAAATGAATGATCATAAAGCAAGTGATGCTTTAGATGAAATCTTCACATTACTTAGAAGAACAAACAAATACATTGATGAAACAATGCCTTGGGCACTTGCTAAAGAAGAAGCTTCTTTACCAAGATTAAAAACAGTATTATATAACTTAGTAGAAAGTATTCGCTTTGCCGCAGTTATGTTAGAAGCTTATTTACCTGCCACTGCAAGTAAAATCCTTGATCAAATTAATACAGATTTAAAAGATCTTGCATCTTTAGAATCATTTGGTAATTATGTTAATGGTACAAAAGTAGTAGAGAAACCAGAAATGTTATTTGCAAGATTAGATCCTAAAGAGATTGAAAAGAAAATAGAAGCAATGCAACCTAAAAAAGAACCAGTAGTAGATGAAAACTTAATTGGAATAGAAGATTTCATGAAAATAGAATTAACAGTAGGTACAGTTGAATCTTGTACAAAACATCCTGAAGCAGATAAATTGTTAGTTTCTCAAATAAATATTGGAAAAGAAACAAGACAAATTGTATCTGGTATTGCTGATTTCTATTGTCCAGAAGATATGATTGGTAAAAAAGTAATTGTGGTAACAAACTTAAAACCAGCAATGCTTCGTGGTGTAGAATCACAAGGTATGATTTTAGCAGGAAGTAAAAAGAAAGTATTAGAAGTACTTAGTGTTGAAAATTTACCGAATGGTACGAAAATAAAGTAGAGTTTTGTCTTATGACAAACTCTTTTTTTATAGTAATTATTGAAAAATGAGAGTAGAATGAATAAGAGGATAAGGGAGGAATTATTATGAGTATTTATCAATTTTATGCACCTACAAAAGTGGTTTTTGGTAAAGAATCACAAAAAGAAGTAGGAAAATTAATTCAAGAACAACAATGTAAAAAAGTATTATTACATTATGGTAGTAATAGTGCTAAAAAAACAGGTTTATTAGATGAAATAGAAACATCATTAAAACAAGCAGGTATCGAATATGTATCATTAGGTGGAGTAGTTCCAAATCCAAGACTTTCTAAAGTATATGAAGGAATAGAATTATGTAAAAAAGAATCTGTTGATTTTATTTTAGCAGTAGGTGGAGGAAGTGTTATTGATTCCTCAAAAGCGATTGCATGGGGAATGAAATATGAGGGAGATGTATGGGATTTGTTTTCATTTAAAGGAGCTTCGTCAGGAGCCATACCTTTAGGATGTGTTCTAACAATAGCAGCTGCCGGAAGTGAAATGAGTAATAGTTGTGTTATTACCAACGAAGATGGCGGCCTAAAAAGAGGTCATAATAATGATAATATTCGTATGAAATTTGCGATTATGAATCCAGAGCTAACTATTACTTTACCGGATTATCAAACAGCATGTGGTTGTGTGGATATTTTAATGCATACATTAGAAAGATATTTTATTCATGGTTCTAAAATGGAAATGACAGATGCAATAGCAGAAGGTCTATTAAGAACAGTAATCAAGAATTCATTAATTCTTAAAAAAGATCCTAGTAACTATCAAGCAAGAGCTGAAATTATGTGGGCTTCTAGTTTGTCACATAATGACTTAACTAGTTTTGGAGATGATCAAAGAGACTTTGCATCTCATAAATTAGAACATGAAATAGGTGGTATGTTTGATGTGGCACATGGTGCTGGATTAGCAGTAGTATGGCCAAGTTGGGCAAGATATGTCTATCTAGATTGTTTGGATCGTTTTGTGAAGTTTGCGATCGATGTAATGGAAGTGAAAGTTCAATCATCTAAAGAAAAAACAGCTCTTTTAGGGATAGCTACATTGGAAGAATTCTTTGTCCAACTTGATATGCCTATTACAATGGAAGAGTTGGGTGTTAACGCTACAGACCAACAACTTCGCACAATGGCTAACTTATGTGCCCTAGGAAATAAAGGAAAAATAGGTAGTGCCAAAGTATTATTAGAAGAAGATATGTATCAAATACTAAAAGCAACACAAAAGATTGTCTAATAAGATAATCTTTTTTTTATTTAAAGGCTAGCTAAACTCGTAAATTAAAATATGGATTTGCAAAGAAATATAAAAAAGCGATATATTTTTTTAGAAGTACTATTTATTACAGTATCCATCACTATTTAGGCGGTAAAAAAGGATATTTTACCACAAAATATGGTTGGTGAAAAACATTTAATTGTATGAAGTCAATACATTAAATAAAAAAACTATCACAATAATATGAGTATATTTACAATACTAAAAGCCAAAAAACCTTTGTAAAATATATTTTTTCAAATATTTGTAAATTCCCTTCCTTATAAATGAACCTTTCTTGACTTGAGAATGGTTACCATAATTATATAATTAAAGTGTAATAATTCATGAACTATTGAAAGGCAAAAATAACCTGATCAGTTGTTTTGCAAAAAAAATCGTAAAATGAGGAGGGATACGATGAGTCAAATACTACCTTCAATTTTTGGAGCCAACATACTGAAGTTGAAAGAAGAATTAGAATTTTTAGAAGATGAAAAGACAGAAATTTTACATGTCGATATGATGGATGGAAATTATGTATCGCACATTGCATTTGGAGCATTACAAATCTCAGAAATGAAGAAGGCTTCTACTATGATATTTGATGTCCATATGATGGTGGCAAATCCAAAAGATCATTTAGATGACATCATAGCAACTGGAACAGAGATGATATCAGTGCATTATGAAACAACTCCACATATCCATAACATGCTACAGCGAATAAAAAAAGCCGGAAGATCAGCAGGGGTTGTTTTAAATCCTGGGACACCAATTAGCGTGTTAGAATGTTTATTGGATGATTTAGACTATGTGTTACTTATGTCAATAAATCCTGGAACACCAGGGCAATCATTTATTGAAAATACAATTAAGAAAATTGAAGATTTAAAAATTATGATAGGAGAAAGACCTATCAAGATAGAAGTAGACGGAGGAGTTAATAATAAGAATATCGCAAAACTATCTCAAGCTGGTGCTGATATGATAGTTGTAGGGGGATATATTTTTAGCAGTACTCCAAAACAAAATTATGATGAGTTAAAGCAGATTTTAGCTACAGAGGTGTAAATATGAAAAAATTTGAAAATAAAGTTGTTTTAGTTACCGGTGCAGGGCACGGTATAGGTAAAGAAATTGCTATGCAATTTTCAAAACTAGGCGCAAATACAGTTATAGTAGATTACAATAAAGATTTCGGAGAACAGACAGCTAAAGAAATTAGTGAAAAATATTGTGAATCAATATTTTTACCTGCTGATGTTTCAGATGCTGTAGCAATGGAAAATATTCGTGAGTCAGTATTTGAAAAATTTGGAAGAATCGATGTATTAGTGTTAAATGCAGGTATCGCAATGAAAAGCACTGTGGATAATGTGACTATGGATGACTGGTATAAAATTGTAAATATTAATTTAGGAGGTTTATTTACAACGGTTAAAGCGTTTTATAATGATTTTTTAACAAATAAAGGCTCTATTGTTTATATAAGTTCTGGTTCTGCATTAAGTGGAACAGGTGGAGCTGTACCTTATCCAGCTGCTAAAGCAGGAGGAGAAGGATTGATGAGAGGATTGGCGAAAGAACTAGGTCCAAAAGGTGTGAATGTTAACACTATTGCTCCTAGACTAATAGACACAGGGGAAATGATGAGAGTTAATTACCCAACACAAGAGAGTTTAGATAAAGTGTTAAATACCATACCTGTGAGAAGAATGGGAACGGTACAAGATGTTGCAAACTTAACTATTTTCTTAGCGGATCCTGAAAATTCTTATATACAAGGGCAAACTATTTTATTGGATGGCGGTAGAACAATTGCTTAATTTAGTTGAGACGCAAATATAGAAGTAATTTAAATAATATGTAATAATAAAATGAGAGGGAAATATAGTGATAGTCACTATAAGATAAAAATATGGAATTTATTTTAGAATTTACTCAAACATTTATGAATTTGGGTGCGGTAGTATTACTTCCGGTAATTATTGCTGCTTTATGCGTGTTTTTTGGTTTGAAAGTAGGACAATCTATTAAAGCTGGTTTATTAGTAGGTATTGGTTTTCAAGGGTTATGTTTAGCGGTAACTTTGTTAATTGACTCTATTGATCCAGTAATGGTTTATTATAGTAGTATGGGTACTGGTTATGATGCATTGGAAATTGGATTTGCTGCATTAGGTGCGGCGTCTTGGACAGTTCCGTTTGCTGTGTTTGTAGTACCAGCGATTATTATCGTTAATATTATTTTAGTAAGATTAAAAATAACAAAAGTATTAAATGTAGATATTTGGAATTTCATGCACTTCTTAGTTCCTGGTGCTTTAGCTTATGCTCTATTTGGCAGTGCGATTCTTGGTTTTGCAGTTGCATTTGGATGTGGGATGATTGCATTATTCTTTGCGCAATGGTTAGCTCCAAAATGGTCTGAGTATTTTGGGTTAGAAGGGACAACATGTACAACATTATCTTTCTGTGCTTGGACATATCCAATTTGTTATGTAATTAATAAAATTATAGATAAAATTCCTGTAGTAAAAGATTTAGATGCTAATATTGATAGAGTTTCAGAAAAATTTGGAGTTTTAGGTGATCCAGCAGTTATTGGTATTTTTGTAGGGCTTTTCTTAGGGGTATTAACTCAACAAAGTTTCTCTAGTATTTTAACAATTTGTATGGGAGTAGCAGCGGCAATGGTATTAATTCCTAGAATGGTTAGTATCATGATGGAAGGTTTATCTCCTATGGGTGGAGCAGCAAATGATTATATGCGTAAAAAAATCGGTCCTGATGCGGATATTTATATTGGGATGGATATTGCTTTAGGTCTTGGAGATCCAGCTTGTATCACTTGTACAGCTGTTATGATTCCAGTTACTATTCTTATTGCATTAATGCTTCCAGATATGAGATTCTTCCCATTAGCTATTTTAGCAGAGGTATGCTATGTTGCTCCGATGTGTGTATTAGCTAGTAAGGGAAATATTGTTAGAACTTTAACATGTATGGTCTTTATGATGACAACAACTTTATTTTTTGCAAATATGTTTATACCAGAAGCAACACAAATGTTATCAGTGACAGGTGTAGAAATTGAAGGATTTATCACTGCTTCACATTTTGGATGGAATCCTGGGAATTTATTTGTTTCATTCCTTAAATTAATCTTTGGGTAAAGGTAGGTAATTAAAATGGTCTCGAATAGATATGTAGTAATCAAAGGGTCGGCAAAAGACAAGTATGAAGCGATTAAGCTATGTGCGAATGCACTATATGAAAAAGGAATAGTTTCAGAAGAATTTGCGAACTCTTGTATTTGCCGTGAAGAAGAGTATCCAACGGGACTTCCGACTGTAATTCCTACAGCTATGCCTCATGCGGGTGATGATGGTATTACGGAAAGTTGCATATGCTTTCTTAAGTTGGATCATCCCGTTACATTCAATAGGATGGATGATGTCGAAGAAGAGATAGAAACAAGTCTTATTTTTAATCTTGCCATAAAAGATTCATCACAGCATATAAAATTCTTGCAAAATATGATGACTTTTTTGGACGATAAAGAATGCTTGAATATGTGTCAAAAACTAGAAGGCGAAGATTTAATCAAATATTTTTCAGAAAAAATCGGATAAAAAGAATGTGGGAGATATATTATGTCGTTAGAAATAATTATAAAAGAATTAGAAGTTAGTGCCAGACAAGTGAAGGACGAAGAGTTGAGTACCTTTATTGGCGCGATAAATAGCCATAAAAGAATATTTGTCTATGGAACAGGAAGAACCGGATTAATGTTGAAAACATTTGCTATGAGATTGATGCAATTAGGGTATAACTCGTATGTTATTGGTGAAACCACAACGCCTTCAATCGAGGATGGTGATTTGTTAATAGTTGCATCTGCTTCTGGAGAAACTTCAAGCGTTTGTAATGCTGCGGATGAGGGAGTAAAACAAGGAGCTACTGTTATTGTTTTAACAGGAAGTAATGCTTCAACCCTAAGTACAAATCATGAGCCTTTAATTAGAATTGATACAGCAACTAAATATGCAGAGTCTAAAGCAAGCGTACAACCCTTAGGAAGTTTGTTTGAACAAATGTTACTTATAATTTTTGATGGAATCGTTTTGATGATAAGCAGTGCTGGAGAAGATAAAAACAAAAGCATGTCAAAGAGACATGCCAGTATTGAATAAATAATGAAAGGAAGCGGAAAAATGAAACCTATAACAATATTGGTTGCATGTGGGAGTGGAATAGCAACTTCTACAATTGCTCAAGAAGCAGTAAAGGTATTAGTGAAAAAAGCAGGGATAGAAGCAAAAATTGTAAAATCTAATTTATCAGAAATTCCTGGTAAACAAGATTCTGTTGATGTTATCTTAACGACCTCAAATTATCGCAAACCCTTAGAAAAACCATGTATGAGTGTATTTGGTTTGATATCAGGTGTTAATAAAGAGGCTACAGAGAAAAAAATTACTGATTTGCTTTTAGAAGTGGCTAGTGAATAGAAATTGTATAACAAGGATAGCTTAGGCTGTCCTTGATTTGTATGTAATGTTTTTTGATATATTTTAGAGGAGGTGAAAGAATGAAGAAAAGATCGGAAGAGATTTTACGACTTATTCTCAAGGGGGATAAAAATTATTCACTTAGATTAATAATGGAAAAATATAAAATATCAGACAAAACGGCAAGAAAAGATTTGGCTGAAATAAATGTTTTTTTGAAGTCGAACAATATTCCGGAAATTCTTTTAAGCCCTGATGGATATCTTACTCCTGGTTTTGGTAAAGAATTTGGTTTGATCGGAAGAGTTTTACAAAGCATGGACATCTATCAATACAAATTAAGTCCTGAAGAAAGACAAACATATATCATATTGTTACTATTATGGGATAATAATATTGTTATGAAGGAATTGGGGGACCAACTTTATGTGAGTAGAATTACTGTTTTAAGTGACTTTGATATAGTGAAAGAATATTTCCATTCTAAAGATGTGTCTGTTGTTTCGGAAGCGGGCAAAGGTGTAAGAATAGAAACAACATTGGAGAAAAGACTTACTGTAATTGTCCATGTAATGAAAAAATTATTATTAGAAAATAATGATGAGTCTTTTTTTAAACAATATATTTTAAATGCTTTTAATTGTGAAAATTCGTTTAATACGATATGTGATTTAACACAAGAATATCTAAATATAAATGGCTTTGTTTTTATAGATGATTCATTATTAAATACGATTTTATATTTATTTGTTGCGTTTAATTGGCAGTTTTCTTCAAAAGATGAAAGTGTTTCACTAAATCAAAATTATGATAGAATGGATAATTTAATGATGTACGTTGGGTATAAGTTGGGTTATAAAGTAAATGATCATCTGTTAGAATATTTTAGAAAGTATTTATTAGATAAAAATATAGATTTATATGTTAAAAATGTTGACGATGTCGAGTTATACGAAATTATATTGTATTTTTTATCAAAAATAGATGAGGAAACTAAATATAACCTCCATTTTGATGATACTCTAGTTTCTTCTCTTTTACTGCATATTAAAAACATGAGAAAATGGGGCGAATTAGAATTTGAATTTAAAGGTAGCAATATGCCCTTCATTGACTTTCAGAATCTCTCACGTATTGTAGATAAGTATATTTACATATTAGAAAAATACTTATCTTACAGAATCAACTCTAATATGAAAAAGTCGATTCTTATTCATATCTGTGTTTCTTTATTGAAGGAAAATGAAAAAATGAAAAAATTAAATGTCGCTATTATATGTCCTGGGAGTATGGCAACAGGTAAGTATTTAGAAGTTCAAATACGAAATTATTTTGATTTTGAAATAGTGGGTGTTTTTCCTGTATCTAGCAGATTAGAAGGTGTTGTACCTATTGATTTAATAATTTCTACTGTACAAGTTGAAAAACAAGATATAAAAAGTATTAAAGTAAATCCTGTTTTATCTATGGAAGACATAAATTTGATTCAAAAAATGACGTTTGAAATTCAAAGTACGAATGGATATGTGAGAATGGATAATGATAGGTTTGAGTGTGTCACGGATAATTTTAGTAGACAATGGGATGTTGAAAGATCTGGTTGTGATAACTCGAAAGTTAGCTTAATAGGCGAACTTTTATCGAGGGACTCGTTGATATTGGATGAAACAATTACAAGCTGGAAAGATGGAATAAGATTAGCGGGTAAAAAATTAGTAGAAAGAAACTGCGTGGGACCATCTTTTGTTGAGAAGGCAATACAAAATATTGAAGACTATGGTGATTATATAATTTTAGGCAGTGGGGTGGCTTTAGCTCACGCAGGAAAAGAATATGAAGTATACGAAAATGGATTAAGTTTATTGGTTTCAAAAAAAGGAATTTTATTTTCAGAAGGAGATAGATCTGTTAATTTTCTATTTTGCTTTTCATCTAGAGGAATTGATGATCATGCGGACTTGTTTAAAGAAATTGTTTCAATTGGTCAGGATTTTGATAGAAGAAGAAAACTACTAGAAATGAATGGAGATCAAATATTTAAGAAGTTATGTTATAAAGAATGAAATAATGTAGAAGGGGAAAATAGCTAATTGCTATTTATCGATAAAATATGAAAGAGGAAACGAAGATAATAATTAATGAAGCGTTTAAGATAGAGTCTGGTTGTTTGAGTGAAATGAGCTCTCATTTGGATGTTGTGAAGTTATCAGAAGCAGTTGAAATTTTAATTAATGCACCTAGAATTGGTACTTCAGGTTGTGGGCATTCTGGAATTATGTGCCAACATTTTTCGCATTTACTATGCTGTATTGACAGACCATCAAAATTTATATCTCCTGCTGAAGCGATACATGGCGGAATGGGTTTTTTACAAAAAGGTGATGTGTTAGTTTTAGCGTCAAGAGGAGGAAAAACAAAAGAGTTGATTCCTTTAATTGGCATATGTAAGAACAAAGGAGTTAAAGTTATCACTATAACTGAGAATATGGGTTCTGAAATGGCGTTAGAATCGGATATAGTTTTAAAGCAATATGTAAACAAGGAAGTGGATAGATACAATTGTCAAGGGACGACTTCGTCTACGGCGTTATGCATGATTTTCCATGTTTTGCAAACTGCTATTATGGAAGAGATAGATTACAAGGTGGAAAGCTTTGCTTTAGTTCATCCAGGAGGAGCGGTTGGTGAAAGGTTGAACAGCAAGAAATAAAACTCTCTTTTATTTATGTTTGAGGCTACATTTAAGAATTTTCAATTTTATTTATTGATAAGCTTTTTTGTGACTAGGGGAATTTCAGTTGATAGGCAATTCTCTCTGTTTTGTGATGACTATAAGGAATATGGTATTATGGTGACAGTTACAATGGAAGAGTTGGGTGTTAACGCTACAGACCAACAACTTCGCACAATGGCTAACTTATGTGCCCTAGGAAATAAAGGAAAAATAGGTAGTGCCAAAGTATTATTAGAAGAAGATATGTATCAAATACTAAAAGCAACACAAAAGATTGTCTAATAAGATAATCTTTTTTAATGCTTATAAATAGATAGAAATAGAACAATAAAATGATATTATATAGATGAATTCAAGATAAAAGATAGATGAATTATTTTTGAGTATTTTTTAGGAAAGAAAAGACTTTTGCATTGTGTAAAAAAAAGACAAAAAGCTATTGACGATTATTGTAGTACATGATATTATGATATGGCAGTTAATTGATGGGCCTGTAGCTCAGCTGGTTAGAGCACACGCCTGATAAGCGTGAGGTCGATGGTTCGAGTCCATTCAGGCCCACCATTAATTAATTTGCAGATTATTACATTATGGGCCTGTAGCTCAGCTGGTTAGAGCACACGCCTGATAAGCGTGAGGTCGATGGTTCGAGTCCATTCAGGCCCACCATAATTTAATATTCTTTGGGGCCTTAGCTCAGCTGGGAGAGCACCTGCCTTGCACGCAGGGGGTCAGCGGTTCGATCCCGCTAGGCTCCACCAAGTTAAAACCGACACCCTTTGGGTGTTTTTTTGTATATTAGGGAGATAATATGAAACGATTAATAGGGACAAAACAATTCTATAAAGAAACTACGATGATTGCTTTGCCTATTATGGCACAGCAATTTATTACTGCTTTTGTCAGTCTGATTGATAATATTATGATTGGTAGTGTTGGTGGGATTGCGTTGACATCGGTTACTGTCGCTAATAAGATTTATATTCTATATAATTCAACTCTGTTTGGCTTTTGTGGAGCAGCAGGAATTTATTTATCACAATACTTAGGTGCTAAAAAAGAGGATAAATGTCAAGAAGTGTTTGATACGTGTATGTCTTTTTGTCTTTTGATTGGAATTCTTTTTGTTAGTATTTTATTTATATGCCCAGAGTTTATTGTTCATTTTTTTACGACAACACCAGAAATAGTGAATGAAAGTTTGGCTTATATTGAATATGCAAAGTTTTCTTATCTACCTTATGGAATAAGCTTTTGTTGTATGATGTCCATGCGTTGTGTTGGTATTACTAAGTTACAATTAAAAGTAGGAAGTGTTGCAGTACTAACAAATACTTTTTTTAATTATTGTTTTATTTTTGGTAATTTTGGGTTTCCAGAATTGGGAGTTCAAGGAGCAGCAATTGCAACAGTTATTGCAAGATGTGTAGAAATGATTATTTATGTTATTGCACTTATTCGTGCAAAACATTTCTTTTGTTTGGATGTTAAAAAGATAGTACGTTTTAATAAGGATTTAGTACAAAGGATATTTCATAAAGCAGCTCCATTAACAGTAAATGAAATCTTTTTTAGTTTAGGACAAGCTGCTATTTATATTTCTTATATGCGATGTGATGAGTATTTAGCCGCTTCTATTTCAGTGGTTGATACGGTTGTTCAAATTTTGTTTATTATTTTTGCAGGATTGTCTTCGGCTGTTTCAATTATGATTGGAAAGAGGCTGGGGGCAGGAGAGTTAAAAGAAGCCAAAGATAATGCGATAAAACTATTGTTTTTTGGTTGGATAGTAGCTATTATATTATGTAGTATTAATTTCGTTGCTGCTGCCTATATTCCTTATGCATATAATTTAGATTTAGTAGTACAAGAAACGATAACTATACTTTTAAGAGTGAAGGGAATATTATTGATTTTTTATGTGATTAATGTTTGTGTTTTCTTTATACTTAGAGCGGGAGGAGATATTGTTTCGACACTGCTATTGGATTCTGGATTTTTATGGGCAGGGGGAGTTTTTGTATCAACGATGCTGTCTATGTTTACAGGTCTACCTCTTGTTACGTTATATATGATTGTAGAAGGGTTAGATATTATAAAAATGTTTGCAGCAATTTATTTTTTCCAAAAAGGAAGATGGATAAAGAATATTACGGAATAGGGGAAAGTGTATGGCAAAGGTTAGTAAGGGTAATTATGTAGTAAAGACTTTAAATGGGATGGCTTATGGATTTTTTAGTAGTTTAATTATAGGAACTATTTTGACACAAATTGGTAGCTATAGTGGAATTACACAACTTGTTACTTGGGGTGGTGTAGCAAGTATCTTAATGGGTCCAGCTATTGGAGTTGGTATTGCTTATGCAATTGGAGCAACTGGTTTAAACTTAATCGTTGCAGTTATTGCGGGGGCAATAGGTGCAGGAACTTATGTGAATGGTGTTGTTAGTGTTGGAAATCCAATTAGTGCTTATGTGGCTGTTATTGCAGCTGTAGAAGCAACAAAGCTAGTTCAGGGAAAAACACCGGTTGATATTTTATTAGTGCCGTTTACATCTATTGTAGTAGCAGGAATCGTTTCTACATTTGTGGGTCCTTATATTACATTATTTATTACTTGGATAGGAGAATTGATTAATCAAGGAGTTGCTATGCAACCACTCTTTATGTCTATTATTGTAGCAGTCTTAATGGGAATGGCTTTAACTGCGCCTATTTCTAGTGCTGCTATTGGAGTTATGTTAAATTTATCTGGTCTTGCAGCAGGTGCTGCATTAGCAGGATGTTGTGCTCAAATGATTGGCTTTGCAATGATGTCCATGGATGATAATGATATTGGAGATGTAATTGCAATTGGGATTGGAACAAGTATGTTACAATTTAAAAACATTGTTCGTAATCCTATTATATGGTTACCACCTATTATAACTAGTGCTATCATTGCACCAATTTCAACGATTGTTTTTGGTATTGAATGTAGTGCCGTAGGTTCAGGAATGGGTACTGCAGGATTTGTAGGACCACTTGCAGCGGTTGATGTTATGGGTGCTAGTTCATGGGTAGTTGTAATGTGTGTGGATATATTGTTACCGATCTTTATTTGTTATGGTATTTACAAAGGATTCCGTAAGTTAAATTATATTAAAGCAGGAGATTTAAAGTTAACTAAATTTTAAGGAGATTTCTCTCCTTTTTTTTATCTCCTCACATACCTATCATAATTATGCTATACTATGTTAAAGAGGTGATAGAAATGATTGGAAATAAACAATGTATTTTAATTGTGGATGATGAAGTTAGAATGTTAGTTGTGTTAAAGGATTTTTTTGTAGCACAAAATTATGAAGTATTACTTGCTGAAAATGGACAAGTTGCATTAGATATACATTATCAAAATAATACGATGATTGATCTTATTTTATTAGATGTTATGATGCCTGTTAAAGATGGTTTTGAAACATTAATTGAATTAAGAGAAAATAAGTTTGATACACCTGTTATTATGTTAACAGCAAAGAGTGAAGAATATGATCAAATAAAAGGATTTCAATATGGAGTAGATGACTATATTACGAAACCATTTTCTTTGTCTTTATTAATAGCAAGAGTAGAATCAGTTCTTAGAAGAACAATGAAACAAACAGAACAAACACATAACTTAGGCCTCCTTACATTAGTACCTTCCAAACGAACTGTATTACTAGAAAACAAACCTATTGAACTTACTAGAAGAGAATATGACTTATTACAATATTTTATTTTAAATAAAGAAATCACATTAACAAGAGAACAAATCTTATTACAAGTATGGGGGTATGATTATCAAGGAGATAATCGTACTGTAGATACCCATATTAAACAATTAAGAATGAAGTTAAAAGGATGTTCTCATTATATTAAAACCGTTCATGGAGTAGGATATTTATTTGAGGTGCAAGTATGAAAAAGAGTTTTCAAACTAGAATAACTTTTATATTTGGAGCACTTATTATTTGTATGTTAGGTATTCAAATAGTATTTAATATTGGTTTTTCAAAAGAATATTTTATTGCAAAAAAAGAACAAGAAGTACAAGAATTATTTGATAAGATAAAAGAAAATTTTGAAAACAATACAGAGACATTATATGGACTAACTAGTCAAGAAAATGAAATATCTGGAATATCTGTTATTATCTTTAGTGAAGATACAATGATTTACTCTACTAGACTAAGTTCAATAGTTCCGATAAAACCACTAGAATTACAAGCTTTTAGTGGTGATCCTGAAGCTGGTGTATTAGCGTCCATGGAAGATGACTTAATGGAAGTAGTTGGTTTACAAGGTAGCTTTGAATACGAAGATCAAACTATCTATGTTTCTTTATCCGCTCCCGTAGAGTCTATAGAAAACAGTATTTCCTTATTTACAGAAGCTAGTATAATGATCGCTATTTTTGTTATTATATTTGGAGGAATTGTAGTTTATATCGCATCTAAAAACTTAACAAGACCTATTTTAGAAGTAGAGAGTGTTGCTAAAAAAGTTGCTAAATTAGATTTTTCAAGCAAAGCAAATGAAAAAGCTAGTTCTTATGAAATGGAAAGCTTATCAAAAAGTATTAATGAAATGTCAGCACAATTACACAATACAATTATCGAACTACAAAAAGATATTGATTATCAAAAAGAAAATGAAGAAATGAAAAAACAATTTATTGCGAATGTTTCTCATGAAATGAAAACTCCTTTAGCTCTTTTACAAATCTATACCGAAAGTTTACAAAGTAATACACCAGGTATTGATAAAGAAATGTATTATACCGTAATACTAGAAGAAACAAAACGTTTAGATGCAATTGTAAAAGATATGTTAAATCTTTCTAATATTGAACATGGTTTATCAAAAATGCATTTTGAAGAAATATATTTAACAGGATTATGTCATGAAGTATTACAAACTTATCAATTCTTAACAAGTGAATATCAATTACAATTATCAATTGATGGAGAAGTATATGTTCATGGCGATCGAAAACAACTTCAAGAAGCAATGCGCAATTATATAAATAATGCAATTAGTCATGTTTCAAAAGAAGGTCATATTAAAATATGTTTAGATAAACAAGAGGATAAGGTAGTATTTTCTGTTTATAATGATGGTAATAAAATTGAAGATGAAAAAATAAAACAAATATGGAATAGTTTTTATAAGGTTGATGAGTCAAGAACACGAACAAAAGGAGTTCATGCAGGGCTAGGATTACATATTGTAAAAATTATTATTCAACATCATAAAGGTAGATTCTTTGTTGAAAACAAAGAAAAAGGGGTAGAGTTTTCATTTAGCTTACCAACGTATCAAAAAACATCTTCTAACAAATAATAAATAGTGGTATAATTTGTAAAAATAGATAGGAGCGGTGACATGAAATACTTAATAGACCCTAAAGACTTATCATTGCAAGAAATTGATGAATTATTAGAACTCGCAAATGATATTATGAAAAATAAAACCAAATATCAGGAGATATGCAAACATAAAACATTAGCTACTTTGTTCTTTGAACCTAGTACAAGAACTAGATTAAGCTTTGAAGCTGCAATGTTGGAATTAGGTGGAAACGTATTAGGCGTTGCAAGTGCAGATTCTAGTAGTGCTGCCAAAGGGGAAAGTGTAACAGATACGATTTGGACAGTATCTTGTTATAGCGATATTATTGCAATGCGCCATCCTAAAGAAGGAGCACCATTAGTTGCTTTAAAAAGAAGTAAAGTACCATTAATTAATGCTGGAGATGGTGGACATAACCACCCAACTCAAACATTAACTGATTTATTAACGATTAAAAATGAAAATGGAAGATTGGAAAATTTAACAGTCGGTTTTTGTGGAGATTTAAAATTTGGTAGAACAGTGCATTCTTTGTTAAAAGCTCTTTCTAGATATCCAAACATGAAGTTTGTGTTTATTGCTCCTCAAGAATTAAAAATTCCTGAATATCTAAAAAAAGATTTATTAGAAGCAAAAAACCTAGACTATGTTGAAGTTGAAAAAATAGAAGATGTTATTGAAGAATTAGATATTATTTACATGACTCGTGTTCAAAAAGAAAGATTCTTTAATGAACAAGATTATATTCGTCTAAAAGACACTTATATTTTAGATCTTAAAAAGATTGCGAACTCAAAACCAGAGTTAACTATCTTACACCCATTACCTCGTGTGAACGAAATAGCAGTGGAAGTAGATGATGATCCTCGTGCAAAATATTTTGATCAAGTATTATATGGAAAATATGCAAGAATGGCATTAATTATAAAAATGCTAGAATTGCAATAAGGAGAATACCATGAAAATAGATAGTATTGTAAATGGAATTGTTTTGGATCATATTACAGCAGGAAAAGTAATGGAAGTATATGAAGCTTTAAATTTAGATCAAATGGATTGTAGTGTTGCTATTATGAAAAATGTAAAATCAAATAAAATGGGTAAAAAAGATATTCTAAAAATAGATAATGATGTTGAAGTAGATGTTGATGTATTAGGATATATTGATCCTAATATTACAGTAACGATAATTCGTAATGGAAAAGCGGTTGAAAAGAAAAAACTACAGTTACCAGATAAAGTAGTAAATGTAGTCAAATGTTGTAACCCACGTTGTATTACTTCAATAGAAGAAGGACTAGATCATATTGCTATTCTTACAAATAAGCAAGAACATATCTATCGTTGTATCTATTGCGAAACAAAGATAAACAAAAAAAGTACTTAGGTACTTTTTTTAGTTATCATTTTTATTTTTGCTTGGAAATAGTATAAGAAAACAATACTATAGATGATAATGTTTATAATCGAACGTACTTGTCCATTACAGGCACTTGGAATACTTACTATTAGTACATGAACATAAAGTAATACATAAAACAAATAAGCAAGTGACTGTATTCTTTTCCATGTTTTCCCCTTTAATCTTGTTTTTACACAATGGAAAGAAGTTAGAAACAAAGGCAATAAAAGTAAAATTAAAACAAGTGAAATAAGTGCAGCAAAACGGAATTCCATATTATTCAAACCATAATGATGGATATAAAAAACCATACTAATATTATGAACAAAAGTAGTAATACAAGCAATAATACTTAACTCACTACGAATAGGCATAGCTATTTTGGTGAATCTAGCATCTTTATTAGAAATTCCTAAATACATTACTACTACAAACAAAGCAGTTGTAAAAGAACCAAAAACAAAAGGTGCACAAAGTATACTAAGTATTGTTTTAATAAGTGATGAATCTAAATATAATGATGAATAATAAACATAGGTAACGAAAATACTAAACAGAATAGTTAGTACATAAGTTGTTTTTTTATATTTTTTAATAACTTTTGACAAAGTAATGATAAATATAAAAGATAATAACAATGAAATAATAAATAACATATAAAGCCTCCTTGTTAGCTTACGCTAACTAAGATAATATAGAAATAATATTCCCTTGTCAAGAAATTTAGATAGCTAGGTTATTATCATGATATTTAAGAAATGAGTAGACGATAGATTTAATAAAAATAATTATTTTAGTTGACATGTTGTACTATCTGTATTATTGTAGTAGTACAGATAGCACAACACTGAGAAAGGAGTACAGGATGTTTGTAATAGATTATAAAGATAAAACGCCTATATTTGAACAATTAGAAAATCAAATTATTTACTTTACTAGTATTGGTGTTCTAAAAAAAGATGATAAATTGCCTTCTATTCGTAGTTTAGCACAAGAATTAAATATTAATTCGAATACGGTAGCAAAAGTATACAGTCATTTAGAAATAAAGGGTGTTATTTATTCTTCGTATAAACGAGGATATTTTATAGGGGATTATCAAGCAAAAGATGTTTTAATAGAAAAAGAAATGAAACAAATAGAAGTTTCAGTGGAAAGACTAAAACAATTTGAGGTAAGTAAGGAACAAATAGTAGCTTATATTGAAGAGTTATATAATGGAGGTAATTAGATGTTAGAGATAAATGGATTTGATAAAACATTAGGTAATAAATTAGTATTGAAGGATATTAGTTTACATATAGAACAAGGATCTATTACAGGATTAATAGGTATTAATGGAGCTGGTAAGACAACTTTATTACGTTGTATTGCTGGTGTTTATAAAGGAGATAGTGGTATATGTCAATATAATGGACAGGATATTTATGAAAATGAATTAATTAAAAAAGATATCTTGTTTTTGAGTGATGATTTATATTATGAAAATGATGCTACTATTGCTTCTTTAATAGAGTTTTATGAAATATTTTATGATTGTTTTGATAAAGAGAAGTTTCAAGAATATATGGATGTATTAAAGTTAAATCAAAATGAGTTAATTCGTAAGTTTAGTAAAGGAATGAAAAAACAGGCTTTTATTTGTTTGCAATTAGCGTTATGTCCAAAAGTGTTATTGTTGGATGAATCTTTTGATGGATTGGATCCAGTAATGAAGTCTATTATTAAAAAGGCAATTACTGATTTAGTAATGGATTATCAAAGTATTGTTTTTATTAGTTCCCATAGTTTAAGTGATATTGAAAAGATTGCAGATCATTATGTTGTTTTAGATAATCAAACAATTGTTAGTCATGATGATGTAGAAGAAAGTTTGGAAAGTTATCATCGTATTCAAATGGCTTTTGCATCACCTGTTTGTGAAGATTTATTTATAGATTTAAATGTAGTAGAATGTTCGATTAATGGACAAATTGTCACATTGGTTGTACAAGGGAACTTAGAAGAAATAGAAAGGAAAATAGAGACGTATCAACCACTAATGAGTAAGGTACTGGATTTATCATTAGAAGAGATTTTTGTTTCTAAGATGGCTAAATAAGATGATTAAGAAATATATATATTATTTTATAAAACATAATAAACAGTTTCTATTGATTGAATGTATTAGTGCCTTGTTATTTGTAGCTGTTTTACCATATTTATATAATTTAGATTCTTCTTATTATAGTGGTTCTAGTTTTTATAGTGCTCTATATGTTTTAGGTAGTGTTTATATTGTTGGATATAGGATGTTTAAGAAACACTATTCAAAGCCAGCAATGGATGTATATGGCTCTTTACCACTAAAAAAAGAGAAATTATTTTTATTAGATGGAGCAATTGGTTATGGAATTGTATTTTTACCATACATATGCTTTTCTATTGTTGCGTTGTTTTTAAATGCTTCTTTATTAAATATCGATGCTTCTTTATATGCGGCTGGTAGTTTTTTGATAGCTTTAACAGGGACAATACTTTATATATTAGTTTATTGTATTTGCTCACTAGCAAATTCAAAAATAGATGCCTTCTTATTTCTAGGTGCCTATACGATAGGGATACCTTCTCTTAGCTATTTGATATATGTAACGATTAGTAGATTAGCGATTGTAAGAACAAGTGCTTATAGTACAGGGATATTATATACAAGTTATGAGTATAAAGGATTTTATTATATTCAAGAGTTTTTAAATCAAAATCCAATTACTAGTATGTTATTTGATTTTGAGATTCTAACGACAAGTGATGCATTAAGATGGACAATGATGCCCTATAAACTTGCTTGGTTTGTTCTTGTTGTTCTAATTGGATTCTATACGTATCATAAAATGAAGTTACGTAAACATGAAGATATATTAGAAACACCAAAAATATGGTGGGGATATCCATTTATTATTTGTTCGATGTTAGTATATAGTAGTTTTGTTTGTTTGTTTACAGGATTATATGCCAGTATTACTACTACCGTGACTGTATTATCAATTACTTTGGTTGCTTATTTAGCGTTATTGAAATGTGCCGGGAAACCCTTCTTACATTATAAGACAGTCGGTTTATTCTTGGTTTGTATGAGTAGTGCTTTTATAGCTACTGCTGGATTTTTAATGAGTAATGGTTTGGGTACTTTTACAAGTTATGATGTAAAAGAAGAAGTGGTGAGTGTTTCCGTATCTTCTGGTGGAAAAGAAGTAGAGTTTACTAACTTTGTGGACTATGAAGAACTGCTTTTATTAATGGATGAAGCTTGTCTAAAACATAAAGAGTATGTAAGTGCATTAACGTATGGTTATTATTTTGATGAAGTCTCTGTTTTAATAAAAAATAGTGATGGTGATATATCATGGTATTGTTATAAAATGGAGTCAAATGAAGCAAGTGAAATATATGAAAAGATAAATGATTTACGTTATACAAAAGAAAACATAGATGATATAGAACTATATGACTAAGGGCAAAAGCCCTTTTTCCTTTATTTATATATATTCTCCTCACATTTCCATCATATTTAAAGGCTATAGTGGTAAATGAACATAAAGGAGGACACATTATGTATATATTTAAAAATGCTTTTAAAAACATTACAAGACAAAAAGGAAGAAGTATATTAATTTTTATTTTAATCGTAACGATTGCTTTTTCTAGCTGTGTAGCATTATGTATTCGTAGTAGTGCAAATGCAGCAAAAGAAAGTACGTATGAAAGTATGTCTATTAGTGCGACAATTACATCCAATCGTACTGGGATGATGGAATCAGGGTTCGCTGAACGTGGAACTGAGGGAGAAGATTTCGAATTAGACAGTGATGCAATTATGGAAGAAATGGCTGCAATGCAAGAAGGCTTATCTTTAGAAGAATTGCAAGAATATGAAGATTTAGAAGAAGTAGCTTCTTTCTATTATACAAGAACAATTGGATTAGATGGTTCAAGTTTGGAAGCTTATGAAACTTCTACTACCGGATTTGGAGAATCTCAAATGATGGGTGGAAGTATGAGTATGGCTGGCGGTATGGAGATGGGAATCTCTGTAGAGTCATCTGGAGATTTTGAAGTAACAAGTTTTTCTACTCATGATGGTATGACTAATTTTATTGATGGTACATGTGTGATTTATGATGGAACTGTATTTGATATGGATGATAGTGCTAGTTGTATTATTTCTCAAGAAGTAGCTTATTTAAATGATATTTCAGTAGGAGATACAATTGAATTAGCAAATCCTTCATTAGATAGTGAATTATATGAAATAGAAGTAACAGGTATCTTTAGTTGTGAAACAACAGATGCTTACGCTAATAATATTTATATTAGTGAAGATTATTATCAAGTAATCGCTGCTAATTCAGAGTCAGTAGCCGAATCATATTATGTAGATGAAGATGAAACAATTGAATTAGATACTACTTTAGTAGCTACTACTTCTGGCGTATTTACATTTGCTTCAGTAGATGATTATGAATCATTTAGTGTATCTGTATTTGAAGCTGGTTTAGATGAAGAATCATATACTGTTGTATCAAGTGATTTAACAGAATATGAAGCAAGTATCACACCATTAGAAAACTTAACAAGTTTTACTACTTATTTCTTCTTAGTAGTATTAGCCATTGGTTCTGTTATCTTAATCTTATTTAATATCTTTACAATTAGAGAAAGAAAATATGAAATAGGTGTATTGGCAGCTATTGGTATGCCAAAAGTAAAAGTAGCACAACAATTTATTTGTGAAACATTTATGATTACAATCCTAGCTATTGTAATAGGTGGTGTTGGAGGAACAATAGTTGCTACTCCATTAGCAAATGTTTTATTAGCAGATCAAATTGAATCATTATCAACAGATTATAGTGATGTTTCAGAAAACTTTGGTGGAAACTTCCAAGGTGAAAGCATGGCTGGTGGTATGGAACAAGGAGCTAGTTTGAGTATGATGGGAACTAGTGATGTTGATTATGTTGATTCTATTAGTGTTTCTATGGATGTTGAAGTAATTGCACAATTACTAGCAATTGCCTTAATTTTATCAGTAGTAGCAAGTAGTGTAGGTGTTGTTTCTGTATTACGTTATGATCCATTAACAATATTAAGTAATAGATCTTAGGAGGGAAGAAAGATGAATATATTTAGATTAGAAAATGTTTATCATTCTTATGATAAAAGAAGAACCATTATTAATGATTGTAATTATATCTTTGAAAGTGGCAAAGTTTATGCAATAGTAGGTAAATCAGGAGCAGGTAAAACAACATTATTATCTTTGTTATCTGGACTTACCAAACCAACACAAGGAAAGATTCTTTATGAAGATAAAGATATTTCTGATATAAATCAATATTTATATCGTAGTCAATATGTAGGAGTAATCTTCCAATCATATAACTTATTACCACACTTAACAGCAATTGAAAATGTAGTACTATCAATGGATATAAGTGGTAAAAAAATGGAAAACAAGGAACAAGTAGCAAAAGACTTATTATTTGAAGTAGGTTTAGATGAAGAAATGCAAGAACGTAAAATCTTAAAATTATCAGGTGGTGAACAACAAAGGGTAGCTATTGCAAGAACATTAGCTTATGATCCTAGTATTATCTTAGCAGATGAACCAACAGGTAACTTAGATGGAGAAACAGAAGAAAATATCATGGATATCTTCTGTGACTTAGCTCATAAAAGAAATAAATGTATTATCTTAGTAACCCATTCACCAGATGTAGCAAGTCGTGTAGATATCGTACATGAACTTAAATCAACTGCAAAAGGGAAAACAAAAAAGAAAAAAGCATCTCATTAATTAAAAAAGCTTCCTAAAAAGGAAGCTTTTCTATTATTCAAAATAGGCAGTAAAAGTATTCTTACCAGCGTTTTTCGAAATAGATAATGCAGTATCAGCACATTTCAAACATTCTTCAAAATGAAGAGCGTAATCGTTGGTAATATTTTTCATTTATTGATTAATAGACAAAAGCTGAAGCTTCTTTTCTTTGTTTGTTCCTTTTAAAAAAACATAGTTAAATTCATGATAAATAGAAGCATCTTTGATTCTAAAAGTAGCTAAGTTAGGATTCTTTTTAGGAATTACATCATATACAAAAGAGATAGCGATATTATTTTCTACGGCTTTTTCTATTAATGGGTAACTATTAATAACAGACTTGTTACAAAAAGAATCAAAAGAATAATTATTTTCTAATAAAAAACTCTCTAACAAGGCTCTAGTACCAGAGCCTTGTTCTCTAAGGATGATATTTTCTTGGAAGATTTCAAATAAAGATACTTCTTTATTTGAAAAAGGATGTTCTTTAGAACAAATACCAACTAATTCTTCTTTAGAAATAAGTTTAGAATCATAAATATTTTTATCAATATAACCTTCTAATAATAAGAAATCTAATTCAAAATTATTTAGTTTCTTTAATAATACTTCAGTATTATCAATAGTTAAATGAAAATCAATAGAAGGATCTTTTAATAATTCCATTACTATTTGATCAATGACATAATCTCCTATTGTTCTAGTAGCTCCAATATGAATAGATACTAAATCATTGGAACGTAATGATTCTTTTAAAGAATCATTTAAAGAAAGAATAGAACGAGCAGATTGTTCTAATTCAATGCATTTTTTTGTTTTTGTAAGTATTTTGTTATGGTAATTAAATAAAGTACATTCATATAAGTTTTCTAAATATTTAATATGTTGACTTACACCAGGTTGGGTAATATGTAATGCTTCTGCTGTTTTGCGATAATTCATTTGTTTGCATAATTCTAAAAAAGTATAAATTCTAGTATCAATCATAGCATTCTCCTTTAATAAGATATATTTATCAATTCATAAAATCTAATTAATTTATTTTATCAATAATTTGTTATATAATCAACCATGGAGGTATGAAAATGAATAAAATAATAAAAATTATACCAGGAGTATTGGTTTGTTTCTTGGTTGCATTTGTAGCACAATGGATCGAAGAATTGTTACCGATTCATATGATTGGAGCATCGATTATAGCGATGTTTTTGGGAATGTTTGGGAATCATTTCTTTCAGGTAGATTCTTTAAAAGAAGGGTTTAAGTTTACATCAAAGAAGTTATTAAAATTAGCGATTATTTTATTAGGGGCTTCTTTAAGTATTCAAACGATATTAACGGTAGGGAGAATGTCTCTTACGGTGATGTTTTTTACGTTATTGACATGTTTTGGTGGTGGTTATTTTATTGGGAAATTATTAGGATTAGATTGGAAGATATCAAATCTTATATCTGCTGGGACAGGAATATGTGGAGGTTCAGCGATAGCGGCAATAGCTCCAGTTATTGAGGCAAAAGATGAAGAAATAGCGTATGCAATGTCTGCTACTTTTATTTTTGATATGTTAATGATTTTGGCTTTTCCAATTATGGGGAATGCATTAGGATTGAGTGATATGGCATATGGCTTATGGGCTGGAACAGCTGTCAATGATACTTCGAGTGTTGTTGCTGCAGGGTATGCTTTTAGTGAAGCAGCTGGTGATTTTGCGACAATGGTAAAGCTAACAAGAACATTAGCGATTATACCTACGGTAGTAATTTTTGCTTGTATTCATATGTATTTAAAAAAGAAAGAAAATCAAGAAGCAACTAAGTTACAAATAAATGCTTATGAAGTAAGTCAAACAGAACAAATAGGAGAGATTCTACATCATCATCAAGTGGAAAAGAAATCAGTTCCTTTCTTAGCTTTATTTCCTTGGTTTATTGTTGGGTTTGTAATGATGGCTATTCTTAATAGTCTTGGCTATATTCCAAGCAATGTGTCTCTACTAGCAAAGGATATTAGTAAGTTTTTAATGGTTGCTGCTTTGGCAGCGATAGGGTTTCATACTAGTTTTAAAGATATGAAACAAGCAGGAACAAAACCAATGTTACATGGATTTATTATTTCTTTATTGGTTGTTATTGTTGCAATTGTGGTAGAATATAGTATGGGATTAGTTTAAAATACTTAGAAATAAGTATTTTTTCTTTTTAAACTTTTTAATGGAGTTGAATAAAATAAAGATAGAGGGTGAATGAAATGGAAGATATCGTTACTTATTTGTTATATCGTCACGATATAACAATGAAAGAAAAAGAATTTAATGAAGTGGATGCACTAGTTCTTTCTTTGTTAGCTTATATAACGTGGGAAGAAATAGGGATTAATAAAGAAACCGTGGTTCCTTTAACATTAGCTTGTCAAAAATATCAAGACTATTTTAAAGAACAAGGGAATAAGGATACGTATATATTTTCGCAAAGAATCTTAGAAGTGTTGGATAAAGTAAAAGATGCTAGAAGATATCGTGATATTATTTTATCTAGGTATGTTATTTTAGATGATTGTGATAACATAACACAATTTGCAGCAATGACTTTTGAATTAGAGGAAAATACTAAGTTTGTAGCATATCGTGGTACAGATCGAACAATTCTAGGATGGAAAGAAAACGTGAAGCTTTTATATTCACCAGCAATACATGGACATGTATTAGCTAGTGAATATTTAAAAGAGGTTCCTAAGTCAAAGGGATTATTTAAAAAGACTAAATTATATTTAGGTGGACATTCAAAGGGTGCTCATTTGGCTATGGTTGCAGCTATTATGGATAGTGATGATCATCACTATATTCAAAAAGTATTTAGTTTTGATGGACCGGGATTTTTACCAGAATTTTATCATGATAAAGAGCTTGCTAGTATTCTTCCTAAAATAACAAATTATGTACCTGAGTGTTCAGTGATAGGAAGAATGTTGGAGCATAAAGAAAAAATGAAAGTGATTGCTTCTTATGCACCTGGACTACGTCAACATGATGCAACATCATGGAAATGTAAAGTTGATTCATTTGAATATCTTTCTTCTTTTAGTGTTGAAAGTGAGGAGTTACTAGTTTCTTTTCATCAATTAGTACTTACCAAGGATTCGGAGACTAGAAAAAGATTAATGGATAGTTTATCTTTGTGGTTAGATACAATGGAAATGAAGACGTTGTCGGATATGAAGAATTTAAATATTAATAAAGGGATTCAAGGATTGGTAGGATTTACGAATCTACAAAGTGATGAAAGGAAATTTATGTTTGAGTTAGCGGGTATGTTAGTAGAACAAGCAGCAGACATATTGATGATTAAAAATAATACAAATAAATAACTATTCATGATAGAATGGGGATAGAAGAAAAGAGGTATTTATAATGCAAAAGTATACAGATGATGAACAATTACAATATCATGTTCAATTAAGACCAGGGGATGTTGGTAGATATGTTATCTTACCAGGAGATCCTAAAAGATGTGCTAAAATAGCGGCTTTTTTTGATAATCCAGTATTAATGGCAGATAGTAGAGAATATGTTACGTATACAGGATGGTTAAACGGAGTGAAAGTAAGTGTAACTTCTACTGGAATTGGTGGGCCTAGTGCTTCTATTGCAATGGAAGAATTGTATCGTTGTGGTGCTGATACATTTATTCGTGTTGGTACTTGTGGGGGTATTGATTTAGATGTAAAGGGTGGAGATGTTGTTATTGCAACAGGCGCTATTCGTAATGAAGGAACAAGTAAAGAATATGCTCCTATTGAATTCCCTGCAGTCGCTAATTTAGATATCACAAATGCTTTGGTAAAAGCATCTAAAAAATTAGGAGCACCCTATCATACAGGTGTAGTTCAATGTAAAGATGCTTTTTATGGTCAACATGAACCAGAAGTAATGCCAGTAAGTTATGAATTGTTAAATAAATGGGAAGCTTGGAAAAGACTAGGATGTAAAGCTTCTGAAATGGAATCAGCAGCCTTATTTATTGTTGCAAGTCATTTGAAAGTACGTTGTGGATCCAATTTCTTAGTAATGGGTAATCAAGAACGTAATGCATTAGGAATGGAAAATCCAATTGTCCATGATACAGAATTACCAATTAAAGTAGCAATAGAAGCAATTCGTATTTTAATAGAAGAAGACAAAGAGGTGTAGTAATACACCTCTTTTATCATAAATAAAGAGGATAGATTTATAGGACAAAAGTTGAAAGGCGAGGAGCAAAAAGTAATAGGATATAAAAGATTGTTGGATATGAAAATGAATAAATTAAAAATCTTGCTTATTGAATTATAGGCTAGAAAAGGACTGTTTTTACCAGAAATAGTCCTTTTTGTTATCTAATGCTATGATCGCATTTTAGATAATGCTATAATTTTAAAGATAGGAGTTGATGGTATGTCTAATAAAGTAATACAAGAAATAAAAGATGGATTAGAAATAGCGTTTATTGATGCTGCTAGTAAAAAAACATCTTCTTATAAACCGGAATTTGTTTCCAATAATTATAAAGAGAGAAAAAGAGTGTTAACTACATTAGAAACAGAGTTTAATCGATGCGAAGAATTTATAATTAGTGTCGCATTTGTTACACAAAGTGGGTTAGTACAACTTTTAGAAACGTTACGAGTGTTAGAACAAAAAGGTATTAAGGGAAGAGTGCTAACTACGGACTATTTAATGTTTACAGATCCGAAGGCACTGCATAAATTAAATTCTTATCGTAATATAGAACTTAGAATGTATGAATCAGGAAATGTTGGTTTCCATACGAAAGGATATATTTTTAAGAATGATAGCAATTATACCGTTATTGTAGGTAGTTCTAATTTAACAGCGAAAGCATTAAGTGTGAATAAGGAATGGAATACAAAGGTTACTTCTACAAGTCAAGGTGAATATATTCATCATATTTTAGAGGAATTTGAAGAATTGTGGGTTAGTGAGGATACTTATCAGTTTAATGAATTTATAGAAAACTATGAAATAGAGTATGCTAAGAAAAAAGTAATTGCTAAAAAAGAAGAACAAACCATCATCTATGACTTAAAACCAAATGAAATGCAACAAAAGGTAATTCATAACTATCAAGAATTATTAAAAAAGGGAGAAAAAAGAGGGCTTCTTATTTCTGCGACAGGAACTGGAAAAACATATGCGGCAGCATTTAGTATGTTTGAACAGAATCCTAAAAAAGTATTATTCATTGTACATAGAGAACAAATTGCAAAACAAGCTATAAAAAGTTTTAAAAATATATTTGGTAATACGAAAACATTTGGATTATTATCAGGAACTTCGAAAGAAACAAATGTAGATTACTTGTTTTCAACAATGAATATGATGGCAAAAGAAGAGGTTTATTCTAAGTTTGATAAATCTGAATTTGATGTCATTATTATTGATGAAGTTCATCGAGCAGGATCATTAAGTTATAATAGTATTATGAAATATTTTTTGCCTAGCTTTTATTTTGGAATGACTGCAAGTCCTGAAAGAATGGATGGGATTGATATTTATGGAATGTTTGATCATAATATTATTTACGAGATTCGTCTTCAACAAGCGATGGAAGCAGATATGTTGTGCCCGTTTCACTATTTTGGTGTGACTGATTTTCATGTCGATGGAGAAGTATTGATAAATAAACAATCAGATTTCAATGATTTAATATGTGAAGAACGTGTTGATTATATTATGGAAAAAGCGGCATATTACGGATATTCGGGAGATCGAGTAAAAGGATTGATGTTTTGTAGTCGCAATGAAGAAGCAAAAGAGTTAAGTGAGAAAATGAATGAAAGAGGGTTATCTACACTTGTATTAAGTGGTAGTGACTCACAAGAAAAACGTGAAATAGCTATTCAAAGACTAGTAAGTGATCACAGAAATGACAAATTAGACTATTTACTAACAGTTGATATATTTAATGAAGGTGTGGATATACCTGAGGTAAATCAAGTCGTGATGTTAAGACCAACACAAAGTCCAACTGTATTTGTGCAACAGTTAGGGAGAGGGCTTAGAAAAGACAACGAGAAAGATTATGTCGTTATATTGGATTTTATTGGAAACTATGAAACTAATTTTATGATACCAATAGCTTTGTATGGTGATCGTAGTTTTAACAAGGATACGATTCGTCGATTTGTAATGGAGGGAGAGAGAATTATTCCTGGAACTTCAACAATTCATTTTGATGCAATAGCAAAGAAAAAAATATTTGAATCTATCGATGCGGCTAATTTTAGTGTTGTTCGATTGATTAAAGAAAATTATACGAATTTAAAGAATAAAATTGGGAAAATACCAACATTGATGGATTTTGAGATATATGGTGAAATGGATGTGCAATGTATTTTTGATCATCAAACACTTGGTTCTTATTATAAATTTTTAGTGAAGTATGAAAAAGATTATGTTGTTAGATTGTCTCCTGTAGAAGATAGAATGATAGAATTTATATCTAAGAAACTACTCAATGCCAAACGTGTACATGAGTTAGAAATGCTATCTATTTTATTAGATGGAAAAGATGTCGAAACTACTTTTAAAGAAGTGATGCAAACAAAACATAATATTGTGGTAAGTGGAAATACGATTGAGAATGTTGTAAATGTATTATCTGCTAATTTTATTACTGGGATTTCAACAAAAACATATCAAGATTGTTGTTTTGTTGTTAAAACATCAGATGGTGTAAAGATTAGTGATGAATTTTCGAATTACTTAAATAATTATAATTTTAAAGAAATGATAGTTGAATTAATAGCGTATGGTAAATATCGTTATCATAAATATTATAGTAATAGATATCTAAACTCTTCTCTTGTTTTATATCAAAAATATACGTATGAGGATGTGTGTAGATTATTAGAGTGGCATCAAAGTATTGTGGCACAAAACATTGGTGGATACTTATATAATGAAAAAACAAGAACATTTCCTGTTTTTATTAATTATGAAAAAGATAGTGATATAAATGATGAGACTCGTTATGAAGATCGTTTTATTTCTTCTGATAAAATAATTGCAATATCTAAACAAAATAAAAACTTATTATCAAAAGATGTTCAAATGTTCTTGGGTGCAAAAAAAGAGAATATTAAAGTTGATTTGTTTGTTAGAAAAAACAAAGATGATAAGACTGCAAAAGAATTTTATTATCTAGGGAGAATGAATGCAACAGGTAAAGCGGAAGAAGTTGTTATGCCAAATACAAAAGTATCAGTAGTAGAAATAGAATGGCAATTAGAGACACCGATTCGAGAAGATGTCTATCGTTATATTACTGAAAAATAAAAAAGCTGAATCTAAGAACTACAAAGTAATGTGGTTGCTCCTTGAAGAAAGGTATTAGATACTTTTGTTAGTAAAAAGGAAAATAATTATCAAACAAATTAGAGAGATAACGTGAGGCTTTGCAGGTTTCTCTCTTTTATTATTGTAAAAACCACATGTATTATTTGAAATAAATAGTGTTGTCATAAAATCAACTATAAACAGCATTAAAAATATGACAATATATGTTATAATTATATTGTAAGATAAAAAGAAAAATGGGAGATGCTGTTATGGAGAAAAATGATGTGGTTCGTCAAAAGTTAAAGAGTTTGAGAAAAGGAAGTAAAATAACACAAGAACAAATGGCCAAATATTTAAAAGTTGATCAAAGTATGGTAGCTAAATTAGAAAATGGAACAAGGAAGTTAAGTGTTGAACTGATTGAAAAACTATGTAATTTATATGGTTGCAGTGAAGAATATCTTTTTGGACAAGAAGAAGGGTTTGTGCCTCTTGATTTTGCGTTCAGAGCTAATAATATTGAAGTAGAAGATTTAGAAAGTATTGCAATGATGAATAAAATAGCAGCTAATATAAGATTTATGAGTCGCATTGTGGAGGAAAACGAAGATGAAAAAAGAGATTGAACTTAATTCGTATGCTTTAAAAGTAAGAAAATGGTTTAACGAGGATGCGTATTCTCCAATTGATATATTTGCTCATGTTAATGCGTGGAAAGAAATGAAAATAACTATTATTTATTATCCGTTATCATCTAGAATAAGTGGTATGTGTACAAAAACAGAGGATTATATTTTAATAGGTATTAATTCTGAAACCTCACTAGGAAGGCAAAGATTTTCATTGGCTCATGAACTTTATCATGTACTGTTTGAGGAAGGTTTAAAAAATGTCGTTTGTGATATGAAGTTAAAAGGTGAAAAAAATGATTCTGAAAAGGAAGCTGACATGTTTGCCTCTTATCTATTAATGCCATATGATGCTTTAAGACAATATCAAGATGGTGTAAGAGAATGGACGATAGAGGAAATAATACGAGCAGAACAATTTTTTCAAATCAGTCATACTGCAATGTTACTAAGGTTATGTACAGAAAACTATATAAGTTATGGTGACTATGATAAGTTTTCAAATATTGGTATAACTAGAGAAGCGATGAAATTAGGTTATGAACCTGATTTGTATATGAAATCACCGAATAATAAGAAGTATTTTACAACTGGTGAATATATTCGAATTGTGGAAGAAATCGCACAAAAAGAGTTGGTGAGTAATGGAAAAAGAGCGGAATTGTTATTGGATGCATATCGATCTGATATAGTTTATGGAATAAGTGATGAAGGTGTGGATTTAAATGAATGATGACTTATTTTTGATAAAACGTAGCATCACTAATGCTAGTGGAATGTTATGAATGTTAATTTGAATTTTTATGTTAGATAATATGTAGAATCCTGATAATAGAGTAATTTGTAGTATTTGAATAAAACAACATTTGAAATTATAAGTTGCAAATATATTTTCATAAAAAGAAGCAAGTTGAATAAGATTTATAAGGGAAAAGTATATTCTTTATGTGAAAAAATTGTTATAATAGCTTTATTGGGGTATTATTTCAAATTCCTTATATAATGATATAAAAATGAAACTGGGGGGTGGATTTTTATGGTGTTATATAGAATTAGACAGTAGGGAGACTGTCGAAAGAGGAGAAAATAGTATGGAAGTAGTTATTGTAGTAGTTGCTTTTGCAGCAATTTTATCTTTGGCTTTTGCAGCTTTTAATTTTAAAGAAGTGAAAAAGATGCCAGAGGGAACAGAAAAGATGAGTGAGATAGCTGATGCTATTAGAGTAGGAGCGAATGCATTCATCCGTTATGAGTATAAGATTCTTTATTCGGTAGTGATAGTAGTTGCAGTTGTTTTAGCGTTTATTACAACATGGCATGCAGCAGTAGCGTTAGTTCTTGGTTCTGTTATGTCTGGTTTTGCTGGAATGATAGGAATGAAAATTGCTACTTATGCAAATGTTCGTGTTTCTAATAAAGCTAGAGAAACAGGAGATATTGGTGAAACTGTAAAGGTAGCTTTTCAAGGTGGCTCAGTTATGGGTTTATGTGTTGGAGGGTTTGCTTTATTAGGATTGTTTATTGTTTATGTTGTCTTTGGTATTATGATGGGACAAGTTTATGTAACAGAAGCAACGTATGTTAATTTATTAGGATTAAGTTTTATTCCTTTTACAATGACTTTATCAGGATATGCATTAGGGTGTTCTATTGTGGCGATGTTTAATCGTGTTGGTGGAGGTATTTATACCAAAGCGGCTGATATGGGTGCAGACTTAGTTGGAAAAACAGAAGCTCATATACCAGAAGATGATCCAAGAAATCCAGCAACGATTGCAGATAATGTTGGGGATAATGTTGGTGATGTAGCGGGGTTAGGATCGGATTTATTAGAAAGTTTTGTTGGTTCTATTTCGGCAGGTATTATTTTAGCTTATCATATGTTGTTGCAATCAACTGCTTTAGGTACAGGGATGACTACTGATTTATTAGAACGTTGTATTTTATTTCCTTTAGTGTTGGTATCAGTAGGTTTGATTGCATGTATTATTGCGATTGCATCTTTATTGTTTAAAAAGAATATGTCTGATAATCCACATAAGGATTTAAATGGTGCTACTTATATGGCAGCTATATTAACCATTACATTAGGTCTTGGTGTTTCTTATTTTATGTTTAGTTCAATGGATGGACAAGTAATGAAAGATGCATTAGGGTTTACAATGGGAGCATTTTCTCCATGGATAGCAGCTACTGTTGGTGTGGTTGCAGGAGTAATCATTGGTACAATTGCAGAACATTATACTTCTGCTGACTATAATCCAACAAGACTATTAGCTCATTCTGCAACAGAAGGACCAGCTATTACGATTACGCAAGGATTGGCTTTAGGTATGAAATCTACAATGGCTCCAGCTATTGTACTAGCAACTAGTATATTACTTTCTTATATGGTTTCTGGTATGTATGGTGTCTCTATGGCTGCAGTAGGAATGTTATCTTTTGTAACTGCAACTGTTTCTGTAGATACTTACGGTCCGATTTCTGATAATGCAGGTGGTATTGCAGAAATGAGTGGATTAGACCCAGAAGTACGTAAAATAACAGATACTTTAGATTCTGTTGGAAATACAACAGCAGCGATTGGTAAAGGATTTGCCATTGGTTCTGGAGCATTAGCTGCATTAGCTTTGATGATATCCTACTTATATTCTTATAATGATGTTGCAACGGAACTAGTTCTTAATGTTATGTCACCGATGGTGTTAGCAGGTGTTGTTGTTGGTGGAGCTTTACCATTCTTATTTTCAGGAATGTTAATTGAAGCTGTAGGTAAATCTGCACGTAAAATGGTTAGTGAAGTACGTCGTCAGTTTAGAGAAATTCCAGGTATTTTAGATGGAACTGGGAAACCTGATTATAAAAGCTGTATTGAAATTTCTTCTAAAGGAGCAATTGCAGAAATGAAAGTACCTAGTATGCTTGCAATCGTAGTTCCTGTTGTTTCTGGATTTGTTTTTGGGCCAGAGTTTGTAGGTGGTATGATTATTGGTGCAACAATTTGTGCTATTATGATCGCTATTTTCAGTGGAAATTCTGGTGGAGCTTGGGATAACGCTAAAAAATATATTGAAGCAGATGGATTAGAAAATTATGGAAAAGGAAGTATGGCTCATAGTGCTGCCGTAGTAGGAGATACAGTTGGGGATCCACTAAAAGATACAGTAGGACCTTGTTTAGATATCTTTATTAAAATTATGTCAACCGTATCTTTAGTAGTAGTACCAGTATTTGCTCAAATTAACCTAGTTTCCTTTATTTTACAATTCTTTAGTTAAAAAGGTCGTAAGACCTTTTTTTATGGAAAAATGATTTTCATAAAAGGATAAACACAATGTGCTTATCCTTTTATTGTGCTATAATTGTAAAAAATAGAGGGAGAAAAATAAGATGAAAGAATCAATGAGTTATAACCCAGGGTATAGTCAGTTAAGAGATTTTCAAGTGAGAACAATTTTAAGAATTGTAGAAACAAATCAAGATTGTAAAGAAGGTGGAGTTGTATTTTTTGGAGATTCTATTACAGAACAATGTGATATAGATACCTATTATCCAACATTTCCTATTAAATATAATTGTGGTATTAGTGGTGCAACTTCTCAACAGTTATTAACAGTTGTTGATGAAGGTGTTATTAAGTATAATCCTAAAGTAGTAGTTCTTTTAGTAGGTGCAAATGATTTAGGGATACGTTTAAAGGATTCTCCTAGAAATATTGCTTTAAATGTAAAAATGATTATTGATATTATTCGTGGTAATTTACCAGAAACAAAAATATTGTTAGTTTCTACTTTGCCTTGTGTAGAACATTTAAAAGGATATCAAATAGAAGGTGGTATTCGTAATAATGTATTATTAGAAATGATTTTTATGATGTATCAAGAATTGATTCGTGATAAAAAAACAAGTTTTTTAAATGTTTATGAAGAATTTGTAGACGAAAATAAGGAAGGTGTATTAGAATACTATGTGGATGGTTTACATCTTAGTGATACTGGTTATCAACTTTTATCAAGTAAGATTATACCTGTAGTAAAGGAATTACTAGAAGATTAGGAGAAAATATGAAAAAAATAGTTTTATTTATTGCTCTATCTATCTTATTGGTTGGATGTGCAAACGCTAAAGAGAGCGAAGTTGTTTATTTAATGGATGAAATTGAATGTGATGGATATAATATAACAATTGATACAATTGAATTCGCATATGAAATAAATCCTGTTACAAAAGATGGGGCTTATACTAGTTATGTTGTTAGTGAAGAAGATAGTATTTTCTTTCATGTTATTGTAGCAATAACAAATGTAACACAAGAAATGGATTGGCAACAGGAGTTAGATTTAACAGTAATTCATGAGTCAACTACTTATTTTGCAGAAGAAAAGATTGAATTAGAAAATAATTTTGCATCTACCTATACGACAGACCAAGATACTTATATGCATTTTATTTTTGAAGTACCTTATGAAATGAGTGAAGATAGTTTAGCGTTAGAAATGACGTTCAATGTTGGAGATAATGAATATGTACTAGAAGATCAAAATGATATAACGAATCCAGGTTCTTATCAAGAAGCAATGATGTTAGGTTATCAAGAAGTAGAATTAAATGAAGTAATTGAAATAGAAGATTTATGTAGTTTGAAAGTAACAACATTAGAGTATAGTGATATTGTGGAACCAACAAATCATGATTATTTTTATACTTTTTATGATTTAAGCCTAGAAGAGAGTAAGTATGGTCATGTGGTTTTTGAAATAGAGTATTTAGGACAAGATGATATGGAGTTAGAAGATTTATTAGAAGTTATTTTTGTATTGGAAGATTATCAATCTTATTTAGGTACTTTGTTATTGGAAGAAAGTGATGGAAGTGATTTTATTACAGGTGATTATGAAAGTATGGAACAAGGGGATATAGTAACTATTCATGCTATTGCAAAAATAGAAGATGAAAAAATTACTGGTTCAAATGTATTACGTTTTGTGATTGGGGAACAAAAATATTGTATGGCAATAAACTAAAGCAGAGTAATCTGCTTTTTAAGTAGGAGTTAGATATGAAAGAAAAAGTATATATTAAAAAAGTGAATGGTTATCAAGATGCTGTTGAAGTGGTGGAGGATATGTTTTGTCAGCTGGAAAGTACAAAACAGATTAATGAGAATACGAAAATAATCTTAAAACCCAATCTACTTGCAAAACATATTCCAGAACATGCAGTTACGACTCATCCTGAAATACTAAGAGGAGCAATAAAAGCTTGTCTTTCAAGAGGAGCTAAAAGAGAAAATATCTTAGTTTTAGATTCTGCTGGAGGAATATATAATTCTGGTCAAATGAAATCATTGTATCAAGTTTGTGGGTTGACGAAAGTATGTAACGAAGAAGGGGTTGCTTTATATACATTATGTCAATCTACAACCATAGATATAGATGGACAAGTTGCTAAACAATTTGATATTATCAATCCTGTTTTACAAGCAGATTATATTATTAACTTACCGAAAATGAAAACACATGTTATGACAGGAATGAGTGCAGCTTGTAAAAATATGTTTGGTATTATACCAGGGTTAAAAAAATCAGAATGGCATATGCGTTTTCCTGATAAAGAGAGATTTGGACATATGATAGTAGATTTATTGGAGGCGATACCTCCCAATATTGCTATTGTGGATGGAATATTAGCGATGGAAGGAGACGGACCTGCTGGGGGAAATCCCCGCAATGTTGGAATCGTAATGGCTAGTGAAAATATGTACCAACTGGATCTAGCAATAGCAGGCATGATGAATTTAAATGCGATGCGTGTTCCTTATTTAAAAGCAGCAAATAGTCGTAATTTATGTAGTGAATCTTTTGATAAAAAAGATATAGTTGGTGATGAAACATTATTAGAACCTATTTCTAATTGGAAATTACCAGAAAGTTATACTGGTAAAAATAATGCGAATACTGATTTTGCAGCATTTGTTCCAAGTTTTATTCGTCCTATTGTTAAAAAAATAGAACATACTATTGCACCACATCCTGTTATTGATAAAAAAAGATGTATTGGTTGTGGGAAATGCAAGGAAATATGTTCAAAAGATGCTATTATAATAAAAGATAAAAAAGCAAAAATTATTCGTAAACAATGTATTCATTGTTTTTGTTGTCATGAAGTATGTCCAGTAAAGGCAATTGAAGTAAAGAAATTGGAAATATTTAAATTATAATTGTTTTTTGTGACAAGAAAGAATATTTTCTTTGTTATAAAGTGTATGATAAATAAGAAATGGGGGTTAGATTATGATAGATAATTTCTTTGATACGAATTTAAAAAAAGGTATTGCAGTATTTTTGTCATTTGCATTATTTGTAGGTGTTTATTTGTTAGACATGACGCAAGAAGAAGTGATAGAAGAAGATGAAGAGATATTGGTTTTATATGATGAAACTTTCTATTATGAATATGGAGAAATAATATCTTTAGAGATTAGTGAATTTGTAGATAGTAATAATACAAATCTATTAGAAGATACTGTTATTGATATAGATTTCGTATATGAACAAGATCAAGAATATCCTGCTAAAGGGGACTATCAAGGGACAGCTAATTATTTAGGAGATGTACAAATATTTGAGGTTTGTATTGTTGATACGACAGTACCTGTGTTTGAAGAAATTAGTGATGTGACAGTAGAAGTAGGTACGGATTATGCTTTGATTGATTTTGAAGAGTATGTTAGCGTTGATGATTTATCCGATGTAACATTGGAGTTTGAAGATATTGATTATGATGCTACGAATGCTGGGCAATATGAAGTAAAAGTGATTGCAACAGATGATAGTGGAAATAGTGTGGAGTCTGTTATTCTTGTATATGTAGAGGAAGAAGAGGAAGAGGTAGCAAGTAATACAACTAGTTCCTCATCAAACAGCACTAGTGATAGTTCATCATCAAATAGTACAACTAGTTCTTCATCAAATAGTTCTAGTGATAGTTCATCATCAGATAGTTTAGATGATAGCACTTCGTCAGATGTCACGGATGATGACAGTGCATCAGATGATACATCGTTAGATGATAATACAACTCCGGATGATTCTTCAACGGGAGATGATAGTGATTCAACGGATACTCAAGAAGATGATAGTTCATTAAGTGATGATACAGTAACTGATGACTCGCAAGATACAACGACAGAATAAAACACCAGCATTCGTGCCGGTGTCTTTTTTTTAGGATTTTGTAAATGCGCTAGCTGGTTGCTTGCAAAGAGGGCAAGTAAAGTCTGGACTCATTTCACCAGTGTGGATATAACCACAAATAGAACATGTCCAAATTTCTTTGGTAACTACTTTTTCATTGGGTTGAATCAAACTCATTAATTCAGTAACGATTTCTTTGATATCTGGGTTATCCACTTGTGATTCTAAGAAAGTTCTAGTATTTGCACTTTGAGGCAACATATAGCCAGCTTCTCGGATAATGTCTTCTGCCATAATACGATTCGATTTTTCAATTGCTTTGGCTAATTTACTATCAATTGTACTCGCTATATTTTCTTGGTTTGCTTTGCTTGATAATAATGTATTCATTGCAAGTAATACTTCATCATCGTGTCTTTGTTGAGGTGGGAATTCCCTAGGAACCAAAGATATGGCACGAGAAGGACAAGCGTTTGCACAAGCTCCACATCCAATACATTTTTCCATATCGATAATACTGTTTTCAGTATCTGCCGCACCAGTAGGGCAAACATAAAGACATAAACAATCTTTTGTACATAGTGCTATATTACGCACAGCATATGATTTTGACATTTTATAGACCTCCTTTGATTTCTTCAAACTTATAGTTTGGTACTTTGCATATCGGACATAATTCTGGCAAAGAATCACCAATATAAATAAATCCACAAATAGTACAAACATGAATTCTTTGATTTTCTAAGGTTTTGTCTTTTTTGTAGTTCTCCATTATTTGATAAGAAATCATGGATACTTTTTGATTCCATGCTAAAGCACGGAGAGCACCACGGTCATTATGTTTGGTACTAACGGCTTCAATAGTTGGGATAAGTGAGTCTATATCAAATTTATTTAAGCTAACTAAATTAACGAAATCATTAGATATTGCATTTTCTTTATTTGAATGAAAATAATTGGCCAGTTGAGTAAATAAAGATGCTTCTCTTTCTAAGTATTGTTTTTGACATCCTCTTGCTAGATTTGAACAAAGGATACTTTTTTCTAGGTTCGTAAATTCATAAAACTCTTTTAATAAAATATTCGTGTTTGTTTCTTTTTTGATAACAGTTTCTCCTACTAAGACAAACGCTGATTTTTCAGCTTTGCATAAAGGACAAACATATTCATCAGGTAATTCTTTGAATAAACCATTTTCTTGTTCATCGTGGATATATCCACATATGGAACATTTCCATTTCTCCATTTTCGTATTCTCCTTCTTATATTGTATATACAAAGTATACTCTTCTTTATAATAAAAAGTAAATAATATGAACAAATAAAAAAACTAGCCTAAGCTAGTTCTGCATTTTCAAATGGTGCGGGTGACAGGAATCGAACCTGCACGCCAAAGGCGCTAGATCCTAAGTCTAGTGCGTCTGCCAGTTCCGCCACACCCGCATATGAAAAAAATAAATTAAAATGGTGACCCGCAGGCGACTCGAACGCCTGACCCTCTGATTAAAAGTCAGATGCTCTACCAACTGAGCTAGCAGGTCAAAAAATGGTGCCGGCTAAAGGACTTGAACCCTCAACCTACTGATTACAAGTCAGTTGCTCTACCAATTGAGCTAAGCCGGCAAGCAAACAAACAAATAAAATGGTGGAGGTTAACGGGCTCGAACCGCTGACCCTCTGCTTGTAAGGCAGATGCTCTCCCAACTGAGCTAAACCTCCATATGGTGACTCGTACGGGATTCGAACCCGTGAATGCTTGCGTGAAAGGCAAGTGAGTTAACCGTTTCTCCAACGAGCCACATGGCGCTTGAGGCAGGACTCGAACCTGCGACCGATCGGTTAACAGCCGATTGCTCTACCAACTGAGCTACTCAAGCATTGCAATGTGAATGCTTAAATATAATAGCACTAATAATAAACCAATGCAAGTATTATTTAATTTTTTTTCTAGAAAATAATTAGATTATAAGGGTTTATAGAACTTGGTTTTATTTGAATAAATTTAGGTTTTAAAAAAGTATTGATTATATCGCATAATTCCCCTATCTCTATTTCTTTACCAGTACAAACTAAAGTAAGTGATTGACTACCACAAGCATCTTTTAATTTTAAAATATAGTCTATGTTTTGTTGTTTAAATAAATTATTTATATCTAATACATCGAAAGTACTCATTGATTTCATTGTATGTCCTCCTACTATCATGATATAATTAGTTTAATTATTTTGCAAGGAGAATATAGATGGAAAAGTTAATTGAAGAAGGAAGAAGTTTAGAATTATATTTAGAAAGTGAACAAGCAGATAAAGGAAGTGATGATTTAGATGCTATGTGGCAAAGTATTTATGATGTTTATCATTTAGTGTGTATTGGTATTATTGAAGGTGATAAAGAAGATGAAGCAATGATAGAAGCAAAAGAATGGTTAGAAAAAGCAAAAGCAGATACATCAATGTATCAAGGTATGGTACTATAAGATGTTTATTGTTGATATGCATTGTGATACGATATGGAAATTATTTTATGATTACCGTAATGGAATAGCAAATAGTTTATATCAAAATAAGTATCATATTGATATTAAAAAATTATATAAATCAAATTATTTAATTCAAAATTTTGCAATCTTTACTGATTTAAAAGAAGTATCTGATCGTTATGATCATGTTAATGGATCCATTGCCTGTTTTTATGAAGAAATGGAACGTCATAAAGAATTTATTCAACCTATTTACACTTATCAAGATATTGAGAAGTGTAAGGAAGAAGGGAAAGTAGGTGCTTTATTAACTTTAGAAGAAGGTGATGTTGTTTTTGATTCAATTGATACATTAGAAGAATATTATGAATTAGGTGTTCGTATGATTGCATTAACTTGGAATCATCCAAATAGTATTGGATATCCTGGTTGTTATGAAAAAGATTTAGGGTTAACAGAGTTTGGTATTGCTTATATAAAAGAAATGGAAAGACTTGGTATGATGATTGATGTTTCTCATTTAAGTGATGCTGGTTTTAAAGATGTTTTTAAATATACAACAAAACCAATTGTTGCAAGTCATAGTAATGCAAGAAGTGTTTGTGATGTTTCTAGAAATTTAACAGATGAACAAATTCGTTGTATTGATCAACGTGGTGGGGTTATCGGTATTAATTTTTATGGACCTTTTTTACAAAAAGATCAAATGAATAGTAGGGTAGAGGATATGGTAAAACATATTCAATATATTCGAGATATTGGAAGCATAGATGTAATTGGACTAGGTAGTGATTTTGATGGAATTGAAGGTAAATTAGAATTGCGTAATGCAGGATATATGTACTTGTTGTTAGATGCTTTAAAAGAAGCTGGTTTTAGTGAAGAAGATATTGATAAGATAACTTCTAAAAATGTTTTACGTGTATATCAACAATTTTTATAAAGAAAAACAGCACTCTTGTGAGTGCTGTTTGTAACCAATCTTAAATCGTAGGAGAGAGATGAAGATTTAGGAAGGTTACAATTGGTTTATAGAGATAAGAGTAGTTTTTAAACTACAGCTATAGTATAGTTAAAAAATAACGCAGTACTTTGTCTTAATTGATGTAAAATATGTGATTATTCATAGTTTTCAATAATTATAAATTAGTGTATAATCTTACGAGGGAGGGACAAAAATGAAAAGTTTATTTTATCGTTTAATTATATTTTTAGATACTACTAGTGAATTGGATACAAATTATGCAATTGCATGGTATATGGCTCATAATTTTCAAAAAGTATCTACCATGGGGATTAGTCAGTTAGCACAAGAATGTTATGTTTCTGCTGCTACTATTTCACGTTTTTGTCGTTCTTTAGGATATGAAAATTTTGCTCATTTAAAGCAAGAATGTTATACTTTTTCTTCACAATCGAAAAAGTTCAATAATTTAATTGATATGCCTTTTGATCTAATGAAAGAAAATCCGTTAGAAACAACCAATCAATATGCTAAAAAAGTAGCGGAGTGCATGCAAGATATGTCTCGTTATTTTGATTGGAATGTGGCTGATCGCATTTTAGAAGCAATTCATGATCATGAAAATATTGCTTTTTTTGGAACTCAATTTTCACATTCTGCAGCTTTACACTTACAAACAGATTTATTGATGTTAGAGAAGTTTACATTGGCGCATATGGAACCAGAACGTCAATTGGAATGTGCAAAGAATTTAACAGAAGATAGTATTGCTGTGGTGATTACAGTAAATGGTTATTATACAAATGCTTCTAGTAAAATTTTACAACATTTAAAGAAATCAAATGCTAAAATCATTTTAATTACAAGTAATGAGAATGTTGATTTAGGAATACCAGTGGATTATACATTATTAATAGGATCAAGAAAAAATCGTAAGATGGGAAAACATACTTTATTAATGGCTATGGAATTACTATCATTACGTTATTATGCATTATACTATCCAAGCATCAAAGATCGCTTGGATGATGATAACTATACGACATAAGGAGTAACTATGAGAGAAATAAATTGTCAATTGATTACAACAACTATCAAAGATATGTGTATTCAAGCAAACTGTCATTTGCCTAGTGATTTACAACAAAGAATCACAGCTTTTCATCAAGCTGAAGATTATTCATTAGCCAAAGATACACTGCAAGTATTAATAGATAATGCAACGCTTGCAAAAGAAAAAAGGATGCCTATCTGCCAAGATACTGGGATGGTTACTATCTATATAACAATCGGACAAGAAGTTCATATTGTTGGTGGAAGTTTGGAACAAGCAATCCAACAAGGAGTTCGAGAAGGATATGAAGAGGGATATTTACGTAAGTCAATTGTAAGTGATCCTGTTTTTGATCGAAAGAATACATTTGATAATACACCTGCTGTTATTCATTATACGTTGGTGGAAGGGGAAAGATTTGATATTCAAGTTGTTCCCAAAGGTTTTGGTTCTGAAAATATGTCACAGGTTAAGATGTGTAAACCAAGTGATGGGATTGAAGGAATCCAGGCTTTTGTTTATGATGTTGTGAAAAGTGCTGGGCCGAATGCTTGTCCACCGATGGTGATTGGTGTTGGGATTGGAGGTACTTTTGATAAAGTAACTCAATTAGCTAAAAAGGCAATGATTCGTACCATTGGATCCAATCACCCTGATGAACGTTATGCATTGTTAGAAAAACAATGGTTAGAAGCTATTAATGGAATGGGAATTGGACCAGCAGGTTATGGTGGTAAGACAACAGCGTTAGCACTGCATATTGAAACATTTCCAACTCATATTGCAGGAATGCCAGTAGCAGTAAGTATTTGTTGCCATGTGGCTAGACATACGGAGGTATCTTTATAATGAAAATACAAACACCTCTTACAAAAGAAAAAATAAAAAACTTAAAAGCAGGGCAAACTATTTATTTAAGTGGAACTATTTATACAGGGCGTGATAGTGCTCATAAAAGATTAAAAGAATTGTATGATCAAGGATTAGATTTACCTATTGATTTAGAAGATCAAGTTATTTATTATGTTGGCCCAACTCCTAGTAAACCAGGAGAAGTCTTTGGTAGTGGTGGACCAACAACATCTGGTAGAATGGATGCTTATGCACCATTGTTTATTAGTTTAGGGATGCGTGCTATGATTGGAAAAGGTTATCGTAATGAAGAAGTGAAAAAAGCAATTCAAGAACATACTGGAGTATATCTAGGTGCTATTGGTGGAGCTGGAGCTATTATTTCTTCTTGTGTGAAGTCTGCTACAGTTGTAGCGTTTGAAGATTTAGGACCAGAGGCAATACGTTGTTTAGAAATAGAAGACATGCCTTTAGTAGTATTGTTTGATAGTGATGGAAATGATCAGTATGAATTTGGAAAAAATGATTATTTAAACAATAAAGGGAAATAACATAGATAGAAAAGAGGTATTATAATGGGATTATTTAAAAAGAAAAATAGTTATTATTATAGTAGTAATTATAGTAGTAGTTATGGTAGAAGAAATAGATTTCGATTTGATCGTATTGGTGTGGTTATTGCGATTTTAACAATTTTTGTGATAGCAGGAGTTATATTTTTAAACTTAACAAGAATTCAATTGTTAGTAAAAGGATATTCATTTGGACAAACAAGTGATATTTTATCTTTAGAAAAAGAAGAAGCACAATTAATTTTATCTTATGATTATTTAGAAGATATTAGTACTTGGTTAGAATCAAGTGAGTATATTGATTCTTATGATGAGTATCAAAACTATTATGTTGATAATAGTGAATTAGAAAAAGAAGAAGTAGTAGCGTTTATTGATGAAGTATATCAAGATAAGATGATTGATTTAGATGGATTAGGATATGATGACCAAGATGTATGGGATATGTTAGTTTATGGAGCTTCGATTAAAGATTTAGAATATATAATCGATAATAATTTAACTGCCAAACAAACAGCAGAATATCGTTCTATTGAAGGATATGTTATTCAAAACTTACAAGATTATATTGATTTAGCGGATGTATATGAAAGTAGTGAATATACAGTAGCTATCGTTAATTATCCATTTATTTTTTCTTATAATTATGAAAGTGGAATGCAAGAATATACGTTAACTGATCCAGATAACATTTTGAATTTAGTAAAAAAAGGATTCTATTTAGCCGCTAGTTATGAACCAAGTGATTTAGTAATACCAGATATTCCTATTGCGGATGATTGTGAAAATTATTATGTCAGAGAAGTTGCGGTTAGTGATTTAGAAGAAATGGTAGATGATGCAGCAAGTGAAGGATATTATTTAGTATTAAATAGTGCTTATCGTTCTTATGAAGATCAAGCTGCTATTTATCAAGATAGAGAAGATACTTATGGTGGATTATATGCTGCAGAATATGTAGCAGTACCAGGGGCTAGTGAACATCAAACAGGATTAGGAATTGATTTAACATCACAAAGTGTAATTGATGGAGAACGTATGGTTTTTGGTGATACAGAAGAATATCAATGGGTATTAGAAAATTCTTATAAATATGGATTTATTGTCCGTTTTGATGAAGATTTTGCTGATATTACAGGTATTTCTCATGAACCATGGCATTTACGTTATGTAGGAGTAGAGGTAGCAACAGAAATTTATGAAGAAGGAGTTACTTTTGAAGAATATTGTTTAGAAAATTATATTATTCCAGAAGTAACAGAAAAATAATCTAGAGAAAACTCTAGATTATTTTCATGAGGAAAGTTATGAAAACACTAATTACAACATTGAACGCAAAATATATTCATAAATCGTTATCATTACGATTGTTATATGTGGCTAGTAAAGAAAAACATGATGTACAGTTCCAAGAATTCACAATTAAAGATACAAAACAACATGTTGTGGATCGTATTATGGAAGCGAATGTGGATGTTGTTGCTTTTAGTGTGTATATTTGGAATGTAGAATATATTAAAGATATTTGTAGTATGTTAAAAAGTAGAAAGGATATTGTTATTATTTTAGGTGGTCCTGAAGTAAGTTATGATATTGATCCTTTTTTAGATACTTATGAGATAGATTATATAATTAGTGGACAAGGAGAAGTTTCTTTTCCTTATTTATTAGAATGTATTGAATTAAATCAAACTCCTAATAGAATCGGTATTAGTAGTAAAACAAATCGTAGTTATGAGCAATGTGAATCAGTACCTTTAGAAGTAATAGAAGCTTTTGATTCACCTTATGTATTAGAACAAGACTTAGATAGTATGAATCATCGTATCTTATATTTTGAAACAAGTAGAGGATGTCCTTATCAATGTAGTTATTGTTTATCTTCTTTAGAAAAAGGATTAACTTTTTATAGTATTGAATATATCAAAAAACAATTAGATTTAATCTTTGCAACCAATGTAAAAACAATTAAATTCTTAGACCGTAGTTTCAATGCAAAAACAAGCCATGCCTTAGAAATTATCAAACATATTATTTCTAAACAACGTCTTGATGTACAATGTCAATTTGAAATTAATGGAGATGTGTTAGATCAAAAAATAATTGATTATATGCATCAATATGCTACTCCTGGAGTATTTCGTTATGAAATAGGTATTCAATCTACTTATGATCCAACAAATTTAATTGTAAAAAGAAGACAAGATTTTAATCGTTTAAAAGAAGTTATTATTCAATTACAAGAAGCAAAAGTTATTGATCTTCATTTAGACTTAATTGCTGGTTTACCTTTAGAAACAAAAGAAAGATTTGCTAAATCATTTGATGATGTGTTTTCTTTTCATCCTAAAGAATTACAATTAGGTTTCTTAAAACTACTGAGAGGAACGAATCTACGCAAAGAAGCTGATTTTTATGGTTATCACTATCAACAACATGCTCCTTATGAACTAATCGAAGGAAATGATTTAAGTAAACAAGATATCCAAGATATTCACTTAGCAGAAGATATGTTAGAAAAATATTGGAATAGTGGAAAATGTAAAAAAACAATGGATTATATTATTCAACAAATTGATTCTCCATTTTATTTCTTCTATCACCTAGGTGTCTTCTATAAAGAACAAAACTATAAAACAATTCATTATCAAAATGATGAACTATTTTATTATTTATATCAGTATTGTATAACCATAAACTTAGATGTAGAAGAACTACTAATAGAAGATTATTTACAATTATCTAAAGTAAAACCTAAAAAATGGTGGCAAACAAAAATAGAAAATCGGAAAGAAACAATGCATTATTTAATTGATACCTATCAATTAAATAAGGAGGAAGTTTTCCGTTATGGAGTAGTAGAAAAATGCAAAGATGGCTATCTATTAGCCATCTATAAAGATATGCAAGTAACTTTAAAAAAATATCGTTAGTAATCATTAATATTGCATGATTTCATGCTTAAAAAAAGATATAATAATACTTACCAGGGGAGGATTTATAACATGATAGAGAATATTCGTAAAAGAGATGGTCGTTTGGAAGAATTTCATCCTAAAAAGATTGAAATTGCAATTAATAAAGCTTTTGAAGCTTGTAATGTGAAAATGGAGCTAGAAATAATAGAAGAACTAGCTAAATTAGTGGAAACACGTTTATTAGAAAAGAAAAGTGAATTACCTACCGTAGAACTAATCCAAGATACAGTAGAAGAAGTATTAATGGAAAAAGGTTATTCAAAAGTAGGGAAAGCTTATATTGTATATCGTCATGGACGTACCAGAGAACGTGATATGAAATCACGTTTAATGACAACGATGCATGAGATTACTTTTACAGATGCAAAAGATAGTGATTTAAAAAGAGAAAATGCGAATGTAAATGGAGATGCTCCGATGGGTACTATGTTAAAATATGGTACAGAATCTGCGAAACAATTTAATTTAATGTTTGTTTTAAAAGCGGAACATGCAAAGGCTCATCAAGATGGAGATATACATATTCATGATATGGATTTCTTAACATTAACAACAACATGTTGTCAAATAGATATTATTAAATTATGTAAAGATGGTTTTTCAACAGGTCATGGGGTTTTACGTGAACCTAATTCGATTACTGTTATGTCAGCGTTAGCTTGTATTGCGATTCAATCGAATCAAAATGATCAACATGGAGGACAAGCTATTTACAATTTTGATTATGGAATGGCAGAAGGCGTTAAAAAATCATATATTACTTGGTATTATGCAGCATTAGGGCAAGCATTGAATTTATTAAGTGATAAAGATGGAAAAGCTTTGTCAAAGAAATACAAAAAAGAATTACAACATAAACCAACATTAGATGGTAATGATGTATTTTTTGAAGAATTAAAAAATGTATTAAAACAAGAAGGAGTAGAAGATATTGATCGTATTTTAGCTTATTGTGATAAAGAAGCTTATGCTAATACGGATCGTGAAACTGCACAAGCAATGGAAGCATTTATTCATAATTTAAATACAATGCATTCTCGTGCGGGAGCACAAGTACCTTTTAGTTCTATTAATTATGGAATGGATACTTCTAGTGAAGGTAGAATGGCAGTACGTAATATTTTATTAGCGACAGAACATGGATTAGGAAAAGGAGAAACTCCTATTTTCCCAATTCAAATATTTAGAGTAAAAGAAGGTATTAATTATAATGAAGGAGAACCTAATTATGATTTATTCCAATTAGCGTGTCGTACTTCTGCTAAACGTTTATTCCCTAATTTCTCTTTTGTAGATGCACCATTTAATAAACAATATTATAAAGGAACTCCAGAGACAGAAATTGCTTATATGGGATGTCGTACAAGAGTTATTTCAAATGTTCATGATAAACAAAGAGAAGTAACTAGTGGTAGAGGAAATTTAAGTTTCACGTCTATTAATTTACCTCGTCTAGCATTACAAGCAAAAGGAGATGTTTCTTTGTTTTATGAAAAGTTAGATGAGATGTTAGCTTTATGTGTGGATCAACTGCATGAAAGATATTTAATTCAAGCAGCTAGAAAAGCGAAAAACTATCCTTTCTTAATGGGACAAGGAGTTTGGTTAGATAGTGAAAAATTAGAAGCTGATGATACAGTAGGGGAAGTAATTAAGCATGGTTCTTTATCTGTAGGATTTATAGGGTTGGCAGAAACATTAAAAGCATTAATTGGGGAACATCAAGGTGAAAGTGAAAAAGCGCAACGTTTAGGGTTACAAATCATTTCACATATGCGACGTTTATTAGATATAGAAGCTCAAAAAACAGGTTTAAATTATGGGTTAATTGCTACTCCGGCAGAAGGATTATCTGGTAGATTTATTAAAATGGATAAAGAGATATATGGTGAAATAGCAGGTGTTACAGATAGAGAATACTATACAAATAGTTTCCATGTCCCAGTATATTACCCAATCAGTGCTCATAAGAAAATCAATATAGAAGGACCTTATCATGAACTAACCAATGCAGGGCATATTAGTTATGTTGAAATGGATGGAGATCCATCAAAGAACTTAGTTGCCTTTGAAAAAGTAGTTCGTGCAATGCATGACGCTAATATTGGATATGGTGCAATTAATCACCCAATTGATCGTGATCCAGTTTGTGGTTATAATGGAATCATTGATGATGTTTGTCCATGTTGTGGTAGAAAAGAAGAAGAACATCAAGGGTTTGAAAGAATTCGTCGTATTACAGGATACTTGGTAGGAACAGTGGATCGTTTTAATGATGGCAAACGAGCAGAAGAAAAAGATCGTGTCAAACATGACATGTAATTCCATTCGTTTGTTTGGGAAGGTAGCAGAGTCTATTGTAGATGGACCAGGTATTCGTTATGCTATATTTTGTCAAGGTTGTTATCATCATTGTGAAGGTTGTCATAATCCAGAAAGTCATGCTATTGATGGTGGAGAGATTTATCAAATTGAACAATTGATTCAAGAGATAAAAGAAAATCCGCTATTAGATGGAATTACTTTAAGTGGTGGAGAGCCAATGCTACAAGCATTGGCTTGTTTAGAAATTATTAAAGCAGCACGTAATTTGAAGTTACCGGTTATGATGTATACAGGATATGTTTATGAACAAGTGGATTCTTTGTTACCGGAACAAAAAGAATTGTTTTTCTCATGTGATAGTGTAGTTGATGGAAGGTTTGAAAAAGAACAACGTAGCTTATCATTATATTATCGAGGATCTAAAAATCAGCGAATTATTGATATAAAAAAGAGTTTAGAAGATAATAAATGTATTGTTCATGAAATTGATTCATTTGGTCAATTAAGGTAGGATGAAAAATTCCTACTTTTTTGGTGTCTAAATTGTTTACAAATTGAAAAAAGATGGTATTATAATAAACCATCAAGTAATATATTAGGAGGGAATATTATGGCTTCGAAATACCCAGAGATAAAAAAGTATTTAGTATCAAAAATTGAATCAGGTGCATTCCAAGAAGGACAAAGTTTACCAACAGAAAGAGAATTAACAGAACACTTTGGTGTCTCTCGTATGACAGTAAGACGTGCTTTTGATGAAATAATCCAAGAAGGTTATGCTCATCGTAAAAAAGGGTCTAGCGTAGTAGTTTCTAGACATAAAAATGAAATTGCAGTTAATAAAGTTATTGTAAAAGATAATGATACAATTGTTGAGAAATATGGAAAAATTCATTATGAAGTAATTTCTTTTGAAAAAATGAAAGCAAGTCATGTTTGTGAGGTATATTTAAATTTCCCAATGGATGAAGAAGTTTATCGACTGCGTCGTATCCGTCGTGCAGGAACAACTATTTTATCGTTAGAAGATTTATATTTTCCAAAGAAGTTTTTCCCAGGTATGAAATCGAAAGATACAAAAATGTTTGTAAAAGATTTGTTTGCAAAGTATCTTGTAGAAAAAGGGGACAATCATCGTTTAGAAGTTATTGAAGCAAAAAGTGCTTCTAAGTTTGAGTCTAGAATTTTACATATTCCTAGTAGTGCAGTAACATTGCATGTTACGCATGTGGAACATGTAAATGGGACACCATTCTTTTTAGGTATCGATACGTTAGATGGAAATATGTTCAAGTATACTGGCTCTGTGTCAAGACTGGGGGACAAGTGATTATTAAGTAATCACCTGTCTCTTTTCTTTTTCTATAAATTGGAAGGAATATCCAAGATGTAGAAAGATACGTTTTCTTAAGTTTTGAAAATAACGATAGCCATATGCATTACGTTTTACTAATTTAAATTTATTATTAAGACTTTCAATGCAACCATTATTAAATGACGTTGTATAGGATTCTCCATTTCTATGATAAGTAGCTTTATAAGTAAGGGAACGTAGGATTGGTAAAAACCAATTCTTACGGAAATTCTTGGCAGTAATCTCATAGTATGTATTCTTTGTTTCAAAGATATAATCTAACCAAACATTAAGTGCTTTTTTATAATCTTTAGAAGGTTCATGTAGAATCTTTAAGAAGTTCTGGTAGATATCATAGTTTTCTTTAAACTCTTCACATATATCTAATTCTAAGATAGCTTCTACTAATTGTTTATTTGTTAGATGTTTCTTAAAATAAGGAATATAGTTTTCCTTTTTATTTCCTAATTCTTTATAATAACGATCAAACAAATGAAGATTTCTTTTTATTAGTTTCGATAATGTCTCATGATCTTTATGAATCTTCTTACAGAATTGGATTCTAGCTTGTGTTAAGTTATCACCTACGAGACGAACATAATGAAACTTATCAGCGATAATGACAGCTTTTGGAAATAAAGATGTCATTATTGCTTTAAAGGGACCTGATAAATCCATAATGATTATCTTCACTTTCGCTCGTTCTTCATGTGTAAAACCTCCAAAATACTTCTTTAAAGTCTCTGCTTTTCTATCACCAAGAATATCTAGTACTTTTCCAGTAATAGGATTTACTATATTGAAAGCATAGATTCCTTCATCACTCGTACCACGGAACTCATCAATAGAAATAACAGAAGATAATTGGAAACATCGGTGATATAGATAAATATGATCATAAAAGATACGATACATCGTACTCTTAGAAATACCATAGGTTCTAGCTACTACAGCTAAAGCAGTGTTCTCTTGTAAAGAACGAATCGTGCTTTGTGCTAAAGTATAAGTCATCTTTGTTTCAAAGAAGCGAAAAGGAATTGTATCTTTAAAAGAGTGGTGACAGTTATGACACTGGTATCTACGGTAACTTATTTCTAGGATAGTTTTTGTATGTCCGTTGGTAGCATGATGTAAATAGATCTTACGAAGCCCTTTTGATTTAATGTTATGTACACAACCACATTTAGGACAATAGGCAGCAGAATTTGTAGAGACAAGATTAACATACTTGATGGTAGTACCACCTTTTTTCTTTTCATAACGGAAACAAGAGTTTCCCTTTTCATAAGGGAAAGGAATAAACCCTCCATTATTATCATAAAGTTCTAGAGATTTTAGGATATCATTGATATAATTAGTAGCAGACATAGTTATAACTCCTTTCGTTTTTGTTTGAGCACTTAAATTGTAAAACGAGTTAGAATCTATGTCTATTATTTTGTCAAAAAAACTGAAGAACAATATTTTGTCCCCCAGTTATAGTATAGAGCCAGTATACTTCTGTTGTACAACTAGGAGAGGTGTAAACCTCTTTTTTTTGTTGCAATGAAGAAAGGATATGTTGAAAGAATATAAGGTGAAGATCTTTGGCTTGGAAACTACCATCTTTACTTCTAAAATTAAAAGTGATATCATTTGTTTATCTTATTACAATAACTGGGAGGGAATATGAAATACGATTTTAAAACATATGTGTGTAGGGATAATACAGGATTGAATGTGCCCCTTATGGTATAAATAAAGGAAACGCTATTAAAAAACTTGCGAATAGATTGAATATTCCTCTCGATCAAATTCTAGTTTTTGGTGATGGAGAAAATGATTTAACAATGTTTGATGCTGTTAAATACCCGATAGCGATGGGTAATGCAATGGATAATGTTAAAAAAGCAGCATATGAAGTAATAAAAACAAATAATGAAGATGGAATTGCTTGTTTTTTAAAGAAGTATAACATTGTTTAAAGTGACTTTAGTTTAGAGATAGAAACATTAATAAAAAGGGTAGTAAGGATATGTAAAGAAATGATAATAAGGATGTACAATCATTTCTTTTTGCTTATTTACTAACAATCTTGAATAAGTTAGAGGGAACAGAGATATAGTAATTAGATCACAAAAATTGTGATCGATGAAAAGCCTTAGAAAGGGATATTTATGAAAAGTATAAGGATTGATGGAAAAGAAGATGTAAAGGTTATTACTAGTGAATTAAAACAAGAATTACGAAGTGATGAATGTTTAATGAAATGTCATAAATCATTAATAAGTCCAGGTACTGAATTATCAAGAGTATATGCTTTAAAAAAAGGAGCTACTTATCCTGTTAGTCCAGGATATTGTTCTGTAGGTACTGTTTTAGAGTTAGGTAAAGATGTGAAAGATGTTGAACTTCAGGCTCGATATTTATATAGTGCTCCTCATGCATCGATGCATCATTTTAATCAGTTAAGAAGTGATGGTGGTGTTTTATATAAACTAAATGAAAAGACTACGGATGAAGAAGGTTGTTTCTTAATGATGATATGGATAGCAATGAATGGTATTTTACCAATTGATGTAAAAATAACAGATAAAGTAGGTATTTTTGGATTAGGTAATCTAGGTTTAATTCTTACATTATTATATAAACAAATGGGTTGTGAAGTATATGCAATTGATGTTGCAAAGAATAGATGTCAAAAAGCAGAGAAGTTAGGTATTGAAAATATAATAGATGTAGCACCAGAACAACAAATGGAAATGATTCTAGATAAAACAGAGGGACATGGATTTGATGTAGTAGTAGATGCTTCTGGGATGTCTAGATGCATTGAAGTATGTTTCCAAGCTGCCGCAAGATATGGAAATGTTGTATTATTAGGATCTCCTAGAGAAGATTATCATTGTAATGTAACACCAATGTTAAACGCTATTCATATGAAAATGTTAAATGTAGTAGGAGGCTTTAATAGAAGATATCCATTTAGTGAAGAAGTAGGATCAAAACATTCAATGCAAAGTACATTTAAATATTTAGAAAAGTTATTAAATGAAAAAATAATAGATGTAAATCAATTTGTAACACATACAATAAAACCAGAAGAAGCAATGGATGCTTATCGTGGACTTATGTATGATAAAGATAATTACTTAGGTGTTATTATTGATTGGGAGGAATAATAATGAAATTTGGAATAGTAGGTACTAACTTTGTTTCTGACTTCTTTATGGATGGAGCGAAACAAGAGAGTCGATGTGAAGTAGTTGCAGTATCAAGTTTAACACTTGATTTGGCAAAAGAATTTGGGGAAAAACATAAAATTGAATATTGTTTTAAAAGTTATCAAGATATGTATGAAGCAAACGTGATTGAAGCGGTATACATAGCAGTTCCTAATGCATTGCATAAAGAAGTAGCTTGTTATTTTTTAGAAAGAAAGATACCTGTTTTCTTAGAAAAACCAATGGCATCTAATTATGATGAAGTGGTATCAATAATGAATCTTGCAAAAGAAAATAACGTATACATTCAAGAAGGGTTAATTCCACTTTATAATCCTAATTTTATAAAATTAAAAGAAAGCATCAAAGCAATAGGAAGAATTCATCAAGTAGTTTTTAATTTCAGTAAATATTCATCAAGATATGATGCATATTTAAGAAATGAAAATCCAACAACGTTCCAAGCAAAATTGAGTAATGGAGCAATAATGGATTTAGGAGTTTATATTATGGCTGATTGTGTTGGATTATTTGGAAAGCCAAATAAAGTTCTTAGTGCATGTAGTTTGCTTGATACGAAAGCAGATATATCTGGATCAAGTATTTTAATATATGATGATTTTATAGCAACACTAATGTATTCTAAAGCGAGTGATACGACAAATAGTTGTGAAATAAATGGGGAAGATGGATCTATTTTCATAAATACACCAAGTATGATGAGAGATTTCACTATTATAAATCGTAAAACTAGCGAAAAAGAAGTGGTAAATGTGGGTGAAAAAGATATGTTCTATTATGAAATTAAAACAATGATAGATTGTGTAGAACAAGGAGTGATAGAAAACACATTATGTTCTCATGAAACTTCGCTAGCAATCCACAGTGTCCTCACAGAATGTAGAGAACAAGCAGGTGTAGTATTTCCACAAGATAAAAAATAAATAGTAGTGCTATAACTGAAAGGGGTGTAAACCTCTTTTTTTGTTGCAATGAAGAAAGGATGTGTTACAATAGGACGGTAAAAGAGATATCTTTTATAGACAACTAATGATAAGGAATCAGGTTAGAATCCTGGACTGTCCCGCAACCGTAATAGAAATAATTCTTAAGTCGGATACTTATACAATAGACACTTCACGGAGTATGAAGATGTTCTAGTTAGACACTAGGACTACGCGTTCTAGTATTTTTTTTATGAAAGGAAAAAAGAAAATGAAAAAAATGATGATTGCAGTAATGGCATTACTAGTAAGTGTATGTCAGATTCAAGCTTTAGAAACAGGAGATAGTTATCAAGCAGCAAGTACGTATTACCAAAACGTAACAACAGTGAGTGGTTTAGATGAAATGGTAACACTTGCTAGTTTGGGTGTGGATTGTAGTGAGATGGAAATTGATGCTTTATTAAGTACAGATTATGCATCTAATATTGCCCAAAGTATTTTAGCTTTAGTAGCAAAAGGAGAAAATCCAAATAATTATAATGATGTTGACTATGTTACATTGTTAGAAGATGCAGTACAAGAAAATGGTGCTGTAACATTAACAGGAGATACTAGTTATGGTAGTTGGCAGTATATTTGTGTAAATGCATTATACGTAATTAATTCTGAAAAATTGAGTATTGCAGCAGATTATTTAGCTTCATTACAAAATGAAAATGGTTCATTTAGTTCCGCATATGGCGAAGATGTTGATGTGACAGGTTGGGTATTAGAAACATTAGCGTTAGTAGATGCAAGTAAATATAGTGAAAATATCACAAATGTTGTAGCATATTTAGAAACAGTACAGGAAGATAGTTATTATATTCCTTTAGGATATGAATACGATGGTGTATATTATCCAGGTAGTGCAAATGCAAATACACAAGCTACTGTATTATTAGGTTTAATAGCTGCTAAACAAGATTATGAAGATGCTTATCAAGCACTATTAACTTTCCAAAATGAAGATGGAAGCTTTTGGTACTATGAAGCTGGAGAAGATAATAACTGGGCGACAAAACAAGCAGTATTAACAATTGGTACTTATGAAAATGGAAGTGTCTATGAAGCATTAGAACTTTCATATCAAGCGATTTTAGAACTAGTTCCTGAAGTGGAAGAGAGTATGGATTCTAACATAGTTCAAACAAGTGATATTTCTATGATTACTTTTTATCTAACAACAGCACTTCTTGCATTATTCGTAATGTCTTATGAAAAAAAATCAATTTAATAATACAACAAAAATAACCATTGCTTTTGTAGTATGTAGTTTCCTTGTTATTCTAGGGATTGGTATTTACCAATCTCTAGACACAAAAGAAGAAGTTATCTACGAGCAAGAAGAAGTAGTGGAAAATGAAGAAGAAAATATTGATGAACAAATTGTAGAAGATGATCAAGAGATAGTTGTAACTGATCAAGAAGAAATACAAGAAGACTCAGTTGAGCAGCAAGCAGAGACTGAACAAGTTGAAACAGAGACTGAACAAGAGGAAGTAGAGTTCGAAGAAGAAACTTCAAGTTCTTCAACTTCACAACAAGAAGCGATTAGCCAAGTTTCTATTATTATTTATGGGGTTAATGAAACAATGTCTAGTGGTACAATTCAAGTAGCACAATCTAGTACAGTTTATGAAGTATTATTAGAATATACTACTTCTCAATCAATGGAGTTAAAGACATCTGGAATAGGTACTTCTATTTATGTAAAAGGAATAGGTGGATTAAATGAGTTTGATTATGGTGGGCGTTCTGGTTGGACTTATACTGTGAATGGAAACTATTTATCAATGAGTTGTGGTGCTTATGAAATAGGAGAAGGTGATGTCATTGAATGGATCTATGCAAACTATGAATAAAGTACAGGAAATTAGTTTGATTGGTATTTTAGCAGCAGTGAATATTGCTTCTAGAGTTGCTTTACAAATGTTACCTAATATAAAACCGGTTACTTCGATTATCATTATTTCAGTATTGTTGTTTGGTTTAGCTTTTGGAATTAAATTAACGATTGTAACAACACTTGTTTCGAATATGCTTTTAGGAATGGGTTTATGGACTGTGTTCCAAATATTAGCGTGGATTGTTATTTGTTTATTAACACAATTATTAGTAGAATTATTTTTCATGTTTAAGAAAAAACCACCAACATTAATGATGGCAGTATTTTCATTTTTAATGGGATATGTATTTGGTTTTATTGTTTCTTTAGAACAATTTGTATTAGGTGGATTAGGATTGTTTTTAACTTATTATTCTAGTGGAATATTGTTTGATACATTTCATGCAGTAGGGAATTTTATTTTTTATTTGATGGCTGCACCAATATTAATAAAAATAGCAAATATGAAAGGATTAAGTAAGAATTCTTGATGAATTCATAGTTATTCCTTTTTTGTTTATTAAAAGTATGGTATAACTAAGAAATGGAGGGAAACTTATGTACCAAATTATTAGTGATGGATCATGTGATCTAGATGCAGATGTAATTGCTGCAAACAATTTAATAACAGTACCATTCTATGTTGCTTTAAAAGGAGATGATCACCGTAAGGAAGCAATTGAAATATCAATAAGAGATGTTTATCAATTTATGGTAGATAATCCAAAAACATTTCCTAGAACATCATTACCTTCAATGCAAGATTATATAGATGTCTTTACACCACTTGCAAGTCAAGGGATTGATATTATATGTTTATGTATATCTAGTAAATTTAGTGGTTCTATTAACTCAGCTAGATTAGCTAGAGAATTAGTTTTAGAAGATTACCCAGATGTTCAAATAACAATATTTGATACTATGGCTGCAACTGCTAGTCAGGGATTGTTAGCTTTAGAAGCATGTAATATGATGAAAGATGACTATGCTTATGAAAAAGCAGTAACAAGAATAGAAGAATTAATTCATTGTGCTAAAATATTCTTTACAATCGACAGTATTGACTATTTAGTTCAAGGTGGTCGTGTTGGTAAGCTTTCAGGAGTTGCTGCAGGAACACTAGGATTGAAACCTTTGGTGTTATTAGAAGGTGGGGAAATTGTGAAGGCAGGAGTTGTCCGTGGCCGTAAAGTTTCAAAGCGTAAAGTTTTAGAATTATTAATTAGTTATATAGAGGATAATGATTTAGATCCTAGTAAGTTTCATTTTGTAACTGGTTATGGTTTTGATAAAAATGAAGGATTAGTATTTAGGGATATGGTTATTGATACTTTGCAACAAAAGTATCCTGATTGTACATTCCCAATGGAATTAATTCAAATTGGTGCTACTATTGGGGTTCATACTGGACCTAGTCCATTAGGAGTAGCTTTAATAGAAAAATATGATATATAAAAAAGGATTTGGCCAAGGCCAAGTCCTTTTTAAAGCTGTAAGAATTGTTGCAACCAAAGTATTTCTTTTGAATCTAAATGATCTTTTAAAGTAGTGAATACAAGTTGATGATAGTCATTTAATTGTTTTAACTCATCACTATTTAATAAATTAAAATCAATAGCATCATTATCAAAAGGACAATAAGTAATGGTTTCAAAAGAACAAAATATTCCATACTCATTTTCAAAATCTTTTTTACATAATAATTCGTTTTCTAAACGAATTCCATGTTTTCCTTCTTTATAAATACCTGGCTCATTAGTAGTAATCATACCTGGTTCAATTGGACAAAAAACAGTATTTACTAAACCTCGAGGACGAATACTATTAGGACCTTCATGAACACCTAAGAAATGACCCACACCATGACCAGTACCACAACGATAATCTAATCCATAATCATAAATAACTCCTCTTGCTAGAATATCTAACTGTTGACCAGTTGTTCCTAAAGGGAATTTAGCATTAGATAGACGTAATAAAGCTTTTAAAACCATTGTATAGTCTGTTTTTTGTTCCTCTGTAATTGCCCCAACAGCAAAAGTTCTAGTAATATCAGTAGTCCCATCTAAATATTGACCACCAGAATCAATTAATAACAAACCTTCTTTTTTAATCTTACTAAAAGCTTCCTTTGTTGCTTGATAATGCATTAAAGCCCCATTTTCTTGATAACCACAAATAGACTCAAAACTTAAATCATAAAATAATGCTTGATTTTCTCTTTGTTGTTTCATTAGTTTGGCTACTTCTAATTCATCAGTTTCTAGCATTTCATTTTTCAACCAATACATAAATTTAGTAACAGCAACACCATCTTTTACATGAGCATTCTTTGTATTTTCTATTTCAATATTATTTTTTATAGCCTTATTATGTTGGGAAGGATTTTCTCGATCTACAATTGTGACATTAGAAGATAAATTAGAAGTAATAGCATAATTAACAACACTACTATCAAAAACAACGCTACCTTCTAACTCTTTTACATCTTCATAAATAGAAAAATAATCTTTCACAAAAATAGCTTGAGACTCTAAAATAGCAATATCTTCCTTACTCAACGTATCCTCTTGAACATATAAATAACTCTCTTTTTTACCAATAATAGCATAAGCTAATAAAGTAGGATTACAAGCAATATCCTTACCACGAATATTAAAAATCCAAGCAATATCATCTAAAGAAGTTAAAATATGGTAGTCAAAATCACCTAAATCTTCTCTAATTTGATGAATCTTAGCAGTTCTCTCTTGACCACAATAAACAATATCATATAAAAATCCTTTTTCATTAGATAAAGGTTGTCTTTCTTTCCACAATAAATCCAATACATCAAAATGAACCTTTTTAGCATCTAAACTATTAATCATCTTACTACTTAATAATCGTGTATCAAAACCAATAACCCCATCTTTAAACTGTTCTAAATAATTATGAACAGTTATTACACCAGGTAATCCTATTTTCATTAATTGAATCATTGTATCTTTTGTTTGTACTTCCCCTTGAATATAATATCTTCCATCTACCCATAAACAAGCATCTGTTTGACTAATCACAAATGTTCCAGCCGAACCAGTAAAACCTGATAAAAAAGCTCTAGCTTGAAAGTGAGGATGAACATACTCACTTTGATGATAGTCTGCAGTAGGAATGATGTATGCATCAATGTTATTGTCTTTTAATAATTGTTGTGTTTCTTTAATTCGTTGATTTATCATATTTACCTCATTTCTTCTATTACATTAGCATTAATTATAGCACATTTCAACCATTAGAAATTATTTGCATACCATAAAAATAAGTGATGGTAAATGGAACACTCTTCGTTGCAATTGATAAATATAAGAGTATAATCAAATAAGAATGTGAGGGGGGATAACGATGAATAGTATTATTCAACGATTAGTTGAGATTGATCGTCAAAACGCATTAAGAGTAGAAGAAGCAAAAAAAGCAAAAGATGCCGTACACGTTAACTTAAAAGAACAAAAAGAAGAGTTATACAACCAGTATCTTCAAGAACAAACCAAAGAGCTAGAAGCTAAAAGACAACAAGCAATTGTTGAAAATCAACAATTACTTACTAAGTTGGAAGAAGAGTATACTTATCAATTACAAGAGATGGAACAAACATATAACGAAAACAAAGATACATGGGTTAAGGAATTATATAATCGTTGTATTGACTAAGAGGGCGAATGTATGGACTTATCAACAAATGCCTTATGTGCAAAAGCAAAAGCAATGTATGGCAAAAGATTAAAAGAAGAACAGTACAGTGAATTAATAAGAAAAGATTCAATAGGAGAAGTAGTTACTTATCTAAAAGGACATGTTGGCTACCAAGATGCCCTAAAAGATATCAATGTACGAAACATTCATCGTCAACAAGTAGAAGATCTTTTAAAAAGAGAATACTTTGAAAGATGCAATAAGATGTTAAAGTATATTCCTAGAAAGAATCAAGAATTTTATTTAAAAGTATTGATGAAAATAGAAATAGAAATTATTTTGGATAAAATACAAAGAGTATTATTTGGTAGTCAAGAAGCATTGACTTATGACTTACCAACTTACTTAGAAGCAAAAACAAGTTTTGCTTTTCATGAATTAGTACAAGCTAAAAACATCCAAGAAATAAAAGAATGTTTAATGCATTCTAAATATGCAAAGATTATGAATAAGTTTGATGTTGTTTCTTTTGAAGATATGAGTATTCTTGAAAAAGAACTATTAGATTTCTATTATCAATCTTATGTATTGAGCATTGAAAAACATTTTCGAGGAAAAACAAAGCAACAATTATTAGATGTTTTATATACGTTGGTTGAATTAAAAAATATGGAAAAGATATATCGTTTAAAAACATATTTCCATTTCACACCAGAACAAATTAAAAAGACGGTATCATTGCAGTATGGACGTCTAAATAGCAACACATTAGATCAATTAGTGGAAAGTAAAGATGGTAAAGAGTTTTTAAAGAAATTAAGTCTTTCTAGATATCAAGCTTATTATGATGATCAAGAATATGCATATATTGAATATTATATTGATACTATTAAATATAATGTTGCAAAAAGATATTTACGATTTTCTAGTAATGCACCGGTTGTATATTTAACTTATTCTATTTTAGAGTCTATTGAAATAGATAATCTAAAACATATTATTGAAGGAATACGTTATCAAAAAGATCCGAGCACGATTGAAGAAATGTTGATTTGCATGTAGGGGGAAATATGGCTATAAAGAAAATGCATTTTTATACAATGAGTTTTCCTGCTACTTATTGTTTTGAAATAGTAAAGAAAGTAGGAGAGTTACCTATTTTTCCTCAATTAGCTTCTAAGATTGTTCAAAATGTAAAAGGAGTATCTGTATATCAATTAGAGAATCCTTATTTATCTTTATTAGAAGAAGTAGAGTCATTAATGGAAACATTAAATATAGAAAAGATAGCAAATCATTCTTTTCATAACTTTAGCTTAGAAAAAGCAGAAGACTTTATTCAAGAGGTAAAACAACCAGTAGAAAAGATGAATCTGGTTATTGAACAATTAAATGCAGAAATTGAAGAGAATAAAGAAGCTTTCTATTTGTTACAACAAATAGAAAAGCAAGATTTTAATATAGATGATTTAAAAGATAATCAATATATAGAATATCGTGTTGGAAAAATAAATACTTCAAAATTAGATTCATTAAAACATCATATTCCTAATAATGTTGCATGTATCCCATTATCAAAAGATAAAGAACATGCATGGATCATTTATCTTTGCCTTGGCAAAGATAAATTAAATGCGGATAATTTCTTTAAAGGATTTGCTTTTGAAGAAGTATACTTACCTGATTTTTTACATGGAACATTGCAGGATGCTTATGAATCTTTACATGAGACAACGATGGCAATGGAAGATCATTTAGAGAATATTGTTCAAAGAAAAGAAGCATTAAGGGATCAATATTATGATCATTTAGAAGAGTTATATCATTATTTAAAGTATTATGAGGATTTGGTAGAACATTCTAATTGTTTAGTTGATTTTGGAAATTATGTTTCGATTTATGCATATAGTACTTGTTCATTAGAAGAATTAAAAGCAATATCAAAGGAAGTTTCGATTATTGAATTACCTATTTCTATTTATGAGGGGGCTCATATTGAAGCACCCGTTATTTTAGAAAATCATTGGTTTGTTCGTCCTTTTGAAAATTATATTGTTTCTAAGGGAACAGACAGTATTGATATGACATTGATTGTGGCAATGTTGGTTAGTGTTTTATCGATATTTTGTTTAGGGGATTTAATTATAGGATGTTTCTTATTGATTGTAGGTATCCTTAGTGCTAAAACGAGTATCGGGAAAATGATTAAATATATTGGTCTTGGTTCTTGTGCTGGTGGTTTTATGCACGGGACTATTTGGAATAACGTCGAAATGTATCAAGGAGTAAGTCGCTTGGTGGTGTTAGAACGTGGGATTATTTATTTTGTTTTAGGAATGCTATTGATTAAGGTACTAGGAACTATTTTTATGGAGATAGTTAGAAAAATAAAAAGGAGGGGAAGCTATGGCAATTGCTAAATTGAGTTTAGGAAATATTCGATTTGAAAAAGAGCAGTTAGATGAAGTGTTGTTGAAAATACAAGAATTTGATGAGTTTCATTTAGAACCTGCTTCTAAATTTACGGAAAGTGTTGCTGGAATTGGCGTTTTTTCCAAAGAAAATCCTTATGAGGAGTTGTGTTTACAATTAGAAGATATTCAATCAAAATATAACTTTGATTTAAAAGACAGAGAGATTGATTCTAAAATACATATTATAAAAGAAAAAGAGTATGTAGCTTCTTTTGTAAAGGATTTAGAGGCATTAGAGGATGTAAAAGAGCAATTAGAGATGGTTATTGAAGAAAATAAAGAAGCTATTATTCAATTAACTCATGTTAGTGAAATGGATATTAATTTTGATGATTTATTTAGTTGTAAATATTTACAAATAAGATTTGGTAAAATACCACTAAATAACTTAGAAAAGATTCAATATTATCAAAGTTTACCTTTTACTTTTACTGAATTTGATCGAGATAAAAGTCATTTATGGTGTATGTATGCATCCTCACCAGGATATGCACCGGAAGTAGATAATGTCTTTTCATCTTTGTACTTTGAAAGAATTCGGATTCCAGAATTTGTTCATGGAAATCCATTGCTTGCAATAGCAGAAATGGAAGAAGAGACAAATGCTGCTAGAGGGCATGTTACGAATCTAAAGAAACGGATGAATGATTTATTAGAAAATAATCGAGATCATTTAGAAAAAGTATATAGTCGTGCAAAACATTTAAATGATGTTTATGGAATGCAAAAGAATATTATTGATTTAGATGGGCGTTTATCGATTTATGGTTTTGTGGAAGTTAAAAAAGAAAAACAATTAAAAACAATATTAGAAAGTATTCCAAAAGTACAAGTAGTGTTAACACCAGCAACGAGTGATGCTCGTTTGGATCCACCAACGAAACTTACTAGTAATTGGTTTGTTGATCCATTTAAAATGTTTGTAGAAATGTATGGAGTACCTGGATATAACGAAATAGATCCAACTGTATTTGTTGCTTTATCTTATACCTTATTATTTGGAATTATGTTTGGAGATATGGGACAAGGGTTGTTATTATCGTTGTTTGGATATTTTGCTTATAAGAAGTGGAATATGCAACTAGGATTAGTTGGTGTTCGTTTAGGTATTTCAAGTATGATATTTGGATTTGTTTATGGATCTGTTTTTGGTAATGAGGAAATATTAGTTCCTATTTTCCATACGATGGATTCTAGTAATACGATGACATTGTTAATAATGGCAGTAGGTTTGGGTGTTTGCTTTATTTTAATAGCGATGTTGTTTAGTATTTATTTGAATTTTAAACAAAAGAATTATGGAGATGCTTATTTTAGTCAAAATGGATTATGTGGGTTTATCTTTTATACAAGTGCTTTATTTTTAGCAGGAACGAGTGTTTTAGGATATTCTTTTATGAATCCAGTTACGATTCTATTAGGATTAGTAATACCAATTATTGGTGTATTCCTAAAAGAACCATTAACTCATAAACTAGAAGGAAAAATAATGTTCCCTCATGGTTTTGGGGCATTCTTTATGGAAGGGTTCTTTGAATTATTTGAAGTATGTTTATCATTTGTTACCAATACAATGTCATTTTTAAGGGTTGGAGGATTTGTTTTATCTCATGCCGGAATGATGCTTGTAGTTTATACTTTAGCCGAAATGGTTGGAGGTGCAGGATATTGGGTAGTGTTAGTACTCGGTAATCTCTTCGTTATGGGGTTAGAAGGATTAATCGTAGGTATTCAAGTATTACGACTAGAATTTTATGAAATGTTTAGTCGATATTATAAGGGAAATGGGAAACCATTTGTGAACGTAAAAGAAAACTAAGAAAATAGGGAGGCTTTAATCATGTTACAATTTATTTTACCAGCAGTTGCAATTATTTTAATTTCTTTACCATTAGTAAAAGTAGTACAAGGAAAAACAACGAAAAGAAGTGCTAAAATGCGTTTAGCTACACATGTATGTGGGTTCTTTGGAACAGTCTTTGCAGTTATTGTATTTCAAATGATGACAAATACTGTTTATGCAGAAACTTCAGCAGTTAGTTCTATGACAGGAACGATTGCCCAAGGGATGGGATTTTTAGGAGCCGCATTAGCAACAGGTTTATCAGCTTTAGGAGCAGGGATTGCAGTAGCGGCTGCAGCACCAGCTGCAATTGGTGCTATTTCTGAAAATGAGAAAAATTTTGGTAAATCATTAATCTTCGTTGCCATGGGTGAAGGGGTTGCTATTTACGGTTTATTAATTTCTATCTTAATTATTAACGCTTTATAGTAGGTTTGTTATTATGAAATTCTATCTACTTAGTGATAACAATGATACTTTAGTAGGAATGCGTCTTGCTGGTATCGAAGGATGTGTAGTTCATGAAAGATTAGAGTTTTTAGAAATATTAGAAGAAAAGATGAAAGATTCATCGATTGCTATTATTTTAATAACTACAAAACTAATTGAATTATGTCCTAATGTTATTTCTGAGATCAAACTAAAACAAAGGGAGCCATTGCTAGTAGAAATACCTGATCGTCATGGAAACAGTAAGATTGGGGAAACGATTGATAGTTATCTATCTCAAGCAATAGGGGTCAAACTATAGGAGAAGACGATGCAAAACAACGAACAAGTCTTTCTTTATATGAAAGAAGAAATAGAGCGACTAGCAAAACAAGAGGAACAAGCATTACTCCAAGAAATGCAACAGTCCAAAGATGAAATCTATGAACAGTTAGTATATGAAGCAAAAAAAGAAGCTCAACTAGAATATGATATCCAACGTAAAGAAATTCAAAAAGAAACTAGTAGTGATCACTTACTAAAAAGTAGTGAATACACAAAAGCATTAGTAACAAAAAGAGATAACTACGTGCAAGAAATCATGAATCTAGTAAAACAACAATTAATAGACTTTGTATCAAGTAATCAATATCTTGATTACTTGAAAGAAAAGTTAACTTATACAAAAGAACAATATACATTTTTGAATCCAATTTTATATATACGTCAAGAAGATATGCAATATTCATCTATATTAAAAGATATTTATCCAGAAGTAGAAATAAAAGAATGTTCAAAGAATATTATTGGAGGATTTTTATTAGAAGATTTAGAAAAAGGATTATTTATTGATCAGTCTTTTGATTTTGTTTTAGAAAATCAAAAAACTTGGTTTTATGAAAATTCAGGATTTACATTGAAATAAGGGGGAAAAGCAATGGCTAAAGATACAATTTATTCTATTAATGGACCGGTTGTAAAAGTAAAAGATGCTACTACTTTTTCAATGTTAGAAATGGTATATGTAGGAAATGCTTCTTTAATGGGAGAAGTTATTTCTATTTCTAAAGAATTTACAACAATCCAAGTATATGAAACTACATCAGGATTAAGACCTGGAGAACCAGTTGTTTCAACAGGTTCACCAATTTGTGCAACTTTAGGTCCTGGTATTTTACGTAATATTTTTGATGGAATTGAAAGACCGTTACAAGTATTAGAAAAACAAAGTGGGGCATTTATTCATGCCGGAAGTAATATTGAATCATTGGATAATGAGAAGTTATGGGATGTTCATGTATGTGTTCAAGTAGGGGATGTTTTAGAGGGTGGTGCTATTTATGCAACAACTCCTGAAACAGACTTAATTGTACATAAATGTATGGTAAGTCCACTACTACAAGGAACAGTTGTTTCTGTAGTAACAGATGGTTTCTATACTTTAAATGATACAATTATTGAAATAGAAGATGAGAAAGGTGTGCGTCATAGTTGTTCATTAGTACAAAAATGGCCAATTAAAAAAGCTCGTCCTTGTAAGGAAAGATTACCAATTTCCATCCCTTTAGTAACAGGACAAAGAGTAATTGATACGTTGTTCCCAATTGCTAAAGGAGGAACTGCTGCAGTTCCTGGAGGTTTTGGAACTGGAAAAACAATGACTCAACATCAGATTGCAAAATGGTGTGATGCGGATATTATTGTGTATGTTGGTTGTGGAGAACGTGGAAACGAGATGACTCAAGTATTAGAAGAGTTCCGTGAGTTAATTGATCCTAAATCAAATAAACCATTAACAGACCGTACGGTATTAATCGCTAATACATCGAATATGCCAGTAGCTGCTCGTGAAGCTAGTATTTATACAGGGGTTACTTTGGCAGAGTATTATCGTGATATGGGATATCATGTTGCGATTATGGCGGATTCTACATCACGTTGGGCAGAAGCTTTACGTGAAATCTCAGGACGTTTGGAAGAAATGCCTGCAGAAGAAGGATTCCCAGCTTATTTACCATCTAGATTATCTCAGTTCTATGAAAGAGCTGGTTATGTAGATAATTTAAATGGAAGCCAAGGGTCTGTAACAATTATTGGTGCTGTATCGCCACAAGGGGCCGACTTCTCGGAACCAGTTACGCAAAACACAAAACGATTTGTAAGATGCTTTTGGGCATTGGATAAAGCATTAGCATATGCTCGTCATTATTTTGCAATTAACTGGAATCAAAGTTATAGTGAATATGTTTATGATTTGGAAGCATGGTATAGTAAAAATGTAAGTAATAAATTTGTAAGTGATCGTCAAGAATTAGCTTATTTATTAGCACAAGAAGCGAAATTAAATGAGATTGTGCAATTAATGGGACCTGATGTTTTACCAGAAGACCAAAAAGCAATTATTGAAATCGCAAAAGTAATTCGTGTTGGTTATTTACAACAAAATGCTTTCCATAAAGAAGATACTTATGTACCAATGGAAAAACAATTAAAAATGATGGAAATTATTTTATATTTAAATCAACGTACTAGTGAAGCAGTATCACAAGGAAAGGTAGTTCGTTCTATTGTAGAAACTGGTATTTTTGATAAAGTAGTAAAAATGAAATATGATATCCCTAACAATCAATTAGAATTATTTGATGATTATTATCAAGAAATTGATACATTGATTGCTAGTGTGGCATAAGGAGGAATGAATAATGTCTCTACAACATATCGGTTTAAGTGAAATAAATGGGCCATTAGTTGTTCTTGATCATGTCCAAGGAGCATCTTTTGACGAAATGGTAGAAATAACTTTAGATGATGGATCTATGCGTTTAGGACGTATTGTTCAAATTGAAGGTGAAAAAGTAATTATTCAAGTATTTGAAGGAACAAATGATGTTTCTTTAACAAATACAAAAACAAGATTATTAGGGAAACCAATGGAGTTACCAGTATCTAAAGAGCTATTAGGAAGAACTTTTAATGGTGCTGGAACACCAATAGATGGTTTAGGAAAAATATATTCTTCTAAACAAATGGATATTAATGGTTTACCATTAAATCCAGTAGCAAGGGTATATCCTCGTAACTATATTAATACAGGTATCTCTTCGATAGACTGTTTAACTACTTTGATTCGTGGTCAAAAATTACCTATCTTTACAGGTTCTGGTTTACCACATAATCAATTAGCAGTACAAATTGTAAAACAAGCAAAAGTAGCAGATGATGATGGAAAAGGATTTGCAGTAGTCTTTGGAGCAATGGGTGTTACCAATGATGTTGCTAATTACTTTAAAAGAAGCTTTAAAGAAGCAGGAGTAATGGATCGTGTTGTTATGTTTGTGAATCTTGCAAATGATCCAATTATCGAACGTATCTTAACACCACGTTGTGCACTTACTGCAGCTGAATATTTAGCATATGAAGAAAATATGCATGTATTAGTTATTTATAGTGATGTTACTTCTTATTGTGAAGCTGTTCGTGAGTTTTCAAGTAGTAAAGGAGAAATTCCTGGACGTAAAGGGTATCCTGGATATTTATATTCAGATTTAGCTTCTTTATATGAAAGAGCTGGAATTATCAAAGATGCTAGTGGATCAGTAACACAAATCCCTATCTTAACAATGCCTAATAATGATATTACCCATCCTGTACCCGATTTAACAGGTTATATTACAGAAGGACAAATCACATTAGATTTAGCTTTACATAGTGCGGGTATTTATCCTCCTGTAGCAATCTTACCTTCTTTAAGTCGTTTAATGAAAGATGGTATTGGACAAGGGTATACTAGAAAAGAACATCAAGATTTAGCAAACCAATTATTTGCAAGTTATGCTCATGTACAAGATGTAAAATCATTGACTTCGGTTATTGGAGAAGATGAGTTATCTCCTGTTGATCGTCAATATATTGGTTTTGGGAAATTATTTGAAGAACATTTCTTAAACCAAGGAGATGATTCTAACCGTTCTATTATTGAAACATTAGACTTAGGATGGAGCTTACTTTCAACATTACCTAGAAGTGCATTAGAACGTTTAGATAATGATTTATTAGATCAATATTATGATCATGAAAAAGCATTAAAATTATTCCATATTAAAGAAGAAAAAATCATTAAAGAACTAGAAAAGTCAGGTGATTAATTATGGCAATTAAAGTAGTTCCAACCAAAGGAAATCTCATTGCAATAAAAAAATCATTATCACTTGCTAAACTAGGATATGATCTGTTAGATAAAAAAAGAAATGTATTAACCAAAGAAATGATGGAACTAGTAGAAGATGTTAAAGTATTACGTGATCAAATCACAGATGCTTATCAAGAAGCTTATCGTGCACTAGAGGAAGCAAATATTTCTTTAGGAATTATTACAAATCTTGCTAAAGCAACACCAGTTGATACAGGCATATCTATTGCATATCGTAGTGTAATGGGGGTAGAAATACCAAAGATTACGTATCAATCTAAAAATGCAGTTCCTTTCTATGATTTAGAAAGAACAAATTCTAAAGTAGATTATGCTTTTGAATGCTTTGCAAAAGTAAAAGAGTTAACGGTTCTATTAGCACAAATTGAAAATAGTGTTTTTCGATTAGCTAACGCTATTCGTAAAACGCAAAAAAGAGCAAATGCTCTTCAAAATGTTTCTATACCAGAATTCGAAGAAACAGTAAAACTAATTACGGAATCTTTAGAAGAAAAAGAACGTGAAGAATTTACACGTCAAAAAGTAATAAAACAAAGAAGTGCCTAACAATAATATAAAAACGATTTTGGTTTAACCAAAGTCGTTTTTATGTTATTGCTTAGTAAAATAAGAGATATTCTTTTTTGTTAACATAAAACAGATGCATTAATTATTTACAAACAAAATAGGAGAGAGTATTATATTATCAAATAGGGATGATTCAATAAACCTATATTAAAAACAAAATTACATAATAATTTTGGATAAAAGTAGATAAGGAATATAGATTATTAATTTAAATAATATAAATGGACGGAGATATAGTTATGAGTGAGAGGAAAGTATTTTCTGAAACTCCCACCACTGAAGTAGTGGGGTTCTTAACTACTAAATAACCTTCTTTGACTACAAAAATAAAACAATAATTATTGTTTACAATGTAGAGAATCCTAATTATTTTCATTAAGAATTTCACTATCCATTCGTTCTATTGAACAAATTAACGATAGTATAACGCCCGTTTCAAGACGTTTGTTTTAATATTTTTTAATGCTTTTTAAATGCCAATACTAGAAAGGTTTTTCTTTCCTTTTAATCTTTCTACTTCTTGGTTATGTTTGATTAAAAATCTTTCAAAATTCATTTCACATTTTTCTTGATTCATTGTTTTTAAATCTTCGTTCATATTCATTAATAAATAAGAACTATATAAATCTCTTTGTACTATTATCACTTCGTTGTTGTGTTCTATTTTATTCCATCTTTGAGATAGTTTTTTCTTCTTGTATGTTTGATTAACATGGTTGTATTGACTTGCTTTGGTTGTATAGTTGTTTACTTTTAAAACTTCTTTATCTATGTAGTTTAGCTTTCTATTCAAAATTTCTACAAACATAGCAGGAGCTTTTTCTCCTAAAGACTTGCCGAAACGTTTTTTACGATTGAACTTACCTGTCTTTTCATTAACCGTTGTTTTCTTTGCTCGTTTTTGCAATCCTTTATAATGCATTGTTTCTACATAAATGGTCGTTCCTAATGTTAAAAGATGATTTGCTAAGGTCTCATGTTGTAACTTTCGAATAGCTGCTTGTTTTCTACTAAGCTCTCTTAGTTCGCTTCTTAATCGAAGATAGCGATTGGAGTTCTTCCATTTTCTAGCCCCTGTTTTAGTAGTTCCATCTTCGTTATAGTTATTAGGATTCATAGCTCGTCTACTACGATCCATTTTTCTAGAAATGATTCGCTTTTTCTTTTCTAGATTTGGTACTTTATCAGCTAACTCAATCAATCCTACTTCTTTGTTAGAGCAATAGGCAATCGTTTGCGTACCTAAGTCAATACCTACAACACCATCTCTTTTAGGATTCTTTACTTCACCAGTCGTTGGATTGTATTTTACAGGAGGAGTTCCTTTAAAAACTACTTGTAGATAGTATTTATACTTTCCTCTAATTTCTTTTTGAAGTGTTCGATTATAACAGATTTTATAATGAGGGTTTTGAAAACATTCATTTTCATAACTATTAGAATGATTAATGATAACAGGAATAATAAGACCATTCCAAATAAGTGTTTCATTTACGAGACGAATTCCACTTGTATTTGATTTTCCTTCTAACGAAGTGAATTCTCCATACTTTTTAAAATGAATTTCTTTTCCATCACTAAACATTACTTTGCTATAAGCTTTCCATAAATTCGTAGCAATCTTTTGAGACGTGTTTGAATCAATATTTTCACGAAAACAATGTTGTAATTCTTTTACATCTTTATGAAAATCATATTCGGATAAACGATATTCTCTTTGCATTTCTTTTAATCGGTTAGCTAGGTCTTTCTTTGTTACACCAGCTTTAGGATGTCCTTCATGAATTCGCTTATATTGTTTCATAATGTATTTATATTCTTTTGTTTTTGTCATTTCTCTATATCGTTTTTGAGTGATAACAATTAAAGAATTATATATTTTTCTACCAATTTCAAAACGTTTTTCTAATATATGTTCTTGATAGGTTTCTGTTTTTAATGGAATTGTTATACAAAAATTACTCATGAAGTTTCTCCCTTCTTGATTTCGATATTTAATATCTTTTTCTCTGGCTTTCTACATATCTCTTTATTGTTTCGCTACTAACAACACCGGCAGTTGAAACAAAATAGCTTCTTGTCCACAAACTTTTCATCTGATTCAACTCTGAAAATTCACTTCTTAATATCAACCCACTTTTCCTTTTTATTTTTTGCATAATTTCGCTAGGGCTATATTTTGGTAATGCGTTTATAAACAAATGAATATGATCCTTATCACATTCCATAGCAATAATTTCAATTTCTAATTCCTTGCAAGTTTCTTCCACTATGATTTTAAGCCTTTCTTCTACATTTGGAATTAAAAATATTTTTCTACGATACCTTGGACAAAAGATAAAATGATAATTAATTAACGAGGTTGTTGTTTTTGTTTTTCTATATTCTTTCATATACTTATTATAACATAAATTATGTATGATTTGTACTTTTTATACACATCTTACGCATTCCTCCCACCCCTAAAGTAGTGGGCTTCCTGCTAGGTTATTGTGAAGAATGTAGAGATGATGTAGAATTCACTATTGTTAATGCTCAAATAGAAGGAACTTTAAAAGGTGAAAAATTTAGTTATTTGGGTAAAGTGGCACGTTGTATTGATTGCAATACTGAAATTTATGTTAAAGAAATAATGGATCATAATTTGAAGATGTTATATGATGAGTACAGAGAAAAACATGGTATTGTTTCTTTAGAAACAATTTCAAAAATACCTAAAAAATATGCGATAGGGAAACGATCTTTGTCATTATTGTTGGGTTGGGCTGAGCAAACATTCTCTAGATACTGTGATGGTGATGTTCCAACGAAACAGTATTCAAAAATACTTCAAAAAATATATGATGACCCTAAATATTATGAAGAACTGCTGGTAGAGAATAGGAAAAATCTTAAAACGGATGCATCTTATATGAAAAGCAAAAAAGCGGTAGATATAAATGCTAACATAAAGTAACCAGTTTTTCTAATAAAAGTGTTCTCACTTTTGTTACTTAAAGCTGGGTGCCTTTTGTTATAATGAATATAATGGAATTAAAGATTATATCGCTAGAAGATTTGATGCTATTAGCCTGTCAAAAATAACCTAGTACGATTTGAGAAAGTATGATATAATGATTTTGGACAAAAAGTTAGATGAAAAAAGAGAGACTAGCATCTCTCTTTTTTTCGTTGTTATCTCAAATGGAGGACAAAAAGTTAGATTAGGAAACCTAACAGTGTTTTAGGATATACACTATTAGAATAAGTACGATAATTACATCGTTCACTTTTCTTTCCTCCCCTAAAGATTACCTCCTAATTGAGACAAATTTAATTTATTCATAAACATGTCCTCCGTATTCAATAACATATCTATTATACTACAAAAATAGACAAAACTCGAACAACTTCGGAGCGAAACTCGCTCTTTGCAGGAATCAAAACTGAGGTTGGCACGATTTGAAAAAGTATGATATTATGAAATAGATGATTTCATAATATTGTCCTCTATATTTAAAAAGGTATGATCCAATTGTATTGGACAAGCCTTTTGGGTTAAGGGGTTAACAACGCTTTAACATGTACGCTGTTAAGGAAAAAGAGAGGTTATCTTTATGTTAGCATTTATAGTAGATATACTTCTTGATAATGGTAAAAATAATAGTAATTGTATGAAAAAGATATCTTACGTATAAAGGGGATATTTTTGGTTGGAATTAAAAAAACATCATTGAAAATACTCATTTAATCAGGTGGATAAGCCATAATACTAGAGACCAATTTTGAATTAGAGAGAAACTACTTAGTGTAGTTCTTGTATTGATTGCGGTTATCTTAAAAAGATAACTAACGCCTAATATCTACTTAACTCCAACGATTAGTTCGAAAGAACGAAAAAAGAGATCCCCAAGATCTCTTTTTCTTTGCCATATCTGCTTACCTCGTAAATAGTATACTCGTTTTTTACGAAGCGTCAATAAAATGAGTATCAAAGTAGTATTTTGTGATTGATTTTTTATTTTTTAAAGTAATAATAATTTCGGGAGTAAAACATTGATAATTTCAAAAGTTGGTGTATAGTTGTTTTTAACAAAGGCGGGTGATATAGATGACAAGAGATTATATACCACGAATAGCAGATAAAATATTAAAAGAACGTCTTGAAGCCACTGGTGCTGTTTTAATTGAGGGTGCCAAATGGTGTGGAAAAACAAGAACAGCAATGGAAAACTCTAATAGTCAATTATTTATGCAAAATCTGGATAATAGAACATCTTATCAACAAGTGGCTGATGTGAAACCGTCATTGTTATTAAAGGGAGAAACTCCTAGACTTTTGGCTGAGTGGCAGATGGCACCGGTTTTATGGGATGCCGTAAGATATGCAGTTGATATGCGTGGAGAATTAGGACAGTTCATTTTAACAGGTTCAGCAGTACCACGTGATAATGTGGTGGAGCACACTGGAACGGGAAGAATTTCTCGTATGACAATGAGAACAATGAGTCTTTTTGAATCGAAGGAATCAAATGGTACAGTTTAGCTTGTTGATTTATTTAATGGGAAAACAAATATTGATTCGATGAGTGAATTAACTATTGAGCAGATTGCTTTAGCAATTGTTAGAGGAGGATGGCCTGCATCTGTAGGTCAACCAGAGAAAGTTGCTTTAAGGAACGCTATTGATTATGTTGAAGCTGTTATAAATCAAGATGTATCGGAAGTTGACGATATACAAAAAAATCCTGCAAGGGTTAGAGCTCTTATGCGTTCTTTATCAAGAAATATTTCAACACTTGCAACAATTAAGATATTGCATGATGATATAGCCGATGGTGACATTGGTGATAGTTTGTCAGAAAAAAGTATTAGCCAATACTTGTTGGCACTAGAACGAATATTTGTAATAGATAATATACCAGCTTGGAATCCTTCGTTACGTTCAAAATCAGCGATACGTACTTCTCCTAAAAGACAGTTTGTGGATCCTTCTATTGCTACTGCAATTATGGCAATGACACCAGAACGACTACTGGAAGATTTTAATTATTTTGGTTTTTTATTTGAAGCATTATGTTCAAGGGATTTAAAAGTGTATGCTGATTCTATTGATGGACAAATTTTCCATTTTAGGGATTCGAGTGGACTTGAATGTGATGCAATTATTGCTCTAAATGATGGAAGATGGGCTGCTGTGGAAGTGAAACTTGGTTCAAAGCTAGATGAAGCAGCAGAACACTTGCTTAAAATACGAGATAAAATAAATACTGATAAAATGAAAGAACCATCTTTTATGATGATTTTAACAGGTGGAAATTTAGCGTATCAAAGAAAAGACGGAGTTTTTGTGGTTCCCTTAGGGTGTTTGAAAAATTAGTTTTTATACAACAATATTCAATAATGTTCGTGTTTATCATTATAATATTATGTTATAATGTATTAGACATTATTTTGAGGGAGGTATTATAATGCGTATGAAAATTAAAAACATGGAAAACATTACGGTAATCTTTTTAGTAGTTGCTTTATTGTTTGGTGTGATTTCTGGAACAGTGATTAAAAGTAATGCAGTAACAACAGTAAAGTGGGAAGGTGATATAGATACTACCTGGTATGATGGTAATTCAGGAAGTACTACTTTTGAAATTGATACTGCCGAAGAACTTGCTGGCTTGGCTAAATTAGTAAATGAAGGAACAACATTTAGTGGGAAGACGGTTGTTCTGACAAATGACATTGATTTAGATAATATTGAATGGACTCCGATAGGAACACTTAGTAATTGGTATAATGTAAAAACATTTGAAGGGACTTTTGACGGAGGTAATTACAACATAAGTAACCTTTATATTAAAAATAGTAGCTCTTGGGGTCAAGGTTTATTTGGTTGTATAGCAGATGGTACCATTAAAAACGTGAATGTTACAGGAGAAATTTACGGAAGTGTATGTACAGCCGGAATTGTCGCTTATCTAGTTGCAAGCGAAGCAGATGTTACTGTCGACAACTGTACTTTTATAGGGAGTGTAAGTGGTAGTGAAATGGTTGGTGGAATTGTTGGATATGCGATAGAAACGAATTTAAGTGATGATGATTTTGGTGGCATGAACGAGGATAGTAGTTATGCATATAATATTGTAATTACTAATTGTACTAACTATGGAACTGTGGCAGGAACTTCTGCTCGAGTTGGAGGCATAGTTGGTATGGTTGGAAACTGTAGCACTAGTGTTGTAGAAAGCTGCAGTAATTATGGAGATGTATCAAGTACTTCAGCATATGTTGGAGGTGTGATAGGAATGATCTACAACAATTGTACAGTGAAAAATTGTAGTAATAATGCTACGGTTAAGGGGTCTCAACACGTTGGTGGTGTTATAGGGGAATTGAACGGAACAACAAATACAGAAAGTTGTGTAATTGACTGTACCAATACAGCTAGTGTAATTGCGACTTCTACAGGAAATTCATATGTTGGAGGAATTATTGGAAGGATATATACTAACAGTAGCTCTACAACATTAGAAATTTCAGGATGCTTTAACACTGGAGATATCACAGGAAATGGTGCTGAAGTTGGTGGAATTGCTGGGAGTATTGCAAATGGAGTAGTTACGTTGTCTGATTGTTTCAGTGAAGGGGATGTTGTAGGAGTATCTTCACTGGGAGGCATAGTTGGTAATGCTACAGAATCCAATCCGGATATTAAAATTGAGGATTGTTATTACAAAATTAATAATAACTTTGACACAAGTAGTAAAACAGACGGAGTAGGCTTGGAGGAATATGAATACGAGGAAAAACGTACTGTTTATCTTGATTCATTAAAAGAGCTTCCAAGCATTGAAGTTACAATAGAGGGTTGGGTGTTTGGTGCAACTGTGAATGAACCATCTTACAAAACTACGAGTGATGGAACTGATGTTTCTTATATTTACTATAGAGATGAAGATTGTTTAATAGAGGTAGAAGACATCACTTCTGCAGAAGGTGGAACTTACTATGTTAAGGCGGTAATAGAATCAACAGACAATTACTTGTCTGCTACTAGTGATGCATGTACCTTTGTTATAGAAGAGAAAGTGGAACAGGAAATGACTACAACAGGTAGTGTGGATATTTCAGTAGATGATGAAACGAAAGAACAATTACTTAATGAACTATTTACGGACTCTGATGTTTCAAAGAATTTGGAAATGAAGGTTTCTGTACAGGTAGATATTACTGATTCCGATGCCGTATCAGCTGAAATACAGGCTCTATTTGATGGGTATCTTTCTAATTATAATAGTACATTAAATAGTCAAGGTTTAATTGCAAGGCAAACAATGATCATGGAAATTTCAGTGATCAGAACATTTGGAGATGATGTGAGTGAAGTAACAAGTTTGACAACTCCTATAACTATCACTATCAGTATTCCGGAGGAGTATCAAAGTATGGATGCAACCTTCTTTATATTACGAAATCATAATGGCGTAATAACTTTATTAGAAGATGAGGATAATGATCCTACAACTATTACATTCACTACTGATTGTTTTTCTGAATATACGTTAAATTGTATTACTGCAGATGATAGTATAAGTGACATAGTGGGACAAGATACAGAATTACCTGAAGTGTCAACAGGAGACGTAAATGGTGTTCAGTTCTTAATGATCTTGTTGACATCCTCTATGCTTGGTTTTTTAGTAAGTAAGAAAAAGAAAGTATTATAAAATGAAAAAGTGCGTAACTTTCGTTACACACCAATGGAGCCAACTTAAGGTAATAACTTAGTTGGCTCTTTTTTGCGATAAAATTCATCTTGTAGTTAAGGAATATTATAGTTTATATTTATAATATATATATTTTATGTTATAATGTAGTTAAGAAAGAGGTGATTTTATGTTTTTAAGGGCTGTAAAAAATAATAAAGGAGATACATCTAAGTATTATTGTGCTTTAGTAGAATCATATCGTGATGGTGATACTCCTAAACATCGTGTTATTATCAACTTTGGGCTAGTTGATGGTGAAAGTGTTCCTTACTTAAAGGCTGCTTTCGCAAAAAAGAAACCACGTTTAGTTTATGATGAAGAATCGCGTAGTTAAGAAAGAGTTATCAAAACTTTTTTAAACTTCGATAAGATTATTCAGTCTTCCACTGTAAGAGAGCTTTCCAGAACAAATGCAACGGACTTTACGAGAAACCGTAATTTAACGCATTCAAAACTTATCTACTACTTTTTATCAAGATGCTCTGCCAATACAAATACAGAGCTCACTAACTTCTATGCATTAATGAACAATAAGATGGATCGTGTTAGTAAGCAAGCTTTATATCAAGCGGCAAATAAACTAAACCCGAATGTATTTCATTATTTGATGAAGGAATTTGCGAAGTTGTTCTATCAAAGTTCATTAGTAAAAAAACATAAAGGTTTTATTCTTTTAGCTGAAGATGGGACTACAATACAAATTCCTTATAGTTTACATAATATCAATGAATTTAATTTCTCCCAGTCTAGAACGGTACAAACAATATATGACGTTAAAACTGTCGTTTCTAAATCTGCTGGACTATATGATGTTACCAATGGTTTGTTCCTGGATTTTTCTATGGAACAAGCAAAATGTTCTGAAACTCCTTTAAGCTTTCGACATTTATATCATACTAAAAATATCCTAAACAATAATAAAGTCATTTACTTAGCGGACAGGTACTATGGATCGGTAGAAATCATTTCTACGTTAGAATCCTTTGAGTATAACTACTGCATTCGAGGGAAATCATACTTTTATAAAAAAGAAGTAGCTGCTATGACCGGTGATGATGAGTGGATTCATGTAAATGTAGATAAAAAATGGGTGAAAAGATTTCGTTACTCTTCAGAAGCTATACAATTAAGAGAAGAAAATCCCATAATGAAAATCCGTGTAGTAAAATCAAAATATGTGTATCAAAATAAAAAAGGAGAAGATATAGAAAAGGAACTATTATTCTTTACCAATTTAAGCGAAGAGACGTTCAGTACTCAAGGAATTATTGATTTATATACAAAACGATGGGATGTTGAAGTGAGTTATAAAACATTAAAGTCAACAATGGAATGGGAAAGGTCAATTAGTTGTAAATCGAATATAACAAAATGTTGTATCTATGGAAAAATATTATTCTTTAATATTGTTGGTGTAACCCGTAAACATATAAATAATGTACTACTTCAAAAGAATGAGAAACAGTATGCCATTAATATTACACAATTAATTATTCTAGTACGATCCAACCAACTAGTGTTTAACATGTACAAGCAGCGAAGGAAGAAGATAATAGAACTAGTGGAGAATATCTTAATAATAGTGGACAAAATAAAAGTGCCTACCCGCCCTGATAGACACAATCAAAGATGGGGCCGAATTATAGTCGGTGCCATCAAATACAGGTTTACGCTTGATGGAAGAAATCATCCTAAGCTATTAGCTAAGAATGGTTATCATCAAACGATAAAACCGTAGTTAAGAACTAAAATTATTATAACATAAGAATATTTGAAAAAATAGCGAGATTTCATAAGGGGGATTATGCGCTTTTTTTAGTTAGGGGAGTCATAGTGAAAATAATTGAGTAAAATCAAAAAAGAGCCAACTAAGGTATTACCTTAAGTTGACTCCATTGGAACTACTTATTGTAGTTCTTGTATTGATTGCGGTTATCTTAAAAAGATAACTAACGCCTAATATCTACTTAACTCCAACGATTAGTTCGAAAGAACGGAAAAAGAGATCCCCGAAGATCTCTTTTTCTTTGGCATATCTACTTACCTCGTAAATAGTATACCCATTTTTGACGAAGAGTCAATAAAATTAGTTTCAAAATATCTATTCTGTCTTCCAAATATGATAATGTCTTATTGTAACCAAAATGAATTTATCCTTTATTATAATAGAGAAGTGTGTAACGGTTGTTACACACTTTTCGTAGTGCCTTTTTTAAATTCAAAAGTATCAATAACTTTTAGATTCAATCTTTTGGCATAAGCTTCTAAGGGAGAACTCCAAGATTTTCACATATATGTCAAATGATACCGTCTTTATGGGATGTTATGAAATATGCGATAAATCATGCAGAAGTAGTTATAAATCAGGATATATCAAATGAATAAATACTAGCTTGAGCACATTCAAATATAGTTACAGAATTATCATTGAAAAGATTATTTTAATTAGGAGAATATGTTATAATATTATCAGTCGATGGAGGAAAATAGTATGACTAAAGATGTATTTTGTTGGAGGTCGAGTTTGAATTAGGAGGATTGATTATGGAACTACTTATTGTAGTTCTTGTATTGATTGCGGTTATCTTAAAAAGATAACTAACGCCTAATATCTACTTAACTCCAACGATTAGTTCGAAAGAACGGAAAAAGAGATCTTGCGGATCTCTTTTTTCTTTGGCATATCTACTTACCTCGTAAATAGTATACCCATTTTTTGGCGAAGAGTCAATAAAATTAGTTTCAAAATATCTATTACTGATTAACTTATGATAATGTCTTATTGTAACCAAAATGAATTTATCCTTTATTATAATAAAGAAGTGTGTAACGGTTGTTACACACTTTTCGTAGTGCCCTTTTTAAATTCAAAAGTATCAATAACTTTTAGATTTAATCTTTTAGCATAAGCTTCTAATTGATCATATTCTTCTTTGCATAATTGTTCTGGTGCATGAGCATCTAAGCCTAAAACAACAGGTACTTCTAGTTCACTTACAATCTTCCAAAATTCATCATGAGGGTATGGATAACGTTCATGATCTCCAATTTGTTTTAAACCACGGCGGAAACCACCAGCATTCACTTCTAGAGGGACATTGTTTTTTAAAGCACTGTGACAAATGTCTCTTGTGATTTTTTGACATGTTTCATTGAACTCTGCTTTTGTTGACATAAATAAATCAGGATGACAGAAATAACTAAATAATCCTGTATCCATGGCATAACATGCATTTTGTCCATAACGGACCAAACTAGCGTCATCACTAATACGTAAGTAATAGCGATCCATGCAGTTGTAACGATCATAATGAAGACCTAATATTAAATAATCTACTTCTTTGTTATCTAATAAAGATTGAAAGTAATTAGCATATTGAACAAACCATTCTGCTTCAAAACCAGCATATATAGTCATTTGATCTTTATATTTTTCTTTTAATTCTTTTATAATTTGAAGATGTTCATTTTTGGTACGATAAGGTAAACGACTACCAAATCCATCTGCTACAATCCATTTTGTTAAGAATTTTGCAGCAAAGATAGAACGAACATATCCAAATGAGCGAATCATAAAGAGTCTAAAATAAGGTAGTGGAGAATGGCAACTAATACCAATCGTATCTAAACCGGATGCAATTGCTTGTACTACCATGTCTTCTTCACTACCACTAGCATGACCACAACGATAGGTATGAGTGTGATAATTTTTCTTCATTTAACAATCCTTCTTCTTTCCTTTTTTAAACTCAAAAGAAGGGATGACAGTTAAGTTCATCTTTTTAGCATAGTTTTCTAAATCAGCTACTTCTTTTTTTGAAAATTCATTAGGGTTATGACTGTCTAAACCTAAAACAACAGGAGCCCCCATTTCTCCAACAATCTTCCAAAACTCATCATGAGGATAAGGAAGACGTGTTTGATTTCCGATCTTTTTAATACCTCTTCTAAAGCCGCCTTCATTTATTTCTAATGGAATATTGTTCTTAATAGCACATGTACAAATATCTCTTGTGATTTGAACACATGTTTCATCGAATTCTACTGTTTCTGCCATAAATAAATCAGGATGACAAAAATAACTATAAAGACCAGTCTCCATTGCGAGACAAGCATCTTTTCCATAGTTTTCAATTCCTTCTTTATCTAAAGCAAAACCATTGTAACAAGCATCACAACAAATTTTATGAAAATGATTTCCTAATATTAGATAATCAACTTCTTGATTATCTAATAAACTTTGATAATAATCCAAATATTCTTCAAAGTATTCTGCTTCAAAACCTTGATAGATAGTAATTTGATCTTTATATTTTTCTTTTAGTTCTTTGATAATTGATAAATGTTCTTTTTTTGAGGGATAAGGCATTCTTGTACCTAATCCATTGAAACAAAACCAACGGAATAATGTTTTGGCATTATCAAAGGATGATAGATAAGGTACCCCTCTTAATAAATGCTTACGGAAGTTAGGTAATGGTATATGGCAAGACATTCCTAAGGTTGTAAAACCACCTTCCATAGCACCTAGAATCATTTCTTCTTCACTCCCTGTGGCATGGCCACAGCGGAATGTGTGAGTATGATAATTTTCTTTCATATATTACTATTTCCTAGGAAATACAACTATTATTGACATTTGCTAGCAGCATTTTCAAGTATTTTGATTTGTGCTAGTATCTGTTCTTTAGTAATTGTTGGTTCTTTTTTATTAATGATAACTTCATATAAATCATCATATGTTCGGCCATAATCACTACTACATGTTGTAACAGTTTCTTCTTTTATTTCACCACATTCATCAACATAAGTAAGAACACCATAATGACTTAATGTATCTTTACCAAAATCAGGACTACCAGGCATATAAAATAATTTTAAATGTTCTTCTTGGCGATCAATTGTTTGTTTTACAAACATACCATTTGTACCATAAACCACAAAACTAGGACGCCCTTTTATTCTAAAATAACTAGAACGAATAGAAACTTTAAAAGATTCATAGATAAAATCTAAATCAAAATAATCTCCATAACGATTAGGACCTAAGACTTGTTTCATATCACTAACTACTTGTTCAGGTTGACCAAATAAAGCAATAGCTTGATCTACTGTATGACTACCATGAGCATAAATAAAATTATCAAATCTTTTATATTCATGAATACCTTTCGATACTTCAGGTCTAAAATAATCATAATTCATTTCTACTTCAAAAACATCTCCTAATTTACCACTTTCTAATACCTTTTGAACAGTTAAATAATCAGAATCATATCTTCTATTTTGATATGTTTGTAAATGTAATCCTTTTTCATCAGCAAGATCAAATAATTCCTTTGCTTCTTTATATGTTTCTACAAATGGCTTTTCACATAAAACATTTTTACCATGTTCTAACGCTAATTTAGTATACTCATAATGTGTTTGACTAGAAGTACTGATTACTAATACTTGTATTTCATCATCATTTAATAACTCATCAATGTTATCAGTATAATGAACTCCTTCTATTCTATTCCAATCTCTCTTTGTTAAATCTCTTTGATAAATACTTTTAATATGAATGGAATCTCTACCTACAATAAAAGGTAAATGATATCTATTAGTACTCTTCCCATTACCAATAAAACCTATTGTCATCATAATGTTACTACCTCCCTTTTTTAATACTATACCACAATTATCAAATGAGTAGAAATATTTTCATATTTTGTTCTATTTGTGGTATAGTATTAAAAGTAAATAAAGTGAGGTTTTATATGGATATAGGAGTTATTATTAATCAAATGGTTCAATTGTTTTTAGTGATTGGTGTAGGATATATATTAAATAAACTAGACATCTTTGATACACTCTTAAATAAGAAGTTATCTACCTTATTACTAAGTGTAACAACACCTTGTTTAATACTTAGTTCAGTTATTACAAGTAGTGACTATGCACCAATGAATGAAGTAGTAGTAATGTTATTGATAACAATAGCGATGTATACATTATTACCTATTTTTAGTTTCTTTTTAGTAAAGTTACTAAGAATACCAAAAGAAAAACAAGGATTATATATGTTTATGACTGTTTTTTCTAATGTAGGGTTTATGGGTTTTCCAGTAATAGAGTCTATTTTTGGAAGTGAAGCTATTTTTTATGCAGCTATTATTAATATGGGATTTAATTTAATGATTTATTCAGTAGGTGTATTGATGATGAATTATGGAACAAAAAGACATACTAGAATTGAATTAAAAAGTCTCTTAAGTCCTGGTGTAATAGCATCTTTATTAGCGTTTTTCTTTTATTTAACAAGAATATCTGTACCTAGTGTTATTGGAGATACAGTTGCCTTAATTGGAAGTATTACTACTCCCATTGCAATGTTACTAATAGGTTCTACACTAGCAACCATACCAGTAAAAGAAATCTTCAGTGATTTTATTATTTATCCTTATACCTTTATTAAACAAATTTTATTACCAGTAGTTGCTTTTCCATTATTATCTTATTTTGTAAAAGATACTTATATATTAGGAATTAGTTTTATCATACTAGCAATGCCTATTGCTAATTCAGCAGTCTTATTTTCTATTGAATATGATGGAGATGTAGATACTGCTTCTAAATCAGTATTTCTAACTACATTAGTATCCGTAATTACAATACCATTATTAGTTTATTTTTATCTATTATAGGAGGTAAATATGAAAGGGAGAAAACCAAACATATGTGTACCAGTAGTAGCTACTACTAGTACTAAGTTAGTTCATGATATCAAAGAATTACAAGTATTGGATTTTCAAATTATTGAAATACGTATTGATTATTATGAAGATATAGATGATTTAAAAAAGATGCAAGATTTATTAGATACGATTGATTCTATAAATCATAAAGAAATTCTATTTACTTATCGATCTAAAATAGAAGGTGGAAATATCTTACTAGAAGATACTTATTTAAAAGAAATGATAGCTGTCATCAGTAAACATCCATCTATTACTTATGTTGATGTTGAATTTAATTGTGGTATACGGGATGATCTAATTGATATCATTCAATCAAATAACAAGCAAGTTATTTTATCAAATCATAATTTCAAATCAACACCACCCTTACTAGAAATAGAAACTTTATTAAAAGATATGGCAACAACAAAAGCAAATATTGTAAAGGTAGCTTTTATGCCATTAAATAAAGAAGATGTTCTTTATTTAATGCAAGCTACCTTGAGTGCAAAACAATACAAGAAACCAATTATTTCGATGTCAATGGGTCCAATAGGTGCAATCAGTAGATTGGTTGGAGAATTCACAGAAAACTACCTAACATTTGCAATGCATGAAGAGTCTTCTGCACCAGGACAAATCAACATAGACAATGTTAATAAAGCATTAGAAATAATCCATCAAGCAATGAAGACAAACTAAGATTTGTCTTTTTTTATTACAATTGCATATAATGCAATTGGGAGGTTTTTAATGATAATTAATGATAAAGAAATAGTAACTATATTTTATGAAGTTTATCAAAGATATTTTTATAATGAAGATATACATTTAGAAAATGTAAACTTCATTATAGGAGATTCGATGAAACTATATGTTCAACTGTTGTATAAAAATACGCATACTACAATGAATGTAATAAGTGATATTCAAATTAATAATCAATACATTATAATAAAACCAAAAGGAATAGTGAAGTATGGTTTTTTGCAGTTTGATCTATTAACTCTATTAAAAGAGTATCAAAATAATTATTTTATAATAAAAGAAGAACAATTATTAATTCCTAATCATTTTATAAAATCATTACAATATTACAATGGAACATTAGAAATATTATTAAAACAATCTTAATCAAGGATTGTTTTTTTTATGTGACAAAGTGTGATTTATATGTTTGTAAAAACGGAATAAGCGCTAATATTTAGGTATATCCGAAATGTGGCATGAAAGCTAAAAAAATATGTTTGAAAAGGTATGGTTTAGACAAGAAAAGACTTGGTATTGCTTTAAACAACGTGGTATAATTACCTAGATATAATATATCCGCAAATAATCAACACTATTTCCTACTTGGTAAGTAGGAAATGAAATGGTATAAAGTTGAAGGATTGTATTATAGTTGTTTTTAATATGTACAAAAAAGCATAATTTCAACAAATTGGTTGGTATAACCAATTAAATTAGTAGGAATTTTTGTATTTATTCTAAATTCACATACAAACAAATAAAATTCATATGGTAGTGTAAAGAATCTATGAAAAACACTATATAGAGTTGAGTTTAATGAATCATTTTTCTTTGAATGATGGAGAATCATGCAAAGAGTGTTAAATTTATGATTTTTCAAAATAGTCAACTTGGTTTAGTGATGAAAAAAGCCCTGAAAAGGGCGCAATGAGGGTATCGTTTTTTGATGAAGTAGTTCTAACTATGCTTGATGATATTGTGTACTTAACTCGATGAGCTTTATCCACTTATCTTGCATAAGCTTTGCATCTTGAAATAAATCATCTTGTACAGGTGTTTTATATCCAAGAGAAGAATGTGGACGTAAAAAGTTATGAAAGGCTACAAAGAGTGTCATGTATGAATTAGCACATTCTAATTTATCATAACCATTGGTACCATGATAGTTTTGTTTATAGGTTCTATTTAAGCGTTCTTCTATCTGTTTATAAGGACGATATTTCTTAGAAGTTTCATCTTTGTTTTTTACACCAATGACTTGTTGTAAATCAAAAGAGATACCATGAATTCCAAAGAATAACTGTGCTGCATTGTAGATGGGATTTCCATCTGCAATAAGTAATAAATCTTTTGGTATTTCCTTGTAATGAGCTAGACAGTCATAGATAGATTGACAAGCACACTTCGTATCACGAACAGGATAAATAGTATTTGAAGTAATGATTTTCTTTATAGGATCAGACCAAAAGAAAACATAGTGGTTTTTACCACGTACCTTAATGTAGGTTTCATCACCAGAAAGAATAGATCCTAGTTGATAAGGATACTTATCAACCATAGGTTTGATAATTGCGGACACACTTGTTGCATAGTTCATGATAGTTTGATGAGATATTGAAATACCATGTACTTGTTTAAAGATAAGAGCAGTCTTTCTAGAAGAAAGACCAAAGTTTACATGATACGTTAAAACAAGCCCTAAAACATTAGAATCATAGTGTATACGGGATAAATCAACAGGAGCATCTATCGTTTTTACTGTTTGTTTTAAGTTTTCTAGATTGAACTTAAATTCACGATAGTGATAACGGTAACGATATTCACCAGAAGATGTCTTAAGGTGTTCACCCATTCCCTTGGAGTGAAGTTCATTATTGTTTAAATAGTAAGAACACTTTCTATTAACACAACAATAAACAATATAATTGTTTCGATCATGTTGCTTATCTAATTTACATTTACAATGAGGACAGTAAATACCTGTTTGTTCAGGCAAACTAACCTTGGTAGAAAAAGTATTCTTACAACACTTACAAAGGAGTTGTCCTTGTTTGTTGTTGTTATAAATATAAGATGTAGGAGCACCACAAAAAGGACATACTCCTTGGAAAGTAAAACCTTCAGGATTTCTTCTTTTTACAGGTGTAATAGCTTGTTCTTTTAAGATATCTCCAAAGGATAATTGTTGTACTATTTCTCTTTGGAATAGTGGTGGTGAATCAATAGTGAAGTCGGCATAAGGAATCGTAGTATCTTTTGTCTTCTTTAAGCGAGATACTTCCTTTTTTAAAGATTGGATGATGTGATCATCAAAGTAAGAAGTTAACCATTGAATATGAGAAGAAGCTTCTTGTAAGTGATAGATAAAATCATCGGTATTTAATAAGTCACTCAAAGATGAAGGAATATGCTTTAGAAGAAGCAAAGATTCAATATATTGAGAGAATTTGAAATTAGATTTAGAAAAGCTATTTAAATTATTTAGAATAGATGTTATACTGTCCATGGTGAGATTTCCTTTCTGCTTTTGGTGCAACTTAAGTATAACATGGAAATCTCATCATTTTTAGTATAAAGATAAAAATGATGAGTCAGTGTAGGTGTATACAGTGACTTTTTTTACTGTTTATATAGAACAAACAGGGTAGATGCGTTTGTATCAGTTTTACTGATTTTTGACACTACCATTCATATTAGGGGGAGAACAGTATGATAAAAACGATGATGAAAAGTAAGTCAGGAATGCTAACGATATTTGGTATTCTACTAACAACAGTAGCGCTTGTTGGTTTTGGAGTGTATTATAGTAACTCACAAATTCAAGCGTTCGAACAAGGAGGGTATATTGTAACTGCCAATAGTCAGGCAGAATCTTTTGTGTACGAATTTTCTACAGGAACAGAATATTCTGATACATTAGGTGATACAGTTACCTTTAATGACATTCAAGAGGAAGTTGTCCAAGTAGACAAAGAAAATTTTGTCTTTTTTGATGATGGTTCTATTACTGCATTAACAGAAGGTGTGGTATTGGATGTAGAGGATGTAAAGAATGACAATTATATCAATAATTACAGTCTCCCAGCTGGTATGGTTGTTGAAACAACAGCGAATGGCTATGAAATTTTAAATAGCACAGAAACGGTTGTGATTGATGAATTATTTTGGAAAATTTCTGATACTAGTTATTTACTATTAGTAGACAATATGTCAGTTGTTTTTAGTGAAGATGATATCCGTAGTGTGGAAGGATATGTTTTGATCAATTATATTGATACAGGTGTTATCCAACTTATTACAGAAGAAAATATTTGGCAAACAGTTTCTACTACTGCATATATCGTAACTGATAATGGAGCAGTGTTTAATTTATATGATCAATTAATTGAATATGATGGTTCACAAATGTTGTTCTCTAAGTTAGTAATTGATGCAAATGATAATATTGAATTATCAGAATTAGAAACAATGACACAAACTTTACCTACTTTTGATATTACTGGTGAAGATGGAGATTCTGGAAGTTCTGGTACAAATGGGGATATTGGTTCTACTGGATATTCTGGTTCTTATGGTTCTAATGGTGCCTATGGAAATGATGGAGATGATGGTGAAGTCGGAGATGATGGTGACGAAGGTGATGAAGGAGAAAGCGGAAGCGATGTTCTTTATGAATCTACTCAAAACACAGATATCCCTTCTATATCAGTTACAAGCTGGGATGTTGATGCTACTGGTATATCTGGTACGTATGAAGTAACAGATAGTAGTAACATGATGACTAGTGATTACTTAACTATTTTAATTTATGAATCTGGAACAGGAGAAGTTATTTCTGTTGTGAATAATGCGAATGGTATTGAAGATACTGATTTCTCACCATATGGAAGTAGTGTGTTCTATAACTATGAAGATTTAGAACCTGATACAGAGTATACTTTAACAATCGTAGGGAATTACGAAATGAATGGAAGTACAGTAACAAGAGAATTTGTTTCAAAAGTATTCTATACGGATTCATTAGGGCTTGTTTTAAGTAAAATAGCAGTAGATACTGATAGCATTGAGATTCAAGTAGAACAACAAGATTACTCTGCTGCAACTAGCGTTATAGTATACTTGTTAACAGAAGAAGAAAGTGCACAAGGATTTAACCCAACAACAAATGATTATGTAAGTGAAACATATAGTTTAGATGATTTTACAAAAGATTCATTTACTGTAACTTATGATTCAGAGACTAAATTTAGTGATGGGACTACTTTGATGTCAGATACTACATATGTGGTACGTATCGTTGCAGATATAGATAGTGAAACTTATATTAGTCAACAAGGTTTAACTATTACCACTTTAAAGACAACTCCTGTTATTACAGGTAGTGCTTATGCATTAACTAATAGAGATAGTTGGTCATTTGAATTGTATGGATGTACTGTGGTTGATATAGATGATGCAATCATTTCATATACATATAGCGTATACAAGATTGTAGGTACGGAATCAGTTTTAGTTCGTACTATAGAAGTGGACCCATCAGCTAGCACTAGTGCAACTCAATTATATATTGATGGGCAAGATATTGAATCAGGAGTAGAATATTACTTTGAAATATCAGCATTATATACAGATAATGAAAAATATGTAGAAGTTTACTGTGCGACTTCGGCACCGTTCTCAATTACCGGAACTCAAACACCAACAGTATACTTTGAGGAAATTAATACTGAATATGAAAGTTTCTCTGGTTATTTAAATGTTGTTACAAATGGGGCAAGCGTAGAAGTTAGTACAAGTAATCCGTTATATGTTTCTGTTGAGTGTGAAGGTATTTATAGTGATACAATTACTTTAACAGATCCTGGGGCAAATGTTCTAGATACTGATAATAAGTCATTCTTGATTAGTGAATTGGGATTGGTTGCAGACAAAGTGTATCGTCTGGATGTTTATGGATATGTCGATGTTGGAGATGAACAAGATCCTGAATATATGTATATTGGACACGTTGTAGTGTCAACCGATGTAGCCCCTACTGTTTATGCTTCATGGACAGAGGGAACAAATACATCAACTACATTCTCTATTAATTTACAACTATACGACTATCAAAGTGCTGAAACAATAACAGAGTTCACATCAAGTTCTATAGAGTATAAAACATTAACACAAATTACATTAAAATTATATTCATCTGTAGATAAAACAATTTTAATAAAAGAAATTGTTATTTCTGATGATTATTTGGAAGATGAATACACGTCTTCTCTAGCGGCCTTATTTATGGATAATAAGTACGAAATCACGCCGGAAACATTTGAAATGACTAGTGCAGACTTCACGACAAGTAGTGAGTACTATATTGAAATAGAAGCTATATATGATTATACACGTTTAATAGAGTCTATAAATTCAGCAGGTTATGCAAATCAATTTAATGTAATAAACTCTGGATCGACGGTAACGGTTCGTGAATTACCTCCTGAATTACCATCTGTAGATTTGTTAGATCAACAGATTACGGCATTACCTATTTATAATTATCAAGCAGAGAATTATGGATATGAAATTGATGCAGACTTAGCAAGCAGTGCAATTATAGGATATACATTACAATTTAATTATTTAAATTCATCTCGATTAGCGAGTTCAGTAACTATCTATGGATTTGATTCTATAACTTATGAAGGTGCAGCTGCCGATAGTGATACTGACACAACAGGTACATCTAGTCTTATTTATGATAATGGCTTAATAACAAATGAAAATGGAACCTGGGATTATAGTGCGGAAGTAGCGGTTTCATCTGACTCTTATTTCTTACCAGATATTGCAGTTATATTTGGTGCTGATACAATTACTTCTCCTGATGAGGGGACTGTGTATGGAGGATATACTATCTTATATTCTGATACATATTCAGAGGATTCTCTATCAAGAGGTAATTACTATTACTTTACATATGTTGTAGAATATTACGATAACACAGCAAGTGATACCAAAATTTATCCATACGAATACGCTGATTTTGCTGATTTATCTTTATCAGACCAAGCAGATTACGTATTGAATTCAGGTATTAAAGACACACCTAGAGCAACAGCAGAATTATATGCTTACGTATATGATCAATCTAGTACGGAAACAGATATAAGATATGCAATAAAAGATACAGATGGAACATTAAGTACGTCTTCTACTGTGACTGGAACTTCGAATACTTATTCTGGGACGATACCAGAAAATTTGATTGATGGTAGTGTGAATTACGAAGAAATAACAATAGAATCCGGTTTATCAGGGATTGATTATTATACATTAGCAGTTTCACAAAACTTATATGAGTCAGAGTATGGTAAATATAATACGGTTTCCATTAATTTACCACTAGATAGCTCAACAAAAGTTAGTGAATCTGATTTATCAGCAATAACATTTAGTGCTTCTGCTGATCAAGACACAAATATTGTTACCGTAGATTTTAATATAGATGACTTAGTATCAAATGGAACGCTAAGCACTGCTATTTCGAATAAAATTATAGGTGTTGAATTAACATTTGATAATACTAGCAATATTGTGACTCTTTATAAAACATTGGACAGTAATGCTTATAGAACAACGTTATCTTTTTCTGAATTAGAAAGCGTAGTTGGTAATAGCTCAATTAGTGTTAGTGCAAAAGTAATATATGATACTGGATATATTTCATGGTCAGAGTATGAAACAACAAATGCGGTGGCGTATCAAATGTACGAGACTGGATCTTCAAGTTTATCAACATACTATATGTACAATACAACACAAAATAGTATCGGAACAGGCTCTAGTTCAGCCACTGGTTCGTTATTTAAAGCAACAGCTACAACTAGCTTGAGTGCTTTATCTAAAACAACATCGATTGTTACTACTTACCAATCTGAATTTAGCTCTAGTGGAATAAATTACACAAATCGAATCTCAATGACAACAGGTGGTTTGTTATCTACTAATACATTAGATACAACTAATCAATATTATTTAGTAGCTAAAAAAGTAGCATCCCAATCTATAAGTCAATCTGCTTCATTATCCATATCAACGATCACACCTTCTATCTCAGTAGTTAAATCAGATGCAACTACAACTACTGTTACTTTGGAATCTGTAGTGATATCAGGGACTGATTATATCACATCAAATTTAATATACTTTCAGGCAGTGAATCAAGCTGATACAAGTAAGGTTACTTATATACAATATGATATCTCTCAATGGCAAAATGGAAGTAATATTGACTTAGCGTTAGAAGCAGGTACGACATATCGTATTTATGCTTATACTATCGATGCTAATGATGATACTAAGAAAATTTACCTGTTAAAGACAGGGGATGAAACAGTAGGTAACTGGTATGTGGAAGTTACAACAGATGATTATGTGACTATCACACCAACCTCAACACCTATCACTTTTGCTTATTCAAGTTATGAGACTCATGAAATGATTCTTACATATAGTATTTCACAAACAACTAATATGAGTATTGAATATAGTATTAAAGATAAAACTGGTCAGGTAGTAATGACGTATGCACAAATGAAATCTGCTGGTATGCTAGGTGACGGTATTACACAATCAGTTGATTATGTGACAACGATGACTGATACATTTGATTTAAATGCGAATGACGGTGATACAACAAATAGTGAATCGTACTTAGATTATTTAACACTAGGAGAATCTTATTACTTATGCATTGATATTTATAGTACAAACATTCTAGATGAAGATGGTAATGAAATTAAGACTTCTATAGTAGAGGATGGGAAGTCTTACGATATTGAATTTGTTTTACCTTTATTAGAGGAACCTGGTGTTTCTACATATGGATGGGTAAATGACGAAGATGTTTATTTTAAAGTCTTTGTTAATGATGCATATAAAGTGTTAATGGATAATGATACATATACTGTAAAAGTTTATCGTTTAGATGAAACTGGGACAAAAACAGAAGTAGAATTAGAAGATGACACTTATACTTCTGGATCGTCTTATACGATTAAGATAGCAGGTGGATTTACCGAGGATTATTTAGGTGTTACTTATATGATAGAAGTAATAGCGAATATTGATGTAAATCATGATGGTGTTGTGGATACAGAAAACGGAACTGTGTTAGAAGCAACAACAATGACAACCAATTCGGATAATAGTGTTTCGATAGGTGATAGTAGTGTACAAAGTAATGCTACTGACTCTACAAAAATACAATTAGTATTTAATGGGGCATATCGTATTAATGAAATTGATGCTATAGAATATTCTATTATTAACTCTGAAGGACAAAATGTATCTAGTGGCGTTATTGATAACTCAAGTGGGGCTTTATTCACGAACTTAGATGTTTCCTATTATGTACTTGATTTACCAGCGGTATTAAGAACGGTTGGTATGCATAGTATCAAGGTTGTATATTATACAGGTTATTATGATAAAGATGGAAACATATCAGATAGTCCAACAATTATAGATGAAAAATCTTACACATATTACTATCAATAGAAAAGAGGAATGGAAATGAGAAAATTAAATAAAAAAGCTATCGTTTCTATCAATGTTTTTATTGGTATGGTAGTGATAATACTGGGAGGGCTAGCAGCAGTAGTATATATGGTTGCAAGTCAGGAAAGTACAGTATATGCATTTAGTGCAGAAACAATGTTTTATGATGAAGATAGTACACCATTCTATGTCTCAACTGACTGTGTTTTAGAACAAAGTTGGTCAGGAGATTATGAGGTGACAGACGAAAATGGTATCGTGTATTCTTTAGGAGAACACACGATAGCATATAGTCAAGGTATGATTACTGTTTTTGGTGGTGGATATGCGATTGATGAAGATAGCAATGCATTACTATTAACAGATGGTTATTTGATAGAAAATTTACAACAAACTAGTTTTTATAAATTAGATGACCGTTTATATTTATTTGTAGATAGTGTTATTCAAGATTCAGAAGAATTATTTATTACAACTGGATTTGTAATGGTATACATGGATACTTCTGGTAATGCTGAAATTACAAATTCTGAAATAAATATTAAAACAACAAAACCAACAGTATTGTTAAGTGAAAAAATCTCTTTCGATATTGCAAATGAATTAATGGTTTATAACTCAAAAGAAGTAGTTCTAAGTACAATTATTGGTACAACAAACACTTATGATGATACGTTATATAAAGATGTTTATGAAGAAGATACTGCCGATGAAATCGTACTTGATATCACAGGTGGTGATGGTGGTACTGGTGGTACTGCTGGAGACGGTGGTAGCGGTGGTACTGGTGGTACTGGTGGTACTGGTGGTACTGGAGGTACCGGAGGCGATGGTGCTGACGGTGGTACTGGTGGTACTGGTGGTGATGGTGGAGACGGAGGAGACGGTAGTGCCGGCGAGTTCGTGGATACATTTAAAGCTATTATGTTAAGAGGAGTTACTACAACAAGTACAACATTTGATGTTTCTTATTATGTGAACGATCCATATGGTCAGTACGGTATGATTTATTTAGCGTTATTACCGGGCAGTGCAGATACGGATGATATTGGAACTGATGATCAAGACATTATACAAATGCAATATTTGTCACAGTATGATACATCATTTACATTTAGCTCACTTACACCAGATAGTCAATATCAAGTTGTTCTAGGACATATTTTAGAAGAAAATGGAACATCTGTATATTATGTGGATGATGTTATAAAATCAACTACATCAACGGCTTCTAATGAGTTAACTCTTGTTCGTCAAACAACAGATGGCTTATATTTACAGGTTCAATTAGATGATTATTATGGAGCATCAAATGCATATGTATCGGTAGTTGGAGAAAATGTTGAGGGGACAGCCGTATCAACAATAGAAACTGATATTAACAGTTCCACAGCTAGTTCTAGTACTGGAGAAACGATATATATTGCTTATAGTGATGACACAACTGGATCATTTAGTAATTCTGAAGTAATTACTACAGTGGTAATAACAGTTTATGTGGAAGTAAATGATGAGTATACAGCGTTAATGACTTATAAAACATCATATGTATTAAACTAGAGTTTTAAGAATGTACAAGAGGGAGAAATGATATGGAAGAAATTATGGTAGCGGTATTTAGTTCAATAGGTTGGATGGTAGGTTTAGCTTTCTTAGGAGTAGGTATTTGCTTAGGTTTATTAGGGTCAAAATCAGCTGAAGCAGTAGGGAGAAATCCAGACACAAAGAATGATGTAATTCAATCAGTAATGGTTGTTGCAGTTGTTTTAACAGTGTTATTACTGTTATTATTCGCATTTGTGTTCTTACTGTTATTCTTTAATCCATTATTATAATTAATATGGAACTTATAGCGATGATTTTTGTAGTTGTCATCATGACAATCTTTGTCACTTTGGCAATTGCAAGAATCAAAGAACAATTAGGAATACAAATAAGCAAAGATGTTGACCGATTAGCAGTATATTATGATGCTATTTTAGATAACAAAAGCAAAGAAATAGCTAAAAAAGAAGATGAAATAGAAGACTTAAATGATTTGTTAAATGTGGAGGTAGAAGAAGAAGTAGATTATGAAAAAAACAAGTATGTCATTATGAATGAAGGAAAGTATATTGATCAAAACTTCTTTACTGATTACAACAAGGTTAGAAATAATTTTTATGATTTTTCTAGAAATGAAGCTGGTGATAAAGCAACAGTTTTATCAAAAGCTAGAAAAGATATTAATGCACATGAGTTTAAGGAATTATTATCATTATTTAATTTTCATTTACAATACAGTATGCATACGTTGACTCAAGATGAACAATTAGAAATTATTCGTGAGGTAGTATCTAATTCAACAGGGAAAAGACGTATTTTACAAAGATATTTAGCACAACATGATTATTTTGAATTTGTAGATTTTATGAACTTTATTAGAGATTATATTTTCTATAATGATTCAAAAATAACTGTTGCTTCACATGAAGGAGAACCGTTAACAGAGGGTGAATTAAGAAATGTTTCTTATGTGAAAGATACTTCAATAGGAGAGGGTTACACAATAAGATATAGAGATAATCTATATGATTATAGTGTTTCAACGGGAGGAAAATATGAGTAATTACATGGATCAGATCATTAGTGATAAAATTAAAGAGATAAAAGAAGCAAAAAATATTTATGAAACAGGAAGAATTACTCGTATTCGTGACTATATTGTAGAGGTTGCAGGATTAGAAGATGCTTTCTATTTTGAGGAAGTTCGTATTGGAAATAAAGCGATAGGGTATGTATCAAATATTTCTACAAATACTGTCATTGTTTCGATTGTGAAGTTATATGATGATATTTATGTAAATGATGAAGTTTCAAGAACAAAAAAAGAGTTTGTTATGCAATATTCTTTGGATTCTATTGGTCATGTTGTTGATATTTTTGGTTTTAATCAATTGAATAAACAAAAATTTCAAGACTGTGTAGACTTTTCATTGAATACAAAACCAGTAACAATTATGGAAAGACGTGGTGTTACAAGACCTTTATATACAGGAATAGCAGGTATTGATTTATTGTATCCTATTGGTAAAGGACAACGTCAGTTAATTATCGGAGATAAAAAAACTGGTAAAACACAAATAGCGTTAGATGCTATTTTGAATCAAAAAGGGAAAGATGTTTTCTGTATTTATGTATCTGTTGGTAAAACAAAGAAATCAGTAAAAGAAATACATCAACAACTTGCTAGTAGAGGGGCAATGGAATATACAATTATTCTTGCTGCAACTAATGATGAAAAACCACCGGTTCTTTCATTAACACCTTATGGTGCATTCGCTATTGCTGAAAAGTATATGTTACAAGGTATTGATGTATTAGTAGTTATTGATGACTTAACACGTCATGCCGATGTACATCGTGAAATTGCTTTATATTCTGGAAAAGAACCAGGACGTGATGCTTATCCAGCCGATATTTTCTACGCTCATTCAAAAATGTTAGAAAAAGGATGTCAACATCAAGATGGTGGTAGTATTACAGTATTACCTATTTGTGAAACACGTGGTGGAGATATCACAGATTATATTTCAACAAATATTATTTCAATTACAGATGGACAAGTTGTGCTTTCTAAAAAGAGTTATGACAAAGGACAAAAACCAGCGATTAACTACGGATTGTCTGTATCCCGTTTAGGTGGGGCAGTACAAGAAAAAGATGTAAAACGTGTTGGTACAAAAGTTCGTCGTGAATTACTTTCTTATTTGGAAACTAGAGAAATTTATGAACTAGCAAACATTGACGAAATGGGTGAAGAATTACAAAAGAAACTTCGTCAAGGACAAGAGTTATTAACAAACTTTACACAGTATAAATTCACTCCTATTGATCCAGATTTCATGGTGCAAAGATTCGCTGCAATTATTGAGGAATAGTTATGGCTAAAATTAGAAACATAGTAAAGGTAATGAATTTCCACTCTTTATTACGTGTGGATAGTGCTAGAAAAAAAGCAGAAAAATACTTTTTACTACAAGATGAAATAACGATGATGATTGATCAGATTATTTATAATAAAAATCTGATTGTTGATAAGAAAATTTTAGCGCCAAGAAAAACAGGAAAAAAATTAGTAATTTATTTTGGGAGTGATCGAGGTTTTTGTAGTAACTACAATAGCCAAATAGGTGATTATATTTTAGAAGATACTGATTGTGATAAGGTATTATTAGGTACTAAACTATTTCGTTATGATCGTGAAGCAAAGATACGTTTAACTAGAGAAGAGTTTATGGCATCGCCACAAAAAGTATTTGATTTACTTGGAGAAATTGTTAATAACCCGGAATATAGTGAAATACATGTTGTATATAATCGTTATACATCAGTAACTGATATCCGTGTGGATAAACGTATGATTTATCCAATTGATTATACTGAAAAAGAAAACGTTGATTATTATACCGACTTCCAATGGGAAGGTGATGTAGATGATATTTTACGTAATCTAGTAAAACTATATTTAAGATATCAAGTTAAGTTATGTGATTTTAATACAAGTGCAGCAGAAAACATATTAAGACAAAACACAACTAGTGAATCTTTAAAGAAAATAGATGAATTAGATGAAATTCATACAAAAAGAGTCCGTAAAGAAAAGAAGGTTAAAGAGTTTAGAAAAGTTATCGAAACACATTCTAAAGCTAAACAACAAGGAGGGTAATTATGGAAGAAGTAATAGGAAAAATCATTGCAGTATCCGAATTGAGCGTTACTATTCTAGTAGATGAAGATGTAAAAATTAAAAGACAGGACGTTTTGTACTGCTATTCTAATGAGGAAGCATCTAATTTTGAGGTAATGGAAATTCGTGGAAATATGATAACAGCAATTCCTTTTGGTAGTGTTGTTGGATTAAAAAAAGGTTTAGATGTATATGCAAAAGATAATGGATTAAGTATTGAATATTCTGATGCTATGCTTGGAAAAGTATTTGATTCTTATGGAAATCTAATTGATGGTTTATCTATTGAAAACCCTCAAACTAGAAATATTTATTCTAGAAACTTAAACTTAGAAGAAATTGATATTGAAGGGGAAGTTTTATGGACAGGTATTAAAGTATTAGACTTCTTTGCACCAATGCAAAAAGGTTACAAAATGGGGTTATTAGGTGGTGCCGGTGTAGGTAAAACAGTATTAATTAAAGAATTAATTAATAATGTTTACAAAGGATTTAACTCTAACTCTGTATTTGTAGGGATTGGAGAACGTTCAAGAGAAGGTAAAGAATTATATGATGAAATGGTAGAAGCTGATTTATTAGATAAGATGAGTATTGTTTTTGGTCAAATGAGCGAGAATTCTACTTCTAGATCAAAAGCAGTTTATTCAGGACTAACATTAGCTGAGTATTTAAGAGATGAAAAGAAACAAGACGTATTGTTATTTATTGATAATATTTATCGTTTTGTACAAGCAAAATCAGAAATCAACTCAGAAATGAAAAACATGCCTATTGAAAATGGGTATCCAGCAAACTTAGAAAGTGATGTTTCTGATGTAGAAGAACGTATTAACTCTACAGGTAACGGAAGTATTTCATCATTCCAAGCTATTTATATTCCTGCCGATGACTTAACTGATAGTGCAGTACAAACAATCTCTTCTCATATGGATGGACAAATTGTACTTAGTCGTAGTGTAGCAGAAAAAGGAATCTATCCAGCAATCGATGTATTCCAAACATATAGTAAAATGATTGATATTGAAAAAGTAGGGGAAAGACATTACAAATTAGTAGAAGATGTTATTCGTCACTTAGCTAGATATGGTGAATTAGAAGAAATTATTGCGGTATTAGGTATTGAAGAATTATCGAAACAAGATAGAGAAATATTCTATCGTTCAAGAAAATTAAGAAACTACTTTACTCAACCAATGTTTGTAGCAGAAAACTTTACTGGGATACCAGGACAATTTGTTCAAGTTGTGGATATTTTAGATGATGTAGAAGCTATCTTAAAAGGTGAATATGATCAATTAGATGAATCTAAATTTATGTACATTGGATCATTAAAAGGTTAATCGTATGAAAGAAAAAAAAGAAGAAGTAGCTGCAAAAAAAATAACAGCATCTATTTATGATTTCGCACATGGCTTAACAGTATTTGAAAATGTTATTGCTGTTCGAGTGAAAAATAAGGATCATCGATTCTTATTTATGACAGATCATACTCCTGCATTAGGGGAAGTGGATGGAACAATTACGATTCTTGAAGAAGAAGTAGAAACAGTTTTAGAAGGTGTTAAAGGATTTTTTGTACATAAAAAAAATGAATTCCGCTTTATCCAAGATGATTTAGAAGAAAGTCAACTTATCATTAGCGGAGTAGACGATAGAGAGAGTGATGACTAATGGAAAGTGCTACAACTGTATATAATGCAATTGCATCTTGTAAAGAATTTATTCTTTTGGTTACTATTGTTACATTAGTAGCGGTTTTCTATTTCTCTAGAGATGTAAAGAAATACAATATTCAAACAAGTAAAAAGAAAGTAATAGGGATATTTTTCTTATTAGGAAAAAAAGATACTGTAAAAATAAGTGTTGCTTTCTTACTGCTTCTATTTATTATTAGTTGCCCAATTAGATATGCACCATTAGAAATGGTACATATATATTTGTTTTTAATTTTAGTTGTGTTTGAAATAGTACTAAATTTACCGAAACTACGTAGTATTGTTACTTTAGTAAATAGAATTTTACAAGGTGTTTCATTGGTTTTGTTTAGTATTATGTTAGATTACATTCAAAATGTTAGATTTGATCAAAGATTTTTCATTATTTATATAGCAGGTTCTATTGTAGTGATATTATATAGTATTTATTTCTTCACTGCAGAATTACAAATTATTTCAAAAGGGAGGGTTTTAAAAAATGACGCGTAGTATACAAAAATTTATACCAATATTTTTAATACTCTCTTTTTCATTTTTTGTAGCAATGATATTTTTATTTTTAGATAGTACGAATGCATATGATTTAGAAAATGATGCTTATCAAGTTATCTTAGGAATGAAAGTAGAATATGATTCTGGAATAGAGTTTGTCTATGATGATGTTGGAGCTACTTATGAGGGAGCTGACGTATATGAATACCTAGATACTAGTCCATTATATATGGTGGATGAAAGTTATATGGTAATGCCTGATTATACGATTTATGTAGATGCTAGAGGTATCTATTATTATCAAGTGCCATGCTTTACTGAAGTAAATTATGAATCTGGTACCATTATCAATGGTGTTGGTGTATCAGGTGGATTTATTTATGATGGTCAAAATACTTATACTTTTTTAGATGAAATGACTGTAAGAATTAACGGAGTTGATACTGAGTTAGGAAAATATTCAACTGTTTCTTTAACCGTAGATGGATTATATAGTTTATATAATAAAACGGATGAAACAATGGAGTATGGATATATCTATACTTCTACATTAGAAGCTTCTTGTAGTGATTATTCAGTCGATTTATTAAATGATATTTTATATACTTCAAACAATGAAAAGATATTATTGTTCGATGATCCAGAATTGTTAGATGTTATAGAATAGGGTGTGGGGGATAACTTAAATGAAAAAAATACTGGGATTTGCAGCATTTATAGTAATAATGCTGATATTTGTTTTAAATAACACAACTACGATCTCTTCTTATGTAGAAGAGGATGGTTTTGTTATGCCTGAAAGTAAGATAGATGAATATATGATAGATATTACTTATAATGATGCTGATGATTTTGATTTGGTAGAAATTGATGAGTTTGATTATATCTATGAAAAATCTAGTAGTTACTATACTGAAGAAGGAACACAAATTGATTTAAGTTATCCTGCAATTATTAGAGATGGAAATGCAATCAAGTTTATCAACGGAGGAGCATATTTAATTTCTGATGAATTTGAATTTGCTGCAACAGTAGATGGGACAACAATTGCTAGCCAAACTTGTTTTAATATGGATGGTGGAGTTGTTGATGACAATACATATATTTTAGCACAATTAAGAAATGGTTTATTTGTAGCTACAACTGATTTTGTGATTGAAACACAATTAGAAGAATTTACTATTTCTAAAAATGCAATAGTATATTTTGATGATGAATTTATTAATGTTTATAATTATGAAGATGGTAGTTATGAGTTTTTAGCAATTCGTGGATTACAAAATGCTACCATTACTTATGATGATGTTACTTACCAATATTCTGATTTTTATGATGATTTATATCAAGTTGTAGAGTTGGTAAAACAAGAAATTGAAGAAGAAGAAATTTTAGAGAAAATAGAAGAATTAAAAGATATAGCTGAAGAACCTTTGGATACAGCGCTAAAAGAAGCAGAAGAAGTTGATGCCCCTGAAGATCCACCAGAAATAGAAGTTGTGATAAAAGAAGAATCAGAAGAAGAAGAAGAAGTCACAACAGAAACGGTAGAACCACAAGAAATTCCATACGTTAAACCAGAAGTTACTATTGAAAATCTTTCTACATGGGTTTATACGGTAAATGGTGATATTGAAATTGATGACCCAGCTAGCAGAATAGATGGAAGTGTTACATTCTATGTTTATAATGAGTCTGGAACTTTAGTGTTAAGAGATCAAACAAAGAAATCGGGAATTTTTTCTTTATCGAGTTTAAATCCGGATACAACATTCTATATAGAAGCTTATTTTACATATTATAATGAATATAACATTAAGGTAACAGAACAATGTCTAGATTTAACAGCTATTACAACATTACCTTTTGAAGGAAATATATCAGATGTGTATTTAACTTTTGAAGAAGATTCTATTCTTTATAGTAGATCTATGGGAGTTGTTGATTTTACGATGGAGAATACAACAGATTATGATCCAGATGATGATTCTTTAGAAAATTTCTATAAAGATGTACTACCATATGTATATACAATGAACTTCATCTTTGAAGATCAAGAGACAGGAGAAATCATTACTTCGAAAGTCTCGAATAGTACAATTTCGAATTTAAGAAGTGGATCTGTGCTTGATTATGTTACTTCTTCGGATTTAGAACCGAATAGTACTTACTCATATTATGTTGTTGCATATGACCGCTATGGAAATGAATTTACGCTTGTTCCTGAAAATGATGGAGAATATACAACATGTAAAGAGGCTCCATCCGTAGATATTTCAGTTAGTTCAAGAAGTACAGAAGAAGTGGTTTTAGAATTAAGTTTAAATGATGATTATGAAGCAATGACTTCAGATGTATATACTGTAGTTATTATGTATGCTGGGGAAGTGGTAGAGCTAGAATACACATTAGATGATTTTACATCTTCAGGTAGTGAAGTAGAAGTTTCAGCTTCAAATACTGGAAAAGTATATCTTACTATTACTAATTTACCGTATTCTTCAACAGTAAGTGCTTATGCATATGGAAGTTATAACCTAGAGGATAATCAAGGTGATCAAGAAGATATGTTGATAGGTGAATTATCATTTTATACTGCCTCTATTCCAGTTGGGAGTATTACTTACAATAATGAGTTTATAAACATTGGCGGTACTACTGCAACTGTTACAATGTCTCTTTCTCAAAATTCATCGTCAAGTTTAATTACTTTATTAACTGATTTTACAATGTATTTTGAAACTGATGGACAGTCTTTATCATATACATATACAGATGACATGTTTAATAGTGTAAATATAGAACAAAACTATGATGAAGAATTAGGTGCACTAGTTATTGTAGAAGGTGACGAAAGTGAATCAACACCACGGGTATTACTATATGCTTCAAAAGAAGCATTAGAAACAAATGGTGTTTGGCAAACATTCTTAAATAGTGGTTTATATGGTTCAAATGATGTTAATGCAGGGACAATATCTGTTGAATTATTGCAGGGCACATTATTAGCTGCTTCTGTTTATGAATATGAAATGACTAGTATGGCAGATTTAGGATCTAATGCGTTTAGTGTTACAACATCTGTTACGGATGATGAATTTGAAACATTAAAACAGGAACCAACTATTTATTATGAAGATTATTTTATTGCAGGTAGTATTTTAGAAATCTATAATTTGGAAGTTACTGATATTCATGATGTCATTACAGATGGTGTGTATTCAGCACAATTATATGAAGATGGGGCTTTAGTAAATACGATTACTCTAAATGTTAGTACAGTGGAAGATATTCGTTTTGACTGTTTATCAGAAGGGCATGTCTATACCCTTGCATTTGTAGCAGAAGAATATAATTTAACTTTTGATGATGATTTATTACAATCACAAGTTGTTATAAAAGAATTTTCTTTTAGTTACGAAGAAGGATTAATAGCAGCAATAGAATTATATAATGTGTCATATAACTACGATACTATTAATACATCAGGTGATTATGGATATGTTGCTAGTAGTGTGGATATTCAAGAAAATGCTGGATATAATGTTTCTACTAACGAAGTGGAAGAAGAAGGTTGGGATGAATATTTTACTACGGATTACTTAGAGTATAATTGTAATAGTAGTTATTATAGTACTTTTGTGAATTTTGGTGATTATGCAGAAGTAATATATATTGCTTTCTACTCTTATGATGATAGTACCGGTGTATACACACTTGTAGGTGAGCTTTCATCTACTGTGCAAAGAACAGGTATGGTTTCAATTAGTAATTATATTTCTTCCTCACAATTTAATTATAAAACAGCTACACACATTCGTGTAACTGGATTTATGGATAACCTAGAAGAAGCTTATTATTATCAATACACTGAAGAAAATGTGGATACAATACTTGATATTAGTGTTGATTCTTCTGACTTCGTTTTAGATGTTCAAGTTGGAGCGGCGAGTGCCGACTATACGAGTGCAACCTATTCTTCAACAGGATACCTAGAAGTTACGGCATCTGAGTTTTTAGAAATAAAATCATCAGTGACTTATCGATTGTATTTTTATGATGAAAATTACAATTATCTAGCAACAGAAAACACATTTTATAGTGGTTCTCACGGAACGGCACAAGTACCTTCGGGTGCAGCATATGTTCGAGTGATGCTGGATACAACATCATTAGGAGGAACATCTGTATTTAGAATGGGACGATTGTCACAGACAGATACACTTTATGGAGAAGATTCTATATCGACTCAAGCTACGTTACATTGGACTTTAGAAGATACTCGAGATGATGCTTTCTTCTTATTGAATGAATATAATTCAGATACGACATATACAATTACGAAATATGAAGCAGAAATTGTTACAGGACAAACATATGAAACAAGTGATATTTCTTATGAACATATTGAGACATTAGAATATGATGGTACTGGTAATATAGATGTTGATATCTTCTCTACGGAGACGGTAAATAGTAATAAAGCATATAAATATGAGATTTCAATAGAGTATCATGGACGTACAGTAGTACTGGATTCTGTTACATTTGAAACCGATAATACTATTAAATTCATTGATAGTATCAATGATTTTGAAGAAATTGAAATGGATCGTTACGCTACTTACTATGTAGTTAATGATATTCGAGAAGATGAAGGAACTACAACCAATTATATTTATTTTGGAGGTATATTAGATTTCCAAGGATATTCTATTACTTTAACTCGTAGTGGTACAACAAATGAAGCGCTTTTCCAAGATTTATATATTGGAGGAGAAATAAGGAACGTAGAAATTATTATTGAGGATGGAGATGTTTGTCGAACATTCTTAAATACAAACTATGGAACGCTAAGTAATATTAAATATACAATTAATAAGAGCATTGATTCCCCAGTTTTATCTAACTTAATTGATAATAATACGCAAAATGGTGTTATTGATAATTTCATTATTGAATTTAATGGGGATACTTTCTTCTATAATGAAGAAGATGGTGAAAATAGTGCAGTATTTGTACGTTATAACAACGGAACGATATCAAATGGTTATATTTATAATACGGATGAAGATGCATCTGTATACTTACATGATAATGCGGGTGTTTTAACGTATTATACTACAACTAATTCTGTTGTAGAAAATGTGTATGCTATTTGTGATATTTCTAGTAACTATGATCAAGCTTCTGATGAAACATGGTATTCTGGAGTTATTTCAGTGGATGGAGAGGGCAGATTTACAAATATTTTTGCTGTTTCTACTAGATATGAATTCTATTATGATCCTAGTGGTGTGATTATTGATATGGGATTCACTAACGAAGAAGATCCTCTCTTTAGCTCACTTTCAGGAAGTATTCATTTTGATGATTCTTTTGAAAATGTTTATTTACTTTCTGAATATCAAACATATGAAGTTATGTATAGTGAATATATAGAAGTAGAAAACTTATATGATTCAGAATGGTATGATATTGCATTTAACGAGGATAACAACTTTATTGTTGATGAAATGGTTAGCCAAGGATTCTATCCAATACTTGATTTAGATAGTAGTATGTATGATAAACAAGTATACATAGAATTACCAGAATTAGACACTGTAATTAGACCAGAATATTTATATTCAACAATTACATTAGAAACTTTAGAATATACTACGATGGAATTTGTTTTCTATAATCCATCTAATACTTATATTAGTTCTGTTAGTGTGGATGGCTTAAATGCATCTGTAACAACGCAAGCACTTAGAGATGACTTCTATATTGTTACTGTAAAGTTATCAATGGATACAACTGATCCTAATTATATTGATGAATATACACTGGAGAACTTTGTTTATAGTTCAGGTAGTTTATCAGTGGAAGTGTCTGTAAATCAAGCACTTGATGTTTCATTCTATTATTCAATTGATGAAATAAGTGACTTTGTAGAAATGGAAAATCATACGACATGGAATTTCAGGTTAACTTCAGATATTGATTTTGCTGATTTTGATGGAAACTGGACTAATGAAGTATATGTTAGTAATACTTTCTATGGGACATTTGATGGTGGTATTTATAATGCTTATGGTGAGTTAACAAGCAACAATTATACAATCAAAAATATTGATTTAACTTCATCACAATTTAGTGGTTCTGCACTACTATTCTATAAACTACAGTATGCTACTATTTCTAATATTAATTTTGAAAATTTATCTTGGGATAAAGAATCAGGTAATGATACGGGTATTATTTTCTATTCATATTATTCAACATTAGATAATATACATTTTGATACAGTTGATTTTGTTTCCAATTATGATGGCTGTACTTTAGCAAGACAAGTTTGGGGATGTACCATTACTAATTGTAGTGCTAGTAATGTAACATTAACAAATGGTTCTTTAGATTCTCCGTATACTGCGGGTGGTTTAATTGCAAATACAAATTATAGTATAATATCTAATTGCTATGTTCAAGATTTTTATATTTCAACACATGATTTAGATCTTACACAAACAATGGCTATTGGTGGAATTGTTGGTAATGCATCAGGTGGTTCTATAGAAAACTGTTATGCTGTAGGTCGTATCGAAAACCCTTCATATAATGGAGGAATTATCGGACTTGGGGCACCAATTATTACAAATTGTTGGACAGATGTTCTAATTGTGGCTAGTGGAGACTTTAATGGAGGTATTTCAGGAAGTTCTTCGGCAGCTTATGTAACGGACTGTTTAGCATTAGGAAGTATTGTTATTATGCAAGAAGAGCCAACTTATACACATAGAATTGCTGCTATTGATAACTGGTATTATGCAGATAACAATTACGGGTATGAAGGACAAACAATAAACAGTAATGATCCTGGAGCTGATTATACAGATGGTATTTTAACATATGAAGAATTACAAGTTGAAAGTACTTATGTTAATACGATTGTTATGGGTTCTGAATTTGATTATAGTGAAGTTTCTGATGCATTATTACCAAAGCTTTATGATACAAATGGTGAGTTACTTGATAATCAGGTAGATAATTATGTAAATAATGGTTCTATTAATATGCAAATTACTGACGCTGAATATAACAATCAATACTATGTATCAACTATTCGAATAGAACATGAAGGGTATTATATTGATGAAGAGATCTACCCGGTTATTATTGATGGAATGGCTGAGGCTAATGTAACGTATACTACAAATTCGAGTGGAACTGCAACTGTTGTATATATTGAATCTACAAAAGAGAGTGCATTTGACTTATATCTTATTACAGCTACTTTAATTTCTAATACTGATTCTAGTGATCTGGTTGAACTAGTATCTGTTGTTGACTATGGAATAACTGTATATTGGACAATAGGGTCTACGGATGAATGGTACAATATTATGAGTGACCATGGATATACAAATGAAAATATTCAAATCACAAGTTCAATTGATTTCGCTGAATATTATGAAGAAGGTTATGACGTACTTGATGGCTTATCATTAAATAGACTTGATGGTTTATTAAGTTACGATGGAAGTAGCTTGGCTGAATTAAAAAATATTCAGTTAGATGATACAACGGATGATAATTTAGTAAGTACTATCTATGCAAGCTTTAGTAATATTACTATTAGCAGTTCAACAATAAATTCTACTTCTACTAGTGCACAGTCTAATATTGGTTTTATAGGAGTAGTGCAAGGTACTAGTGACAACTTAGTTTTCACAGAGAATTCAATATATGTTGAAAACGCTAATTCAACAAATGCAGGTATGATTTCATCTGCTTATGGCCTTATTAGCAATGTAACAGTCGATACTGTTACAATTAAAATGCATACATATAGCGATATTTATCGTTCCGTTTATACAGGGGCTGTAGTTGGTTATACAACTAGTGGTATACAAAATGTAACTGCTAGTAATGTGACAGTTGAAGTGGAAAACGGGTATCGTATTGGAGGTATTGTTGGCTATATTAATAAAGTAGACACATCCTTAGTAGATTTGAGTTCAATTTCAGTAGATAATGTAACAGTAACAGGTGCGGCATATGTTGGTGGTGTAGTAGGGAGTAGTAATAATATCTCTAACTTATCTATATCTGCAACAAATGTAAAAGTTAATGGGATGTATCATACAGATGGCTTAAGTGAAGACTTAGAAGCGTTAGGTTATCGTATTGGTGGTGTGGCAGGTTATACTTCAACAACGATTAGTAACGATGATTTAACTGGGTATTCCATCGATGGTATTAGTGTCACAGGACAATATCAAGTTGGTGGTGTTGTTGGGCATGGTACAGTACGTGATGCTGATGTTCGAGATATCACTGTTTCTGGAGTAAGAATGGTTGGTGGTATTGGAGGATATGTATCTGGAGAAACATATTATTTGAATGTCTATGATGTAGATGTTACTGCAAGTGAAAGCTATGCAGGAGGTATTGGTGGACGAACTTATCAAATGTTCTATACTTATGTCTTTGATAGTGATGTGCAAGCTGCTCAATATGCAGGTGGTTTAAGTGGTTTTATAGGGAACTATACATATTCAAACGATTCAATATCTCAAGCGTATGGTGCAGTTTATTATTCAGCAGTTTTAGATACGAATATAACGGCAACTAGTGGTAGTCATGCTGGTGGTTTGGCAAGTTATATTTATTCTTATGGATCTAGCATATATAGAAGCTTTGTAAGTGATAGTATCATTTATGCAGAGCAAGGATATGCTGGAGGATTAGCAGGAGAAATAACAACAGAAACAGTTCAATATAGTTATGTTACTGGTGGTAGTGTAACATCTAATTCAGGTGACTATACAGGTGGATTGATTGGATTAGTGGATCATTTCTATTTGAATGACAATGAAAATTATAACGGGCAATTCTATAGATCATATAGTGATACTACTGTTAGTGGGAATGATTATGTTGGTGGTATCTTTGGATATTATCGTACAGACTATACAAGTCCTACAACAACATATCGTTACTTATTTAGTTTGGTGAACTATAGTGATGTTTCTGGTAATGATAATGTTTATGGTGTTGGTTATGTTGAAGATGATGTTACAGAAAATGGATATTCAAGTTTAGATTGTATTTATCCTACTCATTATGGAACAATTGTAAGTTATGATGAAGTACTAATTAATGGATCTACTATTACTGAAAGCCAAGTTTCAAATGTAACAGAAGAGGAATTCTCATTAGTTTCTTTCGAAGAAGTTAGTAGTTATTCATTTGTAAATAGTGGTGTATCAACTGGTCTTAATTACTCAACATCTTATTTCTTAAGTTACCTTCCAAACACTGGATCTTTAGGAAGTTTTGACATTATTTTAACAAAAGATACCGATTCTAATTATGTGTTAGAGTTTAATAACATTAACTTAACAGGAGATTATACATTTGTTATTACAAATGGCTCTACTACAATAACAGAAACATTGAATGTAGCAAATAATTCTGCAAGTTATACTTGGGGAACTTCTGTAAGTAATGACTTTACAGTAACTATTAAAGATAGTACTGGTACTACATTAACTAGTGAGTTCTTTAACTCAGATTCTAATACAAGTTACTCATATGTAGATATTTTAGTAGATGGAGTAGCATCAAATTATAAATCAAGTACTAGCAATGAAGAAATCACATTAACTGTTAATGATGATGATGATGATGGAACTGGAACATACACTTGGTACCGTTTGTATGATGGACAAGGTTACAGTGAATCAACGAAAGTAGATGTAACAAGTTTTGCGGCTGGAAATAGTTTAACAACGGATATACCAGGTATTTATTTTGCAATAAATACTGCGGAAAATCCTGATGTTCGAACAGAAATGTTTGTTTATGAAACTTATTTATACACACCAATGATTTCATCTAGTACAACGTCATTATATCCATATCAATCAGGATATACTTATAGCCAAACAACAGGTATTTCAAATACGTATAGTGGTAATTTAGTATTTAATGGGACTGCTTTAGCTATGATAAGCAGAGATTCAACAGATAATTACACACCTATTTCAATTAATATAGCAGCCACAAATTCACTCTTTAGCATGTTGATGTTAAATGTAGTTGATTTACCAGATTATACAGTTTATGCTTCGGGAATCGATAGTATAAATATTGAATTTGATGATAGTGTTGCTTATGAAGATGATACGAATAACTATCAAATTAAAGTAAGTAGTGGTGGAGATACAGTGACATATGATGTTACTGGTCGTGTTATGACCTTATCTTATGATTTTGGGGATGATATAACGATTACTCTAATGAACGGAAATGAGGAAGCTACTACTAATTATGAAGTGGAAGATTTACAATCACTTATTTCAACTTATGGAAACAACTTCTATTATTTATCAGTTGAAGGTGTTACGGATAGTTCAGGTGAAACGATAGTCGGAGACTTGGTTCATATTTTTGATGATTATGCACTTGATAGTGAAGGTAATGTTTATGATCTTAGTACACAAACTATTATTGAAACAATTGATAATAACTTGATATTGAAAGATTCTGTTGCATTGTACGAAAGTGAGTATGAAGGTAATAAATTATATACATATTCAACATTTACATATAATCAAACAGAAGCTCTAGTTATTGATGAAGTGATTTTTGTTAAGAATGGGAATGTGTATGGTTTTGATGGAGATGCAAATAAAACGAGTGTTAATTTAATTGCAGATAATTATAATGATGAAGTTTATAAGGTATATGTAAATGGAAATGGAAGTTTAATTGATTTAAATGATACTTTACATATTCCTGAAGGAATTGATTTAACAGGCATTGTTGAAATAACAGATAGTTTTGACCAAAGTGCAAATGTTCACGTAATGTTGATCCGTTATGAAACTGGAGAAGTTATCGCATTTGATTATTCTACTGGTGAAGAAATAGAACTATCAGAGAGTACATCTATTTCACTTATCGGTTATGCATGGAATTTAATCACTGGTGTATTTAGTAGTGATGATTCTGATGATGTGGATTATGGTGCATCTTATGAAGATAGTCAAAATATGGAAGATGCTATTGAAGATGCTAGTCAGTCAGATATAGATGCTATTCAAAGTGATAGTACAAGTGGTACTAGCGGTTCATCAAGTGGTGGAACAGTCTCTATTTACAATGAAGAAGTATTATCATTTGAAACTTATTTCATAGCTGAGCTTATTAGCACAGCTAGTGAAGAAGTTACAAGTGTGCAAGAAAAAATAGAAGTAGCCAGTGAAGCAGGTTACCAAGGAACATTAAATAACCTTGTAGTAACAACATCTTATGTTAGTGAGGCAAAAGATAATACAGTAAATATTGTTATCTTTGCAGTACTTTCAGTTAGTGTTGGAGGATTATTGGTGTACTTGAAAAAAAGTAACAAAGAAAAAGATATTCTATAGAAAGTGAGGGTATTATGTTAACACAAGCATTATTTGTAATGTTTATCGCACATTTCTTAGGTGATTATATTTTAACTACTGGGGAAATTGCAAATGGGAAATCATCAGAATACTATTACACTTTCTTACATTGTGTATTATATACTTTGATTCATTATGCAGGGTGTTTGTTTTTAGGAATTACAGTGGCTAGTTTTATGCTAGCTACTGTAATATCCTTATCACATGCAATAGTGGATTTCATAAAGTCGTATATTACAATTAATAAAGATGAGTTAATGGCAAAAGGGATTGGGTTTGTTAAATATGGTAAGTTTTTATACATGGCTGATCAACATATTCATTATTTTTTAACATTCTTATTTTGTGATATGTTTGCATCACAGTTAGGTGTTAGTAATGTGAATATAGAGGTTTGTAGGTATATTTTGTTTTTTGCTATTATGTGGCAACCAACCTATGTTACCTATCGAGTATTAACGAATACAGGTTATATGATAGGAAATCCTTTTGAAACAAAAGATAGTTTATTAAAGATTTATATTTTAGTAATAGGATTATGTTATGTTATCAATCCATTATTAGTGATACTTCCAATAGTGATTTATTTTGTTTTCAATGATAAATTGAAAAACAAAATAAAACCAAGTGCATTATTAATGGGGTTAATAATTAGTGTTTATGCGAGTTTTTGGTTAGATTTTTTCATGTCTTTATAAGTGGGAGGAAAGAAAGATGGAACAAGAAATCAATGATTTACAATTATTAATTGGCTGTGAAGCAGCAACAGTATGGATGGTAGAAGGAGATGTTATTTATCCTTATATTTTATTTGGAGAACATACAGATGGTCTAAGAGATTTAGAATTACCAATAGGACAAGGGTTATGTGGTAAATGTGTTGCAGAAAATATAGAAATTATAAGCAATGATTTAGTGAATGATCCTAGATGGTATCAAAAAGCAGATAGTGCTACTGGATTTGTTAGTAAAAATATTATTTGTTTACCTATTATTGTTCAAGAAGAAGTTTATGGTTGTGTGCAATTATTAAACAAAACTGAAGGTGATTTCACAGAAAAAGATATTTCTATTTGTAGAGATATTGTTGAATTAATTTGTGACAAATTATAGAAATGAGAATACAAAAACTAATTGTTTGTGTTTTTATAGCTTTGATTGGAAGTTTTTGTTCTTATAGTAATGTTTTTTACTATTTTGATCAAAAAGTTCAAGATGCTGTATATCAAGAAGAAAGTGCTATTAATACAAATATAAAAGTAATTAAAATTGATCAAAAAACATTAGATACACTAGGTACCTTTGGTACTTGGGATCGTAGTGTATATGCTCAGTTAATTGAAATATTAGATACAGAATATGCACCTTATTTTATTGGTTTCGATATTTTGTTTTCAGGAACTATTTCTGAAGATGGAGATCAAGCGTTTGTAGATGCTGCTAAGGATTTTGGTAATGTTGCTGTAGTTAATTTAATATCTTTTGAAGATACGATAACAGAAGTAGAAGAAGCAGTTATTAATGTAGATAATATGTCTGTAGAATTTATTGAAGAACCTTTTAGTGCATTACAAGAAGTAACATTACAAGGATTTTCTAACGCTATTATTGATGATGATTCTGTAGTTCGTAGATCTTTATATAGTATTGATTATGAAGATAGTACTTATTATAGTTTTGCAGCTATTTTAGCTAATCAAATTGCTGAAAATACAGGAGTAGAAATTCCAGAAATAAATATGTCTAGTAGTAATGTATTTGGTTTTTCTTATGTTGCTAAGAGTTGTACCTATGAAGAAGTATCTTTAATTGATGTATTAGATGGAACAGTAGATGTTCGTAGTTTTAAAGATTGTTATGTATTAGTTGGAGCACATGCATCAGGGATGCAAGATGCTTATAATGTTGCAATAGAAATGGATACGCAGATGTATGGAGTAGAGATTCATATTAATATTGCTGAATCTATTTTAAATGGAAGTACAGTATTAACAATAGATAGTTGGTTACATAGTTTGATTTTGTTTGTTTTCATATTTGTTTCTAGTTATTTAGTAATGAGTTTCACTGTTCTTAAGGGAGCAATGACTACTGTTGTTATTAATATTATTTATTTTATAGCTTGTAAGACTTTATATAATAATGGATTAAGTATTCCATTATTAGTACTACCAGTAATTAGCTTTTTAGTATGGGTACTTTATACAGTATTTAGTTACTTTGTGGTAAGAAAAAAACAAAGAGAAACGATTCAAATGTTTGAAACTTATGTATCTCCACAAGTAGTAAAAAAAGTAATTGCAAACAAAGAAGACTTAGAACAAGTAAATAGTCAAACAAAACATATAGCTGTATTATTTATTGATGTTCGAGGATTTACTACACTATCTGAAAGATTATCACCAGAAGAAGTAGTAGACATATTAAATGGTCATTTCAATATTATTACCAATGTTATCTTTGATAACTTAGGTACAGTAGATAAGTTTATGGGTGATGCAGCAATGGCTGTCTTTAATTCACCATTTGATGTAGATGATTATATCTATCGTGCAGTGAAATGTGCAGTAGAACTAAGAGAAGCATGTAAAGAAAGTAATAAATATACGTTAGAAAAATACGGACATCCCTTTATGGTAGGTGTCGGTGTACATATAGGAGAAGCAGTCGTTGGTAATATTGGTAGTGTTAGGCATTTAGACTATACGGCTATTGGTGATACGGTAAATACTGCATCTCGTTTAGAATCAAATGCGCAAGCAAATCAAATACTAGTAAGTCAAGAAGTAGTAGATGCCCTAGGAAATAGAGTTATTTTTAATGCTTTAGGATATAAAAAATTAAAAGGGAAACAAGAAGAAACATTACTTTATGAAGTAGTTTCTTTAGGGGAGTAATTTTTATGAAAAAAATAATAAAACTAACAACAATGCTTGTAGTAGTTCTATTTTTAGTAGCTTGTTCATCAAATGAAGAAACAGAAGAATTTGTTTATACAATGGAAGTAATAGAAGTATCAGGAGATGTCCTTGTACAAAGAGATGATATCGATGATTTAGAAGCGTATGAAGGTATGCTTCTAGAATCAGGAGATGAAGTGAGTGTATCTAGTGATTCTTATTTACGTGTATTAATTGATGGTGATAAATATATTTATGTGAAAGAAAATTCATCTTTTTGTTTAAATAGTAGTGGAGATGAAACAGATTCAAATACAGAAATAGTATTATCATCAGGAACTATTATTAGTGAAATACAAGAAGATTTAAGTGATGATTCTAGTTATGAAGTAACTACTCCTAATGCTAGTTTTGGTGTTAGAGGTACTATTTATGGTGTTGAAGTAGTAGAAGAACAAGGAGAAACATGTTCTACGTTATATGCTTTAGAAGGATATGTATTAGCTAGTTATACGATCAATGGTGTAACAGAAGAAACTTATGTTGGTCAAGGATATAGTTTAGAAATTACCAGTGATACAGTTACTAAATCTGAGTTAGTGATAGAAGATATAAATGAAGAAATGTTTGCTTTCATTTATCAAGCAACAATGAGTGGAGCACAAGGAATGTGTTTTACTAGTTATGAAATAGAATTAGAAGCACAAAGTAGAAACTTAGATAAAGGTGATTATTATTTATTGTTTGTTTCAACCGATGTAGAAGTAAGATATTATTACTTTAGAGCAGGAGAAGAAATAGATTTTGATAGTATTACTTTTGAAAATTATAATATTTTAGGTTGGTATACAACATGGAATTGTGAAGAAGAATATTCTTTAACAACAATGCCAGAACAAGATTCATCTGTTTATGCTTTATTAGAAAAAGCATGGGATGGATATATGCTTAATATTGTTTACCAAGATGGTGTTAAATTACAAGTAGCAGTAGCTGAAGGAACACTTTTTAGTGAATTATTAGATTATCGTAGTGGAATAAGTGTAGAAGAATTCTATGCTGATGTTTCTTTAGGAGAGTTTTCATTGTTCTTAGAAGAAGCTTCTATGCCTGCAATTGATTTTTATACAATTTATGCTAAAACTAGTGAATAGTTATGATGAAAAATAGAAAATATGTAATTATAGGTGTTGTTTCTATACTCTTTATCATAGCAATAGTGCTTATTGCATCTATTTCTAATGAAGAACAAGAAGTTGTTCAAAGAATAGAAGTAACAGAAATAACTGGTGATGCTTTACTCCAACGTGGAGAAATTGATGATCTCGAATTATATGCAGGTATGTTATTAGAAAGTGGAGATGTATTAACAGTTGGTAGTGATGGTTATGTTAGGTTGTTAGTAGATGAAGATAAATATATTTATGTATCACCAAATACAACCCTACAATTAGAACCAGCACAAGATAGTATGGAATTAGTATTATTAGAAGGAACAATTATTAATGAAATAATGGTAGATTTACAAGAAGAAGAGTCTTATGAAGTAACAACACCAAATGCTAGTTTATCTGTTAGAGGAACTACATTTGCTGTAGAAGTTTATAAAGTAGGAGAATTGTATTATACCAATATGACAACTTTAGAAGGAACAGTAACTAGTTATTTAGTAGATGAACAAGATAATTATCTACAAGAATTATCAGTAGATGCTGGTTATGTAGTAAAAATAGAAAGTATTCAAGAAGAATATGTAAAATATGTTGTTGAATCAAACAATGAAAGTGAATTGTGGGAAATTGATCTTACTACAATGAGTCAAGATATGTTAGATTTACTAACAGAATACTTAGCAGTAGGTACAAATGAAATTATCATTTCTAGTGAATCACTAACTTCGGAATTACAAAGAAGAGAAGAACCAGAAGAATATATACTAACAACAGTTATATTTGATGAAGAAACGGAATATACGTTAACTGAAAATCAAATAATGGAGATTGATATAGAAGAAGTAACAGGTTATACATTTATAGGTTGGTACCTAGAAGATAGCTATGAAACGGCCTATACTTCGACCTCTATGCCAGCTAGTGATATTACACTTTATGCTAAGTATGACAAGACAAAATACACATTAACTCTTGATAACGAGGGAATAAAAGATGTTGTATCCTTGGCTCAAAGTGATACAATAGAATTGTCTAGTCCAACTAAAACAGGGTATACATTTTCAGGGTGGTATGATAGCAGTGGTACAAAGTGGCAAAGTGGTGACACAATGCCAATGAAAGACATTACTTTATATGCATCTTGGAAGGAAAATGAAGTTGGCAAATACACACTAACAACAAATGATGGATCAAATACAACACAAACAACCTATTCTTACCAAGAATCGATATCCTTAACAACACTTACAAAAACAGGATATACATTTAATGGTTGGTATGATAGCAGTGGTACAAAGTGGGTAAGTGGAGATAAAATGCCAAACAATGATTTATCATTAACTGCTAAGATGACAATCAATAGTTATACATTAACTTTAGTAGATGATACCCAAACAACATCGAAAGTAAATTATGGAGAAACATTAGAACTAGAGACTTTAACAAAAACAGGATATACATTTAACGGTTGGTATGATGCAAATGGAAATGAATATACAACCATGCCTGCATCCAATTTAACATTGACTGCAAGCTGGGAAATCCACACTTGCAATGTTGTGATTATTTCCAATATGACAGGATTTTTTGGTATGTCAAGTCCGGATATCAAAAACTATGGAACTAGTTTAGAGAGTGACGTAGAGAGTGCTGCACAATCACATTTGGCATCATTTTATAGCTATTTAGATAAAAATCCAGATCAAGATACAGAATATGATATGGTAGTAGAAGGTTATTATTCAACGAGTACGTATGAAGAATCTAGTAAGTTAGATATATCAACATTAACAGTACCTGACAGTAGTACATTTGGTATCTATATCAAATGGGTCAATGTTTCTGAATAAAAATATTTATTAAGTTTTATTAATTATAAAGCAGTAGAAAAATCTTAAAACACGGGAAGAAGGGATGAATTATGAAAAAGCAATTTCTAGCATTACTAACGATACTTATTGTAATAGGTGCTGGTGTAGGAGTTTACTTCTTTAGTAATTCTACATCAACTAACAATGATTCACAGGAAAGTTATCGTACTATAAAAGTGCTAGAATATGACGGGACAGCAACAATTGATAGAGAAGATATTGGAGAGATAAGTATCTATGATGGAATGCAACTAGTAAGCGGGGACAAAATTACAGTTGATCAAGATTCTTATGTACGTTTAGTGTTAGATGAAGATAAATATATTTATATTGAAGCAAACACTGTTTTATCTATTGTTGCATCAGGAGATGAAGAAAATTCACAAACAGAGATCATTGTTGAAACAGGATCAATTGTTAATGAATTAACAGCAGCACTTTCTGATGAATCTACTTATGAAGTTACGACACCTAATGCTAGTATGTCTGTTCGTGGAACAGTATTTGGTATAGATGTTTATATGGAAGATGGATTATATTATACGGATTTATTGACTTTTGAAGGGACTGTTGCTTCTTATTTAAAGAAGGATGATGGTACTTTAGAACAAGAAGTATTTGTTGAAGCTGGATATTCAGTTAAAGTAGAAAGTGAAGAAGCTGTCTATGTTGAATATGTACTAACTCCTATTGGAGAAGAAGAGTTATGGGAAATAGAGCTAGACGCTATTTCTGATAGTATGTTATCACTTTTACAAAAACAAACTTCAACAGGTGAAAAAGAAACTATCTTTGCAGTGGAAGAAGTTGAACAAGAACAAGAAAATCGTTTAGTAGTAAGTTATGATTTAACAACGGTTGTATTTGAACAACAAACTAGTTATGTTTATAACGAAAATGAAGAATTATCAATTACTACTCCAACAGCTACAGGATATACTTTTGAAGGTTGGTATAGTGATAATGAATATCAAACAAGCATTGAGTTAAACACAATGCCTAGTGAAGATATTGTAGTTTATGCTAAATTTGAAAAAATCAATTATACTGTAAACCTAAAAGATGAAGAAACAACATCTTCACTATCTTTAAACTATCAAGATACGTTAGAATTACCTACTCCTACAAAAGAAGGTTATACTTTTGATGGTTGGTATAGTAACGATACGCAATGGAAAACAGGTGATACAATGCCTGCGTCTAACTTATCATTAACATCATCATATACAATTAATAGTTATGTATTGTCATTAGATGGTGAAACACAAGATGTAGACTATGGTACAACATTAACATTACCTACTCTTGCAAAAGAAGGTTATACATTCAATGGGTGGTATGATTCAAATGATAATCAATATACAACAATGCCATCATCTAATGTAACATTAACATCATCATGGACAATTAATAGTTATGTATTGTCATTAGATGGTGAAACACAAGATGTAGATTATGGTACAACATTAACATTACCTAGTCTTACAAAAGAAGGTTATACATTTAATGGTTGGTACAGTGGAGATGTTAAATGGGAAACAGGTGATACAATGCCTGCATCTAACCTATCATTAACATCATCATGGACAATTAATAGTTATCAATTAAATGTTATAAGTAATTTTGGATCAAATGCATTTAACAGCGTTGGTAATTTTGATTATGCATCTTCATTAACAACAACAATTGAATCTTATGCAGATTCACATGGAAATAGTTATGCTTATGCTAATTGGTATTATATAGAAGGCTATTATACAGATGTTGATTGTACAGAAGCAATAGATATAAAAGATCTAACGATGCCAGAAGGTGGAATTGTAATTTTTGTAAATTGGAAACGTGTAGAGTTTACATTAACACTGATTAATGGTGAGAGTGAAGAAATAACAAAAGTAGCATATAATGAAACGTTAGAATTAGAAGTGTTAGAAAAAGAAGGTTACACATTTAATGGTTGGTGTGATTCAAATGATAATCAATATACAACAATGCCTGCTAAAGATCTAACACTAACAGCAACATTCACAATAAATGAGTATGAAGTTACTGTTGTCAATGTTCTTGATGGAAAAGAAGATGAAAATACATCAAGTAAGGATATGACTTATGGATCGTTAATAAGTGATTATGTAGGTACGGTAGCAACATTATATGAAAAAACATATGTGACATTCCAAAGTTACTATTACTACGTAGGTGAGACGAAAACAACAATCGATGACCTTAGCGAAGTGACAGTACCGGTAGATGGAATTACAGTTTATATTGTTTGGACTACAAATTCATATACATTAATTTTAGTTGATCAAGATGAGGAAAAAACAGAAAGTAAAGTTGTTTATGGAACAGAACTTAGTCTTTCGGATTTAAGTGATGCAAAAGAAGGTTATGAATTTAATGGTTGGTACAGCGGAGATGTTGAATGGGAAACAGGTGATACAATGCCTGCAAGTGATTTAACCTTAACAGCAACATTCACAATAAATGAGTATGAAGTTACTGTCGTCAATGTTCTTGATGGAACAAAAGATGAAAATACATCAAGTACGAATATGACTTATGGAACAACAATAAGTGATTATGTAGGTACAGTAGCAACATTATATGAAAAAACATATGTGACATTCCAAAGTTACTATTACTACGTAGGTGAGACGAAAACAACAATCGATGATATTAGCAAAGTGACAGTACCAGAAGGTGGAATCACAGTTTGTATTGTTTGGACTACAAAATCATATACATTAACTTTAGTTGATCAAAATGAGGAAAAAACAGAAAGTAAAGTTGTTTATGGAACAGAACTTAGTCTTTCGGATTTAAGTGATGCAAAAGAAGGTTATACATTTAATGGTTGGTGTGATGAGGATAAAGATAAGTGGCAAACAGGTGATACAATGCCTGCAAGTGATTTAACCTTAACAGCAAAATTCACAATAAATGAGTATGAAGTTACTGTCGTCAATGTTCTTGATGGAACAAAAGATGAAAATACATCAAGTACGAATATGACTTATGGAACAACAATAAGTGATTATGTAGGTACAGTAGCAACATTATATGAAAAAACATATGTGACATTCCAAAGTTACTATTACTACGTAGGTGAGACGAAAACAACAATCGATGACCTTAGCGAAGTGACAGTACCAGAAGGTGGAATTACAGTTTATATTGTTTGGACTACAAATTCATATAGGTTGGCTTTGGTTGAACAAGATGATAACGGAACAAAAACAACAGAAACTACAGTTGTTTATGGAACAGAACTTAGTCTTTCGGATTTAAGTGATGCAAAAGAAGGTTATGAATTTAATGGTTGGTGTGATGAGGATAAAGATAAGTGGCAAACAGGTGATACAATGCCTGCTAAAGATCTAACACTAACAGCAACATTCACAATAAATGAGTATGAAGTTACTCTATATGACACTGATAATAAGGTAATTGATACGTTATCTGTAACATATGGAGAAAGTGTAGTAACAGCTATCTTGGCTGATGATAGTATTGCTAATGAAATAGAAAAAACTAATTACAAATTTGTAGGTTGGTATTATGATGCAGAGTATGCGAATTCTTTATTAGTAGATGATACAATGCCAGCAAAGGGAGTTGAATTATATGGTAAGTGGGAACAAACGTACGCATTAACATACTATTTTACAGAGAAGCAAAGTGGTACTATTTATCTAATTGAAGGAGAATCTTTTCCTGAATCAATTACCACAGGTATAGAAAATAGTACGACGACAAATACGACGAACGATATTACTACTACCATTGAATATGTATTTGGTGGATGGAAAGATGATGATGGCACAGTTTATACAACAATGCCAGCATCTGATTTGACAGTAACAGCAATATGGTCGAGACTGTATACGATTACGTTTGTATCGGAATATGCAGATACGGCAGAATATGATTACAAATATTTAGCAGGTGAAACGTATGAGTTATTGCCAGTATTATCTAACTATATTGACACAACAGGTGATCCAGAGAATACTTATGTTTTTGTTGGCTGGTATGATGCTAGTGGGGATCAACATAAAATAGGTACAGTAATGGGTAACGAGGATGTTACGTTATATGCTTACTATGTAGCTTCTGCATCTCCAGTATATATGTATGATGGTTCTGATGTATTAGATATTGTATATGTGGAAACTGGAGAAGTGGTCGCTGATAAATTAACAACACCTACAAAAACAGGCTATACATTTGTTGGTTGGTATTTTGACGAGGACTGTACTGATGAAGAAGAGTTAAGTACTTGGAAAAAAGAATCAGGAGTATCTTTAAATGTTTATGCTAAGTGGCAAGCTAATACATATTATATTAACTATGTTGATGATGATGATGGAACAATTATCGATACTGCTGGTAATTATACTTATTCCGATACACTAGAAGTTGAACTAAATAGCAGTTGGTATTCGAATGGATATGTATTATCAAAATGGTATAATCCTGCAACTGGAATAACCTATTCAAGAGGTGATAAAGTACTAATTAGTGAACTTGTCGAAGGAGCAGTATTACAAGAAGATGGAAGATGGCTTATTACGTTGGAGACAACGTGGAGTTGGCATCTTTGGTAATTTAGATTTAAACATATAAAAAGTATCTAGACTTTAATAACTAGATACTTTTTTAATTATAAGGATTTTAGTTAAGGTAATACTTTGTTTGCAGTATATATTTGATACCATTCTTCTCTAGTAAGAGATACGTTAATTGCATCTAAAGTATCTAATAAGTTCTTAATAGAAGTAGTACCTGCAATAGGTTGCATATTAGATGGATGACGTAAGATCCATGCTGTTACGATAGCTACTTTTGATACTTTATATTTAGTAGCTAATGTTTCTAGAACAACATTTAATTCTGGATATTCAGGATTATCAATAAATGTTTCACTGTTTAATGTTTCTCGAATGGTAGACCAGGGTTGTATTGTAATATCGTTTAACATACAGTAGTCTAAGATAGCACCATCATAATCAATAGCAGTAGGTACTTCCATGTTTACATAGAAGCCTTGATCAATCATACTAGCATGAGCAGGGCCAAATTGTAATTGATTGATAACAATAGGTTGTTTACAATATTTTTTTAATAATTCTATTTGACTAGGTTTTTGATTAGAAACACCAAAGTAATGAACTTTCCCTAATTCATATAACTCATTAAATGCTTCTGCTACTTCTTTAGGATCCATTAGAGCATCAGGACGATGTAATAATAAAACATCTAAATAATCTGTTTGTAGTCTTTCTAGTGATCCCTCTACACTTTTTAAAATATACTCTTTTGAAAAGTCAAAACAGATACCTGGACGAATAGCACATTTTGATTGAATAATCATTGTTTCTCTTAGATTAGGATTTCTTGCTAATACTTCTCCAAATACTACTTCTGATTGTCCTGCTCCATAAATATCCGCATGATCAAAGAAGTTTACTCCATGATTCAAGGCAGTAAGTACTAATTCTTCTACTTCTTCTACGCTTTTGGATGCGATACGCATACATCCTAAAGCTATTTTAGAAGCTTTTAAATTTGTTTGTGGTAGTGTATAATATTCCATATAAATTCCTCCTTGTTATTTATTATAACATGGATTTGATAGAAAGTAGGGTATAAAATGAGTTCTATTATAGAAATGGTTGTATATATTTTAGCTGTTTTACTTGCTATGTATGGATTAAGTGCTTTTCATTTTGAAAAATATATACGTAAAGAAAGAACAAAAGAATTTTATGTGTTTTATTTAGTTACTTCTTTTGCTTTAGGATATTTATTTGCACAATTTATTTTAACATTCGCATTAATACGATTATAAAACATATATTTTCCTAGAGGGAAAATAATGAAAAAAATAACAATAAAAATAAGCATACTTCTCATTCTCTTTGTTTTATCCTGTTTGTTTTACAAACAGGATAAGGAAGAGTTTTTTGTAGAAGAAATAGAAGTGGAAGAGATGGTGTATTGTGATGATCAAGAGATATTATTGGATGATTATTTGTTAGGGGTAGTAGCAGGAGAAATGCCGGCATCTTTTGAATTAGAAGCTTTAAAGGCACAGGTGGTTGCAAGTAGAACTTATGTTTATTCTAGAGAGATGCAAGTGGATGCAACGACTTTATCACAAGTGTATTTAGATAGCCAAGATCAACAAGTTAAGTGGGGAGATAATTATGAGTTGTATGTAACAAAAATACAACAAGCAATAGAAGAAACAAAGGGTGTTGTTTTGATGTATGAAGGGGATTATATTAGTGCTTTGTTTTTTTCTTATAGTAATGGATATACTGAAAATAATGAGGATTATTTTAATGGAGAAGCTGTTAGTTATTTAAGAAGTGTAGAAAGTCCTTATGATAGTAGTGTAAGGGATTTAGAAACAACAGTATCTTTTAGTAAGGATGAGTTAGTAAGTATTTTTAATGTAAGTGAAATTGTATTTAGTGAGATAAGTTATTATGATAGTGGTAGGGTTGCTAGTATTTGTGTGAGTGGAGAGCTCTATACAGGAAGAGAAGTAAGGGAGTTATTGGGTTTAGATTCTAGTGATTTTATTATTGACGAAGGGAATTTAGAGTATCAATTTATATGTAGTGGATATGGTCATGGGGTTGGAATGTCGCAATATGGAGCACAAGGAATGGCATTAGTAGGGTATGATTATGAGGAGATAGTAAGTTATTATTATAGTGGGGTAGAAATTGTAAAAATAGAAGCATAGAATTTTATTTCTTGGTAACAATAGTTTCGAGGTGATAAAATGAAAAGCTTTTTAACGAAAAATCGTCAGTTATTTTTATTTTGTAGTGTGGTTTTGTTGTTTTTGGTTGGGGTTGGTTTTATACAGACTGCAGTGGATTCAAATGTAGTATATAATGAGATACCAGTAGTAGAAAACCAAGAACAAGAAGTAGCACAAGAAATAGTGGTGGAAACATTGGTTGCACCAGTAGAAGAAGCATCTATTGTTCGTTATTATTATGATATTAATGGAGATCAAAGTAAGTTAGAAAATGCATTAGTATATTTTGAGGGTGTCTATCGTCCTAATTTAGGCATTGATTATAGCAATAATGGAGAGAGCTTTGATGTATTAGCTAGTGCTAGTGGTACGATAACAAAGGTTAGTGATGATGCATTATTAGGATGGTTGGTAACGATAGAACATGATTATGGAATAGAAACAACTTATCAATCTTTAAGTGAAGTAATGGTTGAAAAAGATCAAAAAGTAAGTCAAGGAGAAGTAATTGGAACAAGTGGAGAAAACTTATATGAAGCAGATTTAGGGAATCATTTGCATTATGTAGTGGAAATAGACAATATTATTATTAATCCTGAATCCGTAATTGGTTTAACTCTAGATAAGATATCTTAAACAATCAACAGATAGCGCTAAAAGATTGCACTATTTGTTTTTTTTACCTTGTAAACATCAAAAAATATGATACAATTAGTAAAGTTAAATAGGAGGTAAAGTATGGCACTGTCAAAAGAAATAGGTATCGATTTAGGTACTGCAAACATATTAATTTATATTAAAGGAGAAGGTATCGTTGTAAATGAACCTTCAGTAGTAGCAATCAATGAAGAAACAAAAAGAGCGTTAGCTGTCGGTGGTGAAGCAAAAGAAATGTTAGGAAAAACTCCTGGAAAGGTTGTAGCAGTACGTCCATTAAAAGATGGTGTTATTGCTGATTTCCAAATCACTGAAATTTTATTAACACATTTTATTAATAAATTACATTTAAAAGGAATTTTCTCTCGTCCTACGGTATTAATTTGTTGTCCTACTAATATTACATCAATCGAAAAAAGTGCGATTAAAGATGTAGCAGAACGTTGTGGTGCAAAAAGAGTATATATTGAAGAAGAACCAAAAGTAGCAGCTATTGGAGCTGGTTTAGATATTTCTAAACCAACAGGTAATATGGTAATTGATATTGGTGGTGGTACTACTGATATTGCAGTATTATCATTAGGTGATATTGTAACTAGTAGTTCTTTAAAGATTGCAGGAGATGTAATGGATGAAGAATTAATTAAATTTATCAAAGATAAATATAAATTATTAATTGGAGATCGTACTGCTGAAAGAGTAAAAATGGAAATTGGTTGTGCTTTAAAAGGATTTATCGATAGTTCTATTGAAGTACGTGGTCGTGACTTAGTTACGGGATTACCTCATACTATTACATTATCTTCTGATGAGACAGAATTAGCTCTAAGAGAATCTTGTCAAACAATTGTACGTGAAGTAAAACGTGTATTAGAACAAACTCCTCCAGAGTTATCTGCTGATATTGTGGAACGTGGAGTATTCATCACTGGTGGTGGAGCATTATTAAAAGGATTAGATAAGTTAATTGAACAAGAAATTAATGTTCCTGTGTTTATTGCAGAAGACCCATTAAACTGTGTGGCGAATGGAACTGGTATTATGTTAGAAAATTTACATTATTTAAGATAAAAAGATATGGGTCCATATCTTTTTTTTGTTGAAAAGGAGGTTTGAAGATGCTTGAGATAGCTTTGTATTATGTAGTAGCGTTTATTATTGCAGCTCTATTTATGCCTTTTGTAATGAAGGCAGGAACTTATTTTGGGGTTGTTGCAAAGATGAATGAACGTACGGTACATACTCATGAGATACCAAGAATTGGGGGATATACGATATATATTGCTTTTTTGATTGCAGCTTTGATCTTCTTGAAAACAGATACACAGGTGAATGCTATTTTATTAGGTGGATTTGTTACTTTTATGGTAGGGTTATATGATGATGTTCATGATATATCACCTAGATTAAAGTTGATAGGACAAATTGTAGCTGCTTGTATTGTTATTTTTTATGGAGATATTCATCTCCAAAACTTTGGAGAAGAAATTCCTTATTTTGCAGAAGTTATTACTTTATTTTGGATTGTAGGAATAACAAATGCAATTAATTTAATAGATGGTTTAGATGGTTTATCAGGAGGTATATCAGTTATTGTTTTATTTACTATTTCTTATACTTCTTATTTATCAGGAAGAGTAGATATTGCTTCTTTATCTTTAATACTTGCAGGAGCTATTAGTGGCTTTCTGTTATATAATTTCCATCCAGCTAAGATTTTCATGGGAGATTGTGGAGCGTTGTTTATCGGCTTTATGATTGCATCTATTTCTTTATTAGGGTTTGGATATAATAGTTCTACTTTCTTTACATTAGGAGCACCTATTGTTGTATTAATGGTACCTATTATGGATACATTAATAGCGATTGTTCGTAGAAAAGTAAGACATAAAAAATTTAATGAAGCAGACAAAAGACATATTCATCATCGTTTGATGTATAAGTTTAACTTATCTCATCAAAGAAGTGTATTGGTGTTGTATGTAATAACACTTATTTTCTCTTTTATTTCTATTTTATATTATTATAATCCTAGTTTTGGAGTATTTTGTTTTTTAATAATGATGCTTCTAACAGAACTATTTGTTGAGTTATCGAATATGATATCTAGAAAATACAAACCGGTTGTTACTATTGCTAATATTTTCTTAAATAGAGATGATTTACCTAAAATAAGAATGATTGAAAAATATCGTTATACAAAAAGAATGAAAATAATAACCATTATTATATTATCATTTGTAGTTTGTTTTTTAATTTATCAAAATCAAGAAGAACTAACTTCTGTCGTAGAACAAGAAGAAATAGAAGTGCCTTATGATGCTTTAGATAACCAAACAACATTATTAAGTGAATTATACCTTGATTTAAGTGATGCTTTTAGTAATGGACAAAGAGAAACAGAATATAAATTATTTGCTAGTTACTTTATGGCTGATATATTAACAACCTATGATGATACTGGTTTATTAGAAGGTGATGGTTATTTACATGAGACAGTGGAAGAAGAATTTATTGAATACTTTGGAAAAAATTATGGTTTTTTACAAAGTGAGTATAGTGATTTAGAAGTTACAAGTTATGATATTATTTCTAGTTCTCCAACTTCTTTAACTTATGAAGGAATTGATAGTACTAAATATTATCGTGTTTATATTGAATATACACTAAATCAAGAAGTAAAAGAATTAACAGGGTTTGGAACAATTATCGTAGTTTATGAAAGTGATCGTTATTATGTGGTAGGGATGGATTTATTAAAACCAGAATTTGAACAAACATTAACGGAAAATAGCTTGAATACAGTGGAAGAGTAAAAAGAATGCAAAAAAATTTGCATTCTTTTTTTGTTGATATTGTCTATAAAAAATAGAATTCTCGTAAAAATGCTTATAATATTTGTTGCATACAATAAATATCTATGATAGTATGGTCATCAGTTAGCCTTTGCTAACCAAGAAAGAGGGAACAAGATGAAACAACATGAACAGTTTAAAAATAGATTACCCATTCATGAAGCTAGAAGTGCTATTGTTGAGTTTTTAGAACAACAAAGAATAATGAATGTAGCAGTTTTAGGGCAAGATGGTTTTGCTGTTATTGATAGTATTGATTATTTTTATTTTATGGATCAACATATTGCAATAGTTCCACCAATGTCAAAACTTGCTAACTATTTAGAAGATAAATCAGTATTTTCTGGATTTATTCAAGAAGGTTTTGGAAAAGGTGCTAAAAAGTTTTACGGACAAATAGAGTGCAATCGTTTAACAGGAGATGAAAATTTTATCAACGAGTTAGCCAAAACTAACCACATGATATCAAAAATGAAATCACACCGTGCTAAGTTCTTCCAACTTAATTTTCTGGAAGCAACTATTTCATTAAGTCACAGTGAAGTATATAACATCAAAAATGATTTACAACCAACATTTGCTCGCTTTGCACCAAATGGTAGAGAACGTTTTGAAAACAGTCGTCAAGTATTAATGACATACTTAGATCGTAATGTTATTTTTAGTGTTTTGGTAGAAGGAGATACTTATTATTGTCTTGCTAAAAGTGATTCATTTAAGATGGAACATATTAAAGCAGGAAATACTTGTATGATCTATGATGGAAAAGATAATCATTTTGAAACTGTTATTGAAATAGTTGATGATAAAAAAGAAGAAATTTTCCAAAAATTAGTTGCTACCAACAATGCTTATTTTAAAGAGAATACTGGTTTAGTAGCATTAACATTTAAAAAAAGCAAATAAAGGGGAACTAAATGAACATTATTACAATGAATGAAGTGAAAGTAGGATATGAGAAAAATATTATCATTGATGATTTATCACTTTCTATTAAAAAAGGACAAATAACTACCATTATTGGAGAAAATGGTTGTGGGAAGTCTACTTTATTAAAAACAATTGGTCGTATTTTAAGACCAAAACATGGAGAAGTATTTGTAGAAGATTTGAATATTCATAAAACAAATACCAAACAAATAGCAAAAATCATTGGTATGTTACCACAATCTCCTAAAGCACCTAGTGGTTTAAGTGTTGGAGAAATTGTTGAATATGGACGTTTTCCACACAAAAAGAAACGTGAACGTTTTAATCAAGAAGATCATGACATTATTAATTGGGCTTTAGAACAAACAGATTTGTTAGAGTTTAAAGACCGTAATATTAATGCTTTATCTGGTGGTCAAAGACAACGTGTATGGGTAGCTATGGTTTTAGCTCAACAAACAGATGTTATTTTATTAGATGAACCAACCACTTATTTAGATATGGCTTATCAATTAGAAGTATTACAATTAGTACAATCTTTAAATAAAGATAAAGGGATTACTGTTATTATGGTACTTCATGATATTAATCAAGCAAGTAGATTTTCTGATGAATTAATTATGTTGAAAAAAGGAGAAGTAATTAGACAAGGTTCTCCTAAAGAAATTATGAATAAAGAAAATCTTAGAGAAGTATTTAAGATAGAAGCAAATATTATTAATTTACCAGATAGTGAAATCCCAGTTTGTATTTCTTATGAACTAATGGATAGGGAGGTTCATGGTGGAAGTAAATAGAAGAGTGAAAAAATCAACCCTTACTATTTGGGTCATTAGTTTTCTAACATTGTTTATTGTTTGTGCATTTGTTACGTTAACCTATTTAGCACCAGCTTCTTCAATAGAACAAGTGATTCAATCAGTCCTTCATTATGATCCAAATGATATGATTCATTATGTCAATGTAACAATTAAATTCCCTAGAATTTTAGGCGCTCTTCTTGTTGGTGGATCACTAGCAGTAGGTGGGGCAGTAATGCAAGGGATTACTAGAAATTATTTAGCAAGTCCTGATGTTGTTGGGGTAAGTAGTGGTGCAAACCTAGGTTTAACAATTGCTTATACCATTAGTTTAGGTACAAATACTTATCTTACTAATTTAACATTTTCTATGATTGGAGCAGCTATTTCTACTTGTATTATCTTTGCTATTTCTTCTAGAATTCGTGGTAGAGAATCAGGCGTGAAGTTGTTACTAGCAGGAACTGCTTTAGGAACGTTATTTTCTTCTATAAGTACAGCTATTACTCTTTGGTCTTATACAGAACAAGGAGCAGGTATTTATTTATGGAATAACTCTGGTTTGTTAGGGATCCGTTGGATTGGTATTGGAGTTTTATGTGTTGGATTAGTGGGTGTTGTTATTGCTTTTTGTATCGCAGGGAAGTTAACTGTGTTATCAATGGGTGAAGAGACAGCTATTAGTTTAGGACAAAATGTAAAAAGAACAAAATTACTGGGAGTAATTAGTGTTGTTTTCATATCAGCTTCGTGTGTAAGTGTTGTTGGTAATATAGGATTTATCGGTCTAATTATCCCGAATATTATAAAAATGGGTGTTGGAGAGGATTACCGTAAGGTAGTACCTTATTCAGCATTGTTTGGAAGTATGTTATTGATTATTGCTGATGTGATTAGTCGATTAATTAATATGCCAGTAGAAACACCAGTTGGTATTGTTACTTCGATTATTGGAATACCTATCTTCCTTTATTTAATTAATTCTAAAAAAGCGAAAGGAGTATTCTAATGGCGAAATTAACAAATAAACAACGTACAAAAATACTTCTTCCTATCTTTATTGGTTTCTTATTTTGTGGCTTAATATGGTCTATTAATATTGGGTATACCCCACTATCAATTGATCGTATTATTGCAACCATCTTTGGATTTGGAGATGCAAAAGAAAACTTTATTATTTGGGACATTCGAATTGCTAGAACAGTAGTTGCTATTTTTGTAGGAATGTGTTTAGCAGCATCGGGTGCGATTATGCAAGGAGTTACACGTAACCCCTTAGCTACTCCTAATATGATTGGAGTTTCTTCTGGAGCAAGCTTTGGTATTTTACTTGTTGTATTTATGTATGATAAAGGATTACCGATGCTAATGCCTTATCCTATTGCAGCCGTGATTGGTGGATTTCTTGTTTTTGGGATAGTCTATGGATTAGCTCTAAAACATGATTTATCACCAACGAAATTGATTTTAAACGGTATTGCAGTTAATTCTTGTATTGGAGCAGTTTCATTACTGTTGACAATAAAATTAAGTGATGATGCTTATTTAATGTTGACACTTTCTCAAGCTGGTAATTTAACTTTTGCTAGTTGGAAAATGATCTTTATTGGATTTGCAGTTGCAATTCCATGTCTTATCTATGTTTTCTATAGTACATTTTGTTTAAATATATTGAACTTAGATGATGATTTGGCAATTGGATTAGGGTTGGATTTACGTAAAGAACGTAATAAGTTATTATGTATTACCATCCTACTCACATCTGTATCTGTTTATGTTGCAGGTACGATTGGATTTGTTGGGTTAATTGCCCCACATATTGCCAAGAGAATCGTAGGATCTAATTTCAAATTATTCCTACCAATCTCAATGTGCTTTGGTGCTGGCTTAGTTATGTTTGCTGACATCGTGGCAAAAATCTTAGTAAATGATATTAATGGTGCTTTATATGTACCAGTAGGAATCACGATTTCTATATTAGGCGCACCTTATTTATTATATTTACTATTTACACAAGATAGATAATCTATCAACTATATTTCAAGGAGAGAAAAATGAAAAAATTTACATCATTAATGTTAGCTTTCACTTTTGTAGTGAGTATGTTAACAGGTTGTTCAAACAACGAAGAAGAAGTACAAGATACAGTAGTAGCTACTATCACAATGGCGGATGGAGAGCAAGCATTACCAAGCGAATTTAGTGATTATGCAATCTTAGATTGGGGTTATTTAGATCATTTAATCCATTTAGATGCAGCTCCAAAAGCATCACCTATTACTAGTGAACCAGCAGAAGATGCAACAGATGCACAAATTGTTTCTTATTTAGATGGTTATGGAAGAACATATCCTGATCGTAGTGTATTAGATGGGATTGAACCTATTAATGCAACAGATGATGGTATTGATTTTGAACAATTATTAGATTTAGATTTAAATTATATTATTACTAGTGAATCAAATATTGAATATTCAGACAAATTAAATGCGATTGCTCCAACTTATTTCTTACCTTCTAGTTTATCTTATGATGAAGATGGAAACAAAGATTGGAAACAAATTCATGAAACTTTAGCTCAATTAGTAGGTAAAGAAGAAGAAGCTGCTGCAAATATTGCAACTTATGATGAAACAGTAGCTAGTTATCAAGCTGCTTTTGAAGATGCTGGAATTGATTTAGAAGGAAAAACTGCAATTGTTACACAAATTTCAACAAAAGGTGTTCAATATAGTTTAGCTGCTTCTCATCCTCATGTTTATGAACAATTAGGATTATCTTTACCAGAAGGATTCCCGACAGAAAGTGGTTATTTAGCATTAGAAAACTTAATTGAATATGATCCAGATTATTTATTTATTAATGTAGAAAGTTGGGAAGATTTCGCAACATATGAAGCTTCTCCAATTTGGCAAAATTTAACTGCAGTACAAAATGGAAACGTATTTGAATTTGCTCATAATGTATGGAACAGATCAAATGGTTCAATGGTTGCTTTAATGAGAGTAAGCGATGTAGGAGATTTCATTTTAGATGGAACTCAAGTTACTGCACGTTATGATTATATTGATTAATAAAAACAATAAGCCTATCTTAAATGATGGGCTTTCTTTTTATCAGGGTATCCAATATTTGATACGGAGTAGGAGAAAAAAATGAGAATATTTTTTAAACATGTTAAACCATATTTAGGCTTCTTTTTATTAGCCCCAATATTTATGTTGATTGAAGTATATTGTGATGTAAAAATACCTTCCTTATCAGCTAATATTATTAACCTAGCCATAGCTGGGACAACGAACAGGGAAATCTTAATGTCAGTAGCAGAGATGTTTCTATATGCAATCATTGCATTAGGTGGTGGAATTGGGTCTTCTTTTTGTGCTACTAGAGCATCGGTTCATTTCTGTCATGATTTAAGAGCAGAACTATTTGAAAGGATTCAAGCTTTTTCTTTTTATAATATAGATAAATTTAGTACTGGTTCTTTGGTAACGAGACTAACGAATGATGTAACGCAAGTAGGACAAATTATTGTGATGTCTTTACGGATGTTGTTTAGAGCACCAGGGATGTTAATTGGAGCTATTATTATGGCTTATCGTATTAGTCCATCGATGTCTATTTTGTTTTTTATTTTAACACCTGTTTTAGCAATGATTGTTTTTTGTGTATTACAAGTGTCTTATCCTCGTTTTGCAAAACTGCAAGATCGTATTGATGCAATAAACACAACCGTGCAAGAAGGTCTTATTAATGTTCGTGTTATTAAGGCATTTACTAGAGAAGGATTTGAAAAAGAGAAGTTTAAAGAAGTAAATGAAAATTTAAGAGATACGGGACTTAGTGCTTATCGAGTAAATATTATTCAGATGCCTTTAATGACTTTTACAGTAAATATGACAACAATTGCTATTTTATGGTTTGGAAGTAGTTTGCTGGGAACAGGAGAATTATTGATTGGAGATATTAGTGCTTTTATTACGTATTTAACACAGATATTGATGTCTGTAAATATGATTGCAAATGTCTTTTTACAAAGTGCTCGTTCAGCAGTTAGTGCAAATCGTATTCGTGAGGTATTAGAAGATGATATTGATATTCATGATCAAGATGCTCTTTATCCAAATAAAGTAATAGAAAGTGGTTCTATTCGTTTTGAAAATGTTTATTTCCGTTATTTTGAAAATGCCAAAGAGAATGTATTAACTAATATTAATTTAGAGATTCTTTCTGGACAATCAATTGGGATTGTTGGTTCTACAGGTTGTGGTAAAACTAGTTTAGTGCATTTGATTTCTAGATTGTATGATGTTAGTAGTGGTGCCGTTTATGTTGATGATACGAATGTAAAAGATTATTCTTTAACTAATTTAAGACAAGGAGTAGCAGTTGTATTACAAAATAATTTATTGTTTTCAGGAACTGTAAAAGAAAACTTACTTTGGGGGAACCCCAATGCAAGTTTAGAAGAAATGGTAGAAGCTAGTGAGTTTGCTGCTGCCAAAGAGTTTGTTGAAAAGATGAGTGATCAATTTGATACTTTTATTAATCAAGGTGGTCATAACTTATCGGGAGGACAAAAACAAAGGTTGTGTATTGCAAGAGCGTTGATGAAAAAGACAAAGATATTGTTGTTAGATGATTCATCAAGTGCTGTTGATATGGCAACAGAGAGAAAGATTATTCATCATTTAACATATGATTTAAAAGATATGACAAAGATTATTATTGCTCAACGATTATCTTCTGTAATAAATTGTGATTTGATTGTTGTAATGGAACAAGGGAGTATTAGTGCGATTGGAAGTCATTTACAATTATTAGAACAATCGAAAGTGTATCAAGAGATTTATTATTCTCAAAATGATAATGGTGCATGTGATAGTGTGACTTATGAATAAAGGAGCTAAATATGAGTGATAAAAGAGATTTTTCAAGAGTAACCCCACCAATGGGGATGGGTCCTAAGGGTGGTAGAGGACCTGGAGGTCCTAAAGGAAGGTTTCAAGAACCGGTTAAACCTAAAAATACAAAGGATACAATTATTAGGTTATTATCTTATTTAGGTAAATATCGTCTTCTATTAGTAATTGCTTTATTCTTTGTTGTCATCAATAGTGTGTTTTCAATACTTGCTACTTATCAAATAAGACCGATTGTTAATGGTTTAGCTAGTGGCATGGAAAAGACACAATTAATAAAGCAATTAGGATTAATGGCAATCATTTATGCGGTGGCTGTTTGTAGTAACTATATTCAATCACGTATTATGTTAGAAATAGCCCAAAATTCATTAGCACGATTACGAGAAGATTTGTTTGAAAAGATGCAACAATTACCAATTCGATTCTTTGATCACCATCAAAATGGAGATCTTATGAGTCGTTTTACAAATGATGTTGATATTGTAAATCAAATGCTTTCTAGTACGGCAGTAAGTCTGGTATCTAGTATCTTTACATTAACTACTACGATTTTAATCATGTTTTATACGAATTGGATATTAGCTAGTATTTTATTGTTAACAAGTCCTTTGTTATCGATAGTAACCAAAGTAATATCGAAAAAAACAATCGTTTATTATAAAAAACAACAAGCTAGTATTGGAGCATTAAATGGTTATATTGAAGAACAAGTTACTGGACAAAAAGTAATTAAAGTATTTAATCATGAACAAACTACTATTGATGGTTTTAAAGAATTAAATACTAGTTATCGAGATAAGTCATTTATGGCACAATTTCTAGGAGGAATTATGGGTCCTATTATGGGGTCAATTGGACAACTAGGTTATATTCTTACTGCTTGTGTAGGAGGATTAATGGTAGTTGGTAATCGTTTTGATGTTGGAGGATTTACTATCTTTTTAAATTATTCAAAAAGCTTTTCTCGTCCTATTAATGAAATATTCTCTCAAATAAATACTGTTTTTAGTGCTTTAGCAGGGGCTGAAAGAGTGTTTGAAGTAATGAATCATCCTAGTGAAAGGAATGAAGGAACATATCAAGGAGAAATTATAGGAGAAGTAGTTTTAAAGAATGTTGATTTTGGATATCGAGAAGATAAAAAAGTATTGAAAAATATTTCATTGCATGCATTGCCATCTCAAAAGATTGCTTTTGTAGGGTCTACAGGAGCTGGGAAAACAACGATTACTAATTTATTGAATCGTTTTTATGATATTCAATCTGGTGTAATTGAAATAGATGGAAAAGATTTGAAAGAGATTGATAAAAAAGTATTAAGAGAAAATATTGCAATGGTATTGCAAGATACTCATCTTTTTACTGGTACTATTATGGAAAATGTACGTTATGGTCGTTTAGATGCAACGGATAAAGAAGTAATGGAAGCTTGTATTAGTGCGAATGCAGATAAGTTTATTGATCGTTTGGAAAATGGTTATCAAACGATATTAACAGGAGATGGATCTAATTTAAGTGGGGGACAAAGACAGCTATTAAATATTGCTAGAGCTGCGATATCAAAGGCACCTATTTTAGTATTAGATGAAGCAACTAGTTCAGTAGATACAAGAACAGAACGTCATATAGAAGAAGCTTTAAATCGTTTAATGAAAGCAAGAACGACATTTGTTATTGCTCATCGTTTATCTACGGTTCGTAATTGTGATGAGATTATTGTATTAGAAGATGGTCAAATTATTGAAAGTGGAACACATCAACAATTATTAGAAAAACAAGGTAAGTATTTTAATTTATATACAGGATTAGAGAAGTTGGGTTAATGTATGGATAAGAAATATTTATTAATTAAATTGTTAGATATTTGTAATGGTGTAAAACCAGGCAAAAAATCGAAAGATCTTCCTAGAGATAAAAAAATGCATCCTTCTGCTAGAAAACTACTTTGTATTTTATATATTGAACAACGATTGAATCAAAGAAGAATGGCTGAATTAATGCATATGAGTGCACAAGCAGTTTCAGTTATTGTTGTTAAGTTAGAAAACAGGGGATATGTAGCTAGGGAACAAGGGGAAGTTAATAATGAAAATATTGTTTATTTAACAGAGAAAGGCTTAGAAAAAGCAATGGAAATAGATAAACAAATGGAAGTATATGCAGATAATTTGTTTCAAAATTTTTCTGATGAAGAATTAGAAATATTTGCTATCTTTATCCAAAAACTACAAAGTAATCATTTGATAAATGAAATAAAAGAATAAAGGAGTCTCTTTATTCTTTTTTTGTTATCTAATGACTAGCAATGTGCTAAAATAAGGGTAGAAAAGTTTGTAAAAAGGGAGGTTTTATGAATGAATTATGAAGTACCGAAGTCTGAAAAGATAGCCTATGGTGGAGGGTTATTAGGACAAAATATGATTTATAATTTTATGTCAATGTACATTATGTTTTATTTTACAGATTTACTTATGATACCGACGCAAGCAGCAACAATTATTGTGATTATTGCTAGTTTATGGGATGCAATGAATGATCCAATGATGGGATTATTAACAGACCGTACTAGAACAAAATGGGGTAAGTTTCGTCCTTATATGATTATTGGACCAGTGATTATTGCATGTACGACTATTTTTTGTTTCTTGCAATATGATGTTGCTCCAACAACAACCATTATTCTAGCAGCTATTAGCTATATTTTATGGGGAATGTCGTATACGATTTGCGATATCCCAATATGGGCAATTACTTCCTCTGTTTCTCATGAACCAGATGAACGTAATATTATGGTTACGTTAGGTCGTATTGGCGGTACGATAGGAACGGTTCTTGTAACAGTCGGAAGTATCCATATTCTTAATCTTTTTGGAGGAGAAAGAGTAGCAAGTGCTTATACATTTACTGCAGCTATTATTGCAATCATAGGAGCTATTTTAATGATTATTGCAGGGTTGAAGGTAAAAGAAAGAATTCAACCGGATAAAGAAGTAATCTCTATAAAACAAAACATGAAAACAGTAACACATAATAAACCATTAATGGCATTAATGATGGCTTTATTAGTTACTAATTTGGTGAATGGGATAAGACAAAGTGTACAATTATATTTTGTAGTGTATGTTTGGGGAGACGCTAATTATGTAACTCCAGTAGGACTTAGTTTAGTTATTGGAATGACTTTAGGGATGGTTGTTGCGCCAATGTTAGTAAAGAAGTTTCCTAAGAAAAAACTGTTTTTTATCTTTTCAATCATTGGATCGATTACTAGTATTGTTCCTTTCTTTGGGGGAAGAGAAGATGTGATGTTAGGACTTATCTTTTTGGGATTTAGTTTTGCATGCACTGGTGTTATTAGTATTGTTTGTTCGACGATGTTATTAGATGCAGTTGAGTATTCGGAATGGAAGTTAGGTTATCGAGGGGAAGGAATTATTTTTTCTATTAACACACTGCTAACTAAATTAAGTGCAACGATTGCAAAGCTTATTTTAGGAGTAGGTTTAATAATGATGTGTTATGTAGATAACCAAACAGTAACACCACTTATACAAACAGGATTCAGTTCTATGATGTATGTAATACCAGCAATTAGCTTTATTATCGCGATGATTCCAATGATGTTCTATAATTTAACAGATCAACAAAGAATAGAAATCCATGAAGAGTTAGAAGCAAAAAGAAAGGAAGCAGGCAAATAAAATGAATCAAGAACAAATACAAGCATTATTTTTACCACCAGATATTACAAAAGGGAAAAAAGCATTATGTATCCAACCACATCCTGATGATAATGAAGTAGGGATGGGAGGTATTATTAAAAAACTAACGTTGGATGGTTGTCAAGTAGATTATCTTACGATGACAGATGGGTCTTTAGGCGCTTTATCACCAGAATTAACAGGAGATAAATTAGCGTTTGTACGTAATCAAGAAATAAAAGATTCTGGAGCCATTCTAGGAGTAAGTAATTATCATAACTTGGGACTGGTTGATGGTACATTAGATAATATTCCAATGTTAGCAGGGAAGATTGCTGAAGTGATAAGAGAAGGACAATATGATATGATTTTCTGTCCTGATCCATGGCTATCTTATGAAGCCCATTATGATCATGTTGTTACTGGAAAAGCGACAGCACAAGCATTTATCTCTTGTTCATTAGTGGAATACCCAAAAGGTACAAATACACTTCCATGTGCACCCTTTGCAATTGGATTCTATTTTACAAATAATCCCAATACGGTTATTGATGTTACTGATACATTTGATACTAAATTTGAAGCAATGGCTGCTCATCGTAGCCAAATGCCACCTCAATTATTAGATCTTTATCGTACTTACTTTTCGATGCGTGGAATGCAATTAGCAGCAGATAAAGAGTATTCGTTAGGAGAAGCAATTCGCGTAATGAGTAGTTTGCATATGCATTGTTTTGTAGAAGGATCACAGATATAAAGAGAAAGTTTTCTTTCTCTTTTTTTAACGAATTCTATTGAATATATGTAGTGAAATGTTTGTTGTATTTTTTCTTTGTTTATGATATTATGTATAAGCAATGTATAAAAAAACATCGAGGAGGTATAAAAATGTTAGAAAATATATTAAATATCGCATTAGTTATTGATGCTATCGCGCTTATTATTTTATGTCTATTACAAAGTGGTAAATCTGATGGAATTGTGAATGCTCTTTCGGGACAAAGTTCAAATTTGTTTGCACAAACAAAAGAACGTGGAATGGAGTTAGTAATTTCAAGACTTACAATGGGATTAGCGATTGCTTTCTTCGTGATAGCAATTATGCTTAGAATGGGATAAAAGAAATAGGACGTAGTCCTATTTTTTGTTTTAAGGAGGAAAAAATGAAAGAAAAGATAATAGAATTATTAGAAAATGAGAACTTCTTAGAACGTTTAGATGAAGAGATTAGTACTCATTTACAAATAAGTACTAGCCAAGAAGTAAAAGAGTTGTTAAAAGAGTTAAATGAATTAGAAGAACAATGTATTATTATGAAAGATGATGATAATAAGTATTATTTATCTAGTCATTTTAATTGTTATATAGGTAATTTATCTTTGAATAAAAAAGGATATGGTTTTGTAACAATAGAAGGAATGGAACAAGATGTTTTTGTTTCTGTTGATAATTTAAAAGGAAGTATTGATGGAGATACTGTTTTTATACAAATCTTCCAAGCTCCTTATGAAAGTAAAAAAGAAGCAAAAGTATTAAAATTAGTGAAAAGAAATAAAACAAGGATCGTTGGTTTGTTGAAAAAAGGAAAACGTGATTGTTATGTTGAGAGTACTATTTTAGGTTTGGATAAAGAAGTATTTATTGATAAAGCACATCTTCATGGAGCTGTAGTTGGGCATATGGTGGTAGTGGAAATTAAGGCATTTAAGTCAAATGTAAAAGGTACTGTTGTAGAAGTGTTGGGTCATAAAAGTGATCCTGGAATTGATATTCTGGCAATACTAAAGGAACATGATATTGATATTGCTTTCCCTAAGGATGTTTATCAACAAATTGATAAGATAGAAGATGTTGTTCTAGAGAAGGATTTGGTTGGTAGATTAGATTTAAGAGAGGAAGTTATTGTTACTATTGATGGGGATGATGCAAAAGATTTGGATGATGCTATTTCTTTAAAAAGATTAGAGAATGGGAATTATTATTTAGGGGTTCATATTGCAGATGTGTCACATTATGTAACCGAAAGTTCTGCTTTGGATAAAGAAGCGGTTGCTAGGGGAACATCTATTTATTTAGTGGATCGTGTTGTACCAATGTTACCACATAAGTTATCGAATGGAATATGTTCTTTGAATCCACAAGTGGATCGTTTAACATTATCTTGTTTTATGGAAATAGATCATCATGGACAGGTTGTGAATCATAAGATTAGTGATAGTGTAATTCATTCGAATTATCGTATGACATATCATAATGTGAATAAGATATTAGACGGAGATAAGCTTTTACAAGAAGAGTATCATGATGTAATTGATTTATTTTTCTTAATGCAAGAGCTTGCTAAGATATTAGAAGATAGTAAAGCTAGAAGAGGTGCTATTGATTTTGATGTGAAAGAAGCAAAGGTATTAGTTAGTGAAAAAGGAAAAGTAAAAGATATTGTTTTAAGAACCAGAGGAACTAGTGATCGTATTATTGAAGAGTTTATGTTACTTGCTAATCAAACAGTAGCAAAACACTTTGAACAATTAGATTTACCTTTTATTTATCGTGTTCATGAACATCCAAAAGTCGCAAAACTACAAAAATTTCAATCAATAGCTAGTATTCTAGGATATGGGATTGAAGGATCTTTAGAAGATATTAAACCGGTTGTATTAAGTCAATTAGTAGAATCATCAAAAGGAACAGAAAATCATGAACTAATCGCAACTCTTTTATTACGTTGCATGCAAAAAGCAAGATATGATGAACAATGTTTAGGGCATTATGGTTTAGCAGATGAATATTATACACATTTTACTTCACCAATTCGTCGTTATCCTGATTTATTAGTACATCGTTTGATTCGTACGTATTTAGTTGAAAAGGATGTTAGTGAAAAAACATTAGATCATTATGAAATGGTTATTCCTGATTTAGCGTATCAATCTTCAAATCGTGAAAGAATTGCAATTACAGTAGAACGTGATGTAGAAGATATGAAAAAAGCTGAATTTATGGAGCAATATGTAGGTCAAGAATTTGATGGAGTTATTAGTTCGGTTACTAATTTTGGATTTTTTGTTGAATTAGAAAATACGATTGAAGGACTAGTGCATGTTAGTGAGTTATCGGATGACTTCTATTTCTTTAATGAATTGAATTTACAATATGTAGGACAAAGAACTGGTAAGAAGTTTAAGATGTCTGATCATGTTCGTATCCGTGTAAGTAGTGCAAGTAAAAAAGAAAAGAAGATTGACTTTGTAATTGCAGATATGAAAAGTGATTTTAAAAGAAAAACAAAGAAGAAACCTGTTATGAAAAGAAATGCTCATTCTAAAGGGAAACCTAACAAAAGGAGATGATAATTATGAAAATTATTTCTAATAATAAAAAAGCTTATCATGATTATTTTATTGAAGATACTTATGAAGCAGGAATTGAATTATTGGGAACAGAGATTAAGTCTGTTCGTTTGGGTAGTGTTAATTTAAAAGATAGCTTTGTACGTATTAAAAATGAAGAAGCGTTTATTGAAAATATGCATATCTCTCCTTATGAACAAGGAAATCGTTTTAATCATGAACCATTGCGTACTAGAAAACTATTATTACATAAAAAAGAAATACTTAAATTATCTCAAAAGTTAAAAGAAGATGGTTTAACAATTGTTGCTACTAAGTTGTATTTTGGTCATGGTAGTAAAGTGAAAGTAGAAATAGCTCTTGCTAAAGGGAAAAAGCTTTATGATAAGAGACAAGATTTAAAAGAAAAAGATGCAAAAAGAGATATTGAAAAAGCTTTAAAAAACTATTAACAAGTAGTATAATAATCTAGTCTAACTTGTTAGACTATTATGGGGATGTCTTGGATTCGACAGGGGCAAGTCTGACCTTAACTGCAGTCGGTGACGGCCGTTAAAACGTAAACAAAATTAACTGGAAACAGAACAAACTATTCTTTCGCTTAGTCGACATAGACTTGAAAGTGCCACTATTTAGTATACCTATTACTGAATAATTGGTATCATAACCATAGGTTAAGGATAATTAGAGCTTAGATGGTTATCTCGAAAATTTTATAAGCTCGTTAGGTGTAAAATTGCTTATTGATTGTAGCCTAATTAAATCTATTCAATAAGATAAACTGTAGACGTTTTGGAGGGACTGTTTTTGGACAGGGGTTCGATTCCCCTCATCTCCACCAGCTATAGCACGTTTTTTTAGTAGATTGTCAGAGCGCAATTGAACCAAAATACGTTTGTCATATACTATTACTTTATAAAGGAATGCTTCAATGAGCATTCTTTTATTTTGTTTTTCTAAAGCGTTTAAATAATCCTTTATTTCTTCAAGATTAAAGATAATAGTTTCCTTGGCATAAGCATTAGGATATTGCTTTCTAGGGTTTTAACTTCATTTATCAAATCAGTTACTATTTTATTATTGTTTTTAGAATTATTTTCTACATAAGCATAGATTTCATTTGCAATGACATCAATATTACCAGGTGTAAAGAATGCCTCTCTAATAAGCTCTATTACTGTCACTGATCATTGCCTGGAACTGTTCTCTATCATCATTAGTTCTACTCTTTGCCTCATCAAAATAAATGCGTTCTAGTATATATTTATTTCTTTTACAGTATTCTTTTATTGCACACAATTGTGCATCGATACTTTCTGTCCTTTGATTATCACTATTAAATCTGCAATAGGCAGCTACTTTTATTAATTACATAAATTTAATAGTCCCTTCTTATTGGCACTGTGAAAAGGTCCGTTTTATGCTAAAATTAGCGCATAAAAGGACTTGAAATGTGCTTTTATTTTACATCTCGTTGGCGCGGGATGTTTTTTATTTTTTTAATTTCTGGTAGGTTTGGCAGGGCAATTAAACCAATCGTCTGGAAAACCTAAGCTGTTCATAACCACATTTGCATCAATAACTACTAGATTTCTGTTAAGTGTCCTCGCTCTTTTTCTAATTGTATTGTGCAATTCGACATATTGGTTATAGGATAAAGTACAATATAGTGCAAGAAACACGTCATATACAGCATTCTTAGGGGAATCATGTTTCATGTCGAAGAGATTATGTAATTCTGTTATATAAGGAATGTTCTTTCTACATTTGAAGTAGTACATAAGATTATTATGGGCTAGTATATTTCTTATTTCTAATAAATTATTTAACGTTGTATATAGGTCGTCAGGTGTTATTCGAACCCCTTCAACTTCTAAGTTATCCTCTAAAATCAGGCTAAATTCCTTAGCTATACTATTTCGTAGGGATATATCAAAATGATCATATAGATGGAGTGTTTGACCGAATGTTAATTCGTTAGTAATTATCCAAAATGGAATATTATCATATATTTGGAAATAATGACTAATGGAATTGCCGGGTTTTGATTTTTTCCTTTGTATAATTTGCGAAATTTTTGCAATAGTACTAGTTACTTCGAAAATAGATTTTGGATTGTAATTATTAACATTAAGATATGGATAATCATTAGAGCCGTACTTTTCGGAAAATTTATAAGCGACTATAGATTTAAATCTCTTCTCTGAATCAAGTAGATGTTTAAACAGGATGCTCTTAACTTCTTTGTCAAAATAATGAATTGCTACTATCTCTTTAAATGTCAAATTATCAATAAAATTATTATTATTATTTTTGTAAATAAAGTGTGAGTGAGCATTAATAACATTATAGTAATTATTATGCAAGAGATACTTTTTAGCGAATTCATAGTCATCGATAATTAATCCACGTTCTTTTAATATTTCAATTTGCTCGTCTATGCTTTTAAATGGTTTCATATATTATTATAAACAAAAAACCCTTTATCATAACGATAAAGAGTTTGTTTGCGCGTCACACGGTTCACTTAGAATACTACGGTCGCTTTCCATACAACAAATATACAGTAAATTGATTTTGAAGTCAACACTTATTTCGTCATATGCACGAGTAGGCTCACTTAGAGTACTTCTACCGCTCTTTATTATTATAGATAAATATTTTGTTTTTATTCCTTTCTATATATCTTATTAAATACGTTTATTTAAAAAACTTAAAAATACTAAAGCTAGTTTTGTTGTATACCTTGTTATATACAGCTTTTTTGGGGTTCTTAATAATACCAGTACCCTTTTTACCATAAGCTGGAATAATAGCCTTTTTTACTGCTCTCTTTGCTTTGCCTGTAGTTCGTGCTTTAAATGATTTTTTAATACTAGGTTTTCTCATGCCGATTTTCATTGGGATCCTCCTCTTTGTTTTTATCTACATCTTCCTTCTAATCTCGACTACTTCGCCACAGATTGATACAGGTATTTTTTTAATATCATCTCTACTATAATGAATAGGATCATAACTTGAATTGAAAGGTACTATCGTAATACCAGAGTCACTAATAATTATTTTTTTACAAGTAGCTTCTTCCTCATTTACTTTTACAATAGCGATTTTTCCACTATCTACAATAGATGTTTGTTTGATAATCAGGATATCATCTTCCATTATATTTGGATACATACTATCGTCCAAAGCTCTTAATCCATAGAATGAACCATTGGATATAGCTTTTTCATCTATTTTCTCATAGTCAACTATCCATTCAATAACAGCCATAGGAACACCACAAGGGACTGTTTTAAAAACAGGAATTTCAAAAACTTTATTATAGATTATTGTTTCTTCTTCATCGATGATAAATATAGATGGACTGACATCAAAAACATCTGCTAACTTCTTTATTGTCGTTCTTTTCAAGTTTTCAACTCGATTATTTTCATATTTAGCAACAGCAGACTTTTTAACACCGATTAAAAGACCTAATTCTTCTTGTGTTAACCCTTTTTCTTTTCTTAACTCTTTGATACGTTGTCCTACGTTCATTATATGCACTCCATGTGTCTAAATTATATTCTTTATTATCAATAAGTTCAATAAAGATACAGCAAGATGTAATAAAAAGACACTTCTATAGTTAATTTAACTTTTTATATATCATAACAAGTAATTATTTTATGTCTTTTTTAATAAAAAAATATTTTTTTAAAGAAATTGTAAAAGAATTTAGGTATATACTTATGAGAGGTGAAAATAGTTTGTGATAGTAAGAAATAAGAAGGGTAGTTGGGTTCATATAGTTAAATATTATTTTGTTTCTATTTTTTAATGAAGACATCAATAATTCAATTGTTGAGTAGTTCACATAAAGGTGAATTTGTTTGATATAGACATCTTTTTATGATATCATTTATTTAATTGAAGAAGCATTTAAGAACTTTATAATCCTTATAATATGCTTGTAATTAGGGAATGAATGGTTCTAAGAAAGTAAATGATTTAGGATAGTATATGGATATAATAAAACATAATTGTTGATAACAAATTGTGTAGTGTATGCTATAGGAATAAGGATGAAGTCTAGAAAGAGAGATAATTAATGTGGAGAAAATTTTATTAGTAGGACTGACGAGTGGTGCTATTGAAACTAGTCATATTGAAATAGTTAGTTTTGTGATATTGATGTTAATAGGGATGAATATTTTATGTGTTTGGACCTATTTAACTCATCAAAAAAGACAAATTACAAAACGATTGAGTATAGATGAATTAACAGGTTTTATGTCTTATCAAGCATTTTGTGAAGTAGGGAATAAAATTATTAGAGAATCAAATGATGAGTATTCTTTGTTATTTATGGATATTGATAATTTTAAGTATGTGAATGAAATATTTGGATATGAAGAAGGAACAAGGATATTACAAGAGTTTTCAATGAAGTTAGAAAACTATTTTAAAGAAGCTAAGGCTATTTCTAGAGTAGGTGGGGATCGTTTTGCGATTATTGTGAAAAGAGAGTTTGTAGTTGATAGTATTGAAAAAGATAAAATCAAAGAATATAATCAAGGTATTAATATTTTAGATCAAATATCGCATGATTATTATCGTATTTATATAAGTTCAGGAATTTATCATATCGATACTAATAATGTAGATATTCCTTATTGTATTGATTGTGCTGATGAGGCTAGGAAGAAAGAAAAGTTCATTTATGGCAATACTTGTTCAGTCTATTCAAAAGATATGGCTAAAGCTTCTAAAGTAAAGAATGAAATTGTTCATTCTATGGAAAAAGGAATAGAAAACAAAGAATTTACGATGTTGTATCAACCAAAAGTAGATGTAAAAACAAATCAAATAGTAGGTGCTGAAGCGTTAGTTCGTTGGGTTAGTGGTTATTATAATTTGATTTATCCAGATCATTTTATTCCTGTTTTTGAAAGAAATGGATTTATTTTAAGTTTAGATTATTATGTTTTTGAAAGAGTTTGTGAGAGTGTTAGTAAAAATCAAAAAATGAAAAACCTTAAAATATCAATCAATCTTTCTACCATTACTTTATTAGAAGGAGATGTTTTAAAACAACTAACAAAAATAATGGAAAAACATTCTGTTTGTGCTAGTGATTTCGATATCGAAATCACAGAGACAGCATTAATACAGGATGCTTGCAAAGCTGTCTTAAAAGTAGATCAATTACGTCAAGCTGGTTTTAGTGTTAGTATGGATGATTTTGGTACAGGAATGTCGGGATTAAGTAGATTTAGTGAGATAGCTGTTGATACATTAAAGATTGATAAGTCATTCTTAGATCGTGCTAGTTCTAGTCTTAAAGCAAAAGAAACGTTGCTTGCGATTATCTCACTGGCTAAGAAATTAAATATTACGACGGTAGTAGAGGGTATTGAAGAACAAGAACAATTAGATTTAATTAAAGAATTTGATTGTGATATATATCAAGGATTTCTATTTTCTAGACCAATTCCACAAGAAGAGTTAATTAAATTATTATAGATGTGAGTTTCACATCTTTTTTATCAATGGGAGGATTCAAAAATGTTTGATAATAAAGAAAATGAATATGCTTTATTTACTACGAAAGAAAAAAAGAAATTAGTGAAAGAAAAGCAAAAAGAATTAGGAGTTTTACAAAGAACTATTTTTGAAAAAAATATTCCAACAGTAGTTATTTTAGAAGGATGGAGTGCTTCTGGTAAAGGTAGAATATTGGGGAAAATTATTTCTCAATTAGAACCAAGACATTATCAAGTACATTCTTCAAAGGTGAAAAGTATTGATGAATTAAGAAGACCTTTATTTTGGAGATTTTTCATTAAGTTACCTTTATATGGAAAAATGGTATTGTTTGATAGAGGTTGGTATAATGATGTTTTTGAACAACTAATTGATGGTGCTAGTCAAGAACAATGGGCTGATAAAATTAATCGTTTAGAAGCACAATTAGTAGATGATGGGACAATTGTAATGAAATTCTTTTTACATATTTCTAAAAAAGAACAAGCAAAAAGATTAAAAGAATTAGATGAAGATCAAGACATGAGTTGGAGAATTGTTGAAAAAGATTGGAACAATCACAAACAATATGATCAACGAAAAAAACTTGCAGAAGATTTCTTTTCAAAAACAAATACAAGCTATGCTCCATGGCATATTGTTTTTAATGAAGATAAATATGACGGTGTTTTAGAAGTTTTAGATACGATGATCAAAACATTTCAAGATGTCTTAGAAAATGGTTTACCAATCACTACAAGAAGCAATTTACTAGTAAATCATCTAAATACACCTTATCTACAAGATGTTTCTTTACGTCCTTATTTAACAGAAGAACAATATAAACAAGAACTAAAAAAAGAACAAGATAGACTTACTAAAATACAAAACTTATTATATCGTAATAAAATACCTGTTGTATTAGCTTTTGAAGGCTGGGATGCAGCCGGAAAGGGTGGTGCCATTCGACGTTTATCATGGGCTTTAGATCCTCGAGGTTTTGATGTGATACCGGTAGCTTCACCTACAAAAGAAGAATTAATGCATCATTATTTATGGCGTTTTTATAAAGAAATTCCTAAAGTTGGTCATATCGCTATTTTTGATCGTACTTGGTATGGTCGAGTGATGGTCGAAAAACTAGAAGATTTAACGGATAAAAAGCGTTGTGAACAAGCATATAATGAAATTAATGAATTTGAAGATATGTTGCATTCTTGGGGTGCGGTTGTATTAAAGTTCTGGATTCAAATTGATAAAGAGGAACAGTATACTCGTTTTATGACACGAGTGAATACTCCTGAAAAGAATTATAAGATAACGGATGAAGATTGGCGTAATCGTGAAAAATGGGATGTCTATGAAGAAGCTGTTAATACGATGATTCAAAGAACTTCTACACATGAGGCACCATGGATTATTATTGAAGGTAATGACAAAATGTATGCAAGAATTAAAGTGTTGCGTACGATTAGAGAAAAATTAGAAGAAGAAATAAAAAATAGGATGTGATAATCACATCCTATTTAATAAGCCAAGGATTTTCTTTTCCTTGATACATTTGGAGTAAACTATAGATGGAGTTGTCAATCATATCGGTTACTGCTTCTTGGCTATAAAAAGCAGTGTGTGGTGTTAATAGAACATTCGGGAAAGAACGTAATATTGCTAGTTCACGATGATTGATCACTTGATTTTTCATATCCTTGTAATAAATGTTTGTTTCATTTTCTAATACATCTAAACATGCAAAACCCACTTTCTTTGATTCAATTGCATTAATTAAAGCTTGGGTATCAATAAGAGAACCTCTTGCAGTATTGACAATACCAACACCATCTTTCATGTTATCAAATGCTTTTGTATCAAGCATATGATATGTTTCTTCTGTATTTGGTGCATGAAGAGAAATAAGATCAGCTTGGCAATATAATTCTTCTAAGGAACAATAAGTTACTTTATCCTTTAAACTAGGATTGTGATAAGCATCATATGCTAGGATGGTACAATGAAATGGGGTAAGTAAGTCAATCACTGTTTGTCCAATTTTACCAGTACCAATAATACCAACAGTTAAATCTTTTAATTGTTTTCCTCTAGCAGTATATAGGCCAAAGTCTTGTCCTTGGAAACGCTGCATTAAAGAAGGTATCTTTCTAAGACCCATTAACATCATCATTAAGGTATATTCAGCAACACTATAAGAATTATAAGTAACATTACTTACTTTAATACCTAAATCATGACATGCTTGAATATCAATATGATCATAACCAATGGTTCTAGTAGATAGGAATTGAATGTTATTTTCTTTTATTTTTTCGATCATGGAACGATCTATTTTTGATGTAACAACACTAACACCATCTTGTCCTTTTAAATATTCAAATGTATCTGGACCTAAAGATTGGTAACAAAGTGTAGCATCTATTTGATGTTTCTTTGCAAAAGAAAGAATAAAATCTTGTTCGTCATAACGAACATTATAAAATACTATTTTCATAATAAAAACCTCCGAAGATAGTATACCCTAAATTAAAATAAATAAGAATAAAAAGGATGTTAAAATGAGAAAAAAACCAAAAAATATATTCGTTTTATTACTAATATTATTATCAGCAGGAGGTAGTGTTTTACAAGGCGACTACCTAGAAGAATTTAGTTCTATTTTTAATTTGAATGATAGTGTGGAAACAAATATTACATTAGATACGATTCCAGCATATAGTGATGAGCTATTTGTAGAAATCAATAATAATGTTCCATACTTTGAAGATTACCAAGATTTGGATGTCTTTGAAGAATATGCTTCTCTAGATGAATGGGGAAGAGCACAACAAGGATATGCTTTAGTTGGTGAAGAATTAATGCCAACAGAACAAAGAGGTGACATTAGTAGTGTTATCCCGACTGGTTATCAAGTAGCAGTATATGATTGTGTTAGTAATGGATATTTATATCATCGTAGTCATTTGTTAGGGTTTCAGTTAACAGGAGAAAATGCGAATGAATTAAATTTGATTACGGGTACTCAATCAATGAATGTAGAGGGAATGTTGCCTTTTGAAAATTTGGTTGCAGGATATGTAGAAGAAACGGGGAATCATGTTTTGTATCGTGTAACTGCAATTTATGAAGGGGATAACTTAGTTGCTTCTGGTGTATTAATGGAAGCTATGTCTTATGAAGATCAAGGAGATGCTTTGGAGTTTTGTGTTTATGTTTATAACAATCAACCAGGAATAGAAATTGATTATTCTAGTGGGGATAGTTATGAAAGTTAAGAAATGTACTGGAAACATCGTTATAATATGATAAAATAAGACTTATAAATAAAGGGGAACAGAAAATGAAATTAGGGATTATGGGTTCAGGATTTATTATTAGAGATTTTTTTACATTTAGTCATCTTGTTGATGGATTAGAAGTAGTTAGTATGTATGCTAGAAATGAAGAGAAACTAGCAGAGTTTGGAAAACAACATTCGATAGCTAACCAATATAATGAAATGGATGCATTCTTTGAAGATAAAGAAATGGAAGTAGTATATGTTGCTTTGCCAAATCATATGCACTACCAAGCATGTAAACAAGCATTGCTTGCTGGTTATGATGTTATTTGTGAAAAACCATTTACTTCTAATAAAACAGAATTAGAAGAATTAGTGGAGCTAGCTAAAAAACAAGGGAAAATATTAATAGAAGCACTAACGACTCACTTTCTACCAAATATGCCATTAGTCAAAGAAAGTATTTCTAGTTTAGGAGATATTAAAATAGTAACAACTAACTATTCTCAATATTCATCACGTTATGATGCCTTTAAACAAGGTACTATTTTACCAGCATTTGATAATGCTATGTCTGGTGGAGCATTAATGGATTTAAATGTTTATAATATTAATTTTGTAGTAGCGTTGTTTGGGATGCCTAAAAAAGTAGAATATATGGCTAATATTGAACAAAATATTGATACTTCAGGAATTGTTACAATGGATTATGGAACTTTTAAAGCAGTATGTATTGGAGCAAAAGATTGTAAAGCACCAGTGATGAGTACGATTCAAGGTGATAAAGGGAATGTTATGATTATGGGCCCAGTTAGTTTATTGAATGATTTTACAGTTGCTAAAAACAGTGACAGTAATGTAGCTCCAACAAATATTCAAGGGGATGAACATCGTATGTATTTTGAGTTTGTTAAATTTGTTGAAATTATGAAAACAAGAGATCAAGCATATGTAGATGCGAGTTTAAAAGTTAGTGTGGATGTAATGGATGTATTAACGCAAGCTAGAAAATCAGCAGGATTAGTGTTTCCAGCAGATTTAAAATAAGAAGATAGGATAGATTAGATGAAGAAGAAAATATTGTTTATTGATATGGATGGGACAATCATTCATGGCGATAAGTTACTTTGTTCAAAGGATGTAACAAAAATAAAAGAGTTACAAGAAGCAGGTCATTTAGTAGCTTTTAATACAGGTAGAAATTTTAGTGAGGTACAAGTACCTCTAAATGCTTTTGGATTGTCTTATGATTATTTGGTATTGAGTAATGGAGGATATCTTTATTCGAAAGAAGAAGGTCCATTGTATCATTATACAATGGATCAAAAAGCAGCTTTTGATATTTTATTAAAGGCAATGGAATTAGATATTACTACTTATTTCTTTGATGGAACAAATACGTATTGTTATGAACAAGGGAAAAGTTATATTGATAATACGGGTGGTAGAACATTATTAGAAGATTTTGATTATTTAGGTACATTTCAAGGTTTATCAGGTGTTGAATTAATATCATTCCATCAAATGGATCAACAAATAGAAAGATTAATGGTATTGAAGGAATATATTGATACCAATCATCGTGATAGTGTAACAGGACATGTTAATTTACATTACTTGGATGTTTGTGCTCCGGGTTGTGATAAAGGAAAAGGGGTTACTTATTTAAAAGAAAAATTAGATGTCGAAACATACTGCATTGGTGATTCTTATAATGATATTCCAATGTTTGAAGTAGCAGATCATGCTTTTACTTTTCACCGTGTAGATAAAGATATTCAAATGCATACACAGAGTCAAGTAGATTATGTGTGGCAAGTAGTAGATAAGATGTTAGGAGGGTCGTAAGATTCTCTTTTTTTTATAAGAACCAAATAATTGGTTCTTATCTGTTTTTTTGACAAAGTTAGAAAAAATAGATATGTTATAGTCATTTTGGTGATGAAGATGAAAGTATATGCATGTATTGATTTAAAGACGTTTTATGCTTCCGTAGAATGTGTTGAAAGAGGATTGGATCCTTTTTGTACTAATTTAGTGGTAGCAGATAAGCAAAGAGGAAGAGGAGCATTGTGTTTAGCTATTTCTCCTAGTTTAAAGAGTTTAGGGATTAGGAATCGTTGTCGCATTTATGAGATACCTAGTTATATAGACTATCTTATTGCAAAGCCTAGGATGCAAATGTATATTGATTATGCAGCTACTATTTATGGGGTATATTTAGAGTTTGTTGCAAAAGAGGATATTCATGTTTATTCTATTGATGAAGCATTTATAGATTTAAGTAGTTATTTAAAGTTTTATAAACAAACTCCTTATGAATTAGTTCAAACGATGATGACTAGGGTTTATCAAAAAACAGGAATTAGTGCATCCTCAGGTATTGGAACAAATTTATATCTTGCTAAGATAGCTTTGGATATTCTTGCAAAACATCAAGAAGATGGGATAGCATATTTAAATGAATCATTATTTAAAGAACAATTAGGAGAACATCAGCCATTAACTGATTTTTGGCAAATAGGAAAAGGGATACAAAGAAGGTTACATCAACATCATATTTATACAATGAATGATATTATTAATACTAGTAGTGAGGTATTGTATAAAGAATTTGGGATTCTTAGTGAAGCAATGATAGATCATGCGAAGGGAAAAGAGATAGTTAGTATTCAAGATATTAAACAATATCGATCAGTGGAACATAGTAAATCAAAAGGACAAGTATTGTTTGAGGATTATAATTATCAAGATGCTTGGTTGATTGTAAAAGAAATGGTGGAAGGGCTATGTTTGGAGTTAAGTGGGATGGGGCTTGTTAGTAATCATATTGCTTTATCTATTCGTTATTCTAATGAACAAATACGACCAACTGGTGGATCAATGAGGATTGATGGTTATACGAATTTATATAGCCAAATGATTGGTTATTTTAAGGTGTTGTATCAAAAAAAGACAGTGCAAGATATTGCTATTCGCCAAGTTTCTATTTCTATGAATCATTTAAAACCAAAAGAATATTTTCAATATACTCTGTTTGATAATGTAGAAGAAATTGAAAAAGAAAAGCAATTACAAGAAGCTTTACATACTATCCAATATAAGTATGGAAAAAATGCTGTTTTGAAAGGAATGAATATGCAAGAAAAAGCAACGATGAAAAAAAGGAATCTATTAATAGGAGGACATAATCGTGAATAAATCAAGGGTGGCCCAATATATGCCCATGGATGCTTTGAAAGGATTGCAAGAGGCAATGCGTGCAAAAGAACAGGAAGTAAAACATCAAAAAATATTATTTGAAGAAGCAATGCAAGATATTGATGATACGTTAAGAAGTTTAAAGATAGGAGATGAAATAGAAGTTTTGTATTATGATATGGGAGAGTATCATAGACTAAAAGGGGTGTTAAATTCGTTTGATAATCAAAAATTATGCATAAATTCGACTATTTTATGTATTTGTATGCTTTATTATATTGATGTGTGTTGAAAGTTATGATATATTGAATACAAATTTAAAGGGAGGGGTAAAGTATGAAAGCAAGCATGGAAGTACAGTTTTTAGGAAGTAACGTAGTAGTAGCTGATTTAGAAAAAGCTGTGAAAGAAGAACTAAAAGCACAAAAAGTTAAAGTAACTCAAATTGATACTTTAGAAATGTTTTACAAACCAACTGAATCAGTTGTTTATTACCTTGCTACAATGAAAGATGAATCTATAATTGATGGAAATATCAATTTATAAGTAAGGTGCAAGAGGGGGAAAAGACAGGAAACTGTCTTTTTTTGTAACCGCTATCATTTTTGTTTGAAAGTATTCTTTTATAGGTGTATAATGAGGCTATAGAATACGAGGAGGGCAAGTTATGACACATGATTTTATTGTGCTAGACCCACTTGGGTTACATGCCAAATTATTATCACAATTAGTTAGTCAAGTTGGTGTATACGATAGCAAGTTAACACTGGAATATAATGGAAAAACGGCTAGCTTGAAATCAATCATGGGATTGATTGCATTAGGAGTTCCTACAAAAGCAATATGTACTGTTAGAGCAGAAGGCGGCGATGAAGTAGCTGCTATTGAAAAAATTAAAACTGTCTTAGTAGAATATGGTATTAGTGAATAGTGGGGAGATTGGAGGTAGCACGAGATAATCAGTGCTACCTTATTTTTTTACTAATATTAAGTTAAATTTTGGCTTTAACTTTTTATTACTTATTAATTTTGATATAATAGAAAAAAGGAAAGGGGAGAGCAGTATGTTAGATCGTTTTTTAGTACAAATGTTTCATGAAGGACAATGTTTAGAGGCGTATAAGATCTTTGGTGCTCATCCGATGAATCACGAAAACAAACAAGGGGTTCGTTTTTGTGTGTATGCTCCAAATGCAAAAAAAGTAGCTGTCGTGGGAGAATTTAATAACTGGGAAGTAGACACACATTGTTTGGAAAAGAAATCAGAAGGAATATGGGAAGTATTTGTAGCGGGAGTTGCTATCGATTGTGTTTATAAGTATGCGATTACAACTAGTTATGATCAAGTGATTTATAAAAGTGACCCATATGCTTTTTCTAGTGAGGTTAGACCTCATAGTGCAAGCGTGGTAGCAGATGTAAATAGCTATCAATGGGATGATGCTGGTTGGTTAGAAAATCAAGATAAGCTTTTTGATAAAAAGCTTACTATTTATGAAATGCATTTTGGTTCTTGGAAAATGAAAGAAGAACCAACGATTGAAGAAGATGGAATATTTTTTAATTATGATGAATTAATTGATAAAATTATTCCTTATGTAATAAAAATGGGTTATACCCATATTGAATTGATGCCTTTGTTAGAACATCCTTTTGATGGTTCTTGGGGATATCAATCAACAGGTTATTTTAGTGCAACTAGTCGTTATGGAAAACCACAACAATTAATGGCATTTATTGATGCTTGTCATCAAGCTGGTGTAGGAGTGATTATGGATTTTGTACCAGTTCACTTTGTAAAAGATATCCATGGTTTAGTGGAGTTTGATGGTGGTTGTGTGTATGAGTATCCTGATATGAGTTTACGCTATAGCGAATGGGATAGTGTATATTTTGATTTGGGTAGAGAAGAAGTTCGTAGTTTTATGATGTCAGCAGTTCATTTTTGGATTGATGTTTATCATTTTGATGGAATTCGATTTGATGCAGTTAGTCATTTGATTTATTATAAAGGGAATAAAGAAAATGGTGAAAATAGAGGTGCTATTGAGTTTATGAAACGTATGTCATATAAACTAAATGAAAGAGTACCTAGAGCTATTTTAATTGCGGAGGATTCAACAGATTATCCAAAGGTTACACGTTCTAGTCAGGATGGTGGATTAGGCTTTGATTATAAATGGGATTTAGGTTGGATGAATGACACACTTAAATATATGTCATTAGATCCAGTACATCGTCAATATCATCATCATTTGATGACTTTTTCAATGGCTTACTTTTATGGAGAAAACTATATTTTACCATTCTCTCATGATGAGGTAGTTCATTCAAAAGGAACGGTTATTGATAAAATACATGGAGATTATAGTCAAAAGTTAGCACAACTAAAAACACTATATATGTATATGTATAGTCATCCTGGTAAAAAGTTAAACTTTATGGGAAATGAGTTGGGTGAATATAAAGAGTGGGATGAATCAATGTCATTAGGTTGGAATATTTTAGAATATCCAGTACATGACTCATTTCATCGATACATTCGAGAATTACAACAATTTGTACTTCATAATCCTTGTATGTATGAATATGATTATTATATGGAAGGTTTTGAATGGTTAGTAGTAGATGACAATCAACAAAGTGTTTTTGCTTATGAAAGACGTGATAAATTAGGGCAAAGAGTAGTTGTAGTTATGAATTTTACTGGAAATTATCACAATGGGTATAAGATTCCAGTAGTAAAAGAGGGTTTATATACAGAAGCAATAAATAGTGATAAGGGGATTTATTCGGGAGGCAATAAGTTTAACAAAGAGCCAATTCAAGCAATAAAAGAAAATGTGCTTGGTAAAGAATATTTTATACCTGTTATTATTGCACCATATGCATCCATGATATTTACATGGCAAGAACAAATTAGGGGGAAAAAAGATGTTCACAAGTAAAGAGGAATTTAAAGAGCAATTTCGTAAAGGAGTACTAGATAGTTATGGTAGACCTTTAGAAGAATCACATATGACAGAACAATTTGTTGTATTAGAAAGAATGACACGTGTCCAAACTTCAAAGAATTGGGCGGATACAAAAAAATGTGTTCATGATAACGAACAAAAGGAAGTTCATTATTTTTCAATGGAATTCTTAATGGGACGTTTACTTACAAATAACTTAATGAATATGGGTTATTATGAAATGGTAAAAGAAGGATTAGCAGATTTAGGTATTAATATTCATGATTTAGAAGATTTAGAAAGAGATCCTGGATTAGGAAATGGGGGACTTGGTCGATTAGCTGCTTGTTTCTTAGATTCTTTAGCGTCTAGTTCTCTACCTGGTCATGGGAATACAATTCGTTATCAATTTGGTTTATTTAAACAAAAGATGGTAGATGGATATCAAACAGAGATACCTGATCAATGGATGAGTTTAACAAACAAATGGGAAATTAGAAAATCAAAACATATGGTAGATGTTAAATTCTGGGGACGTGTGGTTTGGGATGAACAAACGGGTAAATTTACACATGTTGATGCAGAATGTATTCGTGCTGTACCTTATGATATACCTATTGTAGGTAATGATACTTTTGTTACAAATACGTTGCGTATGTGGTCATCTGAAGTAAGTGATAACATTCCTACGAATAAAGACTTTAGACAGTATTCACAAGAAGTTAATGAAATTTGTCAAAACTTATATCCTGATGATTCAACACAAGCAGGTCGTGTTTTACGTTTAAAACAACAATATTTCTTTGTTTCTGCAGGTGTGCAAGCAATTGTAAAAGCTCATTTAAGACAATATCCAAATTTAGATAATTTCCATGAAAAACATACAATTCAATTAAATGATACTCATCCAGTTCTAGCAATACCTGAATTAATGCGTATTTTAGTAGATGAATATGATTATGAATGGTTAGATGCATGGAGTATTGTGAAACAAACAATGGCTTATACAAACCATACTATCTTATCAGAAGCATTAGAAAAATGGCCTGTTGATATTATGCGTGCTTTATTACCACGTGTTTATATGATGATTGAAGAAATTAATCGTCGTTTTACTGGTTTTGTAAAAGAGGTAGCAGATAATCCAGAAGAAGTATTAAATCATGTACGTATTATTAAAGATGATCAAGTACATATGGCACATTTAGCGATTGCTGGTAGTTATAGTGTTAATGGAGTAGCTCGTATTCATACAAATATTTTAATTAATTCAGAAATGAAACATTTTGCTACATTGTATCCAAATAAATTTAATAATAAAACAAACGGTATTACACACCGTAGATGGTTAGCGTATTCAAATTTACCATTACGTAACTTATTAAAAGAAACAATTGGAGAAGAATGGATTCATAATCCAGATAAATTAGAAGATTTAATGGCGTTTGTAGATGATCCAAAAATACAAGAACAATTCTTAGATGTTAAAAAACAGAAAAAAGAAGAGTTAGCAGCCTATATTAAAGAACATAATGGAGTAGAAGTAGATGTTAATTCTATCTTTGATATCCAAGTTAAAAGATTACATGCTTATAAACGTCAGTTATTAAATGTAATGCATATTATTTATTTATATCAAGAAATGAAACGTAATCCAGAATTTAGAATTTATCCTAGAACATTTATTTTTGGAGCAAAAGCAGCACCTGCTTATTTCTTTGCTAAAAAAGTAATTAAATTAATTACTAGTGTTGGGGATGTTGTAAATAATGATCCAGTTACAAAAGATTATTTAAAAGTTATTTTTGTGGAAAACTATGGAGTTACATTGGCTGAAATGATTATGCCTGCTGCAGATGTATCAGAACAAATTTCAACAGCTGGTAAAGAAGCTAGTGGTACTGGTAATATGAAGTTTATGATGAATGGAGCTATTACAGTAGGTACATTGGATGGAGCTAATGTAGAGATTCATGAATTAGTGGGAGATGATAATTGTGCTATCTTTGGTTTAACAGAAGAACAAGTACAAGAAACATATCGTTCTGGAACATATTCTTCTTGGGATATTTACCACAATGATTTCCGTATTAAAACTGTCATTGATTCTTTATTAAGTACAGAGTGGGGAACTTCTTCTGAAGAGTTTAGAGGAGTTTTTGAAGAGTTAATGAATCATAATGATCAATATTTATTATTAGCTGATTTTGATAGTTATGTAAAAGCACAAAAAAGAGTGGAAGAATTATATAAAGATAGAACGAAATGGGCTAGAATTTGTTTAGTAAATATTGCGAAATCAGGATATTTCTCTTCAGATCGTACGATTGGACAATATGCAAAAGAAATTTGGCATATTGAACCAGTAAAGAAACTATAATATAGAGTAAGACTAAGGAGAATTTATGAGTAAGAAGCATATGTCTATGAATGCTTATTTAGAGCGTTTTAATATCATTAAAGTAGAGGTAGATAAACAGTATTATAAAGGAATTGTTAAGAACTTTTACCTTAAGGATATTGATCACAATAAAATAAAAGAAGCAAAAATAGTTCATGACTATTTAGATAGAGAATATCATGTGTATGAATTGCTTGTAGATAATATCCGATTAGGACATCCTTATCAAATATTAAATAATTATGGTTTAACTCGTTATATAGCGTGTCGAGGGATTGTAAATGATCCTTTGTTTGATCGTGTATACTTTTATGATGGTGATGACTTGGGAGCAAGTTATCACAAGCATCATACTAGTTTTAAAGTGTGGTCACCTACAAGTTGTGGGATGTTATTAAAATACACACTGGATGGTAAACAACATGTTGTTGAAATGGAACGCCATGATCGTGGAGTATATTTTGTGGATGTTTTAGGAGATTTACATAAAGCAACATATACTTATTTAGTTTATGATGGTCAAGATTATCAAGAAACAATAGATCCATATGCCTATAGTAGTAGTGCAAATGGGAAAGAAAGTGTTGTGATTGCAAAGGAATATATTAGTAATTCTATTCCTAATAAAAAATTAATTAAAAAACATGAAATGATTATTTATGAAGCAAGTATCCGTGATTATACAAAAAAAGGTACGTATAGGAGCTTTGTAGAACCAGGTTTAAAAACTAAAAATGGATTATCAACAGGGATCGATCATATTGTATCTTTGGGGATTACTCATCTTCAATTTCTTCCAATTCATGATTTTGCATCAGTAGAAGAAACAAAGCCAGAGTTGTTATATAATTGGGGTTATGATCCAATGCAATTTGGAGTACCAGAAGGTAGCTATAGCAGTGATTGTTATGATCCGTTATGTCGTGTTAATGAATGTGTTGAAATGGTGAATGAAGTTCATCGTCGTGGGATATATGCAGTAATGGACATTGTGTTTAATCATGTTTATGATATTGATACGTCTAGTTTTCAAAAGTTAGTACCTTATTATTATTTCCGTAATGATGATTGGATGAATATGTCAAATGGTAGTTTTTGTTCTAATGATATAAATAGTGCTAGTTTAATGGTACGTAAGTATTTAGTAGATATGGCAATACGTTGGACAAAGATTTATGGTTTTGATGGGTTCCGTTTTGATTTAATGGGGATTTTAGATATTGATACAATAAATGAGATTGAAAAGAGATGTAAAGAGATTAATCCTTCTTTTGTAGTATATGGAGAAGGGTGGGATATGCCCACTATGTTAGCTAATAATCAAAAGGCAATGAGTGTAAATCAACAAAAGATGCCAAATATTAGCTTCTTTAATGATGAATTTAGAGATTTAATGCGTGGTGATAATCAGTATTTAGGATATGCTTTGGGAAATCAAAGTCGTTATGAAAAACTGGTTCATGTTTTAACATATCAATCGAATTGGAAAGAGCCAATGCAATCTTTAAATTATGTATCTTGTCATGATAATTTAACATTATTTGATTTTATCCAGGAACATACTGATTTTTCTTTGGAAATTCGCTTAAAGCAACAAAAAATGTTGAATGCAATGATTTTATTAAGTCCAGGAATTCCATTTATTCATGGAGGACAAGAATTTTGTCGTAGTAAATTAGGCTGTGAAAACAGTTATAATGCAGGAGATGATATTAATCATATACGTTGGGAGAATAAGGAAACTTATATTGAACAAGTAGGATGGGTAAAAGCATTAATTGCTTTTAGAAAATCATTTTCTAATTTAAAACTAAAGGATAAAAAGGAAATAGAAAAGTCTTTACGTATTGAAAAATTAGAGCATTCTATTTTAGTTTATCATTTAGAGGGAGAAAAAAGGGTTACTATTATAGTAAATCCAACGAATGAGAGTCCACATTATTGTTTGGAAGATGATCAACTTGTCTTTCTTACAAGTGCTAATAGCATAAAAAAAGAATTTTCATCTGTATGTATTGAGCCGCTAGAAACATACATTATCGTGGAAAAATAACAAAAGAACTGGGAGGAAAGAAAATGAACAGAGAAATGGTAGCAATGATCTTAGCTGGTGGGAGAGGAACGCGTCTAGAAGCGTTAACAGCTCACATCGCTAAACCAGCAGTGTATTTTGGAGGGAAGTATCGTATTATTGATTTCCCATTAAGTAACTGTGCAAATTCAGGTATCGATGTAGTAGGTGTATTAACACAATATGAATCGGTATTATTAGGTACTTATGTAGGGTCAGGGATTAAATGGGGGCTTAGTGGAAGTAATTCTTCAGCAGCTATTTTACCAGCCCGTGAACGTGGAGAAGTAGGAGCTACATGGTATGCAGGTACTGCGGATGCAATTTATCAAAACATCAGCTTTTTAGATGAATATGATCCAGAATATGTATTGATTTTATCAGGAGATCATATTTATAAAATGGATTATGATAAAATGTTAGAAGAGCATAAAAAAGAAAATGCGGATTGTACAATTGCAGTATTAAATGTAAGTTTAGAAGAAGCTAGTCGTTTTGGTATTATGAATGCAAAAGAAGATGGAACCATTTATGAGTTTGAAGAAAAACCAGAACATCCAAAATCTACATTAGCGTCAATGGGTATTTATATCTTTACATATAAAGAACTAAAGAAATATTTAGTGGATGATGCAGCAGTTGCGGATAGTAAACATGACTTTGGTATGAATATTATTCCAGCTATGTTAAATGCAGGGAAAAAACTATTTGCTTATGAATTTGCAGGATATTGGAAAGATGTAGGAACTGTAGAAAGTTTATGGCAAGCTAATATTGATTTATTATCAGATGAAGATTTAGATATGTATAATTTAAAAAGAGATTGGAAAATTTATACAGGAGATACTAATAGTCATCCACAAATTATTGGTGAACAAGGTGATATTACGAATTCAATGGTTACACAAGGATGTATTATTGAAGGTGAAGTAAAAGGATCAGTATTGTTTGATAGTGTGCATGTAGGAAATGGTGCAAAAGTTGTTGATTCAGTTGTTATGCCAGGAGCATTAATTGAAGAGGGTGCAGAAGTATATAAAGCAATTATTGATGAAAATGTAGTAGTTACAAGTGGAACAATAATAAATAAAGAAGCTAAAAATGTGGCGTTAGTTTCTAATAATGACTAGGAGGGAGATAATATGGCAAAAGTAATAGGATTAGTAAATCTTCATGCGAATGTAGATTACAAAGGATTAACAGAAAGAAGACCAGCGGCTTCAGTAAGTTTTTTAGGAAGATATGGAATTATTGATTTTGCATTATCAAACTTTTCAAATTCAGGGATTGATAGTGTTGGTGTATTAATTAAAGAAAAACCTAGATCATTATTTAAACATATGGGACTTGGTAACTCATGGAATTTTAACTCAAAATCAGGAGGAATTTCGTTATTATATAATGAAAAATATGCGAATAATCCTCATTACAATCATGATATTAATAACATGATTGAAAACAAATATTTCTTTAATAAAACAAAAGCAGATTATGTAGTAATTGCTCCTGCACATATTATTACAACACTAAACTATAGTGAAGTAGTAGAGGCTCATGAAAAATCAGGAAGTAAAATTACAATGGTTTATAAAAACATTGACGATGCTGATAAATCATTTATTGGTGAAAAATATGTTAGTGTAAAAAATAATAAGATTATTGAAGTAGTAGTAAATAAAGGAAATCGTAAAAAAAGATGTATGTCATTGAGTACTTATGTTATTAATTTAGATTACTTAATGAAATTAATGAAAAAATCAAGTAGTGTTAGTGCGTTCTTTGATTTAAGTGATATTTTAGGTTATTTATGCGATGAAGCAGATATTGCTGCATATGAATATCGTGGATATGCAACATGTTTAAATTCTCTAGAAGCTTATTATAAACATTCTTTAGAGTTCTTAGATATTGAAATATTCTCTACTGTATTTAAATCAAATTGGCCTATTTATACAAATACAAAAGATACACCACCATCAAAATATAAAGCAAATGCGAAAGTGAAAAAAGGTTTTGTCGCTAATGGAGCAATTGTTGATGGACATGTAGAAAATAGTATTATTGGTCGTGATGTAGTTATTGGAACTGGAGCGGTTGTTAAAAACAGTATCTTATTATCAGGTTCTGTAGTAGGACCAGGAGCAGTTTTAGAAAATGTAATTTTAGATAAAGATTCTAAAGTAGAAGTATCGAAGTCTTTAACTGGTACAAGCATTGAACCACTTTATGTTAAAGAAGGAGATGTTGTTTAATGAAAATAGTAATGGCTACTAGTGAATGTGCACCATTTATTAAATCTGGAGGGTTAGCAGACGTTGTTGGTTCTTTACCACAAGCTTTTGTGGAAATGGGACATGATTGTACAGTTGTTTTACCACTGTATGCGGATTTGAAATGCCGTGAAGATTTAGAGTATGTTACTAGCTATGATATTTATTTAGGATGGCGTAAAAAACATTGTGGTGTCTTTACGTGTGAAAAGAATGGAGTTCGTTTCTATTTTATTGATAATGAAGAATATTTTAAAAGACCTGGGTTATATGGTTATGATGATGATAATCTTCGTTATGCTTATTTTGATTTTGCAGTTTTAGAATTAATTTCACATTTACAATTAGAAGTAAATATCTTACACATGCATGATTGGCAAACTGCAATGATTGCTCCTTTGTATCGTGAAAAATATAGTATGCATCCTTATTATGCAAATATTAAGTTAGTATTTACAATTCATAATATTGCTTATCAAGGAAAAGCAGCACCATCTTTAGTACAAAGTGTATTTGGATTATCTGAATCTTTATATACATCAGGTAATTTACGTAATGATGATTGCTTTAATATGATGAAAGGTGCTATTTTATATAGTGATATTATCACTACAGTATCACCAACCTATGCACAAGAAATCTTAACGAATGAATATGGTGAAGGATTACAACATATTCTTGAACTTAGAAAAGGCGATTTATATGGGATTTTAAATGGGATTGATTATGTTACAAACAATCCAACAACAGATCCTGCGTTGGTAGAAAATTTTGATCTAGCAACGATTGAATCAAAGTATGTCAATAAAGTTGCTTTACAAAAAGAAGTAGGATTAGTAGAAGATAAAGATATTCCATTAATTGGTATTGTTACAAGACTTACTTGGCAAAAAGGAGTTAGTTTAATTTTAGAACAAATCCATACTTTAATGGAAAGAGATGTTCAAGTAGTATTACTTGGAGCAGGTGATTTTGAATTAGAACAACAATTCAATCAAATTGATTGGATGTATCCAGGTAAATTATCTTTAAATATGAAGTATGATTTTGGATTGTCATGTCGTATTTATGGAGGTTGTGATATGTTCTTAATGCCATCATTATTTGAACCTTGTGGGCTTTCTCAAATGATGTCTATGCGTTATGGAACAATCCCAATTGTTAGAGAGACTGGAGGATTAAAGGATAGTGTAACACCTTATAATGAGTTTGAAAAAACAGGAACAGGATTTAGTTTCACAAATTATAACTCTTATGATATGATGCATGTTATTGATTATGCTCTAGAAATGTACGATGATAAAGATCAATGGAATAGTATTATTGAAAATGCAATGACTACTAATTTAGATTGGAACGAAAGTGCAAAAACATATATTTCTATCTTTGAAAACATCTAAAGCACCCTAATAGGTGCTTTTTACTTAACATGAAATTACACAAAAAACACATTTATATAAAATGTGTTTTATTATACTATGTTTTGTGAATAATGAAATGAGGTGTTTATATGAAAAAAGAAAATATAAAGAGAATAATGATAATAGTACAAGTATTGATTAATAGTATGTTTTTATATGAATTAGTTATTTTTAATATCTTGCCTACTAGATATCTTATTTATGTAGTAGCGTTTTTAGTGTTGTTTACAGCTTTTAAAATAGGTATCTTTAAAAAAGGGAAGATGAATCGATATGTTATTGTGCTTACTTTTATTACATCCAGTATAGTTGCAATAGCGGGAGTCTATGTATATCATAGTAGAATGTTGTTAGAGAATATGACAGAAACAACCATACAGATTCAAGGATTTTCAGTAGTTGTTTTAAATGATAGTAGTATAGAAGATATTGAAGGATTAGAAGAGTTAAGTATTGGGGTGAATACGAATGGGGATGTTGATAATTTATCGATCGTTATCGAAGAATTACAAGAAATAGGAACAACAATGGTTGTTTATGAAGATTTTACATCTTTAACAAATGATTTATATGATGGGACAGTAGATGCAATAGTTTTTAATGAAACAGATCGAACTACCATAGAATTTGATTATCCAGATTTTGATGATGAAACAAAAGTAATTTGGAATTATGAAATAGAAGAAGAAATAGAAGATATATCAAAAAGTGTGGAAGTTACTAGTGAACCTTTCACTATTTATATTAGTGGTATTGATACATATGGTAGTGTGGATACTGTTTCTAGAAGTGATGTAAATATGGTGTTAACAATTAATCCGGAAACAAATCAAATTCTAATGACTTCTATTCCAAGAGATAGTTATGTAGAACTAGCTAGTTATGATTCCTATGATAAACTGACGCATGCAGGGACATATGGGATTAGTGAATCTGTTGCAACTATTGAAGAGTTTTTAGATATTGAAATTAATTATTATGTAAAAGTGAATTTTACATCTGTTGTTGATTTAGTGGATGCACTAGGGGGAGTAACTGTATATTCTGAGTATGAATTTACTACGAATTACTTAGATTATGATATTGAAATTGGATTGAATGATTTAGATGGGCTTTCAGCACTTGCTTTTGCTAGAGAACGTTATGCTCTTCCTAATGGAGATTTTGACCGTGGAATTAATCAAACAGTACTATTAGAAGCAATGATAGAAAAAATGATTTCACCGAGTATTTTATTAAACTATACGGATATTTTAGATGCAGTCGATGGATCATTTTCAACAAATATGACTTCAAGTGAAATTATTTCTTTATTAAAAATGCAAATAGATGATAATGATGAATGGGAGTTTTTAACTTTGCAAGTAGAAGGAACAACAGGCTCGGCTACTACTTATAGCTATGGCTCTTTGGAGTTGTCAGTTGTATTCCCAGATCAAGAGGTAGTAGATACAATCTCTACTTATATTGAAGCGATGATGAATGGAGAATTAATTGAAATAGAAGAATAAAAAAACCACCTAAGTAGATAAATGAACTCTCATTTATCTACCTTGGTGGTTTTGTTTGAAATAAAGATACTTTTTTAACCTAAATATGCTTCTCTAACACGAGGGTCATTCATTACATCATTTGCATCACCAGAAATAGTGATATCTCCAGTTTCAAGAACATAAGCACGAGAAGCAATTGATAATGCTTTATTCGCATTTTGTTCTACTAGAAGGACTGTAACACCGTCTCTAGCGTTAATTTCTTTAATAATATCAAATATTTCATTTACTAAGATTGGTGATAACCCCATTGATGGTTCATCTAATAATAATAGCTTCGGTTTTGACATTAATGCTCTACCCATAGCTAACATTTGTTGTTCACCACCAGAAAGAGTACCAGCAAATTGATTTTGTCTTTCTTTTAAACGTGGAAAACGTTTATAAACCTGTTCCATATCTTCAGCTACTTTGTTATCCGTACGAAGATAAGCACCTAATTCTAAGTTTTCTTCTACCGTTAACTGAGCAAAGATGCGTCTTCCTTCCGGTACTTGAGCTAATTTTTTACTAATGATTTGATGAGCAGGAATTTTCATAATATTTTCATCTAAAAAATCAATCTCACCACTAGTAGGTTTTAACAATCCACTAATAGCATGCATAATAGAAGTTTTACCAGCTCCATTCGCTCCAATTAAAGCAACGATTTCCCCTTGCTTTACATCAAAAGAAACATCGTGAATAGCATGAATTACACCATAATGTACATTTAAATTTTTAACTTTTAACATAATATCCTCCTATTCATCCGTTCCTAAATATGCTGCAATAACATCAGGATTATTTTTAATTTCTTCAGGTGTACCTGTTGCTAGTTCTGTACCAAAACTTAGTACTGTAATCTTTTCACAAATACCCATTACTAATTTCATATCATGTTCAATTAATAAAATAGAAATTTTAAACTGATCTCTTACTAAATGAATAGTATCCATTAATTCAGCAGTTTCAGTAGGATTCATACCAGCAGCAGGTTCATCTAATAATAATAAAGTAGGTGAAGTAGCTAAAGCACGAGCAATTTCTAATTTTCTTTGTTTACCATAAGGTAAATTAGAAGCTAATGAATAGGCATATTGGTCTAAATCAAATACTTTTAATAGTTCTAATGCTGCTGTTTCCATTTCTTTTTCTGCTTTATTAAAGCTAGGTGTATGGAAAATAGCATCAAATAAGTTATAGTTTTGAGAATGATGTAAACCAACTTTTACATTATCAATTACGGTCATCTTTTTAAATAAACGAATATTTTGGAAAGTTCTAGCAATTCCTAATTGAGTAATTTGAGTAGGAGATTTTTTAGTAATTGGTTTATCATTAAATAAGATTTGACCACTAGTAGGAGTATAAACACCAGTAAGTAAATTAAATACAGTAGTTTTACCAGCTCCATTAGGACCAATTAAACCATACAATTGTTTTTCTTCAATTTCAATATCAAACTCATCAACTGCTTTTAAACCACCGAATTGAATTCCAAGGCCGATTGTTTTTAACGTACTCATTATTCATCAACCCCCTCTTTTTTTGATTTAAATATACCTAATTTTGATTTATATTTATCTAAATTTAATTTAATTTTAATAGTTTGAACTAAATTCTTTTCCTTTGCAATCATGGCAACAATAAGCACAATTGCATATAACAACATACGATACTCAGAGAAAGCACGTAAGTATTCAGGTAAAACAGTCATCACAATAGCAGCTATAATAGCTCCCTTAATACTTCCTAATCCACCAATAACAACCATTACTAATATTTCAACAGACTTATTATAATCAAATACAGAAGGTGTAATGATGGTAATATAATGAGCATATAAACCACCAGCTAACCCTGCAAAGAAAGCTGAAATAGCAAAAGTAATTGTTTTAAAATAAGAAACAGGAATACCAGCTAACTCACTAGCAATCTCATCTTCACGAATAGAAACAATCGCTCTCCCTTGTCTTGACTTCACAATACAATAAATAACATAAATAGTAATCAAGGCACTAAAGAAAACAGCAGTAAATGAAGTTTCCTTAGGAACTAATAAACCCCTAGCTCCATTGGTAATATCAATATTTAATAAAACAACACGAATAATTTCATTAAAAGCTAATGTAATAATACAAAGATAATCACCTTTTAAACGTAATGTTGGAATTCCAATTAAAAAACCAACACACCCAGCTACAATAGAACCAAGAATAAGATTTAAAATAAATGGAGTACCTAAATATAATGTACATAAAGAACAAACATAAGCCCCAATCGACATAAAACCAGCATGACCTAATGTTAATTGACCTAAAAATCCACTAGCTAAATTTAAACTAGAAGCTAATATAACATTAATAATTGCTGTAATTAAAATACCTGTCCAGTAGTTATTAATCATTTTAGTAGCCATCGCATAATATAAAATAGCATAGACTATCATTGAAAATAAGAATGAAGTAATTAATTGTTTTTTTACACTTTTATTCATATCGATCACCTACACCTTATCTCTAACATTTTTACCAAATAAACCAGCAGGTTTAACAAGTAAAATAAATATCAAAATACCAAACACCACAGCATCTGAGAAAGTAGAAGAAACATAAGCAATAGTTAAAGCTTCTGCAATACCAATGATTAAACCACCAACCATTGCTCCCTTAATATTTCCAATACCACCTAATACAGCAGCAATAAATGCTTTAATTCCTAACATAGTACCTAAATAAGGATTAATTAAAGAATAACTTAAACCATAAATAATCCCTGCAATAGCCCCTAAACCAGAACCAATAGCAAAAGTAATAGATATCGTATTATCTACATTAATACCCATTAACTGAGCAGCACCTTTATCTTCACTAACTGCACGCATTGCTTTACCAATACGTGTCTTATTAACAAATAACATTAATAAAGCAGTACACCCAAAAGTAAGAATCAATGATAATAAAGAAATATAAGAAATCTTTAAAGATAAAAATTCAAATTGCCCTGATTCTAAAAATCTTGGAAAAGATATAGAAGCAGAACCAAAAATAATTAAAAATACATTTTGTAATAAATAACTAACCCCAATTGCTGTAATTAATACAGCTAAACTACCACTATTTCTAAGTGGTTTATATGCTACCTTCTCAATTGTCATCCCTAAAACAGCACATCCAACAATTGAAAACACAACAGCAATAGGTGCCGGTAAACCTAACCTACTAGAAACAAAATAAGCAAAATAAGCACCAACCATAATAATTTCACCATGAGCAAAATTAATCATCTTAGCAATACCATATACCATTGTATATCCGATAGCTACTAAGGCATACATTCCGCCAGTGCTAAGACCATTAATAACCTGAGCAATAAAATCCATTTTTCTACCTCCTATAAAATAAAATAAAGGAGAACTATAATTCTCCTTTATATTCATTTGCTTTGTTTAAAATATTAATCTAAATAAGAATATGCTCCATCTGTGATTGTTTTAATAACTAAATCTTTAGTTGGATTATGTGAATCATCAAATTGGAAGTTACCTGTAATACCGTCATAATCAGTAGCAGCTAAAGCTTCACAAATTGTAGCAGCATCAGTAGTTCCAGTAGCTTCAACAGCAGCAATTAAGATCATTGTTGCATCATAAGCCATTGTACCAAACATATTTGTACTGCTTCCATAAGTTGCTAAATAATCAGCTTCATAAGCTACGATTGCATCAACACGAGCATCAAATGTATTTGTATAATAAGAACCATTAAATAAGCTTGTATCAACACCTTCGATATCTAAAACTCCATCCCATCCATCAGTTCCTAAGAAAATACCATCATATCCTCTATTAGAGAATTGATTAACCATTAATGCGATTGTTTCATAATAATCAGGAATAAATACTGCATCAGCACCACTAGCTAAGATTGAATCAATATAAGTACTGAAATCAGTAGTTGTTGAAGGATAAGATTCGCTATAAACGATTTCTACACCATCAGCTTCTGCTTGTTCAACAAATGCATCAGTACATCCAATACTATAATCACTATCACTGTTAGTTAAGATAGCAACTGAAGTAGCTTCGATTGTTCCATCTCCTACTTTAGAAGCAATATAACTACCACCTTGTGAGTCATTAGCACAAGTACGGAAGAAGTTAGTTCTTGTTGTACCATCTGTTGCTAAAGTAACAGAGTCACCTGAAGCACTTGAAGAAATAATTGGAGTTAAATCATCAGCTGAAGCATTAGCAACTGCTAAACTTTCTGCTGTTAATACAGGTCCAATAATACCAACTACACCATCAGCTACTAAACTGTTATAAGCATTTACTGCTTGTGTTTCATCACCAGCTGAATCTTCTTGGATTAATTCAAATACATATTTTGCATCTTCAGATGCATTGTAATCAGCAATCGCTAATTCTACAGAATTCGCAACTGGAATCCCGTATGAAGAAGTACTACCAGTTAATGGTCCAATATAACCAATATAAACTGTATCTCCTTCGCTTAATTCAGTGCTACCTGAATCAGTAGAAGTGCTACACCCAACAAGCATTGAGGCAACAGCTACTGTAGAAATAATTTTTTTAATATTCATTTTTTTCTCCCCTCGATTTCATAAATATATAATACTTGTTTTAAATTATAACAATCCTACTAACGATGTCAATTAGTTTTACAGTTTTTTCACAAAAAATTACCAAGAATACGAACAATAACATAGTATTTTTGTTAATTGTCTAAAATTTCACATAAAAAAGATAAAAATGTATTCAAAAGAACAGCAATCAACCTAGAACAATCTATGAAATATACATATTATAGATAGAAAGGAGTGAAAGAATGAATTTTACTGAAAATATTATTATGATTATTGTATTAGGTTGTTTGTTATGTGGTTATGTATTGAAAAAATGGGTGAAGGATGTAGAAAACAAATATATTCCTACTATTTTATCAATATTAGGTGCTTTGATGAATTGCATGGTTAGTGGTATTAGTTTAGAGAATATCATATATGGGGCTTTGAGTGGATTAGCGTCAACTGGTTTGCATCAAGCTTTTACAAGGTTTATTGAAAAGGATAGGGATTTTGATGTATGAGTTTTTTCGAATTACGTACACTATTTGTTTACCGATTGTTTTAAGTTATATTGTTTGGTATTTAAAGAATCAAGGACGTGCTAGAGATGCTAACTTTTCAGGTATTACTTTGTTATTAGAAACAGAGATGATTCGTTATTATGAAAGATATGCACCGGTTGGAACTATTCCTATTTATGCTTATGAGCATTTTATGGAATTATATGCTACTTATTGTCAATTAGGTGGTCATGGTATCGTAGATAAGATGAAAACAGAAATAGAACAATTACAATTAAATACAAATAAAGCATTAAATGATAAACAAAAGTTTTAAATAACTTTTGTTTTATTTTTTGAAAAAATATTTTTTTTAATCCAATAATTAGTATAATAAGGAAAAGAAAGTGAGGAGAAATAATGGAAACATATTTAGTAATAGATATTGGTGGTAGTGCCATTAAATATGCACATATGTCTAAGTCAGGTGATATTCTAGAAAAAGGAGATATACCTGTTCCTTATACAAGTCTAGAAGATCTAATCATAAGTATTCAATCATTACATCAGCTTTTTCCAAAAGTAGTAGGGTTAGCAGTTAGTATGCCAGGTATTATTGATATGGAGAAAGGAATTGCTTATACTGGGGGAGCTTTAAGCTATATAGTGGACTGTCCTTTTGTGGAATTGTTAGAAAATGCATTAGGAATACCAGTAACAATAGGAAATGATGCAAAATGTGCTGGTTTTGCAGAAGTAGCTTGTGGTTCATTGCAAGATGTAGAGGATGCAGTTGTTATTATATTAGGAACTGGTATTGGTGGATGTGTTATCAAAGATAAAAAAGTTCATCAAGGACGTAATTTTGCAGCTGGAGAAATTTCTTCTTTACGTGTGAATAATAAAGAGTTTCATAATTCGAATTATTTTTGGTGTTACCGTAATGGAACAAGAGGATTACTACACTGTGTCCAAGAAAGATTGGAATGTGAAGATGTTTATAATGGCAAAGAAATATTTGAAATGGCTAATCAAGGTAATGAACTAGTAAAACAAGGAATTCGTGATTTTTGTTTAGATATTGCAATTCAAATATTTAATATGCAAGCATTTTATGATCCTCAAAAGATAGCTATAGGTGGTGGTATTTCTTGGCAACCATTATTAATGGAATTGTTAGGAGAATGTTTGGATACTGTTTTCAAAGAAGGACCAGCTCATCCAATTCAATATCCAAATGTAGTAGTATGTCAATATCGTAATGACGCTAATTTAATAGGAGCTTTTTATCAACATTTAGAAGCGAAAAGAACATAAGTAAAAAAACTTATGTTTTTTTTGCATTCTTTCGATATTTCTTGTAAAATAAGGCAAGATAAAAAAAGCAGGAGGAATTATGAAAATAGGATTTGATAATAATAAGTATTTAAAAATGCAATCAAAACATATTGTAGAAAGAATTAATCAATTTGGAGATAAGTTATATTTAGAGTTTGGTGGAAAATTATTTGATGATTACCATGCTTCTCGTGTACTACCTGGTTTTCAACCAGATAGTAAATTACAAATGTTATTAGAATTAAAAGAACAAGCAGAAATAGTGATTGTTATTAGTGCCCAAGATATTGAAAAAAATAAAATAAGAGGTGATTTAGGGATTACATATGATCAAGATGTAATTCGTTTAATTGAAGTATATCGTCAAAAAGGATTGTATGTTGGTAGTGTTGTTATTACAAAATATTGTGGACAAAAAGCAGCTGATATATTTAAGGCTCGTTTAGAAAAAAGAAATATCCCAGTTTATTTACATTATATAATTGAAGGATATCCTCAAGATGTAAAAGCAATAATTAGTGAAGATGGTTTCGGGAAAAATGATTTTATTGAAACAACAAAACCATTAGTTGTAGTAACTGCACCAGGACCAGGAAGTGGTAAGATGGCTACATGCTTATCTCAGCTATATCATGAAATGATAAGAGGAGTAAAAGCAGGATATGCAAAATTTGAAACTTTCCCAATTTGGTCTATTCCATTAAATCATGAAGTAAATGTTGCTTATGAAGCAGCTACTGCTGATTTAAATGATGTTAACTTAATTGATCCTTTTCATTTAGAAGCATATAATGAAGTAGCAATTAACTATAATCGTGATGTTGAAATATTCCCAGTATTAAAAGGAATGTTTGAAGCAATATATGGTGCTAGTCCATATGCATCACCAACTGATATGGGTGTAAATATGGCAGGATTCTGTATTGAAAAAGAGGATGTATGTCGCGAGGCCTCTCGTCAAGAAATTATTCGCCGTTATTTCCATGCTTTACAAAGATATGGAAATGATGAATGTTCAAAAGAAGAAGTAGAAAAAATCGAACTAATTATGAATAACGCTAAAATAAAAGTAGAGGAACGTAAATGTGTTGTAGAAGCATTGCAACATAGTGCTAATTTAGATTGTATTACCGGTGCTTTAGAATTAAGTGATGGAACGATTATCAAAGCAAAAGCTTCTCCTTTTATGGGAGTATCTGCAGCTTTATTAATGAATGCAGTAAAGTATTTAGCAGGGATTGAAAAAAAGGTTCATTTAATTTCACCTCATGCAATCGATCCAATGCAACAATTAAAAATAGATTACTTAGGTAGTCAAAACCCACAATTACATAGTGATGAAGTATTGATTGCACTAGCAATTAGTGCAAAAGATGATCCAATGGCTAAAAAAGCAATGGAACATTTATCGGACTTACAACATAGTCAAGCACATGTTACTTGTCCAATTGTAAATAATGATGCTCAAATATACAAACGTTTAGGTATTCAACTAACATCTACTGTAATAGAAAGAGAAGCTTTTTAAGAGCTTCTTTTTCTATTATAAAAGAAGAGGGGTGATAAATTAATTAGAAAATGAAAAGAAATTTGCCTTTTAAAATAGTATATATGAAAAAGAGGTGAAATAAATGTTTATAGTAGGGAGTATAATTGGAAGTTTTATGAATGTATTGATTTATCGAATACCTAAGAATATAGGATTTATTAAAGGTAGAAGTTATTGTCCTAGTTGTCATCATATGATTGCTTGGTATGATTTGATTCCTTTTGTTAGTTATTTGTTTTTAAAAGGAAAGTGTCGTCATTGTCATCAAAAGATTAGTATTAGTTATCCAATTATTGAATTATTAGCAGGGGTATTGTTAGTAGGGATTACTTATTGTTATCCTAGGCGTTTGGAAGCATTGTTGCTCTATTTATTAATAGCTACTTTGGTTGTAATGAGCAAAATAGATATGGATACAAACCAAGTATATCATTGTTTATTGTTGTGGTTATGTATGATAGGGATAGTTTATCAGTTTATTTATGGCACATCTTTTAAAGAATGCCTGCAATCGATGTTATGCGTTAGTTTGTTTTTATGGATAGTTACAAAGATTGTTCCTGATAGTTTTGGGATGGGAGATATTTATTTATATGGGATAATAGGGTTGTTTTTATCGTGGCAGGATTGTGTCTTATCTTTTTATATTGCGGTATTGACGGGGAGTGTGTATGGTTTATTGAAAATGGGGCAAGAAAAACAAATCCCTTTTGTTCCATTTATTAGTTTGGGAGTTTTAGTTTGTTTATTTTTGGTATAGAAAAAGATGCCTAAGCATCTAAATCAATAAATTCATGATAAATTGCTTTTAAAGCATCTTCAAAATAACAATTACGAACACCTACAATGATATTTAACTCACTTGATCCTTGATCAATCATTTTAATATTTACATTTTCTCTTGCTAGTGCAGTAAAGACTTTGGCAGCAGTACCACGAGCAGCTTTCATTCCACGACCTACAATTGCAATTAAAGCTAAATCAGATTCAAGCGTAATTGTATCTGGTTGAACGGCACGATGGATACCAGATAAGATAGCTTGTTCTTTACTAATGAAATCTTCTGTATTGACAATAATAGTCATTGTATCAATACCAGAAGGAATATGTTCAAAAGAAATTTGATATTCTTCTAAGACTTGTAATACTTTACGACCAAAACCAATTTCACTATTCATCATATCTTTTTCAATCATTATAGTAGCAAACCCTTTTTTACCAGCAATTCCTGTAATAACATGATCTGGTTTATGACAAGTACTTTCTACAATTAAAGTACCTGCATCTGTTGGTTTGTTTGTGTTTTTAATATTAATTGGAATTCCTTCGTTACGAATTGGGAAGATAGAATTTTCATGTAATACACTAGCTCCCATATAAGATAACTCACGTAATTCTTTATATGTAATTGTACCAATTGACTCAGGGTTATGAACATAACGAGGATCTGCTACTAAGAATCCTGAAACATCAGTCCAGTTTTCGTATAAAGCAACATGTCCATTTTTCGCTACGATACTACCTGTCACATCACTTCCTCCACGTGAGAAAGCTTTGATTGTGTTTGGTTGTGTATTTAACGAACCATAGAATCCAGGAATAACAACATATTCATGTTGAATCAGAGCTTTTGATAAAATAGGATCTGTCATTTTTTCATCATAGTTTCCATCTTTATCAATAAAGATAACATCTTTTGCATCAATAAAAGTGAATCCTAAGTAATCTGCAAGAACTAAACCATTTAAATATTCTCCTCTACTAAAAGCATAATCTAAACCAATTTTATCTTTAAATGCTTTTTCAATTGTATCGAATTCTTCTTGTAAAGAAATAGTTAACTCTAATTCATCAATAATAGAATTATATCTTTCTTGAATTGCAGAAAACAATTCTTGAAATTCTTTCTCTGTTTTTGCTAGATAAGCATTGTGTAATAAGTCTGTCACTTTAATATCTTCTTTAAAGCGTTTTCCTGGTGCTGAAGGAACGACAATTTTTCTAGAACTATCTTCTTTTATAATGGCAGCTACCTTTTTAAATTGATTTGCATCTGCTAAAGAAGAACCTCCAAATTTTGCAACTTTTTTCATTTGTTTCTCCCCCTAAAAATAAGTGTAATTAAAAAATAACATGAAAAACATATTATTACAAGTAGAAATTGTATACAATTTCTACTTTCACTACGAATAATAAGAATAAAAACTTATTTTATGTTAAATGAACAAATATTTTAACAATTTTGTATAACAAATAGGAATTGTTTTATAGCCTTGTTTTTTCAAGAAATAGCCCACAGAATCAAAGTTTCTTTCTTGAAATGTTTTTGTCGACATTTAGAAAAATTGTGCTATAATATGGAGGTTATAAAAGGAGCGTTAATATGAATATACGAAACATAGCAATTATTGCCCATGTAGACCATGGAAAAACAACATTAGTAGATCAATTATTAAAGTTATCAGGAACATTTCGTGATAATGAACAAGTAGCAGATAGAGCAATGGATAGTAATGACTTAGAAAGAGAAAGAGGAATTACGATTCTTGCAAAAAATACTGCAATCAATTATAAAGATTATCGTATCAATATTATGGATACACCGGGACATGCTGACTTTGGTGGAGAAGTAGAACGTATTATGAATATGGTTGATGGGGTATTATTAGTAGTAGATGCTTATGAAGGGACAATGCCTCAAACACGTTTTGTACTTAAAAAAGCATTAGCAGCGAAAGTAAAACCAATTGTAGTAATAAATAAAGTAGACCGTCCAGTAGTACGTGTTCAAGAAGTTATGGATGAAGTATTAGAATTATTTATGGAACTTGGGGCTGATGATAATCAATTAGATTTCCCAACTGTATTTGTTTCTGCACTTCAAGGAACATCAAGTATTGATCCAGATGTTTCAACACAAGTAAATAATATGGATTGTTTATTCGATATGGTTATCGATGAGATACCAGCTCCTTTCGTTGATTTAGAAGGACCATTACAATTCCAACCAGCGTTATTAGATTATAATGATTATGTAGGGCGTATTGGAGTAGGTCGTGTACAAAGAGGAACTATTAAATTAAATGAATCAGTTACATGTGTAAGAGCAGATGGTTCAAAATCACAATTCCGTGTTCAAAAGTTATTTGGATTTTTAGGATTACATCGTATTGAAATCGATGAAGCACAAGCAGGTGATATTATTGCTGTTGCGGGACTTGCTGATATTGGTGTAGGTGAAACAGTATGTACAACAGGAAAAGAAGAAGCTTTACCTTTATTACATGTTGATGAACCAACCATTCAAATGGTATTTGGTACAAACACTTCTCCTTTTGCAGGAAAAGAAGGGAAGTTTGTAACTGCTAGTAAAATAGAAGAAAGATTATTTAAAGAAACAAATAGAGATGTATCTTTAAAAATCGAAAGAATTCCAACTAGTGAAGAATGGATTGTATCAGGACGTGGAGAATTACATTTATCTATTTTAATTGAAAATATGCGTCGTGAAGGTTATGAGTTACAAGTATCAAAACCAAAAGTAATTATTAAAGAAATCGATGGTGATTTATATGAACCATATGAAGAAGTAAATATAGAAGCACCAGATGAATGTATTGGTAGTGTTATTGAATCATTAGGATTCCGTAGAGGTATTTTAGAAAATATGGAAAGTAATGATGGTCAAACTGCTGTTACTTATATTATTCCTTCAAGAGGAATGATTGGATTTATGACTAACTTCTTAACAATGACAAAAGGTTATGGGATTATTTCTCACTCATTTACTGAATACCGTCCAATGGAAGGGGATGCAGTAGGAGAAAGATCATTAGGAGTATTAGTATCTATTGATAATGGACAATCAACAGCTTATGCCCTAGGTGGAGTAGAAGATCGTGGAGCTATGTTTATTGAACCAGGAACAGATGTATATGAAGGTATGATTGTTGGAGAACATAGTCGTGATAATGACTTAGTTGTTAATGTTACAAAAGGAAAACAACTTACGAATACACGTTCTGCTAGTAAAGATGCAACAGTAGTATTAAAGAAACCAAGAGCTTTTAACTTAGAAAACTGTTTAGATTATATAAATGATGATGAATTAGTAGAAGTTACACCTAAAAACATCCGTTTACGTAAACGTTGGTTAAGTGAACAAGAACGTAGAAGACAAAGTAAAATGAAAAACATTCAAAAAGATGCATAATGCATCTTTTTTTCTCTTTACAAAGAAAGCGCTTTCATTTATAATGTAAATAAGAAGAAGTGTTGTAAGACGAAAACATAAAGCGAAAAGGGTGTTAGACAATATTGTCACCATAGAGAAAAAAGACTTTATCAAAAACGTCAAACAAAAACATTGGTTTATAATAAGAAAACTGATGTCGAACTACTATAATATATCCGGGATAAAACAACGTCTAACGTTGTTTTTTCTCGTACTTAGAAAAAGATAGAGTTCTATTTTTCTTTGTGCTATAATGATAATAATTTTTAAGGAGTGACGCTATGAAAAAGATATCTATTTTACTATTATTATTAATACTTTTATCAGGATGCAGTATTTTTGAAAAAGATTATTATTTTGTAAAGAATTCAATGGAAGAATATTTTTTAGTTGATGAAAATGGGGATATAGTAGATGGTTTGACTTATACTAACTATGAAGATTATGATACTGGTTTTGTTGTATACCAAGAGGAGAGTAAAGGATATCTTAATAGTTTGGGAGAAGAATTGATTGAGGTTGATGCGTATGAATATTTTGAAGTAATAGATAAGATGATTATTATTTATGATGAAGGATATTCTATTTATGATTTAACAGGGGAATTGTTATATCAAGAAAGTGATGATACTACGATTGTGTTGTATGATTTACCGGTTGTAATAAAGGATGGTGTATCGACTGTTTTATATAGTGGTGGAAAAACATTAGGAACTTATGAAGTAGCAATTGGTAATGTTAGTACCTATGGTGGATCAAGTGTATTAGTTAGTGGAGAAGTATATTTGTATTATTATGAATTAGGTGTTTCTAGTGATGCTACTAGTTATTTAATGGAACAAAGTACTACGTTTAGTTATGTTTTATGTGATGTTTCTAGTGATAAAGGGGCATTAGTGTATGATCAAATAAATAGTACATTTGCTTTGCTTAATTTAGGAGAAGTAGTATTTAGTGAGGTTGTTAATTTTAGTGAAGGTGATTTTGATGCTACTACAAGTATCTGTTTTGATGATGGGGATAATATTGTAGTAACGAAAGAAGGAAATAGTTCTTTGTATGATGATGCGGGTTCTTATGTAACTTCTATTACTAGTTATTACTTAAATGCTCAAAGTTATATTAAAAAGAGTACTACTGTAACTTATGGTCCTCATACAATAGTATATGAGGGAACAGAAAGTGAAATAAGTGGAGTACAATTAGATCCACTAGCAAGTTATACTGCTTATGCAATTTATCCTGTCTTTTTAAGAAACCAAGGATATGTTTATTATGATTTTAATGGGGAACAGGTTTTTGAGGATAAGTATATAGATGTTACTACTTTTGATAGTAATGGTTTAGCAATAGTTGCAATGGAAGAAGATGCTTATTATTTAATTAATACAGATGGTAATAAAATAAGTGATGAATATGTGGGCATTGAGTTAATAAATGGGATATATTATAAAGGGTATGTTAGTGAGAATCGATATGTTATTATAAATAGCACGGGACAACAAGTAATTACTCAAGAGTTCATGGGGACTAGTCAAATTGTATCTTATGGAGATATTACATATGGGATATTTGAAAATAGTGCGAGAACTTATATTTATGATATGAGTGGGGAATACTTATTGTTGTTTGAACTTCAAGGAGATGTTGTATTGGATATGCAAGGATTATTTGTAGTAGATGGTACTGAATATTACACGTTGCTTGGAAAAGAATTATATGTGGGGTAAATTATGAGTGAATATATATATTTAATAGTAGTATTGTTTGGGATGTTAATTTTTACAAAAATTTTAAGTTTAGAAATAAGTGTTCGTGCTTTGGAAAAAAGAAAGCAAGCGACAGGATTTTATCTTCAGTTTGATGGAAAATTCCGTTATCGACGACCTAGACACTTACTGATAGTATGTGCTTTTGTTTATTTGTATTCGTCATCACAAACTATCTTATCAACTGTTTGGTTTTTAGAATTAATAGGATTTATTGCAGTTGTGATTATTGCAGAAGGATTAAGTCAGTACGCTAGTTATGAATATTGTCATATTCGTTATAAAAACAAATATGATAATTTGCATTTATTAAAAGAATCGATAAGTTTAGAATTAGAACAAACTGGTCAGAAGGAACATTCTAGATTATTGAGTTATCATGTTCAACGAATAACAGAAGATTATTTTAAAGAAGATAAACATTTAGCTTTTTTATCCAATGATCATGGTAAATCCGTGAACATGTTTCCAACGATACCACCAATCACTTATGTAGTAGATACGGATAAAACAATAACAGAAGATACTTTAATAAATAAAAACATAAAAGTAACAACACTTACAAAAGAAGGCTCTTTACCATTTAAAGATGATAAATTAGATGTTGTTTATACTTGTGATGTAAATTATGATAAATTTGAACTATATCGTGTAACAAAACCAGGAGGACATATTTTAGTTAGTCAACTAGGACATGATAATTTCATGGAAGTTATTCGTTGGATTTTACCATTTCGTATGAAGGGGGAATGGAATCGTCAAGAGTGTAGTAGAACATTATCAGATATTGGATTTGAAATTGTGGATTCTTTTGAGGATCATGGAAAAATAAGATTTTCTTCATTTAAAGAAACGATTGAATTTGTAAATTCATTACTTGCTACAAAGCTAGAAATGAAAGATGTCTATATGAACTTCTATACATCAATACTGAATGAAATAGAGGAAAAAGGTTACTTTGAAATATCAACACATAATTTTTTAGTTATTGCAAAAAAACCAGAAAGTGCTTAGGCACTTTTTGTTTTTATAGAAGGGAAAAAACGTTTGAAGGAGTCTTTTATAAGAAAATGAAAGCGTTAAAAAAATGAAATAAATCTAGCAAATATACAATTCAAGTGTTATAATAAGTTTATAAATCATTTAAGGAGGAGTCATACAATGGCAGAAAAATTATCTTTTGTTGTTTGTGATCCAGTAGGATTACACGCAAGACCAGCTACAATCTTAGTAAACCAAGCTAGTAAATTTACAAGCGATATTAAATTAGTTTATAATGATAAAGAAGTAAACTTAAAATCAATTATGGGTGTTATGTCTTTAGGAGTTCCTACTAAAGCTACAGTTGAAATTGTTGCTGAAGGTGATGACGAAAAAGAAGTAATCGCTTCAATTGCAAAAGTTATTAAAGAACAAAAAGTTGCTGAATAACAATTTAGAAAGTATCTCTTAGGAGGTGCTTTTTTATTTTAAGATAGATAGTTTGAAAGGAATGAAATTATGTTACATTTATATTATGGAGATGGAAAAGGGAAAACGACAGCAGCAATGGGGTTAGTAATGCGTCATGTTGGAGCTGGAAAAAAAGTACAAGTAATACAATTTTTAAAAGATGGTACTAGTAGTGAGATTGAAGTTTTAAAAAAGATGGGTGTGTCACTAACTACTCAAAAAATGCCTCAAAAATTCATTGATATGCAAGATCCAATAATGGTAAAAGAATTTTCAAAAATACAAGATCAGTTATTTGATTGTATTGATTTTGATTGTGATTTAATTGTATTGGATGAGATTTTGGATGCAATGCAATTATATTTATTAAATGAAGGAAAAGTATATGATATTGTCAAAGAATTAGAAAAACATCATGAAGTGGTAATGACAGGTAGAATGCCGTGTCAAAAATTAAAACAACTATCTAGTTATAGTACTCAAATGAAAAAACAAAAACATCCTTATGATAATGGAATCCAAGCTCGTAAAGGAATAGAATATCAGCTCTGTTAAAGAGCTTTTTTTTAACTATAAAAAATAAAGCATACTATTTGATTAAAATTTCACAATCCGTATACTTTAAGTATAAAAATAAATTACGGAGGAAACAAAGATGACAAAAATTGTAGTAGTAGGTGCAAATCATGCCGGGACAGCATGTATTAACACAATCCTAGATAATCACCAAGGAAATGAAGTAGTTGTATTTGATAAGAATTCAAATATTAGTTTTTTAGGTTGTGGGATGGCGTTATGGATTGGTGATCAAATTGATGGAAGTGATGGATTATTTTATTCTTCACCAGAGGCATTAATGGGAAAAGGTGCTAGAGTACATATGGAAACAGGAGTAGATTCTATTGATTTTGATAAAAAGATAGTTTATGCTACCTCTATTGATGGAACTAAATATGAAGAAAGCTATGATAAAGTAGTTCTTGCAACAGGATCATTACCTATTATTCCTGATGTAGAAAATGGACACTTAGAGAATATTCAAAAAGTAAAATTATTCCAACATGCAAAAGAAGTTATTGAAAAATTAAAAGCTGATAAAGATATTAAAAATGTAGCAGTTGTGGGAGCTGGCTATATTGGTGTAGAGTTAGTAGAAGCATTCCAATTAAATGGTAAAAATGTAACTCTAATTGATGTACAAGATACTTGTTTACCAACATATTATGATCAAAAATTCACTGATATGATGAAAGAAAAAATGGTTGAAAAAGGAATTACTTTAAAATTCAATCAATGTGTAAAAGGTTTTGAAGGAGATACCAAAGTAACTGCTATTAAAACAGATAAAGAAGTAATACCAACCGATATGGTAGTATGGGCTGTTGGATTTAGACCAAATAACTTAGTTGGAAAAGATCATTTAGAACTATTTAAAAATGGTGCTTATCTTGTTGATTTATGTCAAAAAACATCAAATCCTGATGTTTATGCAATAGGTGATTGTGCTACTGTGAAAGATAATTCAATAGAGGCAATTAATTATATTGCATTAGCTACGAATGCAGTTCGTTCAGGAATTGTAGCAGGACATAATATTGGAGGAACACCATTAGAATCATTAGGTGTACAAGGTTCAAACGCTATTTCTGTTTTTGGTCTTAATTTAATTTCAACAGGGTTAACTGTTGCAAAAGCACAGGCTGCAGGATTAGATGTCTTATATACTGATTATACAGACTTACAAAGAGCAGGATTTATTCGTGAAAACTATCCAGTAGATATTCGTATTGTATTTGAAAAAGAATCAAGAAGAATTGTTGGTGCACAACTAGCAAGTAGCCAAGATGTTTCGATGGCAATTCATATGTTCTCTCTTGCAATACAAGAAGGGGTAACTATTGATAAATTAAAATTATTAGATATTTTCTTCTTACCTCATTTTAATCAACCGTACAATTATATAACAATGGCTGCAATAACTGCACCAAATGACTAAACAAAAAGGTAGAATGATATTCTACCTTTTTTTTAATGGAGGGATGTTCAAAAAATATCGAACTTTTTCTTAGAAAAAAAATAGAAATAACGAATTGAATTTGTTATAATCTAACTAACAAGAAAGGGTGGGAACTATGGACTATAAAACAGAATATCAACGTTGGATAGACTGTCCAACAATGGACGCAACTTTAAAATTAGAATTATCAACAATGGAGGAAGCACAAAAAGAAGATGCTTTTTATACAAATGTTGAGTTTGGTACTGCAGGAATGAGAGGAGTTTTAGGCGCTGGAACAAATCGTTTAAATATTTATACTATTCGTAAAGCAAATGTTGGCTTTGCTAAATATATATTAACACTTCCTGAAAGCAAAGAAAAAGGTGTCGTTATTGGGTATGATAATCGACATATGTCTTATCGATTTGCTTTAGAAAGTGCAAAAGTATTAGCAACCTATGGAATTAAGACTTACATTTTTGAAAGTCTTAGACCAACTCCAGAATTATCTTATGCTGTACGTTACTTAAAATGTGCCGGAGGGATCATGATTACTGCCAGTCATAATCCTAAAGAATATAATGGATATAAAGTATATGATGATACTGGATGTCAATTAATCCCAGAATGGGGACAACAAGTAGTAGACTTTGTTAATGAAGTAGAAGATGAATTAAATATTGAAGTTTGTAGTGATGAACAAGCAGAAGCTTTCATTACTTGGGTTGGAGAAGAAGTAGATGAAGCATATTATAAAGAAGTAATGGCTATTGAATTCACTCCAAATATTGATAAATCAGATTTTAAATTAGTATTCTCACCTCAACATGGGACATCAAATATCCCAGTTAGAACAGTTTTAGGTCGTTTGGGATACGATATCATACCAGTACTTAGCCAATGTGCACCTGATCCAGATTACACAAATACACTAACACCAAATCCAGAAGAAGCAAGATCATATGATAAAGCAATAGCCAAAGCAAAAGAAGTAGATGGTGATGTTGTTGTTATTTGTGATCCTGATGGGGATCGTTTAGGAGTGGTTGCAAAACATGATGGAGAATATGTATTAATGTCTGGGAACCAAAGTGCAGCAGTTTACTTAGAATATATTTTAAGTAGATTACAAGATGCTGGAAAATTACCTAGTAATGCAGTAATGTATAATACGATTGTTACTAGTGACTTAGGTGAATTGGTTGCAAACCATTATGGAGTAGAAGTAGAAAAAACACTAACAGGATTTAAATTTATTGGAGATAAAATCCGTAAATATGAAAAAACACAAGAAAAACAATTTATATTTGGATATGAAGAATCATATGGTTGTGTAATTAAAGAATTTGTTCGTGATAAAGATGCTGTCCAAGCAGTATTGTTAGCTGCTGAAGCAGGGGCTTATTATAAAAAACAAGGAAAGACTTTAGTAGATGTCTTAAATGATTTATATCAACGTCATGGTACATTCAAAGAATCACAAATAGCATTAAGTAAAGCGGGTGCTAGTGGAGCTGCTAGAATTAAAGAAATTATGGAAAACTTACGTCAAAATCCACCTACAAGTATTGATGGTGTGAAAGTAGTAGCAAGTGAAGATTATCAAACATCAAAACGTTATGAAGGTGCAACAGAAATAGATTTAGTTATTGATAAATCAAATGTATTAAAATATTTCTTAGAAGATGGTTCTTGGATTGCTGCTAGACCAAGTGGTACGGAACCAAAATGTAAATTCTATTTCTCTATCATTGGAAAAGATGTAGAAGATGCTGCAACAAAAACAGAAGGATATCATAAAGCTGTATTAGAAATTATTGGAGAATAACATAAAAAGATACAGGATTGCCTGTATCTTTTTTGCTTGACAACAAAAAATAAAACATCTATAGTTAAAAATGTAATACGGGAAAACAAGGAGACAAACAATGAAAAAATTATGTAAATCACAAACGGATAAAAAGCTATTAGGAGTGTGTGGAGGTGTTGCAGAATACTTAGAAGTAGATGCAACAATGGTACGTTTAGCATGGGCTATATTAACATTGCTAGGTGGAAGTGGATTCATTATTTATATAATAGCAGCAGTTTTAATACCTTATTGCTAGGTGGAAGTGGATTCATTATTTATATAATAGTAGCAGTTTTAATACCTAAAAAAACAAATCCTAAGATTTGTTTTTTTTATTGTTTTGGTGTTAGTAAATGAACTTGACTTTGGTTTAGAGAAATATGGATAGGGAACTTCCCACCATCTTCTCCATCAATATCAATTTGACCATATTCATTAAGACATTCTATATCGACAGATTGAACTTGTTTATAAATAATATAAGGACTAGTCTCATGTTTTTTTAATAAATAATCTTTATAAATAGTTGCTAGTTCACCAATATTACACTTTTTAACAATTAAAACATCTAATAGACCATCTTGAATACTAGCTTGAGGAACAATTGCATCAAATCCACCCACTCTATTTGTATTCGTAATTAATAAAAGTAGTGCTTCACAATCAAAACTATCCTCTTTATCAAAAGAAATACGTAACTGCATATTTGTCTGAATTTGTGTTGGGAAATCCAAAATTCCTTGTATATAATAAGCTAGAGGTCCTAATAATTTCTTTTCTTCCTTACCAACAGTTAAAGAGACTCCACTAAACATACCTGCGGCACAAACATTCATAAAATATTTATCATTTACTTTACCAACATCACATGGAATAACATGGAAATCTTTGACTACCTGACAAATACTTGGGATATCGGTAGGTAAGTGTAAATAATTAGCGAAATCATTAACAGTACCAGCAGCTAATAATAATAGGGGTGTTTTTTTATTGCTTGCAGCCATCCCGCTCATCACTTCATTAATAGTACCATCTCCACCAACCACAACAATAAAATCATATTGATTATCATCCACCTCCATTGCTTTATCAAAAGCATCAAGGTGTTTTTTTGTAAAGAAAGTATCAACGTGATTTACAAGTTGACCAATGACAAGCTTTCCAATAAGGCTATCTAGCTTTTCTTGAAAACTATTTTGTCCTGAACTAGGATTAATGATAAATAAACAACAATACATATAATGTCCCCCTTGTTAAATGAAGTTTAAAACTTATAATGAAAAGTATAATCCTAAAAAGGTAGTTTTTGCAAGAAAAATGTAATGAATATTATGATCTGTATTTTCATTTTGAGAAAGCTATACCTTTCTAATGAAAATTATGATAATATAGGAATATATGTCAGGAGGGATAAAATGAAAGTTTTAACTTTATGTATACCTTGTTATCATGATACAGTCAATGTTCATAGTATAGTCGAATCATGTTTAATTAAACAAACAGAAATACAAATGCTTTTTGTAACAAATCAAATAAGTGAATCATTACAAGAAGATTTATGTCTTTTGAAAAAACATTATCCTGATATGATTGATGTTTGTGAATCTAGTGATAACACAATGTGTTATGCAAAAGGTCTATATTTTAAATTAATGCATCCTTGTCAAACTTTAGACCAATCGGGATTGGTTAAGGTAATTACTACGCTTCAAGATTTTATCCGTATTCAGGCAAATTTAGATTTATTGGTTTGTGATATTGAATATCGAACAAAGAAAAAGAAAAAAGATATTGTAGAATATAAAAATTTATTTCCTGTTGATACACCTTTTGAGTGGCATCAATTAGGTCGTATAAAATCTTCTCAATGTATTGTATTAGAATCATGCGTATTTAAGACAAATACATTAAAAGAAAATCGTTCTACATTGACAAATACCATTTATATGTCTTATGCAAGTCCTTTGTTACCAATGGTCAATGTAAAAACATTAGTTTATATAGATCAAGTCTTAGTCAAAACAAATCGTCCTTGTGATAAAGATATGTTTGATCAAGTAGCTATGGGAGTTGTTTTAATAAAAGCAGTTATTGATAAATTAGATATTAGTGAAATCAAGAGTCGTAAACTAAAGAAAACTATTACAGAGCATTTTGTGTCTTATTTATCGCACTTATTATTTACGTATATTCAAGATGGTAGTGTAGAGTCTTTACAATGTAAAGAGGAATTATGGTATTATCTAAAGGTGAATAATTATATTTTATACAAGCAATGTAAACGTACACTTGTTGCAAAAGTACTAGCTAGTGATAATGAAGTAGTTTTAAACACAGTTAAAAAAAGATTAGAAAGAAATAAATAGAACTCGCAGAGTTCTATTTATTTTGAGGAAGAAATATGGCAAGTAATGAAATGTTAGGTAATGAAAAAGTAGCTCCACTACTTTTTAAGTTGGCAATGCCAGCAATTGTAGCACAATTGGTTAATGTTCTATATAATATGGTAGATCGTATATATATAGGGAATATGGCAAATTCAACCAATGCATTAGCAGCACTAGCTGTTTGTTTACCGTTAATTACGATTATTTCTGCTTTTACTCGTTTGGTTGGTTTAGGTGGGGCACCTTTGTGTGCTATTCGTATGGGTCAACAAAGAAAAGAGGAAGCAGATAGAGTAATGACTACTAGTTTTGTTTTATTAATTATTAGTAGTGTTGTTATTATGATTTTATCGATGATTTTTAAAGAACCTTTATTAATGATGTTTGGGGCTGATGCTAGTTGTATTGAACAAGCGAAGTCTTATTTATCTATTTATGTTTTAGGTACTTTATTTGTTCAATTATCAATTGGAATGAATGCTTATATTACGACACAAGGCTTTGCTAAGATAAGTATGGTGACGGTAATGGCTGGTGCGATAGCGAATATTATTTTAGATCCTATTTTTATTTTTTGGTTCGATATGGGGGTTCAGGGTGCTGCATTAGCGACAATTATTGCCCAAGCTATTTCTTTTGTTTGGGTTATGAAGTTTGTCTTTGGTCCAGAAACAGTTGTTCGTATTCGTAAAAAATATTTAAAACCACAAGCACGTGTTGTTTTTGCAATAGTATCATTAGGGATATCACCATTTACTATGAGTATAACGGAATCTTTATTACAAATTACTTTTAATACACAACTTTCTCAATATGGAGGAGTAATGGCGATTAGTGTAATGGCGATATTGGTTAGTTTGTGGCAGTTTGTAACATTGCCAGTAGATGGTTTTATGCAAGGAGCACAACCAATTATGAGTTATAACTATGGGGCGAAGAATTATCAAAGAGTTCGAGATACTTTTAAATTATCTTTTAAAGTATGTATTGCATATAGTTTTTGTATTGTTTCAATTATTATGATTTTTGCTTCTACTTTTGCAGGATTCTTTTCTAGTGATGATGCAACAGTTCAATTAGCGAGTTGGGCAATACGTATTTATATGGCTGGAGGATTGATTTATGGTATTCAAATGTGTTGCCAAAACTCTTTTCTTGCTTTAGGACAAGCAAAGCAATCTTTAGCAATGGCATTTTATCGTAAAATGGTTTTACTAATACCGATGTTATTAATATTACCTGGTATTTTAAAAGATACATCGCTTGCAATTACAATGGGATCTACCATTAGTTCCTTAGTGTATGATGGAGGTGCTGTATTTACTATTTTCTTGTGTGAAGCTATTTCTGATGTGTTAGCTTGTTTAACAACTGGTACTTTATTTTATTTCTTCTATCGTAAACACTTAAAAGGACTGGAATAACATTATTTTACATTCTAGAAAGAATGTGTTTTAATAGGGTTAGGGGGATTATATGAAAGAAAAATCACTAATTGATAAGATAATGGAAACAGATCCAGCTGCTTATCATCGTTTAAATGTTATTGTGAATTATCCAGGGGTACATGCTTTGTTTTTTTATCGTATTAATCACTTTTTATGGCAGAGAAACTTACGTGTTATTGCTAGATTTTTAAGTCAGGTTGCTAGATTTTGTACAGGGATTGAGATTCATCCAGGAGCAACTATTGGAAAAAGGTTGTTTATAGATCATGGGATGGGTGTTGTGATAGGAGAGACAACAATTATAGGTGATGATTGTTTGTTATATCAAGGAACTACTTTAGGTGGAGTTGGAACTGGACAACATCGTCGTAAAAGACATCCAACATTATTGAATAATGTCATGGTTAGTGCTGGTGCTAAGGTAATCGGAGATATTACGATTGGTAATAATACGATTATAGGTGCTCAAACTGTTGTTTTAAAAGATGTTCCAGATGATTGTACTGTAGTAGGAGTTCCGGCTTTTATTGTCAAAGAAAAAGGTGTAAAAGTGAAAAGAGAACTGTAGAAGAATATTGTATATTCTTCTTTTTTGTTGGCAAAATATAGACATGATAGTTATGTGTGCTATAATTAAAACAAATTAAGAAAAGAGAAAAAGAAATGAATAAAATAGAATGGTTAAAAAAATATAGTGGTCTATTGTTGGTAATTGTTCTATCAATAGCATTTTATCGTTTGTTTGATAGCATTGGACTTATTATGGTAGAAGTAAAAAAAGTCTTAACTGTTTTTACTCCTGTTTTTATTGGAGCAGTACTTGCTTACTTCTTATCTCCAGCCACAATTGCTGTGGAAAACAAATTAGATACCACAGCTTTCCATAAAAACAAAAGAGTGTTATCTGTATTGATTGTCTTCTTTACATTTTTAGCTTGTATTGTCTTGTTGATAACAGTAATTAGTCCCAGTATTGCAAATGCGGTAATGGAAGTAGCTAGTACATTACAAGCATATGTTTTTGATTTTGAAAAGAATGTAAAAGAGGCTATTGCTATTCCTGAAATACAAGAAATTGTTTTACAGTTAGATGTAGTTATTTATGATATTTTAGATAAATTAGCAGCTATTGATCCATTAACCTATATAGAGTCACTTTTTAGTGCAGCGAGTACGATTAGTACTTGGGTATTAGGGATTGTTTTTTGCCCTTATATTTTGGTAGAAAGAGATCGTTTGAAGAAAATATTTGATAATATCGCATTATTAATTATTAGTCCTGAACAATTAGAATTTATTCATGAGTATGCATATCGTAGTCATCGTATTTTTGGTAATTTCGTATATGGGAAATTCATAGATTCACTTATTATTGGAATGATTGCTGCAGTTGGCTTTTGGATCATGGGATTACCAGCAGTACCACTGCTTGCAATTACGATTGGTGTTACGAATATGATTCCATATTTTGGACCTTTTATAGGGGCGATACCGATTGTGTTGTTTGTGGCATTAATGGGAGATGTAATGACAGTTGTGTGGCTGTGTATCTTTATTTTTGCATTGCAACAGTTTGATGGTTATATCTTAGGTCCTGCTATTTTAGGAGAAACAGTTGGTATATCTGCATTTTGGGTTATTTTTGCAGTAACTATCTTTGGTGGTATATGGGGAATTGTAGGAATGTTTATCGGAGTTCCGTTAATTGTTATCTTAAGAGCAATGTATCGAGATTTTCTAATATATAAAAAATCAAAAGCAAAAGAACAGTCTGACTAGGACTGTTCTTTTTATAGGAATTATGTATAATTAAATGGAAAGGGGATTTAATAATGAGACAAGTAGGTATATCTATATATCCAGACTATTGCTCAATGGATGAATTAAAGGATTATATAACAAGAGCAAAGAAAAGTCATATGACAAGAGCGTTTACTAGTTTACAATTAGGAGATTTTGGATTTAATGGAGGGCTAGAAGCAACAGATCCTGTATTTAAACAATTTTTTAGTTTATGTAATGAATCAGGTATTACGGTTTGTGGAGATGTAACGAATGTTATTTTTGAAGCATATGGAGCTACTCCAGATAATTTGAAACCATTCTTAGATTTAGGGTTAATGATGATACGTATTGATGGGGGTTATACAAGTGAAGATATTGTTACAATGACAAATAACCCTTATGGTATAAAGATTGAAATGAATGGATCTTTTGATCAAGGCAAAGATAGTGCTGTATATCCTTTGTTAGAAGGGGTTAAACAAAGAGGGAATATGGAAAACTTTGTTGCATGTTTCAACTACTTTCCAAGAGTAGGAACAGGTCATAGTAAAGAATATGTAAAAGAAAATATTGAATTGTTGAAAGAATATGGAGTTACTATTACAGCCTTTGTTGCTAGTCAATACTCTGTTCATTCCATGCAACCAATGGGACATGGAATACCAACGTTAGAACATCATCGTTATCTTCCAGCACACTTAGCAGCTCAAGAACTGTTTGCATTAGGTGTGGATACTGTTTTGGTTGGTGATATTATGGCAGCAGATGTGGAATTAGAAAGATTAGGAGCTTTAATTACAAAGGATTATTTAGAAATACCAGTAGTTTATAATGAGTATGTTAGTGATGAACTTATTTATAAGTTAGAAAATACAGTACTTACTATGCGTGGCGATCGTTCTATTGAATGCATTCGTTCGATGGAAGTAAAAGGCTTTCAAGAAGAACCATTATATTGTGTACCACGTTCTAAGTATAGTGTTACTATTGATAATACATTAGCGAAACGTTATACGGGAGAAATCCAAATAATGATGCAAGATTGTGATCGTGATCAAACTGTAAATGTGATCGGAGCTATTTTAGAGGGACACAATTTATTAGAATATGTTTTATATGAATGCTTTCCATACAAGTTAATTCCAATGCAAAGAAAATAGACGATGTCTATTTTTTTGCATATTAGAGGATATAGAAATGAATTTGGTATATGATAGAAAGGGGTGAGTTTATGGAAGAAATTAGAAGTCGATTGGATTTTTTATATAGTCAAAGTAAATATCAAGAAGGATATCAATTTTTATTAGAACAATTACAACAAGCAATGGTTCAAGAAGATGACTTATTAGTATTAGGTATCTTAAGTGAATTAATGGGTTATTATCGAGTTCATGCAATGTATGAACTAGGAAATAAAATGGCACTTAGAGCAGCTAATATTATTACATCAAGACAATTAGAAAATACGGTGATGGCTGGTACAACATATTTAAATATTGCCACTTTGTATCGTATTCAAGGAATGTTTCAAGAAGCAAATCAATATTTCTTATTATGTGAAGCTGTTTATAAACAACATTTAGCAGCAAATGACTTGCGAGTTATTTCTTTTTATAACAATTATAGTCTTTATTATCAAAGTATTGGAAATACAACAAAAGCCTTAGAATACGGATTACAAGCCTATGTTCTTATTTGCAGTGCACCAGATAGTTATGAAGAACAAGCAATAAGTGCTACGAATATTGCGACGATGTATCTTCAAAATAAAAATAGGAGTAAAGTAAAGGAATACTTAGATATTGCAATCCTATTATTTGAAAAACATGCTCCTAATGATCCACATTATTTTGCAACATTGCATACATTGGCTCAATATTATACCTTAGAAGGAATGTATGAAAAAGCAATAAAAACGTATCAAGAAGTATTGGATAATATAGAGGATACTTATGGTAGAAATAGTGATTATGCTATTGTATATGAAAATTATCAGTATGCTCTCGATTTACAAAATCAAAAAACAAAAGGGATGGAGTTGTGTAAACAATATTATCAAGAAGTAGGAAAACCTGTTTTTGAAAAGAAACATCCAGAACTAATGCAATACCTAGCATTTGGTTTAATAGGAATGGGTTCAGAGTGTCTTGGTTTTGATGATGAAATATCAAAGGATCATGATTTTGGTCCTGGTTTTATGGTCTTTGTTCCTAAAGAATATTTTTTAAACTATGGTTCTTTATTACAAGAAACATACAATCAATTACCTAAAGAATACCTTGGTTTAACTAGAATTCAAAGTAACCAAGGGGAAGGTCGGGTAGGCGTTGTTTGTCTTGAAGATTATTTTCTACAATTTTTAGGTTATTTACCTAAAAATGAAATGGATTGGTTTGGCTATTCTAGCCAAAGTTTGTTAATGTTGACAAAAGGTGCGATTTTTGATGATTTTTATGGATTAGTGACAACCCAAAGAAAACAATTAGCTTACTATCCAAGGGATGTTCGTTTAAAGAAAATAGTTCGTGCTTTAAGTAAGATGGCACAATCAGGACAATATAATTATCCTCGTTGTAAACAAAGAGGAGATATGGTAGCAATGCATTTAGCACTTGATGAATTTGTTAAGGAAACGATGGATTGTTTGTGTTTGTTAGAAAATAGTTATACGCCTTATTATAAATGGACGTATCAATATGTTTTTAAAACATTAGGATTAGATAGTTTGGCAGGACTTATTAAGGGTTTGTATGAAGAAGATAAAGATCAAGAGATATTGATAGAGACGATATGTGTTCAAGTTGTTTCTAAGTTACAAGAGTTAGGGCTTAGTGAACAAACGGATCCTTTTTTACAAGTACATTTAGAGGATGTGATGAGTCATATTGAAAATGAAAAAATAAAGCGAATGCATGTGATGGAGGGGTAATATGATAGAAGAGATTATTCAAAGAGAATGGGAATTTTTACAAGAAACTCAAAATATAGATGGAAGAGCTAGTTGTCAGGATAATTTTGAATTGTTTCATTTGTATCGTAAAAGTCAATTTATGACTTTTACTAAGGAGTTGTTAGAGAATTATTTACAAGATATGAAGGATTACAAGAGAATTGGTTTGAATCCTATTTCATTGAAATATGCTTATATGATGGAAAGTAATGACCCTCAAGGGTATGCTAACATAGAACAATATGTTCCTAAGGTGAATCAAGAGACAAATGGTATTATAGAAGAAATAGTAGCGATTGAATTAACTATGATGGAACAGTTTGAAAAACTGTATCCAGCTATTAGTTATGCTTCTAGAAATACATATTCATCAAGTGATAGTGAGGATGAAACATCTTTTGAAACTTATTTAAGAGGAGAATTAAAAACATATAGTAAAAAGACATTGGTGAGTTATGCCTATATGGTGTTAGATGCTTCTTCTCAGGATAAAAATCTAGTCCTTTTGATTAGAGAGAATACAGTGAAAATGTATGGTTATCAATCGTTGGAACAAGCGGAAGAAAAATTAAAATAAAAGTACGATGTTTTCGTGCTTTTTTTGTTGTGCATAATAAAATATCGTTATATAATACTTATAACAAGTCTTGAAAAAAGTGGGTGAAAATAATGGAGGAGTTTTTAAGGGATATTAATTTAAGTTTCTTTTATTTATGGATGAAGTCAAAAGTGAGTGAGATGAATCCTTGTTGTGAGGAGGAATCGATTTGTTTTGAAGATGAAAATTCAAATGTTCGAATTCTTTTTTATCCTTATCATATTATTGAATTTATTATTCAGGATAAAGAAGAAAATGAAACTATTTTTTACATGCATTTTCAATTAACGAATATGGCACATTGTATTAGTTTGTTTGAAGAAATGATGGAATGTTTTGAGGAAAATGCAACGAAGCCAAAACATCGTATTTTACTTTGTTGTAGTGGAGGTTTAACAACTTCTTTATTTGCTTCTAAGATGCAAGATGTAGCATGGATGAAAAAAATATCTATTCAAATAGATGCTGGAGGAATCGGTGGTTTGTATCATATTGCTAAAAATTATGACTTGATCTTATTGGCACCACAAATTGCTTATTTATATATTGATGTACAATCACATATAAAATGCAAAGTAGAAAAAATGCCTACAAAATATTTTGCGACAAATCGTTATATTGAAATGATGGACTTTACGGTAGGATTATTGGAGGATTTACAATGAACACAAAAAACATAAGACAGACAAATAGATTGAAAGTTATTGATTCAATGAAAGGGAAGTACAGTCGTACGAAGTCACAAATCTCTGATTTTACTGAATTATCATTGGCTAGTGTGAATACAATTATTGATGAGTTATTACAAGAAGGTCAAATTACAGAATTAGGATATAATAAGAGTACTGGTGGAAGAAGGTCTAAATCGTATCAATTATTAGCTACGTATACAAAAATATTATGTTTTTCAATTTTAAGAAATGATTATCGTGTTACTATTGTTTACCATATATATGATTTACATGATCAATTAGTAGAATCAAAAACAATTATTAAAAAGAGAGTGAATTTAGAAGATATTCGAACAATCATTGATACTGTTTTATTGATCCATCCAAATGTAAAAGTGATATCTTTTAGTACACCGGGTATTATTGAAAGTGGATTTTTGAGTTGTACTGGTATTGAAGGGTTTACTGATTTACCTTTAGAAGACTTGATGAAGCATTATAAACAAAGATTTGCTTTTGTGAATGATGTCAATAGTGCTGCTTTAGGGTTTTCTATTTTACATCCCCAATATCCTAATAGTAGTTTTCTATTTATGCCTGAAACTTTATTTGCAGGAATTGGTAGTGTAGTTGATGGAAAGTTGTTAGTTGGAAAAACAAATATAGCTGGAGAAGCACAATACCTACCTTTTTCTAATCAAAAAAGTCGTGAAGAAATGATGTTAAATAGGCAAGGTAGTTTAGAACTGGCTACTTATTATATTCGTATCCTTATTAGTATTTTGAATCCAGATGTTGTGGCAGTTTGTTGCACTATGTTTGAAGATTGCCAAGTGATACGAGATATGTTACTATCTACATTCCAAGAAAATGATATACCGGAGTTAGTGAAGGTGGAATATATTTTTGATTTTGTTATGCTTGGAACTTTAGAAATGGCAAAAAGAGAATTAAAGACAGAGGAGTAGTTATGGCGAAATATTATGCGGTAAAAGTAGGAAAGAAACCAGGGATCTATTTGACGTGGGATTTATGTAAAGAACAGGTAATGGGTTATTCTGGGGCAGTTTATAAATCATTTCCATCTTTAGAACAAGCAAATGAGTTTGTAAAGGTGAAAGAAGAAAAAGTAGTAGAAGGTGGTTATGTTGCTTATGTAGATGGTAGTTATAACATAAAGACCAAGGTATATGGATATGGTTGTGTTATATTAGAGGGCCAACAAGTTATTCAAACCATGAGTGATGTTGGAAATAACCAAGAGGATGCCTTAATGCGTAATGTTGCCGGGGAACTTTTAGGTTGTTTGTGTGCAATTGAATACGCTATTGAAAAAAAGCAACCGGCTATTTCTATTTATTATGACTATGAAGGAATAGAAAAGTGGGCAAAAGGCTTATGGAAGGCAAATAAACCAGGTACAATAAGTTATATAAAACAAATAAAGCTATATCAACAACAAATAGCGATACAATTTGTAAAAGTTTTGGCACATAGTAATGATTATTATAATGATAAAGCGGATGAATTAGCCAAAAAGGCGGTAGGAGTTGTTGTTTAAAAGGCGTAATTGTATATACTTAAAGTGTAAATCACGCTAAATTTAGTTTAATCCTAAAATAAATCGTCATATTAGTAAATTGGATAAAATTGTATAAAAAAACATACAATTTATATTAATGTGTAGACAATCAATAAAAAACCCTTATATAATGAGGGTTTTTTATATGCACAAAATAGCATAAAAATGTGCAAAAAAATATACATATGTCGTTTTATAGTGGTTTTTCCTAGTAATACTGGATTATTTTTGCTATACTCTTAGGCATAGCCCTCGTTGGCTGAAATAATTCATAGAAGGAGAGAAAAATATGAAGAAATTTTTAACCACGTTAGCATGTTTTGCGTTATTATTGTCTAGTTTGACAGGATGTACAAGTGCATCATCACAAAGAGATGGTAGCGACATAGTAGTTAACTTATCTAGTGAACCATCAAAATTAAATTCAGTATTAGCTACTGGATCAGTAGATGGGAATGTATTAAGACATACTATGTTAGGATTAGTAGGTTTAGATGAAAATGATGAAGCAGAAGCAGGTTGTGCAGAATCATGGACAGTTAGTGAAGATGGTTTAGTTTATACTTTTAATATTAGAGAAGGAATGACTTGGACAAATGGAGAAGCTGTGACTGCTCATGACTTCACATATGCTTTAAGTTTATTATTTGATGCAAGAAGTGGAGCTTCTTATGCTATGACTTGGGCACCAATTTTTGAAGGTGCTACTGAGTTCTTTACAGTAACTGGTCAAGGATATAGTGAAGAAGACGTAGATGCAGGTGTTGAAAAAGCAACAGATGCACAAGTTACGGATGCTTGGCAAGCAACTGGAATCAAAGCAGTAGATGATTATACGTTAGAATTAACAATTACAGCTCCTTATACTTATTTTGAGAGCTTATTAGCGTTTATGAATTTCTATCCTGTTAATCAAGTAGCTGTTGAAGCTGCGGGTTCATTAGATAGCTATGCTACAGAAGTAGAAAACTTTGTAGGAAATGGTCCATTTGTGATGACTGCTTGGAACCATGAAGATTCAATTGTATTAGAAAAAAATGAAACTTATTTTAATGTTGATAATATTCAATTAGATTCCATTACATTCAAAATGATTTCTGATTCAAATACTTGGTTAAATGAATTTAATGCTGGAACACTAGATATGACTGGTATTTCAGGAGAACAATATCAATCATTAGCAGAACAAGGTGTAACTACTTATAATTATAATGATGGTTCTGCTTGGTATTTAGAATTCAATACAGCAGTAGAAGGTTTAAGCAATGCAAAAGTAAGAGAAGCAATTACTTTAGGTTTAAATGCTGCTAAATATGTAGAATTAACAGAGAAAAATGCAAGTGTTGTGGCAACATCATTTACACCACCAGCTATCTTAAATGGAGAATTCCAAGAAGAAGTAGGTGTATTAATGGATAGACCGGAAGATGATTATAGTGAACTAAAAGCTTTATTAGAAGAAGGATTAGCAGAAGAAGGATTAACATTAGATACTTTCTCATTTACTTTAATGGCAGATGAAGGAGATACAACAAAAATCCGTTGTGAATATATTCAAGAAGCTTTAAATTCTAATTTAGGTTTAACTGTAAATGTGGAACAAATTACATATCAAACTAGATTATCTAGAATGACTGCGAAAGACTATGATGTAGTTTTAGCTGGTTGGGGACCTGATTATAATGATCCAATGACTTTTATGGATTTATGGGTAACTGGTGGTGGAAATAACCACACAAATTGGTCAAATGAAAGATATGATGAGTTAATTAGTTTAGCATATGTAGAAGGTGACGCAGATACACGTACAGCTTATTTAATTGAAGCAGAAGAAATCTTAGCTACTGAGTATCCTATTGGTATGACTCATTGGCGTGCTAGAGATTACTTATTAGCAGATGATTTAAAAGGTGTAGTAAGAACTGCATTCCAAGATATGGACTTCACAGGAGCTTATATCGAAGCAGAGTAAAAAGCCACTAAGGGCTATAGTTTTATAGCCCTAGCTTTTTTTTGTCTAATGAAAAGTATTTCAATGATATATAAGGTAGATACTAAGAGTATCTAGGTTATATGTTACTTGGGATAAGTACATAAAATATAAAAAAGAAGGAGTTTATTTATGGCAAAGTATATTTTAAAAAGAATTGTTTATGCATTAGCAACAATCTTTTTACTAATTTTTGTTACTTTCTTAATGATGCAATTATTACCAGGAGATCCATTTACTGGAGATAAAGCAATTAGTGAAGTTACAAAACAAATCTTAATGGAAAAATATGGTTTAGATAAATCAGTATTAGAACAATTTTGGATCTATTTCAAAAATGTCTTGCAAGGAGATTTAGGTGTTTCTACTCAAACTGGTCGTGAAGTAACACGTATTATTTCTGAATCATTCCCTTATTCATTTGAACTAGGAATGAGAGCATTATTAATAGCTACAGTTGGTGGTATTACATTAGGTTCTTATGCTGCGATTCGTCGTGGAAGAATGGGTGATACTGTTGCAATGCTTATTTCAGTAGTAGGTGTATCAGTACCAAGTTTTATTGTTGCAGCATTGTTACAATATTTTGTTGCTTTAAAATTACGTACAATTGGTATTAATATATTTCCAATATCAGGATGGACAACAGAGTTTTCTAAATGGTTACCATCCATAGCGTTATCATTTGGATCAATGGCTACTATTTCACGTTTAATGCGTACTAGTATGTTGGATGTTTTATCATCTGATTATATTAAAACAGCAAAAGCAAAAGGTTTATCAGAAAAAGATATTGTTATTAAACATGCAGTTCGTAATGCGATTATGCCTGTTATTACAGTTTTAGGACCAATTGCAGCTAGTGTGTTAACTGGGGCTTTTGTTGTTGAAAAAGTATTTAATATTCCAGGAATGGGGAAATTCTTTATTAATTCAATTACCCAAAATGATTATACAATGATTGCAGGAAGTGCTTTATTCTATGGTGCATTCTTAGTGTTTGCAACATTAATTGTAGACATTTTATATGTCTTCATTGATCCTAGAGTGAATTTTACAGGAGGGAAAGGTGACTAATGGAAAATAATAAGATAGTAACTATGGAATCAAGTGTAGATGCTTCGATGTTCGAAGTAGTTGGACAAGATTTAGATAGTTTAAATGAAATGAGTAGACCTTCTATTAGCTTCTGGAAAGATGCTTTTGGACGTATTAAAAGAGATAAAGTAACGATGTTTTTCTTAACAGTTTTAATTATTATTACAACACTATCCTTTTTAATACCAGCTATTTGGCCTGTAGCAATGAATACACAAAACTATGCATATACAAATGCGGCACCATTTACAAGTACTGGAGATCATATTTTTATCTTTGGTACAGATGTATTAGGACGTGATTTATTTGTTCGTGCTTTTGATGGAGGACGTGTTTCTTTAACAATTGCTTATGTAGCAGTAGTTATTAATTGTGTTGTTGGAGTATGTTATGGTGGAATTGCTGGATACTTTGGTGGCATGTTAGATAATGTAATGATGCGTTTTGTAGAGATTTTAAATGGGATTCCTTATTTATTGTTAGTAATCGTATTTATGATTGTCTTAGAACCTGGGATGACAACTATTATTGTTGCTTATTCTGTGGTAGGATGGGCTGGGATGGCAAGACTAGTTCGTGGTGAAGTAATGCGTTTAAAACAACAAGAGTTTGTTATTTGTGCATCAACGATGGGAGCTAGTTCAGCTAGAATTATTTTCCGTCATTTAGTTCCAAATATTTTATCATTAGTAGTTGTTAATTTAACATTACAAATCCCAAGTATTATCTTTACAGAAGCTTTCTTATCATTTATTGGTTTAGGAGTTGTGTTACCACAAGCTTCATGGGGTACATTAGCAAATGAAGGTATTGCTTCATTCCAACGCTATCCTTACCAATTAATCATTCCTGCAGTTCTTATTTCTATTACTATGTTAAGTTTTAACTTAGTAGGAGACAGATTAAGAGATGCTTTCGATCCAAAATTAAGGAGATAATATAATGAGTAGAGTACTAGATATAAAAGATTTATATGTTTCTTTCGATACGTATGCTGGCGAAGTCCAAGCAGTACGTGGCGTGAGTTATCATGTAGAGGCTGGAGAAGTCCTAGCGGTAGTTGGGGAATCTGGTTGTGGTAAATCAGTAACAGCACAAACAATTATGAAATTAAATCCAATGCCACCTGCTCGTATTAAGAGTGGGACATTAACATTAAATGATATCGATATTGTAAATACACCAGAACAAGATATGCAAAAGATTCGTGGAAAAGATGTTAGTATGATTTTCCAAGATCCAATGACTTGTTTAAACCCAACGATGCAAGTTGGTAAACAAATTGTAGAAGCAATTAAACATCATCAAAATTTATCAACAGAACAAGCAAACATAAAAGCAATTGAAATGCTTGAAAAAGTACAAATCCCAAATGCTTTAGAACGTTCTAAACAATATCCTCATCAATTCTCTGGTGGGATGAGACAACGTGCGATGATTGCAATGGCTTTATCTTGTAATCCAAAATTATTAATTGCAGATGAACCAACAACAGCTTTAGATGTTACAATTCAAGCACAAATTATTGATTTATTAGCAGATATTCGTGATGAATTAGGAACAGCTATTGTTTTAATTACACATGATTTAGGGGTAGTAGCAAATCTTGCAGATAGAGTAGCTGTAATGTATGCTGGTAAAGTAGTAGAAACAGGAACAGCTTTGGATATCTTCCATCATCCTAGCCATCCTTATACGAGTGCTTTATTAGATTCTTTACCAAAACATGATACAAGTAAAGAGGATGAATTAACATCAATTCCAGGTACACCACCTGATTTAATTAAACCACCAATAGGTTGTGGTTTTGGTGCTAGATGTACGAAGTGTATGAAAATATGTAAAGAGCACCAACCTCCGGTATTTGATTTAGGTAATGGACATACTGCTTCATGTTGGTTATTACATAAAGATTGTCCTAAGGAGGTAAGATAATGGAAAACAAACCTTTGTTATCAATTCAAAATGTATCAAAACACTTTCGTGTAGAAGGTGGTACAGTGAAAGCAGTAAATGGAATTAATTTTGATGTCTATCAAGGTGAAACAGTTGGATTAGTTGGTGAGTCTGGTTGTGGTAAGTCTTCTTTAGGGCGTACTGTTATGGGTATTTACAAACCAACAGAAGGTGTGATTGAGTTTGATGGTCAAAAAGTAGTTACTAAATCTGCTAAAGATCGTTATAACTACGCTAAAAAAGTACAAATGATTTTTCAAGATCCTTATGCTTCCTTAAATCCACGTATGACAGTTGGAAATATTATAGTAGAAGGAATGGAAATACATAATATGTATACACCAGAACGTCGTAAAGAACGTGTTGGTGAATTATTAGAAACAGTAGGTTTAAATAAAGAACATGCGAATCGTTTCCCTCATGAGTTTTCAGGAGGACAAAGACAACGTATTGGGATTGCTAGAGCTTTAGCAGTAGAACCACAATTCTTAGTATGTGATGAACCTATATCAGCGTTAGATGTTTCTATTCAGTCTCAAATTATCAACTTACTAAGAGATTTACAAAGAGAATTAGGATTAACTTATTTATTTATTGCTCATGACTTAGATATCGTTCGTTATATTTCAGATCGTATAGTAGTTATGTATTTAGGGCATGTTGTTGAAATAGGACCTGCACAAGTTGTTTATTCTCATGCAACACATCCTTATTCACAAGCGTTGTTATCAGCTGTACCAGTACCTGATCCAACTTTAGAAAAACAAAAAGAAAGAATTATATTACAAGGAGATGTACCAAGTCCAATTAATTTACCGGCAGGTTGTCCTTTTGCAGGAAGATGTAGCCGTGTAACAGATCGTTGTTTAACAGAAAAGCCTGTTTTACAAGAAGTTGCAAAAGATCATCTCGTTGCTTGTCACCATTTGTAATAAAACATAAGATAATAAATACTTATCCATTGAGATAAGTGTTTATTATCTTTTTTATATATAACGATAAAATAGATGTTTAACAAAAATGGAGTAAATAACTAAAAAACAATAAATTTATAACAAAATAGTCTATTATTTACCCACAATAAGTTGTATTAATAAAAAAACAATAATATAAAATGTATTACTTTGTATACATTTAATTATTATTTGGATATATATTTAGGATATTTATAAATCACACAATGTCTAGTATACTATTTAACAAAATTGTTCATAAAAGTGTAATAATTGTATTGACATTTTTTTATCAGTGTGCGATTATAGTGTCATACAAAATTTAGTTGTATACAATTTTGGGATAAGACGTATGTATACACTAGATTGAGGGAAAAGGGGAAAAAAGAGAATGAAAAAATTTATTACTATGGTTGCTTTTGCAACAATGGCATTTTCATTAGTTGGGTGTTCTAGTGACGACACAGCTTCTACAGATGATGGAGCTTGGGTTACTATTGCTAAAGAAAATGACGTAATTTCAATGGATTCAATGTATGCTACAGATGGTGATTCATTTGCAGCGATCCATGCTACTATTGATGGTTTAATGGATCAAGATGCTGATGGTAACATCATTGCTTCATTAGCTGAATCTTATGATGTAAGTGATGACGGTTTAGTTTACACTTTCTATTTAAGAGAAGCTTATTGGTCAAACGGTACACAAGTTACTGCTGCTGACTTCGTATTTGCTTGGAACGGAGGAATTAACTCTGCTGATTGTGAATATGCTTACTTATTTACTACTGATGGTGCTGCTATTGCAGGTGCTGATGAAATTCTTTATGATGGAGATACTAGTGCTGAATTAGGTGTTGTAGCTGTTGATGATTTAACTTTAGAAGTTACATTATCTCAAGATACACCATATTTCTTAAGCTTAATGACATTCCCAGTATTCTATCCAATTAACGAAGAATTCTATGATGCTCAAGATGGTGATTATGGTTTAACTCCAGAAAATTTAATTTCTTGTGGACCATATACATTAACTTCTTGGGAAAAAGGTTCTTCATTAACTTTCACTACAAGTGAAACTTATTGGGATGCTGAAGCTGTACAAGTTGATGGTTTTGAAATTCAAATCATGGCTGAAGTTTCTTCAAGTGTTACTGCATTTGAAGCTGAAGAAGTTGATTTCACTAAAGTTAGTTCAGATTTAATTAGTTTATATCAAGATTCAGATGAATTTACTTCTGTATTAGAAGGTTACTTATGGTATTTCCAATTCAACTTATATGATGAAGTTGCTGGAAACTATAACTTACGTATGGCTATTGCTTATGCATTAGACAATGAAGATTTATGTGAAAACGTATTACAAGATGGTTCTATCGTTGCTGATGGATTCGTTCCTTATGATTTATCAACAGGACCAGATGGTGAAGATTACCGTGATACTGCTGATGTTTACTTTGAACAAGATTTAGACTTAGCTGCTTATTATTGGGAATTAGCTCAAGATGAGTTAGGTGAAGAAATCACTATTGAATTATTATATGAAAATGCAGACCCTGCTTTAAGTGCTGCTGAATATTTACAATCTCAATTACAAGAAGCTTTACCAGGTTTAACTATTTCTATGAATATGCAAACTAAAGAAGCTCGTATTGAATTACAAAAAGATGTTGATTTCCAAATGGTATTAACTCGTTGGGGACCTGACTATGCAGATCCAACTACTTACTTAAATATGTATATCACTGGTGGTGCTTATAACTACGGTGGATATTCTAATGATGCTTATGATACTGCTTTAGATAATGCTGCAGCTGCTGATACAGATGAAGAACGTTGGCAATATTTAAAAGATGCTGAAGCAATTATGATGGAAGACTTACCAGTTATCCCTATTTTCCAAGTAGGTGGTGCTTCATTAATTTCTTCAAGTGTAACAGGTATTGAAACACATGCAGTTGGTGTATCATACGTTTACAAAAATTTAGCTATCGTAGAATAGTCTAGATTTATTAAAAAGTCAGATTGAAACATTTATAAACACATAATAGTCAAAAGCTACTATGTGTTTATATTTTTATAGGAGGTAAAAAATGAGCAAATCGACGATGAAGTTCATTGGGAAGCGATTAGTAATAGCTGTAATAACGGTAGTTGTTGTATTAGCGATACTATTCCTGATGTTAAAACTTATGCCAGGTACTCCATTTAATGATGAAAAATTAACGGAAGCACAAATGGCTGCTATTTATGCGCAATATGGTTTGGATAAGCCAATTTTTGTCCAATTTATCACATATATTAAAAACATGATGTCAGGTGATTTTGGTACTTCTTATGGTATTTCTAAAAACTATCCTGTATCATTATTAGTGTTACCTAGAATTCCTATTTCTTTTGGTATTGGGATTGCTGCTGTAATTTTTGGGACTGGTATTGGTTTTGGTCTTGGTGTTTTTGCGGCATTACATCGAAATACTATTTGGGATAGTTTAGCTACTATTTTTGCAGTTATGGGGGTTAGTGTACCTTCATTTGTAATTGGTTTATTGTTGTTATTAGTGCTTGGGGTTAACTTTTCGTTTTTCCCAGTTATATATAAATCGAGTGAGGTTATTAGATCATCGATTTTACCAGTAATTGCACTATCTTTTGGGGTTATTGCGAATATTGCACGTTTTACACGTTCTGAAATGATTGCTGTCTTGGGTAGTGATTATATCGCATTAGCAGAAGCAAAAGGATTAGATCGTGGAACTGTAATTCGTAAACATGCAATTCGTAATACGTTAATTCCTGTTATTACGGTTTTAGGACCTATTCTTGTCAACTTAATGACTGGTTCTATGGTTTTGGAAAAAATATTCTCAATTCCTGGATTAGGTACATTATTAGTTACTGGTATTACTGTAAATGATTATAATGTAGTATTGGCTGTTTCTTTTGTATATAGCTTATTATATGTAGTTATGATGTTAGTAATAGATGTTTCTTATGGTATTATTGATCCTAGAATCCGTTTAGGGAAGGGGGATTAGTAGATGGAAGAATATAAATTTTTAGAAGATGATTTCGAGTTTGTTGGTGATAAACACGATATTTATCATGAAAAAGCACTTCCAGTAGCTTCCTTTATGAGTGATTTCTGGAAAAGATTAAAACAAAATAAAGGTGCTTGTCTTGGAGGAATAATGATTATTATCATTATTATTATGTCTATTGTTGCACCTATGGTTTCAGGATGGAGATATGATTTAGTAGATACTTCTATTCGTTCTATTGCTCCAAATAGTGAACACTGGTTTGGTACGGATGTATTAGGTCGTGACCTTTGGACACGTGTGTGGATTGGGACTCGTATTTCGTTAATTGTTGCTGCTACTGCTGTAATTATCGATATTTGCTTTGGGATGGTTTATGGTCTTATTAGTGGATATTTTGGTGGAAAAGTGGATATGGTGATGCAACGTTTCCAAGAAATTGTTAGTTCAATTCCTTCATTAGTTATTTTAACTTTATTATTAATTATTATGAATGCCTCATTAACAACAATTATTATCGCATTAATGTTAACAGGTTGGATTGGTATGAGTCGTATTACACGTGCTCAAGTATTAAAAATAAAAGAAGAAGAATTTGTATTAGCTTCTAAAACATTAGGAGCCGGGGGATTATTCATTATCTTTAAAAATATTTTACCAAATATTTTTAGTCAATTAATTATTATGTCAATGTTTTCTATTCCAAGTGCGATTTTCTATGAAGCGTTCTTAGCGTTCATTGGTTTAGGTATTCCTGCACCAACAGCGTCATTAGGATCATTGATTAATTCTGGGTTTGATTCAATTCTTATTTACCAATACATGGTAATAATTCCAGTTATTGTATTAGCAATCTTAATGTTAAGCTTTAACTTATTAGCAGATGGTCTTAGAGATGCATTTGACCCAACAATGAAGGAGATGTAGAAGATGGAAAAACAAAAAATATTAAAAATCCGTGATCTTAACATTTCTTTTAAAACAGATAGCGGTAGTATTAGTGCGATTCGTGGAGTAAATCTAGATCTTTATAAGGGAGAAACTATTGCAATAGTAGGTGAATCAGGTTCTGGTAAATCAGTTACTACAAAGGCTATTATGGGTATTTTAGCTGGAAATGGTACGATTGACAGTGGTTCAATTGATTATTATTGGGAAGATGAATTTACTGGAGAAGAAAAAACTTGTGATATTACAAAAATATCAGAAGATATGTTACAAAAGGAAATTCGTGGTCGTAAAATAGCAATGGTATTCCAAGATCCAATGACATCATTAAATCCAACAATGACAATTGGAAAACAAGTAATGGAACCAATGATTTACCACTACAATAAAACAAAAGAAGAAGCTTATGAAAAATCTTTAGAACTATTAGAATTAGTAGGTATTACAGATGCAGAAAAACGTATGAAAAACTATCCTCATCAATTATCTGGTGGGATGAGACAACGTATTGTTATTGCTATTGCATTATCTTGTGATCCTTATGTTCTAATCTGTGATGAACCAACAACAGCATTAGACGTAACTATTCAAGCTAAAATTCTTGAATTAATTCAAGAAATTCAAAGAAAAAAAGGTATTTCTGTTATTTATATTACACATGATTTAGGTGTAGTAGCGAAAGTTGCTGACTATGTCAATGTAATGTATGCAGGAAAAATTATAGAAACAGGTAAAATTGACGAAATCTATTATGATCCACGTCATCCTTATACTTGGGGTCTTTTATCAGCAATGCCTGATTTAGATACAGATGATGAACAATTATATGCAATTCCAGGAACACCACCTAATCTTGCTGAAAGAGTAGATGGAGATGCTTTTGCACCTAGAAATGAATTCGCATTAAATATTGATTATCGTATTGAACCTCCTATGTTTAACGTAGAAGGATCAAAAACTCATCAAGTAGCTACTTGGTTAATGCATCCAAATGCTCCTAAAGTAGAAATGCCTAAATCTTTAAAACTTCGTTTAGAAAAAATGAAAAAGGAGGGTTTATAAAATGGAACAAAAACCTATCCTAGAAGTAAAAGGATTAAAACAACATTTTAAAATATCTCGTAAATTTACGGTTAAAGCAGTAGATGGAATTTCTTTTGAAATTATGCCAGGACAAACTTATGGTTTAGTAGGGGAATCTGGTTCAGGGAAATCTACTACTGGACGTAGTATTATTCGTTTATATAAACCAACAGAAGGGGATATTATTTTTAATGGTGAAAACATTTCAGGTAACTTAACTCAAAAAGAAGTAAAGTTATTACGTACGAAAATGCAAATGATTTTCCAAGATCCAATGGCTTGTTTAAACCCTAGAAAAAGAGTGTTAGATATTATTGCAGAAGGTTTAGATATTCATAAAATTTGTGCAACCAAAGAAGAAAGAGATCAAAAAGTATATGATATCTTAGAATTAGTTGGTTTATCGAAAGAACATGCAACACGTTATCCTCATCAGTTCTCAGGTGGACAGAGACAACGTATTGGTATTGCTCGTGCGTTTATTATGAATCCTGACTTAATTATTGCAGATGAAGCTATTTCAGCTTTAGACGTATCAATTCAAGCACAGGTAGTAAATCTTATGAAAAAGATTCAAAAAGAAACAAATACTGCTTTCTTATTTATTGCACATGATTTATCAATGGTTAAATATATTTCTGATCATATTGGGGTATTACATTTAGGTCATTTAGTAGAAAGTGGAACAACAGAAGAAATATTCTCTAACCCGATTCACCCATATACAAAATCATTATTAAGTGCCATTCCTACTCCAAATCCTAGAGTAGAAAAAACAAGAGTATCGCTATCATATGACTATGATACTAGTGGTATTGATTATAATTTAGGTACTCAACATGTAGTAGAAGGAACTCATAAAGTTCTTGCTACTCCAGAAGAATTAGCAGAATGGACAAAAGCCTAACTTCGGTTAGGTTTTTTTGTTGCATAATATAGAAAGGTTTTATTATATTTATAATTTTATTGTTTGAAAACCAGATGATGCGACTCTTGTTAGAACTATTTGCTTTTAACATTTTTGAAAAAATGAAGCCTATCAAACAAAAATTATAAACTAATTATTTATGAAGGTATAGATAATTTATTTATCTTTAAAAAGATGATATTATTAAAAACGTTGAAAAATAAGGAAAAAGTATAAACTTTGTGATATAGTTAGTATATTAGAAAAGGGGAGTAGTTATGGAAGATTTATCAAGACAATTACAAGAATTGATAGACTATATTGATATTGCTGACTTAGATGAAGAAGTCAAACAAGAATTAATAAAGAAATCGAATGACTTACAAAAAAACATAATAACTTCTTTGAAACAAAATAAACTATTGGAAAAAGAATTGATAGAAAGTAAATATAAAAGTAGTTTCTATGAAGCTTCCTTAGATGCTTTGCCAAATCCTATTTTTATTAAAAACAAAACGGGAGAGTTTGTTTATTTTAATCCAAAATATTCAAAATATTTTGGAATGGAAAGAGAAGACTATTTAAATAAGTCTGTTTTAGATTTGGATTTTTTACCAATAAGTGATCGTGTTCGTTACCAAGAAGAAGATTTAAAATTAATAAGTACAGGTGAAACTTTACACTATGAAATTAGTTTTGAATTACCTGGTGGAGAAAAAGGGGATTCTTTATATTGGTCAAAAGGATTTCAAGTTAATAGTACAGATGAAAAAGGATTAGTTGGAGAAATAGTAGATATTTCAATTCAAAAGAAATTAAGAAATGAAATCAATGAAAATGTAGCACAATTAGAAGTTGCGAATGAAAAAATAAAAAAGATGATGAGAGAAGACTATTTAACTGGTTTATATAATCGACGAGTAGTAGATGATATTTCTAAGAAAATAGATAGTGATTTTCAACATCAAAATATAAATATTACGGTATTAATGGCTGATTTAGATCATTTTAAAGATGTAAATGATACATTTGGTCATACTGTAGGGGATGGAGTTATTAAAAAGTTTGCAGATATATTGAAATCATGTACTAGAAAAAAAGATATGGTTATACGATATGGTGGTGAAGAGTTTTTGGTTATTTTAACAGATACTAAAAAAGAAAAAGGAATTGCGATTGCAGAAAGAATTCGTTGTATGACAGAAGATCGTTTATTATTACCTGGAGGGGACACGAAAACAGTTAGCATAGGAATAGCTCAATTAGAGGTATCAGAGAGTTTTAGCGATTGTATAGATAGAGCAGATGCGGCATTATATAGTGCCAAGCAACAAGGAAGAAATCAAATTGTAGATTAAAAAAGAGACAAATTGTCTCTTTTTTAATACCATGCTTCTACGTATGCATCAATTCCTGATGCAATTCCTTCAATTATTTTTTGTTGATAAGCATCTGTTTGCATTAGTAAGTCTTCTTCTACATTACTCATATAGCCCATTTCAATAATGGTAACTGGAACTTGGCACCAATTGATTCCACTCATTGTATCTGTTTGCCAAACCTTCTCTTTTACACAACCAGTGGAATCAACCAAATGATCGAGAACTAAGGAAGACAAAAGATAACTAGCTTCATATATTTCACTACAATAAGGATTGCTACTAGTTGGACAAATTGTCATAGCACCAGTAACGGATGAATCAGTAGATCCGTTTGCATGAATGCGTAAAAATATATCCGCATTATTGTCATTAGCGATCATTGCACGTTCACTATTACTTATATCAACATCATTTGTTTCACGAATCATTAATACAGAATAGCCTTTGTCTTCTAACAATTCTTGTAATTTAAGAGAAACTTCTAATGTTAATTCATATTCAGGTACACCTGAAGCAACACCTGAAGTACCAGAAGATACTTTTGCTTTTGTTTCGCTAGCACCAGGCCCAATAGGCTCTTGTTGGGAGTTACCAACTAATTGATGCCCGGCATCAATTACAATTAATATATTCGATAATGATTCTTCTAGTTGTTGTTCTTTTAAGAGATCGAAATCAAGTTTTTCAATAGAACATGTTTCATTTGAGTTTTGTTCTAAGACTACACTATTTCCATATAATGAGCTTGCACAACCACTAATCAATGTAACAATAATGAATAATAAGATAAAATTTTTCTTTTTCATATCAATACCTCTTTATTATCTTATTATACGAAATAGAACATCATTTGTTAAGAGAAAATAATTTATTAAATGTTACTACATTAACTTGTTATAATATTTAGAAGAAGGTATAATGAAATAAAAAAAGGAGGTAGGTTAGATGCATAATCCGTTTGAAAATGCTTGTTGTACTGTACCTAGAAATGGTGGATATCATATGCCTGGATACCATGTATGGTGTGCAAGTGCAATAAAAGGTGAAGATGGTAAGTACCATTTATTCGCATCATGTTGGGAGGAAAAATATGGATTTGGATCCAATTGGTTACTTCGCTCTAAAATAGCACACGCTATTAGTGAAACACCAGAAGGTCCTTATTTATTTCATTCTTTTGTTTTTGAAGAAAGAAGTCATCAATATTTTGATGCTAGAAATCAACATAATCCAGCGATAAAGTATTATGATGGAACATATTACTTATATTATTTTGGTACTACTTTTGGTGGAGATATTCCTAGTGAAAATGGAGATATTCCTAAAAAGAGATTTACAGAAATATGGAATAAAAAAAGAATTGGTGTTGCTACATCAAAATCAGTATATGGACCTTGGAAACAATTAGATGAGCCGTTATTAGAACCTAGAGATTGTCGTTATTGGGATTGTACTTGTACAACCAATCCAAGTGTTGTTATTTTACCAAGTGGTAAAACATATATGATTTATAAATCTAGATCTAGCTGTGAATCTCCCTTGCAATTAGGAGTTGTTGTAGCAAATAAACCAGATGGTAAGTTTGAAAGAATTAGTGATGATCCTATTTTTCAATTTGAAAATCCTTATTGGTTTGTAGAAGATCCATTTCTTTGGTATGAAAAAGACCATTTTTGTTTATTAATGAAGGATGATTATAGAGATGATAGTGGAGGTATTACTGGTGAATGGGGTTCTGGGATTTATGCAGAAAGTAAAGATTGCATTCATTGGCAAATAGCAAAGTCACCTAAAGCATATACAAGAGTGTTAACATGGGATGATGGAACTGTAACAACACAATGTCATTTAGAACGTGCTAATTTATTATTTGAAGATGGCAAACCTACTCACTTATTTGCAGCTACTGCAAATGGAGTGGAGCCATGGGTATTTGATGGGCCTAGTTTTAATGTTTGTATTCCATTGAAATTAAAACCAGAATAAAAAAATGCGAGATAATATGAAAAAGGGTTGATGATAAGCATCAACTTTTTTTATTGTCTACTCATCTAAAAAGTATTTTACAATGTGTGATTTTTGTTATTATTTTTACTTTTTTACTATATAATAAGCTGTTTTATTTGTAAATCATCCAATGCATGCTATAGTTTAATTAGACAATAAATATAATTATAAAAAGGAAAGGAGGAAAAAAGGATGAATTTATTAAAGAAGTTATTTGTTATATTAGTAGGATGTTCTTTTCTATTTGGAATTTATCAATATGGAGGCGTTATTGTAGATAGTATTGATGACTATTGGCAAACGAATGCTATTTATGCCCAAGATGATGTTGTCGTGACTAACATAGAGGTAGCTACTTTTGCTGAATTAAAAACTGCACTGGAAACCACGGATGCTGCTATTAAGATTACTATTACTGCTGATATAGAAGTGAGTGAATCAATAGATGTATTAAGAAGTTATGTGGAACTGACTGCAACAGAAGGGACAAGCATTACTTTTAGTGGTGGTAAAATTGAATTTAAAAATAATACGAATATTTCGATTAGTAACCTAACTATGAAAGGGTATAGTGCTTATGCTTTTGTTTTTTATAATACAAAGGAAGTCACTTTAGATAATCTATCTTTTGAAGGAAATAACAGTGCAACAGGTGCAATTGATGTAAATGGTTCAGTTGTAACAATTACTAGTGTTACGACTGATAGTCACAGTACGAATGCAATTCGTATTATCAATAATGGAACATTATCCGTAGAATCTGGTAATGTATTTAAAAATGAAAAAGTTTCTATTTATAAGGATGCTAGTAGTAGTGTAACAGGTGCAACTAGCGATAAAGGGTTTATGGATCCTTATGCATATTCGCAAAATATTACATATTATTATTACTTATATACATGTGAAGTAGATACGGAAGCAGAATTTGTAGAGGCTTTAAGTAAGTATAATGTAGATATACATATTCTAAAGGATATTACAATAACAGGAACGTATGACAATAATCGTTTAACAAACACCTATACTACTAATATTCGTATTAATGGTGGTGGTAATGATTTAGATATGAATGGGAATACTTTATATATTACTAGTTTAACGGCAGATATCGAGTCTATTAATTTTGTTAATTATACGACGACTATTCCTTTGTATTTGTTTAATGTAAAAGGGTATACAGGAACAAATGATGTATATATGGGAGCTAGTTTAAATAACTTATCTTTTGTACCTGGAGAAGATGGTGCATCGGTGGGTCTTAAAATAGTAGCATCCAATGTTCAAATTAATGATAAAGTAGGATCTACATTTGTAGGAAAGAATCACACAAGTTCATTTATAGAAATATCGAGTGTTGATAATGAATCATTAATAGGAGCAAATGTTACTTTAAATTCAGGTTTTGATGTATCAGGAAATAAATTAGTTGTCTTAGGGGTAGAAGCAGATGCTTATGTAGAGAATGCGGCTAGTAATGCGATTACGATTACAAATAATGCAGATGAATTGTTTTATACAACACCTGTTAGTACTTATTATGAATCAATGGGTGATGTAACACTATATCGTTATTCTTTACAAACTGTAGTAGAAGTAGATACTGAAGCTGAGTTCTTAGATGCAGTAGCTGGAGTTAATAATAAAGTAGTACTTACTGGTGATATTTGTATTTCTAGTGATTATTACAATGAAGCTGAAGAATCAACAAGTATTTTAATTGAAGAAAATGTAACGATTACTTCTAATGGTAGTGAAATATTAGATTTAAATGGAAGTACTTTATTGATTAAACAATACAATGTAGTAATAGAAGATTTAACAATTATCAATGGTGGAAGTGTTGATAGTGATGGAAATAGTACTAATTCTATTGATGTATATAATACAGAAGGAGTAATGCTTTCTAATTTAACCATAAAAAATGGACAAGGATATGCTATTGCAGTAAATGGAGCAGTAGTTTATGTAAGTGATATAGTAACCCAAGATAATGGTAGTGGGGGTATATTTATTACTAGATCTAGAACATTAAGTAGTGCAACAATGAATCGTGATTCTATTGTTTATGCTAGTGGAACAATGGTTCATAATGAAACAGGATATTATGTAAAAGTAGTAAACTTAGAATTATTAGATTTAGATTCTAATGGTGGAGTAATTGCAAGTCCTGGAAGATATACAGAGAATCAATTCATTTATACTGACTTAGATAGTGATGCAAAAGACTATATAGAGTATCCTAGTGATGCAAGTAGTCTGATGTTATCAGATTATTATTTGGATATTTTTGGTTTCACTGGAAGTGATACAGAAGTGTTGTATGAACAATATGATACTAATTACTTTTTAGAAAAAGAAGACTTAAATGTATTAACACAAACAACAGTACCGGTAGGGTGGCAACCCGGTGATGAAGTTAGCGATAGTAGTGAGTATATTACTTTAGATAATACTGGTAAAGTAGATAATACAGCAAACTTAGAAACCTTACTTGCTTATGCTGGGAATTATGGAATGGATGTGTATTTCCCTGAAGGAGTATACTTAATAGAAGATTCAATTGTTTTAACAGAACTATTAGGACAAAGTTCTCTTTCTAATTTTGGTTTAAAAGGAAATAGTGAAGGAACATCTATATTAGTAAGTACTGCAGTAGCTGCAGAAATAAAGAGTATTGGTGATGAAAGTGATTATCATTTCCCAGTTATTAATTTTACTAGTGAGGGAATGGTATATGATAATGTATCTTTTGGATTTAAAGGAAGTGTAAAGGTTAATTTAGTATTTATTGATAATGTATTCTTAAATGGTACTTATGAAGAAACTGATTCTACTATTTATCTAAATGCTTATTTAGATTTAGAAAACAGTTCTTTCCTAGTAGAAGGCAATGCCTTCTTTAGAACGAATGATTATGCTGGAAAAGGAGTCTATTTATACGATAGTATTAATACTGATATTATTAGTAATTATTTTGGGGACTTAACAAACTTTGGTACAGGAAATGATTTAGATCCAAGTAATATGTTAGAAGAAACTACAATTACTATGATACAAGCATTGATAGATAGTGGAATGATAGATCCTAGTGTTTCTAATGGAAACTTCTTTACAGGAATTAATCTAGTTAGAAGAGATGAAAACACATTAATATCTAATAACTATTTTGATATGGGAGAAGAAAAAGATGTGGTATTCCCAGAAGATGTACCAGATGATAAATATATTTATGGATTAAATGATAGTAGTGCTCCTCATAGAAAAGATCATATTATTTATGCAAAAGGATATGATGGGTTGGATATTGTAGGTAATTATTTCCAAGGAATGGAAAATGGTGGTGCAGGTGGTGTTAAGGTTAGAAATGGTACTGATTTATATGTAGGATCTAATTATTTTAATAATGTTCCATTATTAATGTATGTATATGCTGACTTGTCTCATGATGAAATTGTTTTTGAAGATGCAGTTGTTTATAATAACTTATTTACTATTGCTAATAACTTTGATACAGCTCATGCAGGTATCTTATTCTATCAGTCTTTTGTAAATGGGGATGAATACTATCTTGCAACAAGTGCAATAGATACAGAGAAGATTACGCAAGTAGTAAATTTAGATGTTAAGAATATTTATATTTATTCAAACATATTCTCTAGTGATGATAGAAACTATATTACTTTCAATCAAAATAGTATTACTTGTCAAGATGAATTTATGGTTAGTGATAATACATATCAAGATGATGCAATAGCTTATATAGAAAGAAATAATATTACGGATACTAGTTTATTAAATAAATATAATTTTGCAGGTAATAGTATTTTATATGGTTTAGGATATAGTGGTTTTGAAGCAAATGAAATTAGCGCTGAAACAATGTTGGTAGAACTTAGTAGTTATACTAGCTTTATGAATTATTCTTCTGTAAGTATTCCTTTGGAAGAAATGTCTACCTATACATACTTTGATGAAATACTAGCTAGTTATGATGTACTATTAGCAGAAGTGACAGACACATTTATAGAGTATGATGCAATGGATGAGCTTCAAGAATATGTTGATTATAGTGAGGAAGCTAATCTTTATAGACAAGAAGATACGGATTATGAGAATCCTCAATCAGATATTAATTTATATTATACAGATATAGAAATCATGGCTACGCAGTTAGAAGAACTTGTAGCATCATTAGATTATGCATTAACAGATGATGATGTAGTGGTAGAAGAAGAGGATGATACGGTAGTAGATGATGTAGTAGAGGAAAGTGATACTAACAACAATGCAACATCTTCTAGTACAAATCAATCATCGACTAATACTTCATTAAATGTAACTACTGACTCTACTCAAGAAGTAGAAGAAGAAATAGAAGAAGTAGAGGAAACAGAAGAATCAGAAGGAGTAGAAGAAGATAATTCTAGTAATAGTGGATCTTATAATGAAACTTCTAATGAAGATACACAAAGCACTACTACAAAGGAAAATAACTTTGTAGATGAGGTATTAAGTTATGTACAAGAGTTTCTTGGTTTTATACAAGAAAAAGAATATTGGTGCTTATTGAGTGTGGTTACTGCAATATTTACAATTCTTAGCACTATTTATTATTTTGTTAAAGTAAAGAATACGAATAAGAAATTAATAACAATATTACAAATATTAGTAATTGTATTATTAATACTTACACAGAACTTTAGTGGTGATATGGTTTTATATAACCATACATTTATACCATTTATTATTATTTTAATAATAAATACAGGATTGATAATTAGAGGAACAAAAAATATTGAAAATAAGAATTAATTAATTGGAAGAAAAGAAGGATGATAACATTCCTTCTTTTTTAACTAAAATGAAATTATACTTTTTGGTTAAAATAAAGTAAATAAAATGCTCAACGTTTAGAAAATGCTTATTATGTGCAATATACACCAATCGAAAGTGGTGTTAGAAGAATTGCTAGATCTTATTCATCAATTACCTAAATTGGCTGAGTTATTGATTAAAACACTTAAAGAAAGACAAAATTTGAACTACTAGATAATTTTATTGTTAGCAGGATATAGAATCTTGTTAGAAGGGATTTCATCAAAAAGAGTAACAAAGAAGTCAGTAAAACTTATCTAAAACTTTGTTGTTTTTGAATATCTATAAATTGAATGTTAATATCAAAAATTGGATAAACATTAGCTTTTCTTAACCCCAACCAAAATCGAACTGATAACTAATCCTTAGGGGTTTAGTGCACAAAGTGTTACGTTTTCTACAATAGTGTTCAACTGAGAAACGCTCGGGATTATATAGGTTAGACTCTCATCATTCTCCAAGCAACATTTGTGATCCTCTAGGCTCTTGTTTACAATTGTTAGAACAAAAGGGTTGGAGATTTATTGTCAGTTCGAAAACTACTATAAAATATAAATTTAACTCAGGTTAACTTTTAAATCATTTACTTTTAGTGTATACTTTAAAAAAAGGAAGGGGGTATTGCATATGTCAGAAAAAAAGGAATTACAATTTTCAATATTTATTTTATATAGTTTAGCTGATGCATGGAATATGACACCTGTATCTGTATATAAAATATTAAATACTACTGGAATTCTTGATGATTATGTGATTCCTTGTTATGATACTTTACACACATTAGGGAAAGAATATTTAGTAGAAGATATAACTGAATTTGTAAGGGAGAAAGGTGTTCGTATATGATAGTTTATCATGGTAGTACGCAGTAACCAAAAATATGATATTATCATTGGTAATGTCGCTGATGATGATGTTTTTAAAACGGTTGATATGTATTTTAGAGGTTTGTGGTCGAAGAAAAAAGTGCATAAAATATTAGTATTTAAAAAATCAAGTGAGGTAAAATCATATGACAAATAAAATAGCTTTAGATTCTATATATAAACAAAATTTGGAGCAAGATATAATATCTTTTCTTGCAAAAAAAAAGAACATAGATATTCGAAAAGCGATGGATGTTTATTACAACAGCAAATTATCAAAGCAAATATCGAATAATGAGTGTGGCATAGAAAATTTAGATGCAAAATATTTAGTAGAAGATTTGATGGAAAATGAAAGTGAATTATTTATAAATTGAATTTGAAACTGTTACTAAAAAAGGGTGTGTTGCAATTCATGTAACACATATAAATGTTAACATTTATATGTACTTTTATGTGCGTAGATTATCTTGATAATCTAAAGATAACGAAAACAAGGTGGGAATACCGTGCAATTTATATAATGGATGGAGATATGATATGAATACGAAGAAAACCATTAAAATTGTAGGAGTAATGTTAGGTTTTCTATTGATTTTATCGATAAGAACTGGAATATTTGATTATTTTAGAGTTTATAGTGCAGAAAAACCTATATTTACAATACCTGTAACAGCTGATGATGGTGGGTCAGGAACATATTATGGATTAGGTTATCAAATAGAAATTAAAGGTAATTTTATGCCAGAAGAACCTATTCCGGGAATAAAGTATGTTGAATATTCTATCTTGGGGATTCCGGTAAAAGAAATTGCTTTTGAATAAAATGAGCAATATCTTTACACCAGTATCAAAAATAAAAAGATAAATAAAGTAATTCTAATTAAGTAATAGCACTTATTAACCAACCTTGATAGGTGCTTTTCTTATGCCCAAAATTAAATTAGGAGGAAAATTATGGCATTAAAACAAGAGAAGTTGCTCAGTTGTATGAAAGTACCTCTAGGCAAGTAACCAGCAGTCTTGTGAATTGGACAAACTTTTTAGAAGTTAGCGTAGATAGCAATGTCATAACTGCCAGTACTCTTTTAAAGAGTCAATTCCTTTTTGTTTCTTTGAAACAAAGGTGATTGCTTATTAATCACTTGTCCCCCAGTCTTGATACAGGCCAAAATAGGATATTATCATTAGTAAAGTCGAGGATGTTATATACATGAAATTTCGTTAACAGATGATAGAAATAGTATTGTATCTTTCGATGTATTTCAGTACATTATATTTACGGTATAGACTATACATGATATACTTTTAATGGATAAATATTAGGCCAAAGATAATATCATATATACATGTATAGGGAGGGTAAATATATGAAGAAATTATTTAGTAGTGGTAAAATAGGTGACTTAGAGATTAGAAATAGAGTAGTGATGCCGGCAATGGAAACAGGCTTGAACTCTATCAATGGTGAAGTCACAGATCGAATTGTACGTTATTATGAAGAACGTGCTGCTGGTGGTTGTGGTTTGATTATTACAGAGATTACAAGAGTTGCAGATGGATCTGGTGTTGGTCATCCTGTCCAATTAAATGCAACAGCTCCTGGGATGATTCCTGGTCTTGAACGTCTTGCAAATGCTGTTCATCGTCAAGGAGCAAAAATATTTTGTCAATTGCATCACCCTGGTAGAGAAGGAAAAGAAATGTTTTCTGGGGAACAAATTGTTGGACCTTCTGCTATCAAATCTTTAGCAAACTCGGAAGTACCTAGAGAGCTTACAGAAGAAGAAGTTGCTGAAATTGTAGGTAAATTTGTTATGTCAGCTAAGATGTGTGAGATGGCTGGTATTGATGGAGTTGAATTACATGGAGCACACGGGTATCTTATTCAACAATTTATGTGTGAATACTCAAATCAAAGAACTGATAAATATGGTGGGAGCTTTCTAAAACGTATGCAATTCCCAACAGAAATTATTCGTGGTATTCGTATGGCTTGTGGAGATAGTTTCCCTGTTTGTATTCGAATTAATGGGGATGACTTTTTTGAAGGTGGGATGACTTTGGATGATGCTGTTGAAATTGCAAAGCATTTAGAAAAAGTTGGTTTTAATGCAATAAATGTTAGTGCGGGTGGATATGCTGCACCAAATGAATCAACAGAACCAATCTCTTATGATCAAGGATGGAAACGTCATTTAGGGAAAACAATCAAAGAAGCTGTATCCATTCCAGTTATTGCTTGTGATGTTATTAGAAAACCTGCTTTTGCAGAAAAGTTATTAGTAGAAGATAATCTAGACTTTGTAGCGCTAGGAAGAGCTCAATTAGCGGATCCTGAGTGGTGCAATAAGTCAAAAAAAGGACTAGCAGAAGATATTAGACCTTGTATATCTTGTCTATATTGTGCCGAAGAACTTGGTAGTGCTAGAACAATAAAATGTGCTGTTAATCCTCGTTGTTCATTTGAACTTGTATATGGGAAAATGCCAGTAGATGGTAATGGAAAACGTGTTGTTGTTATTGGTGGTGGTCCAGCTGGTATGCAAGCAGCTATTAACCTGGCGCAAAGAAATTTCAAACCTGTTTTATTTGAAAAAGCTGATAAACTTGGGGGTCAAGTATTCATGGCATCAATACCTCCTCATAAAGAGAAATTATGTTGGCTTATCGATAGTATGGCATTGGAAATGAAAAAATTAAAAGTTGATGTACGACTAAATAGTGAAGTAAGTGCAACTGATGTTGCTAAAATGGCACCTGCTGCTGTTTTTGTTGCAACTGGTGGTAGTCCAATCAAACCACCTTTCCGTGGTGTTAATCTTCCAAATGTATATTTGGTAGATGATGTACTAACAAATGATTTCAATATAACAAATAAAGAATTTATTGTAGTAGGTTCAGGATTAACAGGATTAGAAGTTGCTGAATTCCTTGCGACAAAAGGAAATAAAGTTACTGTGATAGAAAAAGAATTTGATGTAGCTCCAGGAAGTGGTAGTGGTATCGGTACTGATTTATCACCAAATGTTGTAGATGTGCTAAAACATCTAAAAGAACTACAAGTAGAAGTTAAAACATCTACTGAACTTTGTGAAATAAAAGAAGATAAAATTATTGTAAATGGTGATGATGGACAAATGGAAATAGCCGCACAAGCAGTAGTTCTATCGCTAGGGGTACGAGGAGACAGTAAACTAATAGATTCATTTAAATATCAATTTGATAATAATTTATATATCTTAGGTGATGCTAACAAGGCAGGTAGAATTGCAGATGCAGTGCGTAGTGCTTATGAAGCTGTTTATTACTTAAAAGCAGATGAAACTAATTCAGTGAGTTTATCACAAAAATTATTCACTTCATCACTTGTAAAACCAGTGATAGAAGCTGATGAAAGCGTAAGCGCAAATACATCAAATTCACAACAAAGTGATGATACTATAAAACCAAGATTTAGCAAGGATACAAAACTTGGAGCATTAATGGCAAATGAAAAAGCAAGAGAAATCTTAATTAAACATTTTACAGAAGCTCTAATTAATCATCCTATGATTGGTTTTGCTAAAAAAATGACACTTGCAAAAGTGGTAGAAATGTCTGATGAAATACCAGAAGAAGTATTAATTGCTTGTGATGAAGAGTTAAGAAAACTATAAGTATCTAAAACGCAATACTTTATTGCGTTTTTCATACTTAAAATGCAGTGTTTATTGACAATATTAATCTTAATAGTGTAATTAAAGTAATTTAATCAATACTAATGCTAGGAGGATTATTATGAAAAGAACAATTATGGAATCTTTGCGAAATTGGAAAGATAATGAAAATAAAAAACCTTTAATTGTTAAGGGTGTTCGCCAATGTGGAAAAACATTTATATTAAAAGAATTTGGTAAAGAATATTATAATGATATGGTTTATATCAATTTTGAAGAAAATGAAAGTTTAAAATCAATTTTTGAAATTGATTTTAATACTACAAGAATTTTATTTGAATTAGGTCTTTTTGTTGGTAAAACTATAAAACCTAACAATACATTAATTGTTTTTGATGAGGTTCAGGAGTGTGGTCGTGCAATTACTTCACTTAAATATTTTTGTGAAAATGCACCTTCGTATCATATAGTATGTGCTGGTTCTCTTTTGAGTATTGCTCTTAATAAACCGTTATCCTTTCCAGTTGGTAAGGTGGAATTTTTGACAATGTATCCGATGAATTTTACAGAATTCTTACATGCAAATTGTCAAGATATGTTAGCGGATTACACTTCATCTTTTTTGAAAAATGATAAAGTACCGGAAGATGTAGGGGTTAAAACAGAAGTTGAAATGAAGAATAATATTCAACGTGTTGACAAAAAACGTTCAGAGTATTATGAACATTATACAGATCAAGAATGGATAGATATGAGCAATTATAATCAATGTATTGATATATCGAAAGTTGGTGTAAAAGGTGCTGTGGAGCTTATTTAAAAAGCTATAGAACTTTAATAATAAAGCATCTTAGAAATGACCATATTGATATTAGATAAAAGAAAAAGGAGCAATCAGGAGATAGGCAAATTCAGCCTTATTTTCCGATTGCTTTTCTTTTGTTATATTTAACAGTATTCTATCAACAGTATACTATTGACAGAATACTGTTAAATGTGCTATCATTCGTTTATTGATAAAAAATGAATGATTAGAGGAGGAAAAAGTGATGAGATATGAAAAACATTTTTTGTATTGTTTTAGACAAATTAGTGAGAAGATAGAGAAAAAAGGGAATGTGAAATTAAAAGATTTAGATCTTACCATAACACAAGGTCATATACTAGCATATTTGCGACATAAAGAAGAATTCCAAGCATCTTACAAAGAGATAGAAGCAGTTGCTAAAGTTGCTCAGTCTAGCGCAGCAAGCATGATTGCACGTCTTGAAGCTCATGGATTTGTGAGAACATTTACAAATGAAGCAGATAGAAGAATTAAATTACTAGAGTTAACCGAACGTGGTAAATCTTGTACAGAGGCTGCTGGTGAATGCATGGATGAGCTTCAAGAAGAACTATTTGAAAAGTTTACAGAGAAAGAAACAGAAACATTATTTGCATTATTGCATAAGATAATTGATTAACTGTTAGGAAAGGAAATAATATGAACATAAATTCTAATGAACCAGTACCAAAATATGTGCTAAAAAACACAATCCCAGCAATTCTTGGTATGATAATGGTTCTCATCTACAATATGGCCGACCTATTTTTTGTGGGTCAAACGGGAGATGCACTTCAAGTTACATCTGTATCTCTAGCAACCCCTGTTTTCTTGGTATTTATTTCGATTGGTACCATTTTTGGCATGGGAGGTGCTTCAGTTATCTCTAGAGCGTTGGGGGCTGATAACAAAGTGTATGCTAATAAAGTAGCTTCGTTTGCTTTTGGGGCAAGTGTGATTGTCGGTATATTTGTTTCGATACTTTTATGCGTATTCGCAGACGATATTGCAGTAAAACTTGGTGCCGCCAGTGACACTACCGTGCAAATGGTTAGTCAGTATATTTTTATTCTTGCCATGAGTGGTCCGTTTATCATACTGCAAACTTGCTTTTCCAATATTCTAAGAGCAGAGGGAAATGTACAAAAAGCAATGATGGGTATGTTGATTGGGAATATTGTAAATATTGTGCTGGATCCAATTTTTATTTTGGTGTTAGGAATGAATGTACCTGGTGCGGCAATCGCAACAACTATCGGTAATATTTGCTCTGGACTGTATTATATTTTGTTCTTTGTAAAAAGAAAAAGTAAATTAAGCATCTCACTCAAAGATTTTACGGTGAAAGAAAAAGTATGTAGAAATGTGCTTGCTATTGGTATACCAGCCTCTCTTGGTATCATATTTACGACAGTATCGCAAATAGTAATCAATCTACTCATGTCAGACTATGGGGAACTTGCTGTTGCAGGTGTTGGTGTTTCCTTGAAGATTATTTTGATTAGTTGGATGCTATGTGTTGGTCTCGGTCAAGGGGTTCAACCAATTTTAGGTTTTTGTGTAGGAGCTAAAGACTGGGATAGATTTCTGGATATTCTGAAGTTTTCACTCCTGTTTGGTCTAGCCCTCGGTGTGGTCATGACCGGTTTTTGTTATGTAGGACTCACTCAGATTGTAGGTGCATTTTTAGCCGATGAAGAAGCATTTGCCTACGCATATTATTTCTCTCAAATCCTATTGAGTACGGGCTGTTTACTGGGTGTGTTCAACGTATTGACCAATGCGCTTGGTGCAATGGGTGCAGAAAAATCTTCGCTTGTGGCAAACGCGTGCCGTCAAGGTATTATTTTCTTGCCACTAATCTTGATTATGAATTACACCATGGGAATAGATGGCCTGTTATGGGCACAGCCAATTTCGGATGTCTTGACCCTTATTTTAACAATTATCTTGTGTATGAATATTTACAAAATATTACGTAGCAAAGACAAAGTAGTAGAAAAACATCATACTAATGAGTTAGGAGAACAAAATGTCCAGAGTATTTAAAAGCTTTACAAAGAGAGAATGGGGTCTTTTAGTCATAACAGTTGGATTTGTAATCGTTCAAGTGATATTAGATTTAAAAATTCCCGAATTCATGAGTGAGGTTACGACCTTAGTTCAAACAGAAGGTAGCACAATGGCAGAGATCTTGATGGTTGGTGGCTATATGTTACTTTGTTCAATCTTAAGTTTATTTATTACAATTTTAACCGGTTTTTGTGCAGCAAAAGCAGCAACAAAGGCATGTATGAAGATGAGAGAAGATGTTTATGTTAAAACGAACTCATTTTCTATGGCAGATATCACTAATTTCTCAATTGCAAGTCTTATAACTCGTACCACAAATGATATTACTCAGATTCAAACGGTATTGTGTATGGGATTTGTAATATTAATTAGAGCACCATTTATGTGTATATTTGCAATTAATAAAATTTCAACAAACAATCCATCATTTTCATTAATTGCCATTGTGGCTGTAATTATGTTTTTGTGTGTAATTGGAATTCTGTTAGCAATGTCTGTACCAAAGTCAAGAAAATTACAGAAGATTATTGATGGATTGAACACCGTTGTTCGTGAACATTTAACCGGTGTTAGAGTCGTACGTGCTTATAATGCAGAAGGTTATCATGAAGAAAAATTTGAAAAAACAAATCAAGAGGTGGCATCTACAAATACATTTGTGAATGCTACAATGGCATTTTTAAATCCATTCATGTCAAGTTTGATGTCAGGAATTACACTTGCAGTTTATTGGATAGGAGCTGCTTTAATCAGTGAGTCTGGTAGCCCAGAGGCTGCACTTACTATTTTCTCAGATATGGTTGTATTTTCATCGTATGCTACGATGATCATATTATCATTTATGGTCCTTACCACAATTTTTATGATGTTACCTCGTACACTTGTAGCACTTTCTCGTATAGATGAAGTAATTAATTTCGAGAACAAAATTAAAGATGGTTCAAAGACGAGTGGTGATCCTACTTTTCCAGTAGCAATTGAATTTAAAAATGTATCATTTTCATATGCTGAAAGCGAAGAAAACGTTTTAGAAAATATATCATTTCGTATCCATAGAGGGGAAACTGCTGCATTTATTGGCGCTACAGGTAGTGGTAAAAGTACAATTACTAAGTTGATTTTACGTAATTACGAAGTGACTGAGGGTGAAATATTAATTGATGGCATTAATGTCAAGGAATATACACAACATGCACTTCGTGAAAAACTAGGGTTTGTTTCTCAAACAGCAGTATTATTTAATGGAGATATTACTTCTAATATTGCATTTGGTATAGAAAAAAACATATCAAATGAGAACTTAAATAAAGCGGTAGAAATAGCGCAGGCAAAAGATTTCGTGGATCAAATCGGTTTTGATGGAAGTGTATCTCAAGGTGGACTTAATCTTTCAGGTGGTCAAAAACAGAGAGTTTCTATTGCACGTGCCTTATATAAAGATGCGGAAATATATATTTTCGATGATTGTTTCTCAGCACTTGATTATAGAACGGATCGTATGCTTAGGGAAAAACTTAGAACACAGACAAAAGGTTCGACAAAGTTAATTGTTGCTCAAAGAATTAGCACAGTAAAAGATGCAGATGTCATTGTTGTAATAGATCAAGGTAGAGTAGCAGGAATTGGAACACATAAAAATTTATTATCAGAAAATGCACTTTACCGTGAAATTGCGGAATCGCAACTCTCTAAGGAGGAATTAAATTATGCATAACAAAGAGACAAAACCACAAAATACAGGTGTGAATTTAGGACCACCAGGAGGTCCTCCTGGAGGAAGACCTGGCGATAAGGCAAAAGATTTTACAGGAAGTCTAAAGAAATTATTTGCATATTGTGGACGATATACAGTTTTCGTAGCGATTGCAATTGTTTTAGCAATTACATCTTCTGTTTTCTCGCTTATGGGACCAAGCAGATTGACCAAGATTACAAATCTGATTTTAGAAGGAATGTCAGAAGGTGTGGATTTAGAGGCCGTTGCAAGTATTGGTACATTCTTGGCGATTCTCTATGGATTAAGCCTTGTATTTGGATATCTTCAAGGAAGTATTCTAGCAGTTGTTTCTCAAAAAATTTGTAAAAAATTACGTACTGAAATGACAAGTAAAATAAATCGTTTACCACTTGCATATTTTGATGGAACTTCATATGGGGATACACTCAGTCGCTTCGTAAATGATATTGATACAATAGGTACTAGTTTAAATCAAAGTATGTCCTCAATTGTTAGTGGCGTTTTGAATTTTAGTGGAGCACTATTACTTATGTTATATACAAACTGGATTATGGGGATTTCTGGTTTGCTTTCAACCATATTTGGATTTTCTTTTATGGCTATCATTATAGCAAAATCTCAGAAACACTTTATACAACAACAAATGAGACTTGGTGATTTAAATGGTCATGTCGAAGAAACTTACACTGGGCACTCCATTATAAAAGCCTATAATAAAGAAACGTTTGTAGAAAAGCATTTCCATAAAAAGAATGAGAAATTATATCAGTCAGCATGGAAAGCGCAATTTTTATCTGGGATGATGATGCCTATTATGAATTTCACAGGTGATTTCTCATATGTAGTTGTATGTATAGTTGGAGCATTGCTTGTAATAAATGGAAGTATTACGTTCGGTGTAATCGTAGCATTCATGGTGTATATTCGTCTATTTACACAACCACTGGCAACACTAGCACAATCGGTGACAACATTGCAATCAGCAGCGGCAGCAAGTGAGCGTGTATTTGAATTTCTTGAAGAGAAAGAACTGTCGCCAGAAGAAAAGGGTGCAGTAAAGATTAAAAATATTAAAGGTGATGTAAGCTTCAAAAATGTAACATTTGGATACACTCCAGATAAAATGATTATTACTGATTTTAATGCAGAAATTAAAGCTGGAGAGAAAGTGGCGATTGTAGGACCTACAGGTGCAGGAAAAACAACTATGGTAAATCTGCTTATGCGTTTTTATGAAGTGAATAGCGGAGAGATTTCTATTGATGGCATTCCTATTCGCTCTATAACGAGAGAGAGTCTACACGATGTGTTTTCTATGGTATTGCAAGACACATGGATGTTTGATGGCACTATTATGGAAAATATTGCATATAATCAAAATGTTTCAGAAGATGAAATCATTGCGGCATGTAAATCTGTTGGAATTCATCATACTATTAAAACGATGCCAAAAGGATATCATACCATTATGAGTAACGCTGCCTTATCAACAGGAGAAAAGCAATTACTTACCATCGCACGTGCGATGGTTAAGAAATCAGAATTAATAATTTTAGACGAGGCTACAAGTTCCGTTGATACAAGAACAGAGTTATTAATCGGTAAGGCAATGGATAAGTTGTCTCAAGGAAAAACATCTTTTATCATTGCACACAGACTGTCTACAATTAAAAATGCAGATATTATATTAGTAATGAAAGACGGTAATATTATAGAAAGCGGTAGCCATGAGAAACTTTTAAACCAAAAAGGATTCTATGCGGAACTTTATAATAGTCAATTTGAAGAAGTAACGGATGATACGCACTAACTGATGTAATTGATAACAAGAGGTGAAACGAATGAATGCTTGTGGAAATCAAAACACAGATTCTGTATTACAAGAAGTTTCCAATTTAATCGAAGTCTTAACTCGAAAGGAGCGGGAGTCTTGTACTGAAAATCAAATACAGGAATTGTTATTTACTAGTACTGTTCAGTCTCTACATCAGGTCATCGACTCCGTTTATTTGATCGATATTGCAATAGCTTTGGAGAAGTTTGATAAGGGGTCCTTATTGGCGTTTTATAAAAAAATTGACTGTATTCACATGGCAAAAATATTGGAGAAGGCAGAAGCACCTCTACAAAATGCGATTGTCACGGCATTATCAGTATCAGATATTCTCTCCTTATTTCAAAACATGTCCAATGATGACATTGCAGATGTTTTAGGGGAATTGCACGTTGGGGTTCAAAAAGAAATTTTGAAGTCTATTCGCAGAGAGGATAAGGAAACACTACAAAAGTTACCATTATATCCAGATGATACTGTTGGAAGTATTATGACCACTGAATACATTGCTCTTAAGGGAACTTTGTCTATTGCTGAATCCTTACAAAAAATCAAAAAATCGGTCCAGAAACGGAAGTTATTGAAACAATTTTTGTTATAGATGACAAAAATCATTTGATTGGAACTGCGGATCTTCGAGATATTTTCTTGGCAGGGAATGGCCAAATCATACAGCAAATCATGAGTGATAACTTCGTTACTAGAAGATCAGGAACAAGCATCTAACTTAGTTTCTAAGTATGATTTAAAGGTGTTAGGGGTAGTGAATCGTCGTGGATCAATGCTAGGAATTGTCACAGTAGATGATATTATCGATGTATTGCTATTGTACTGACAACTGCATATAACAAATATATATAACTTTGAAAGGAGTTTTTTATATGGCAAAGTCAGCAAATTTATATGTAAGAATAGAACCCGATGTAAAAGAACAAGCCGAAACTATTTTAGCTACACTAGGAATACCTGCATCAACTGCAATAAATATGTTTTATAAACAGATTATTCTTCAAAGAGGTTTACCATTTGAAGTAAAAATGCCACCACACTCTTTAGATGTGGGAAGAATGAGTGAAGCTGAGTTTATCAATGAAATTCAAAAAGGATTGACTAGTATTGAAAATGGTGATGTAGAACCTGCACAAAAAGTTTTTTCAGATTTACGTAAGGAATTTGAGATATAATATATACGGTAGATGTTTCTAAGGATGCAAAAGAAGATATATATATGCAATTTATCGGTATATCGCATATAGTTTACTAGAACCAGATACTGCAATTAAACTGATAGAACGATTATAGCAAGGTATATTATCCCTTGATTCATTGCTCGAAAGACACCGGGTATATGATAATTCTAAATGGCAACATTTACGAATGACGCCTGTCGATAATTATTGTATTTTTTACACAATAAATAACGAAACAACCAAAGTTAATATAGCTCGTGTTTTGTATGGTAAAAGAAATTTTGATACTATATTAAAATAATAGTAGAACATTTAATCGAACACCTTCTTCGGAGGTGTTTTTTTATACCCTAAAACAAGAAAGGAGCTATAAATTATAGATGAAAACACACTTAATCGAGAATTTGAAGTATTAAACCCTAATAAAGTATGGTGTACAGATATTACGGAAATAGCTTATCCAGGGATCAAGGAGAAAGTCTATATCAGTTCGTATTTAGATTTATATGACAGAAGTGGTATTAGTTTATCAGTAAGTCAAAAGAATCATATAGAACTTACTAATGAATCATTAATGAATGCAATAAAAGCAAGTCTATATATATTATAACGGCAGATAATTTCAGTACATAAGAAGTGTATTCAAAACTCAATTAGAAAAACAAGGCATGAGCAATCGATGTCACGGATTGGTAGATGCATATTATAATGGAGCTTATTTGCAAGAATCAAAGTAAGTAAAAGAAACTCCTACGCAAGATATGGACCTGAGCTATTAGAAATCTTATCAAAAATTGTAGCAACACAGCAAGTTTTAAGTAATGAAATAAATCATATTTACCACTTACTCCTAGTAATTTGTGATGTTATTGCTTTGTTAATTACCTCTTAGCAAAGTTTTATATATATTAAAAACATATTTATCTTAGATAAGAGTTGTGTGTAAACAAAAAAGCTGAAAATCTTTAGGCTAGCAGCATTATTTTTTGGCCCCCTCCGACCAGAATCGAACTGATAACTAATCCTTAGGAATTCGGTATGAAGATTTATGACGAACTTAAGATTGTATATTTTGCGCATAAATGTTAAGACAAATATGTATGGAATATACAGATGATTAAGCGTTGAAAAACAACTCGTATAAATAAAAAAATTATTATAGCTCTTATTGAACACTTGTTTTGTGTTCGAACACTTGTATTGGTGTTCGAACAGTGATAGAATGCTATTAGAAGGGAGGTGCATTTATGCAATTAGAAAATCAAAGCGTAGAATATAAAAGAGAATATACGGATGAAATTAAGAAAACGGTTATCGCATTTGCTAATACAACTGGAGGTAAAATTTATATTGGAATCAGTAATGACTTATCTGTACTCGGGGTAGATGATGTTGATAATGTATTTCTTAAATGTACCAATATGATTAGAGATACAATAAAACCTGATATAACAATGTTCATTGATTATCAAGTAGAAACGATAGAGAATAAAAATATCGTTGTGATTGCTGTGCAAAGAGGAACAATGAGACCGTATTATATTGGTTCTAAAGGAATAAGACCTGAGGGGATATTTATAAGGCAGGGAGCGTCATCGGTTCCAGCAAGTGAAACTTTAATTATAAAAATGATTAAAGAGACATCAAGTGATGAATATGAAGAACTACGTTCAATAAATCAAGATTTAACTTTTGATTTTTGTAAAAAAGAATTTGATCAAGCAAATCTGAAATTTCTAAAAGAACAAATGATATCTTTAAATCTTTTAGGTATTGATGGACTTTATAGTAATCTTGCTTTATTGTTATCAGAGCAATGTGTTCATACTATAAAAGCTGCTGTCTTTGAAGGAGAAAGCAAAGCGATATTTAAAGATAGAATAGAATTTACCGGTTCATTATTTAAGCAACTTTATGATGCATTTGAGTTTATCGGAAAACATAATCGAAATAGAGCAGAAATACATGGTTTGAAAAGAGTGGATAACTATGATTATCCTCAAATAGCAATTAGAGAAGCTTTATTAAATGCATTAGTTCATAGAGACTACTCATTTAGTTCTAGTACACTAATAAGTATATTTGATAACCGTATCGAAATTGTTACAGTAGGAGGGTTATTACGTGGTATTACTAAAGATGATATGCTTTTAGGGGTATCGATACTCAGAAATAAAAATTTGGCAAATGTTTTTTATAGATTAAAACTAATCGAAGCTTATGGAACAGGGATTTTAAAAATTATGGAAAGTTATGATGAATATACTAATCTAGAACCATCGATAAAAACAAGTGATAATGCATTTAAAATAACGCTATTTAATACAAATGAAATTACCGAAAGAAAAGTGATAAATGATAATGTTCTTCTTAAAAAAGAGGAGCATGAAATTATTGCGTTTATTGAAAAGCGTGAAAACATAGTTAGGAAAGACGTTGAAGAGTTACTTGGTATATCAAAAACAATGGCTAACAAGTATTTAAAGGGGCTTTTAGATAAAAATCTTATTACTAAAATAGGATCTGGAAAATTTATAGTTTATACAAAAAAGGAAATTAGTAGTAATAAAATGAAAGTTAAATATTTTTAATAGCTTATAATATAATACAAAAACAGGCTAGAAACTGTTTCTAGCTTTCTTTTGTTTAATTTCACTGATAAGAATAATGAGTTGCTAAATCTTATTAATAAATCACCTAATTTGCCTGAGTTAATGATTAAAACACTTACTGCAGGACAAAATTTGAACTAGTAGCCAGACTCTTTGTTAGCAAGATATAGCAACGATATAAAATCCTGTTAGCTGGAATGGAATTTTGTAAGCCAAAATAGAAAATTCGAACTCGCTTTGTTAGCTGGGATTTAACCAAAAAGAGTAACAAAAAAGTCAGTAAAACTTATATAAAAAGTTTGCTGACTTTATTGTTTTCAAAATCTATAAATCGAGTGTTAAGACCAAAAATTGTCTTAAACACTAGCTTTCTTGGCACCCCCGACCAGAATCGAACTGATAACTAATCCTTAGGAGGGACTTGTTATATCCATTTAACTACAGGGGTATAAGGAGAGTATAGCATAAAATAAGGATGCATGGACATGCAATTTCTATGAATGCAACAATAATGTTGAAGGGTAACCTGTTTTATGATAATTTAAAATATAAACTATCTAGAGTACGTGAGGGACAAGACCATTGATCGTACAGCAACCTGCTTTTAATAAGGTGCTAAGGAATGAATGAACGTATAATCCTGTCGGTAACGATGGGATTTTCTTTTTCTACTCTAATCAAGAAGGAGGAAGAAAAGATGAATGAAAAAAGAAATTAAAAAGGTAGTGAAAAAGGAGTTTGAAAAGAATCAAAAAAGACAAAGAAAGGAAAGACTTAAAGTAAGGACGCTTAAAAACTTGGTGGATGTATATGGAAGTGTATATATTCATGTGAAGGATAAAGAAACAAAGGAGCATTTTATTAAGCAATTAGATAAAGAGAGTTTTAGCTATGGAGATGGTGTACTTGCAAGTGATAGGCGACCAGATGATATTATGTCTTTATATAGAGATTATAAAATAGGTTATCTTGGTTATGTAGGTCATATGCGATTTGGTTGCATTGTTAATCAAGGGAATCATTCTTCTACTTTGTGCGTAGAATATGACAAGTATATGAATCATGAAAAGTTTAAGTCAAAACCTGAAAAGAAAAAATAATGGAAGGAGTATTTTAAATATGGATATTAAAGTTCTTTTTTTGAAAGGACTATGATATACTAGAAAAAGTGAAAGTGAGGACATCATAATGGAAATGATAGAGATATTAAAAGTAATCTTTTTAGGTGTTGTAGAAGGTATTAGTGAATGGTTACCAATTAGTAGTACAGGACATATGATTTTAGTAGATGAGTTTATTAAATTAAATGTTAGTGATGCATTTATGGAGTTCTTTTTAGTAGTGATTCAATTAGGAGCTATTATGGCTGTTGTAGTAATATACTTTTGGAAATTATTACCTTTAAAGAAAAATCATGGAAAGATATTAATAGATTATGACACAATGTCATTATGGTTTAAGATTATAGTAGCTTGTGTTCCTGCTGCTATTATAGGTATTTTATTTGATGATATTATTGATGCTATGTTTTATAATCCATTTACAGTTGCTTGTACATTAATTATTTATGGTATTTTATTTATTATTGTTGAAAAAAGAAATAAAAACAAACAACCACAAGTAACAGAATTAAAAGATGTTACTTATAAATTAGCTTTCTTTATTGGAATATTCCAATTATTAGCGTTAATTCCAGGTACTTCTAGATCTGGAGCTACGATATTAGGTGGGATCTTAATAGGAATGAGTAGAACAGTTGCAGCAGAGTTCACTTTCTTTCTAGCAATACCCGTTATGTTTGGAGCTAGCTTATTAAAGATGTTAAAGTTTGGGTTCGTATTTACAAGTGCAGAAATCATGACTTTAGTATTAGGGATGGTTGTAGCTTTTGTTGTTTCGATTGTAGCAATTAAGTTTTTAATGCAATATATTAAGAAGAATGATTTTACTGTTTTTGGGTGGTATCGTATTGTATTAGGACTTATGGTTTTAGGATATTTCTTCTTGTAATATGTTAGTATATGCTCATAGAGGAGCTAGTGGCTATGCTCCTGAAAATACGCTAGATGCTTTTAAACTAGCTATTGAAATGCAAGTAGATGGGATAGAAACAGATGTTCATCTTACAAAAGATAATATTGCTGTATTAATACATGATGAAACAATTGATCGTACTTGTAATGGAAAAGGATTTATTAAAGATTATACATATCATGAGTTATGTTCTTTTTATGCAAATAATAAGATGGATGGATTTGAAGCTAGAATTCCAACGTTAGAACAATTATTACAATTGATACAAGGAACTAATCTTGAATTGCAATTAGAAATCAAAACAGATCATATCTTTTATCCTGGGATTGAACAAATAGTATATGATTTAATAAAAGAATATCAATTAGAAAAGCAAGTATATTATTCATCATTTAATCATTATTCAATGATGAAAATGAAAGAAATTGATTCTAATAATAAAATAGCTTTCTTATATGATGGTATTTTACATGAAGCTTATCGTTATGTAAGTTCTTATCCAACATATGCAATTCATCCTCAATTTTGTAATTTACAAATTGATAACTATGTAACGGATTGTCATTATCATCATTTAAAAGTAAATGTATGGACAGTCAATGAAAAAATGATGATGAAACAAATGATGGAATTAGGGGTTGATGGAATTTTCACAAATTACCCTGATATAGCATTAAAATTAAGACACGAGTAGTGTCTTTTTTAGTTTTGGTGTATAATGGAGTAAGGAAGGTGATATTATGGCAAATCAAATATATGTATTGTCTGATCTTCATGGGAGCTTTCAAATATTAAAGGAAATGTTGAAAAAAATAGAATTTAGTTCAAGTGATACACTTTATATTTTAGGAGATTGTTGTGATCGAGGACCGAAAAGTTTAGAAATCTATTTTTACATACAACAACATTCTAATATTATTTTAATTAAAGGGAATCATGAAATAATGATGAGAGATACATTTAAAGCAGAGGATGTTCATGCTAGTATTAGTCGTTTATGGGCCCAAAATGGGGGATTAAAAACATATCGTAGTTATCATCGTTATTTACATAAAAATGCTTTTGATGAATATAATTATAAAGTACTACGAGCTGCATTTTATGCAATGATGATTAAGTTTGTGGATAGTTGTCCTAATTATGTGGAAGTGTCTGTTAATGGTAGAGACTTTGTTTTAATTCATGCAGGTATTAATCCTGAAAAGAGTCTATATGATCAAGAAGAAGATGAGTGTGCATGGATTAGGGAATGGTTTTTCTTATCAAAGGGGATTGAAGGGAAAACTATTATTTTTGGACATACTCCAACACATTATTTATATCATGAAAAGAGAAATGATATTTGGTATGATCCTGTTTTTCATGACAAGATTGGTATTGATGGTGGTTTAGGTAATTTGAATGAAGGACAGTTAAATTGTTTGTGTTTAAATACGATGGAAGTTTTTGTGGTAACAAAACAAGAAGCACCAGATCAGGAGGAAGAGGATAATGAATTTGCTTATTAGTAGAATTTTAGCTTATTTAAATGGGACACTAATTTATGATGATTATTATCGTTTTTGTATTTATATTGTTTATCATTTTCCAATGTGCGAAGATATAACAAAACAAAATATGATAGATAGTGGTATCAAAGAAGAAAGTATTGATCAATTTTGTAAGTTACTGGGAGTAGATAATTTTTCTGGTTTTCAAAAAGAACTAATTGATAGTTATTTATTGCGTGTGAATCAAATTCGTACTCGTTTGTTTGATATGCGTTGTCCAATCATGGTAGAACGATTAGTACAAAATTGTCAAAATGAAAATCTAGAAGAGGAATTAGAACAAATATATACTGCTATTTATCATTCTAAAAGAATTATCTTAATTGGAGCAATGTATCCAATGAGTATTGGTGTTGAATTACAAACTGATTTAATTACTTGTGGTAAAATTGTATTAAATTATAATGATTATGATCCTGATATGGTTTTACATAAAGATGATGTTGTTATTTTTGTATCCGCAACTGGACGTTCCATGGCAGAATGTTTAAAAGCTCAAAATGAAGTATCTTTAAAACAAATAACATCTATTTTAGTTACTCAAAATAAAATGTATATGTTAGAAGAATTTAAAAATACAACCCATACCATATGTGTCTCAGGAAGATATGATGGGGTAGAGTTTAATTATCATTTAATGAATTTCTTTGATGTTCTTAGAATACAATATTATCAACATTATTATATAAACTAAAAAGAAGCGTTAGCTTCTTTTTTATTGGAAAACAATAGTAGCATTAATAGCAGTTTTCCATTTTTTTAATTTGTATTGACGAACATCACTTTCCATTGATGGATAGAAAGTAGTTATTTTATTACTTAAAGTCAATAATTCTTCTTTATCATGCCAAAAACCAATCGCTAATCCTGCTAAATAAGCAGCACCTAGTGCAGTTGCTTCTGGCAGATCTCTAGAATGAACAGGAATATTTAAAATATCACTTTGGAATTGTAAAAGATATTTATTCTTTGATGCTCCTCCATCTACTTGTAATCCTTTTAACTCTAATTTAGCATCCTGAGCCATTGCTTCAATTACATCACCAGTTTGATAGGCTAGTGATTCTAAAGTAGCTTTGATAATATGTTCTTTGGTAGTATTACGAGTTAATCCAAAAATAGCTCCTTTTACATTAGGTTTCCAATAAGGTGCTCCTAAACCTGTAAAGGCAGGAACAACATAAATATCTTGATCATTATTACAGTTTCTAGCAATTGTTTCACTTTCAGGAGAATCATGGATGATTTTCAAACCATCACGAAGCCATTGAATGGCTGCACCAGCTACAAAAACACTTCCTTCTAGAACATAAGATACTTCCTTGCCAATACGCCAACCAACACAAGTAACTAGTCCATTTTTAGATAATATTAGTTTTTCTTTTGTGTTCATTAGTAAAAAGCAACCAGTACCATACGTGTTCTTCATTTCCCCTGCTTCAAAACATGTTTGTCCAAATAATGCTGCTTGTTGATCTCCAACCATACTACAAATAGGAATTTCTGTTTGAAATATTTCATTGCAATAACCTAAAACTCCACTCGTATCTTTGATATCTGGAAGCATACATCTAGGAATATCCCAATAAGATAATAATTCTTCATCATAATCTAATGTTTCTAAATTCATTAATAAAGTTCTAGAAGCGTTTGATACATCTGTAATATGTTTTTTACCTTCCGTTAATTTATAAACTAACCAACTATCAATTGTCCCAAATAAAATATCTCCTTGATTTGCTTGTTCTTGCATCTTTGTTTTATCTAAAATAAAACGGATCTTACTAGCACTAAAGTAAGGATCTAATAATAAACCTGTTTTTGCTTTTATCTTTTGTTCTAAATGCATTCTTTCTTGACATAAATCAACGGTTTGACGTGATTGCCATACAATAGCATTATAAATAGGTTGGCCTGTTTTTTTATTAAAACAAACCGTTGTTTCTCTTTGATTTGTAATTCCAATAGCTGCTATTTGATTTGCTGTTACTCCTGTTTTAGCAAGTACTTCGAAGATTACTCCTACCACACTTGCCCATATTTCATTGGCATCCTGTTCTACCCAACCAGGATGAGGATACAAGTTTTGAATTGGTTTTTGTGCCAGTCCAAAGACATTTCCTTTTTTATCAAATAAAATAGCTCTACTACTAGTCGTACCTTGATCAATAGACATGATATACTTTTCCATTTTAGTACCTCTCTTACTTTAACAATACATCAATTTGTAGGAAAAGAGAAGAAATTTTTGTTTTGCATAAAAAGGTGGTTAATGGTAATATATTAATGTTAAAAATATATCTCAAAGGAGTATTAAGATGGAATATTTTATAAATTTATTAGCTTCTTTTATTATTAGTTTCTTAGTTGTTTTAGTAGCAATGCCAAAGGTAATACCTTTTCTACATAAAATGAAATTTGGACAAGTACAAAGAGAAGAAGGAATGGAGTCTCATAAAGCAAAAGGCGGAACACCAACAATGGGTGGTAGTGTATTTATTTTGAGTACTTTATTAGTAGCATGTATTTTAAATTATAAAGATATTACGAATCCTATTCTTTTATTATTATGTTTTGTTACATTAGGATTTGGTTTAATTGGTTTATTAGATGATGCTTTAATTGTAGTTAAAAAGAAAAATGATGGATTGTCAGCTAAAATGAAATATGCTTTACAATCACTTATTGCTATTGCTTTTTATTTTCTAGCAAAAGAATATGTACCAGGATTTGATACTATTATTTCGATTCCATTTTTCCATATTAATGTAGATTTAGGATATGCTTATCCGGTCTTAGTTTATTTTATGTTTACTGCAACAAGTAATGGAGTGAATTTATCGGATGGATTAGATGGTTTAGCTACAGGGTTATGTATGATGGCTATTTCACCATTTATTATCTTTGCGATTATGATGAAAGAATTTACGGTTGCTAGTTTTGCAATGTGTATGGTTGGATCATTGCTTGGATTTATGATGTTTAATTATAATCCTGCTAAAATATTTATGGGAGATGTAGGGTCTCTTAGTTTAGGTGGATTATTAAGTGCTTTAGCTATTCTTACGAATCAAGAAATTTTACTTGTTTTAATTGGTGGGGTTTTTGTAATGGAAACATTATCAGTTATTATTCAAGTTGTTTCTTTTAAAACAAGAGGAAAAAGAGTTTTTAAAATGGCTCCAATTCATCATCATTTTGAGATGTTAGGATGGAATGAACCACAAGTTGTTATCTCTTTTTGGTTTATGGGATTTATATGTGCATTAATAGGAATGGTTTTAGGAGTATTATAAGATGTTAACAGGGAAAAAAGTGTTAGTATTAGGGCTGGCAAAAAGTGGGAGAGCTGCTATTGGCTTATTACAAGCAACAAATGCTACGATTACAGTTAATGTTTTTGATAAAAAAGAATCTATTGAAGAGTATGATGATTATGTTAATCAAGGAATTGAGATGATTACTGGAGGACATCCAGAGGAGTTATTTGAAAGAGATTTTGATTTTGTAGTAAAAAACCCGGGAATTAATTATCAAAAGCCTTTTATTTTACGTTTAAAGGAAAGAAATATTCCGGTGTATACAGAGATAGAATTGGGTTTTCAGTGTGCTAAGGAACAAAATTATGTTGCTATTACGGGTACAAATGGGAAGACAACAACTGTTCATTTAATTGAAGAAATTTTAAAATCTACCAATGATAAGGTCCACTTAGCAGGGAATGTTGGTTATCCTTTTTGTGATATTATTATGGAACATAACTTATTACAAGTTGAAGGACATACCATTATATTAGAAATGAGTAATTTTCAATTATTAGATATAGAAACATTTGCACCAAATGTTTCTAGTATTATTAATTTAACACCTGATCATTTAGATTATATGCTTTCTTTAGAAGAATATTATGCTTCGAAAACAAATATTTATAAGCATCAAACAACAGGAACTTTTTTGTTAAATATCGATGATTTAGTGGTTTTAGAATATATAAAACAATATCCTATTCCTTGTTCTACGATTACTTTTTCTTTAGAACAAGATGCTGATTGTTGCTTAAAAGATAATTCTATTTATTATCAGGGAACAAAGATTATTGATCTAAAAGATATTAGAGTAGTTGGTAAACATAATGTTCAAAATTGTATGATAGCCACTTGTGTTGCTAAGCAATTAGGTTATGATAATCATGTTATTGCAAATGCAATTGCTTCGTTTCATGGAGTAGAACATCGCATTGAGTATGTTATGAATAAAGATGGTAAAGAGATTTATAATGATTCTAAGGCAACTAATTGTGATGCAACTATTATTGCATTAAAGGCTTTTGATAAACCGGTTGTTTTATTGATGGGTGGTTTTGATAAAGGATTAGATTTAACGGAGTTAAAATCTTATCGTGATAAAGTAGATACTTTTATTGCATTTGGAGCTGCAGGACAAAGATTTTATGAAGAAATGGGTATAGAGAAAAGTTATCTTTGTGAAAATTTATTAGAAGCTACTAAAAAAGCATTAGAGGTTTCTAAAGAAGAAGATATTATTTTATTATCACCTTCAACAAGTTCTTTTGATGAGTTTAGTGGTTATGATCAAAGAGGAAAAATGTTTAAACAGTATATAAGAGAGTTATAACTCTCTTTTTTTTGCGTATAAATAAGTGGGGGGATTTATATGCGATATAGATTAGTCATTGGAGTAGTGTTAGTGATTGTGTTTATTGGTTTGTGTATGGTTTATAGCGCTAGTAATGTATGGGCTTTTTATAAGTTTGGAGATTCTTTTTATTATATAAAGAGGCAATTATTTTTTGCGTTTATTGGGATTGTATGTATGTTTATAGTTTCTAAGATAGATTATCATTTTTATTTAGTACATAGTAGAAAATTATTGTTGGTGACATTTATATTATTAATTTTAGTAATTATTCCGGGAGTTGGTAGTGCAAGAGGAGGATCACAAAGTTGGTTTGATTTTGGTATTGTTTCTTTTCAACCTAGTGAATTATTTAAAGTTGGTATTATTATTTATAGTGCTCGTTATATTCATTTGTATTATTTGGAATTAAAAAAAATAAGCAATGCAATTGCTTTATTTGTTGTGATATTGATAGGGTTTGGTTTGATTATGTTGCAACCTGATTTTGGTAGTGCTATCGTGATGGCTAGTAGTATAGTTGTTATGTTGTTAGTTACACCATTACCTTTTCGTTATTTTGTTTTTCTTGGTTTAGGGGGTGTTGCTGGGTTAGTTGGGATGATAGTAGCGGCTCCTTATCGTTTGGAAAGAATAACTGCTTATTTAGATCCTTTTGGCGATCCTTTGGGAAGTGGATTTCAAATGATACAATCTTTGTATGCGATTGGACCTGGAGGAATAGTGGGGGTTGGTTATAATAATAGTATTCAAAAACACTTTTATTTACCAGAGCCTCAAACTGATTTTATATTTGCTATTTATTGCGAAGAATTTGGTTTGATAGGAGCTATTTTTTTAATTGGATTATATGTTTTTTTAATTTATCTTATTATTTCTAGTGCCAAGGAATGTCATGATTTATTTGGATGTTTTTTGTTAGTTGGGATTGGTTCATTATTGTCAATACAAGCATTGATTAACTTGGGTGTGGTTGTTGGAATTTTTCCGATAACTGGCGTCACTTTACCATTTTTTAGTTATGGTGGATCTTCTTTAACGATTACACTTATTGCAGTAGGTATTATGTTAAATGTTATGAAACAAAATTAATATTTTTGTATAAAAAAAGAAGAAATCAATAAGATTTCTCGTATATAAAGGAAACTATTTTTAGTTGATAAATTTATAAAAAATAGTGAACGAATTATCATTGAAAAGACTCTTTTCATCGTACGAATATGGTATAATATTGACAGTCGGTGGAGGGCAATATTATGACTAAAAACATGTTATGTTGGAGGTCAAGTTTGAATTAGGAGGATCGATCATGGAACTACTTATTGTGGTTCTTGTATTGATTATAGTTATTATAAAAGATAACTAGCTCTTGATTCCATCTTGCCTTCAACGACTAGTTCGTAAGAACGAAAAAAGAGATCTAGCAGGATCTCTTTTTTTATTGGTAATTCCATCTTACCTCACCAATAGTATACCCATTTACTAAAAAACAGTCAATACAATCTGGTGAAGTAATCCTATATACTTGATTAATGAGAAAATCTTTGGTAAAGGTGAACATGTAATATCATTCTCATAGAAGTTCCAAAAGCTAGCGTGTTAGTTGAGTAAATTTGGAATTTACGGTGTTTCTTGGGTCTGCTTATTTAGTTCTTCATAGAGTTTGATTTATCTACAGTTTCAAAATTTTAAATTACCCATAAGTTCTGGTGTAGAATGAAAATCTTTGCTTGTACCAATATCGTTTTAAACATCTTGAATTGCTTGTAAAGTAACTTTGTTCAATTTATCAATGCCTTTGGAGTATTTGGTTATTTTAGTAGTCTTGTTAAATCCATTTTCGAGTATACCACTCTATGAATTTCAACAATATCTCCTGTAACTACATAGAAAATTAAATAGTTTTTAACAGGTATCATTCGATATTCAAAATCAAGAGGTTTTGTTGTTTCATTGACTGGATATGCAAGTGGAAAGGTTTTTAAGTTGTCTATAGTTTTATCTATGTTGTCAAGTAAATCTAATGCTGCTTTAGGTGCATACAAACAATCACTGACTGTTCAATATCTTCTCTTGCAATTGGTAGATATTGTATTTTATATGTCATCTATGTCTACCTTATCTTGGAGTTTTTTTCTTAAATCTCCAAAAACTTCTTCATGAGAATATCTTATATCAGTACTCTTTGCTTGTAATTCTGCTTCTTTCAATTTGAAATAGACTTCATTCTCAAATTGGAGTTTTTCGTAAGCCTCAATGCTCATTACAACCATATCCCCATAACCATTTTTAGTTAAAAAGATAGGCTCTGATTCCTCATGAATAATTCTTGAAATATCAGTAAAGTTGTTTCTTAAATCCGAAACCGGTCTAATCTTTGGCATAGCTATCAGCTCCTTCCGTTATTATCATTATAATATCATAATTATGATATTATTTCAATTATGCTACTAAAGTTAAAAATAATTCGGTCAACTTGCTCACCTTTTGCAGATATATATATGAGGGGGAGTTTTTAAGTCTCCAGAGATTATTGAAAAGTGAATAGATGTTTCAAGCTGCTTTTTAAATGCAGTTGTAAAAATACATCTTTCTCTTCTATTTCTATAGCCTCCTTTTTAGTTATCATTAACAATAGTCGCTCTTATAATAACTGTCCAGTTTTTTGTAGCCTATCCAAGATATAAATATCAACGAAAACGTCCGCACCCCCAAAGTAAACAAACTAAACACAAGATTAGAAATACTAAAAGATGACAAAAAAATATTGTTAGCTGTGATGAAGTGAAAAGAACGATTGAACAGTTTGTGAGTTTAAAAGAGGTTAATCGTAAACTAATATTGGATTTAATTCAAAGGTAGAAATAGATGAAGAAAGAAACATAGAAGTATTCTTTAATGTGGATTTAAGTGTGATAGCTAGTTCACGTTCTAAAGGGAGCGTGAACTACACGTTACAGGCGTCACTTTACCATTTTTTAGTTATGGTGGATCTTCTTTAACGATTACACTTATTGCAGTAGGTATTATGTTAAATGTTATGAAACAAAATTAATATTTTTGTATAAAAAAAGAAGAAATCAATAAGATTTCTTAGATATAAAGGAAACTATTTTTAGTTGATAAATTTATAAAAAATAGTGAACGAATTATCATTGAAAAGACTCTTTTCATCGTACGAATATGGTATAATATTGACAGTCGGTGGAGGGCAATATTATGACTAAAAACATGTTATGTTGGAGGTCAAGTTTGAATTAGGAGTATTGATTATGGAACTACTTATTGTGGTTCTTGTATTGATTATAGTTATTATAAAAGATAACTAGCTCTTGATCTACTTAGCCTCCAACGATTAGTTCGTAAGAACGAAAAAAGAGATCGGCCGATCTCTTTTTTTTAAGTTAATCTACTTAACCTCACCAATAGTATATCCATTTATTAATAAATAGTCAATACGATTTGGTGAAGTGATCTTATATACTTGATTAATGAGAATAGCTTTGATAAAGTAGAATATGTAATATCATTCTCGTATTTTGGGAAGGTAGAAGTTTTAAAAGCTAGCGTGTTAGCTGATTTGTTAAATTGATGTTTTTGTTAGTATGAAGATATGAAAAAGGAAGCACATATTCACAACGAATATGAATTTATCACCAAGGGGTGATGCGTAAATAAAAAGAAAGAATAGGTGTAAAAAATGAGTAGAAAAGATAAAATACAGAATTGCTTAATGAAATATTATGCAAAAGATATTGATAAGTTACTGACTATTGTAGTACAGGTTATTGAGAAGAATTGTGATATTAGAGAATTGGTACAAGGGACTAAAAATGAATTTCTAGAGATAGTAGCGGAACAAACATCTATGATGTTTGTTGAGTCTCAATATGATTTTTTAGATGAAGCAGCTTTAGAAATCTGTAGAAGAATTTGTGAAATGGCCGACAATCCATACAAATTAAAAAAACAGGAAAAAATAAACTTAATTGCAGAGGCGTTAGGCGAGGATGCTATTTTTGAATGTTTTTGTATAACTATAGGTTTCGATGATGATGAAATAAGGCGATTATTAGAATCTTACAGATGTCAAGAAGATTATGATATCTTAGCGATTGATAAGGTATATATGAAACGTAAAGCATACGTAGATATGATTCGACAATATGCATTGGCAGCTGTTCATTTATATGGTGTAATTCATGTTAAAGAATTAGAGTCGTTGATAAGGCAATATGAAAAGAAAATATGGGAAGAAGATGGATATATACGTTTGGGTGGGAAATACGCTCATTCAATCGTATTTAACCCAAAGCATATGTGCACAGCAGTCCTTAGTAACATAATTGGAAATATGATACCAGGGGTGTGTATGACTATGGATGGACTGATTCTACATGAATGCTTTAGAGAGCAACTTGAAAAGGAAATAGAAAAAATGGCTAGGTTCCTTCGTAACAAAAATACAGAGATTACAGAAGAACATTTAGACGAATTCTTTTATAAAAGAGCAACTTCGTATTTCCGTGAATTGTATTGGGAATCGGCAGAGAATGAGCGATATATCCCGTCTAGAATAGAATTTTTAAGGTATGCTGATGCAAGTTATAGAGAAATAAACATTGCAGAAAAAAGATTTGTGAGGTATTTAGAGCGCAAATATATGAAGAACTTTAAGAAAGCGGCGAACCAAGGAGAAATGCAAGCCATAGATTATATAGATTACATCCTAGATGGAATTCATGAGTTCATTTTTGATGCTGAATTAATGGAATATGGTGGTAGTTCCGAGGGATGTATTCAGTATGTTTTTGCACAATTGGAAAAATTTGACATACTAATGAAAGATATAAATCAAGCAAATGAGGTCGTGAGTTATATAATAGAGATAATGAATTCGACTAGAATATGGCGTAATTGCGGACACACACCGACTGAAATGTTAAAGAAGAATATTGATTCAGAAAGGTCTGAAAGTATTATTCCTATGATGTCGTATTCTACTGGGACAAACAAGGGAGTTGAAAGAAAAGTAACAAAAATATCTCCTAATGAACCTTGTCCATGTGGGAGTGGAAAAAAGTATAAAAAGTGTTGTAAAAAATAAGATAAGGTTTACCTTATCGTAGACTGAGGTGAATGTATGATAATTTTACTGCTTGGCATTACAAATGTAGGAAAGACAACAACGGGTGAAGTACTAGCTGAAAAAATAGGATATAAATTTTATGATTTGGATTACGAAACAACAGTTTATTATGGAACAACGTTGGAAGAATTTGTAAATAATATTCCAGATAAATTAGAACGTGATCAGAAAAAGGGTGTTGTTTTAGATTTATTAATGAAATCAAAAGAACAGAATAAAGTAATTGCAATTAGCCCTATTGTGTATGCGAGTGTATTTGATAGATATCTATTATGGGCTAATACTATAGCAATAGAATTACAAGATAGTGTAACAAATATATTTGATAGATTAGTATTTTCAGATGAAAATGATCATTGCTATATTGATGATGATTATAAAAATAAGCACAAGGAGCATTATTTGCAAGACATTCAAGAAGATATTAATTATTACAAACCAGCATTTAAAAATATCAGAAATAAGATAAACATAAACGGAAGATTGCCAGGAGAAGTTGCAGAAGATATTATTCATAGATTTCAGGAAAAGATTTTCGCTGAAAAGAAAAGTTACGAAAAGGTTTGTATACCAGCAAAGTTCTTTGAACAAAATAAATTGGAAGAAAGCTCATCAGCTATGATCCTATATTTGAATTTAATTATGATGAGAAGCCATGAATTTAAGCATCTTCTTGACGAAGCGACCTTCCCCTTCTTAGATGAAGAAAGAATATTGGAAATTGAGAAAGATAAAGCATCGATTATGCAGATTACTTGCCCCAAAGAATTGATTAGATGTATGCGTAAATCTACAATAGTAATAAATAGAGAAAATATATTAGAGAAAGTTTCATCCATGGAAGAACAAATTATACCTCTTGTTTTAAAGCAAATTAAAAATAATAGACAAGATGAATTTGTTGAAATAGCCACATTAGCATTAGCTATTTCAGATGCTAAATATGTGGAGGATTTAACAAAAAATATAGAGGAAATCAAATATCCAATAGCACGATCTATGGTTTGTCTAGTATTAGGAATTAAGAGGGAAGTGCAGTTTTCGGAGTTGTTATTGAAGCAATTTTACAAACTGCAAAAAGAGTATCCAGAACAAGGATATGAAAATGGGCCATTATTAGCGTTGTATTTGATTTGGGATAAATTTTAAAAGATAAGTATAATAGTAATCATAAAATAATAAAGCACTAATTGTCGTAAAGTTAATAGGACATTAGTGCTTTAAACGTAAGTGGGGTTTAAAAAATTAATTTATAGTGCCTAATAAAACACCGTAAACTTGGAATTTACGGTGTTTCTTAGGTCTGCTTATTTAGTTCTTCAAAGAGCTTGATTCATCTATAGTTTCAGAATTTTAAATTGCCCATAAGTTTTGGTGTAGAATGAAAATATTTGCTTGTAAAGTAACTTTATTCAATTTATCAATGCCTTATCAAGAGGTTTCATTGACTGGATATGCAATTGGAAAGGTTTTTAAGTTGTCTATAGTTTTATCTATGTTGTCAAGTAAATCTAATGCTGCTTTAGGTGCATACAAACAATCACTGACTGTTCAATATCTTCTCTTGCAATTGGTAGATATTGTATTTTATATGTCATCTATGTCTACCTTATCTTGGAGTTTTTTTCTTAAATCTCCGAAAACTTCTTCATGAGAATATCTTATATCAGTACTCTTTGCTTGTAATTTTGCTTCTTTCAATTTGAAATAAATTTCATTTTCAAATTGGAGTTTTTCGTAAGCTTCAATGCTCATTACAACCATATCACCATAACCATTTTTAGTTAAAAAGATAGGCTCTGATTCCTCATGAATAATTCTTGAAATATCAGTAAAATTGTTTCTTAAATCTGAAACCGGTCTAATCTTTGGCATAGCTATCATCTCCTTTTGTTATTATCATAATTATGATAATATTTCAATTATGCTACTAAAGTTAAAAATAATTCGGTCAACTTGCTCACCTTTTGTAGGTATATATATGAGGGGATGTTTTAAGTCTCCAGAGATTATTGAAAAGTGTATAAATGTTTCAAGTACGATCATCTAAATATAATCAAATAATGATACTCTCCTATAACGACAGCCCGAGTGTGTTTACCACCGTGATGCAAATCAACCATTTGCTTTTTAAATGCAGTTGTAAAAATATGTCTTTCTCGTCTGCTTCTAGAGCCTCCTTTTCAGTTATTATTAATTTATAATAACTGTCCAGTTTATTGCGGCCACACGTACACGGTTTAGACTTAGGATGTGCATATGGAAACAATGGAAAAGAATAGGTACAAAATATAGAGCACTAATAAAACTAGGAGCAAACAAATATAAAGCATGGGAATGGGCAAATAGTAGAAAAGCATACGCACGAGTTGCCATGGCATATATCATGTGTAATACTGTAACGAACGATAGACTAAAGAAAAGAGGCCTAGTACTACTACTAGACCAATATCAAGGGAACTGTTTTTAGGTAATAATAGTTGTAGAATTAGGCTTGAAATTAAACATTCGATCAATCAAATATGGTATAATATTGACAGTCGATGGAGGGCAATATTATGACTAAAAACATGTTATGTTGGAGGTCAAGTTTGAATTAGGAGTATTGATTGCAATTATTCTAAAAAGATAACTAGTTCTTGATTCGCCTTGCTTCCAACGATTAGTTCGAAAGAACGAAAAAAGAGATCTGCCCGATCTCTTTTTTATTGGTAATTCGCCTTACCTCATTAATAGTATACCCATTTACTAAAAAACAGTCAACGCTATCTTGTGAAGCTGTTCTGAATTTTTTGTAGGTTAAATAATTCTAGTTAGAATGAAGAGTAATATTATAACTAAAACATATATGTTGGATGTCAAGTTTGGACTAGGAGTCTTGATTATAGTTATCATAAAAGATTACTGGTTCTTGATTCGTCTTGCTTCTAACGATTAGTTCGAAAGAACGAAAAAAGAGATCCAGCAAGAACTCTTTTTTTAAGTTAATCCACTTAACCTCACCAATAGTATACCCATTTACTAAAAAACAATCAACACTATCTTATGAAGCTGTTCTGTATTCTTGGTAACTGAAATAAATGAAAATGATATTTTATAAAGAAGCTAAAAAAGAGACCTAAGCTACCATTGCACCCGCTATTTAGTTATAGGAGATCCTCTTTCATAATTACACTTGTTGTTGTAGGTAGTATGTTAAATGTTATGAAATAAAATGAAAAGGAATGTTTTAATTGCATCATAAAAGAATCCTATTTGTTTACTTCTTGAAGCAATCCTGTTAATGAATCCATGATAAAGCCTTTAATAAGGATATCTTTTGGAACTAATGGATGTGACTGTAAACATTGGACAGTATTTGTAATTGCCGCATCCCCATTAGAGAAGCCTCCCAGCCAACCTTCTAAATCAATCCCACTAGCTTTCACATTTTCAATAACACTGCTTTCAATCCCATGTTTTATCATCGAATCAATTAGTTTTTGACTATCTAGATGTTGAACACCACAATCACTATGACCAATTACCATAATTTCAGTCACGCCTAGTTGATAGATTGCAATTAGTATGCTTCTAACAGCACTACCATAGGGATGTGAAATAACACCACCCGCATTCTTAATGATTTTAGCATCGCCATTTTCTAAACCTAAAGCAGCAGGAAGTAATTTAGTTAAACGGGTATCCATGCATGAGAGAATCGCTAATTTCTTATTAGGATATTTATTGGTAATAAAGTCTTTATATTTTTCGTTCTTTACAAAATTTTCATTAAATAAAATAATTTCATCAATCATAGAATACTCCTTTTCTTTTTAAGTATTGTACATAGATTATTCTTGTTTTGCAACTAAAATGGTAAATAAAAAAAGGGATATTCCCTTTAGTTTTTAGGTTTAATTTTTCTTGATAAATAAACTACAGGTGTATCACATAAACTTGTAATAACATAAATAACATAAGATGCAATAGTAATATTAATTAAAGTAGGAATATCATACATACCAATAAATGCTCCAAAAGTAAATAAAACAGTATTTAATAACTGTGAAACTAAGGTAGAACCATTATTTCTAAGCCATAAACCTCTTTTACTATCTCCAAACTTTGCTTTTGTCTTTTCCCAAATAAGGTGATATGCCCAAACATCAAACCATTGAGCAAGTGCATAAACAAGAACCCCAACAATCATTAATCTAGGTGTATTTGAAAAAATAGTATGAACAGCAGGACTCACCCAATCATTTGCGTTTGGTGTGAATAATAACCATGATTGTGAAATAAGCACAAAAGTAATATTCGACATAATACCAATCTTAACAGCTAGATTTGCACTCTCTTTATCCTCATTTTCCGATAAAATATCAGTTACTAAAAAACTAGATGCAAACAAAATATTTCCTAATGTTTGTTCAACACCAAAAGCATCGATTAACATTAATACTTCGATATTTGCACTAATGGTAACAATTGCAGTCCAAACATATAAACCTGTTTTTCCAAAAAAACGATAAAATAATAAAACACTCATATAAGTACATACTAAACATAGTATTAATAATAATTCATTAGACATTTGTTGTTACTCCTCCAACACCAAAAGCAGTATTTTCTAATAAAATATCCACTCTTTGATTTTCTTTATATAATGGGTATATTTCTTTTACAAAAAGTTCAATAACGCTTGGATCTGGTTTGATAGCCATTCCATTTTCTTGCATAATATTGATACAAACACGATTAAAATAAGTTAAACCTATTTCAATATCTTGAATCATTGAATCTTTTGTTTGTCCAGGTATTCCTTGTAATAAACAACATTCATCAAAATAAGTTGCAATTTCACTAGGATTATCTGTTTGAATACCTTTTACTAAATAAGATTCTCTAAATAAGTAGTCAAATGTTTCAACTCCTATTTTAATAATAACGGAAATGTTGTTTTTAGAAAATCGTTGGCGTAATGCAGGAATAAATTTTCTTTGGTTATAGTGTGCTTCAAAATGTACTTCTTTGATCTTTTTTTCAATACATATTGTTTCAATAAGATCCATTGTTTCTTCTGGTAGTTCTGTAAAACTTCCAGAATTAATAACTTCTAGTTTTTGATGAATACCTGTTATTTTAGATAACTCTTTTTGATTTAAAGTAATATTTTCTTCTTTATCTCTAGAAAAATCTAAATGATAATCACAAAAACGACAACGACGCCAAGAACATCCTTGGCCTCTTAAAAGAACGATTTCTCTTTTGTTCTTTTCGTTAATAATGGAATATCTTTCCATTATCTCAATTTCTAATTCTTTCTTCATTTTTCCTCCTAAAAGGAGCTACTAAGTAGTCCTAGTTTTATTTATAGACAGGATGGTTACGAACTGTCTTTTTAATACTTGACGATTATAGCATAAATGGGATGAAAAACAAAATAATGTCTAACAATTTACGAAATAACTTCGAATATAAGCAAAAAAATGAATATTATTATTCTATATTAAATTAAATGTGAATATGCTATAATATGGCGGATAGGAGTGATTTTATGAAAATAATAATTAGTGCTGGTGGTACAGGTGGACATTTATATCCTGCCCTAGCATTTGTGCAATATATAGAAAAACAAAGAACAGATGTGGAGTTTTTATTTGTAGGAACAACAGATCGTTTAGAAGCAAGTGTAGTACCTGAAATGGGATATGCGTATCATGGTTTATATGTAAAAGGTTTTGTAGGAAATCCTGTTCAAAAAATTAAAAATGGGATGATTTTTGTGAAGTCTGTTGTAGAGGCTAAAAAAGTAATTAAGAAATTTAAACCTGATATTGTTGTTGGGTTTGGTGGATATCCGAGTGCTAGTATTGTTTTAGCGGCAAGCCAAATGAAAATAAAAACGTTAATTCATGAACAGAATTCTTTGATTGGGTTAACAAATAAAATATTGATTAATAAAGTGGATGGAATTGTATGTTGTTATCAAAAAACATATGATCTTTTACCAAAAGAAAAAACATATTTATATGGTAATCCTAGAGCTGGTTATATTGATTTAGAACCAATTGATATTTATGAAAAATATCAAATAGATCGAAATAAGAAAATTGTTCTTATTGTAATGGGATCATTAGGATCTGCTTCTGTTAATAAGGTTATGAAAGAAGTTCTCACAAAGTTACAAAATAAGCCATATACTATTTTGTATGCTAGTGGTAAAAGTTATTATGAACAATTACAAAATGAGTTAGGTGTACTAGCAAATAATATTTGCTTAGTACCTTATATTGAAGATATGTTACATGTTTTAAAAGAAACTAGTTTAATTGTATGTCGTGGTGGAGCTTCTACCTTGGCTGAAATTACAACGTATGGTGTACCAGGAATAATTATTCCTAGCCCTTATGTTGTTTATAATCATCAAGAATTTAATGCTCGTGCTTTGGTGGAGAGAGATGCTGCTAGAATGATATTAGAAGCTGATTTAACAGGAGAGTATTGTGCAAATCAAATTGATGAATTAATACAAGATGAAAGTATCTTGGAAATGTTAAAACAAAATGCACTTAGTTTGGGAAAACCGAATGCAAGTAAAGATATGTATGAATTTATGTTGAAAATTATAGGAGATAAGTAATGGATTTTTTAAGTGTTAAAAATGAATTTGATAAACAAGAAGTAGGGGATGTGTTGGTGAATGAATCAATGGGGAAGCATACTTCTTTTAAGGCTGGTGGAATTGCTAGTTTATATATTGAGATAAAAGATAAAGCGGGATTAGCTTATGTGTTAGCTTATTGTAAGATGCATCATATTCCTTATTTTATAGTGGGTAAAGGATCAAATATATTATTTGGTGATAAATTATATGAGGGAGTTGTTTTATCGTTACAGCGATATTTCTCTTATTATGAAATAGTGGATACTACGATTACTTGTGGAGCTGGGATGTCACAAATTCCATTAGCGTATCATGCCCAAAATGCAGGGTTGAGTGGTTTTGAGTTTATGTCTGGTATTCCAGGAACAGTAGGTGGAGCAATCTATATGAATGCTGGAGCCTATAAATATGATATGGCATCTGTAGTAAAACGAGTTAGCTATTTAGATGAACAAGGAAATATTGTTGAAAAGGAAAATCAAGAGCTAGATTTTAGTTATCGTCATTCTATTTTCCAAAATCATCCGGAATGGACTATTTTGGAGGTTTGTTTTAATTTAACAAAAAAAGATGCGACTGAAATTAAAGAAGTTGTTGAAAAAAGAAAAAAACGAAGAATGGAAACACAACCTTGGGATAAACCAAGTGCGGGAAGTATTTTTCGTAACCCGGATGAAAAGGGTGCTTGGTATTATATAGATGCATGTGGATTACGTGGCTATCGTATTGGTGGTGCTAGTGTTTCGTTGAAGCATTCTAATTTTATAGTGAATGATAAAAAAGGGACTGCAAGTGATATTCGTGCCCTTATTAGTTATGTTCAAAGAATGGTAAAAGAAAAATTTGATGTAGATTTACATACAGAGGTCTGTTTTGTAAACTGGGAGTAAAGAATGGCAAGACATAGTGAATATGATCAAGTAAATAAAATTTTGAAAGACAAAAAAAGAGCGCGTCGTAAAAAAAGATTGCGTCGTTTTTTGTTTGTTCTTTTGTTAGGAGGATTCCTTTATTTTCTAGCAAGTGATATAAGTAAAATACAGATAATAGAAGTAGAAGGAAACTACTTTGTGGAAACAGATGATATTTTAGATAGTTGTGGTGTTCAAGTAGGTGAGACATTTTTCTTCTATGCTTATTTTTTGGATGTAGAAGAGTCTATATTAGAGTTAACAGAAATACAAGAAGTAACAATAGAGTGTGTTAGTTATAATGCAATACAAATAACAGTAAGTGAAGCATTAAAAATAGCTTATCAAGAATCTAGTTCTACAGTAGCTTTGCTTAGTGAGTCTGGTAGTATTCAAACGGTAAGTCAAAGTATGTATGACTATAGTGCTTTAATTCAATTAAAGAATTTTGATGATGATACGTTAGAAGACTTTGCTAGTGAATTTTATCAAATTCCTAGTCAAGTTCGTTCCCTTATTTCAGATATCGAATATAGCCCTTTAGAGGGAGATGAATCAAGAGTAATTTTTTATATGAATGATGGCAAAGTTCTATATGTACGCATTGAAGATATGGTCGAACAATTGGATGGAGATAGTTATGCTAAATTATTACAAATATTCCCAGATAATAAGTATTATGATTTAGTTGGAAAATATAGTTATGTGTATGATTAATGTGTTTTAATCTAAAAAAAATTATGCTATAATTTAATTAAGTGAAAATAGGAGGAACGCAATGAAAGATATATATGTCGTACTAGATATTGGTAGTGCAACAATCAAACTACTTGTAGGTGAATCATTAAAATCAAACATACATATTTTATTTGCAAAGAAAATTCCTAGTCATGGAGTTAAGTTAGGTAAAATAGTGGATGTGAATGCAGTAAGTAGAGATATTCGTAATTTATTACAAGAAGCTCAACATGATTTAGATACAACAATTACATCGGTGGCTTTGAATGTCCCGAGTATACATACAAAACTATATACTGGTAGTGGGAGTGTTACACTAACAAAAGATATTGTTGAAAGTGAAAATGTTATTAAAGCATTGCAATTAGGTTCAAAAATAAGTAAATCAAACAAAGATGAGATTATTTCTGTTATTCCTGTTTGTTATCATACGGATAGAGAATCTAGTTATGAAGTGCCTTTGAATAAGAAATCAAAATCATTAGTTGTTGATTCTTTGGTTGTGACATCACCAAAGTCTGTTCTATATCCTTATTTACAAGCGGTAGAAGGTGCAGGAGTAGAGGTGTTGGAGATTGGTTTAAATGCTTATTCTTGTGCAAAAGAAGCTTTTGATATGGCTTATTTACAAGAAGGAGCAATCTTAATTGATTTTGGTTATAAGATGACAACTATCTCTTATTTCCAAGATGGTTATATTAGTTATTTATCAACATGTAATGTTGGAGGATATAATTTTACAAAGCGTATTGCTAGTGAGTTTCAAATAGCAATGAATCAAGCAGAAGCGTATAAGATTAAATATGGTTCATTGCAAGCACATGTTGGTCAAAATGATATTATTCATACGACGGTAGTTGATGGAAAAGATATTGTTTATACACAAGAAGATTTAACAAGAATCTTAAATGAAGAAGCAAAAGAAGTGATGGCTGTTATTCATGAGAAGTTAGCAATCATTGAACAAGTGCATAATAAAGAAATTGTATTAGTAGGTGGGGGCAGTGAATTAACTTTGTTAGATCATGTAGCTAGTGAAATATTAAGAGCGCCTGTTCGAATTTATCGACCGGATACGATTGGAGCAAGGGATCAAGCTCAAGTAGGTGCATTAGGGATGATGTATTATTTAGTAGAGCGATCAAAGATACTAGGTAAATATAAACCATCTTTAGTATTACCGGATGTTAGCTCTACAATGTCCTTACGATTTAAAGGACTTACAAAAACACAAACAAAAAACACAGGACCAATCAAACTTGGGAAAGTACTAGAACAGTTATTTAATGAAGACTAGAGAGTGAGGAAGAAACAATGGATGAAATGATTTATGAAGAAATCGCAAAAATAAAAGTAATTGGTGTTGGTGGTGGTGGAAATAACGCTGTAAACCGTATGACTGAAAGTGGTGTGAAAGGCGTTGATTTCATCGTTGCTAATACAGATGAACAAGTACTACATCGTTCTCCAGTAGAACATCGTATTACGTTAGGGAAAAACCTAACAAAAGGATTAGGAGCAGGTGGTAATCCAGATGTTGGACGTAAAGCTGCATTAGAATCAGAAGAAGAAATTCGTGAAGCTTTATCAGGAGCAGACATGGTATTTGTTGCTGCTGGTATGGGTGGAGGTACTGGTACCGGTGCGGCACCTGTTATTGCTAGAATTGCTCGTGAATTAGGAGCTTTGACAGTTGCTGTTATTACGAGACCTTTTAATTTTGAAGGTGGAAGAAAAAGAAATTTAGCGAATGCTGGATTAGAAGAATTAAGTGAAAATGTAGATTCTATTATTATTGTTTCAAATGAACGTTTATTACATTTAATTGGAAATCGTCCAATGGGTGAAGCTTTTACAGAAGCTGATAATGTATTACGTCAAGCAGTACAAACAATTACTGATTTAATTGCTATTCCAGCATTTATTAACTTAGATTTTGCTGATGTTTGTTCAGTGATGAAAGATCGTGGAAATGCATTAATTGGTATTGGTATGGCGTCTGGAGAAGATAAAGCAAAAGAAGCTGCAAAACGTGCTGTTAATTCACCATTATTAGAAATTTCTATTTCTGGTGCATCTGATGCTATTGTAAATGTAACAGGTGGAGCAGAAGTATCTTTATTAGATGCTAGTATTGCTTTAGAAGTGATTACTCAAGAAGTAGGGAAAGAAATTAATACAAATTTAGGTATTGCTATTAATGAACAATTAGGTGATGAAATTATTGTTACTATCATTGCAACTGGATTTGAAGAAGATAAAGAAGAGAAAGTTGAAAAAGTACCTGTAAGTCCAACTTATAGCAGTGCATCTCAAGAAGTAGAAGAAGAATCTTCGGAAGATGATTTATTCTCATCATCATTCTTAAGAAATCGTAAAATATAAGCTAACTATGTTAGCTTTTTTTATAAAGGGAAAGGAAAAGTTAGGAGATTATTTCCTAATACAAGAGGGATATGAAAGTAGGGTTTATTGGAATGGGTAATATGGCTAGTGCGATAGCTAGTGGTTGTATGGATGCAAACTTTTTAAAAGTGGAAGATTGTTATGCATATGATATTGGAACGTATAAGATAGCTGAATCTTATGCTATTCATGCTACAAATAGTGAAAAAGAATTAGTGGAGTTAGTAGATGTTGTTATTTTAGCTATTAAACCAAATGTGATGGAATCTGTTTTAGAGAAAATAAAGGATAGTGTGCAAGATAAATTGATTATTTCTATTGTTACAGGATATGATTGTTCACGAATTGAAAGCTTTTTACCAGGTAGTGCACATTTAACTGTAATGCCAAATACACCAGCAATGGTTAGCCAAGGAATGACTTTATTAGAAGCAATGCATACTTTCAATGAGCAACAAATGGAATATGCTGTTTCTTTGTTTGAAAGCATTGGAGAAGTAGTTATTTTACCGACTTATCAAATGAAAGGGGCAACTGCTATCAGTGGTTGTGGTCCAGCATTTTTCTATATGATGATAGAAGCATTGGCAGATGGTGCTGTTTTACAAGGAGTTCCTCGAGATATTGCTTATAAATTAGCAAGTCAAACAATGATTGGAGCTGGAACAATGCAGTTAGAAACAAAAATACATCCAGGTGTTTTAAAGGATAATGTATGTTCTCCAGGAGGAATAACAATTAAAGGGGTAAAAGCATTAGAAGAAAATGGGTTTAGAAATGCTATTATTCAAGCTGTAGAAAAATCAAGTAACTAAGGTTACTTTTTTTTTACAAATTTTTCATCTTTTAAGAAGTATGATAAAAAGGGGTGAGGAGAGATGGAAATATATATAGAAATGATTTATCTTTTGTTATTTATTACTTGTGTTATTAGTTTAGAAAGTATGTCCGTATTATTAAATACAGTTATTTGGACAAAAGAGATTTTATTTAGAAGTGGTTTGTTGTCTTTTGCAATGCTAGGATTATATGTTGATTGTTATTTATTGTTTCTTTATTGGTTTTTGTTATTTGGATGGTGGTATCAAAAACAAATATTTCTTTACTTTCCTATATTTTTAATTATCTATTTATCACTTGTTTTCTTTTTTCATTCTTTGATAACAGGAAGTTTTCTTTTTCAAGGAATTCTTTTGGTAGATAGTCAATGTAATATCTTTTATTATGGGATGGTTCTTATCGTAATGGCATTATTAGAGTTGTTATTTTTGCTTTATAGCAAAAGAAAAGTGAGGAATCATCAATTTTACTATGATTTTGAACTGTGGTGGAAAGGGGAAAAGATAATTGGTAGTGCTTTTTTAGATACTGGAAACAACTTATATTATCAAGGTTTTCCGTTAATGATTATTCGTTCTTCTTGTATTGAAGGGTATTTTGAAATGGATCAACTAGAATCATCGGGGGTTCAGCAAAGAACAATTGATATCACAAAGATAGAACAAATAGTAGTGAACAAACAAAAATTAAAAAATATTTATGTAGGTGTGGTAGATGAAATGGATTATGATGTTTTGTTGCATCATCAGTTAATGGGAGGAATATTATGATATTTGAAAAGATACGTCAATTTTTTAATAACAAAGTAAGTTTATATTATATTGGTAGACATGATGTTTTACCGGCACCTTTAAAAGCTAAAAAAGAAAGGGAAGCATTGGAATTATTAGTGCAAGGAGATCATGAAGCAAGAGATTTGTTGATTGAACATAATTTAAGGTTGGTTGTTTATGTGGCTAAAAAATATGATACGGCACAAAATGGAGGTTTAGAAGATTTGATTAGTATTGGAACTATTGGATTAGTGAAAGCTATTAATACATTTAAAATAGATAAAAATATTAAACTCGCAACATATGCATCGAGATGTATTGAAAATGAAATATTAATGTTTTTGAGAAAGAATAATAAACTAAGACAAGAGGTTTCTTTTGATGAACCATTAAATGTGGATTATGATGGAAATGAACTGTTATTATCGGATATTATTGGTACTAGTGATGATATTATAATGCAAGAAATAGAGAAGAAGGATCATCGTTTAAAATTCTATGAAGCATTGCAACATCTTTCTACTCGTGAAAAAGAAATATTAATGTTACGATATGGATTATTTAATAATGAAGAAATAACACAAAAAGATCTTGCTAAGAAGTTAGGTATATCACAATCTTATATATCTAGATTAGAAAAAAAGATTATTAAAAAATTAAGAAGTACATTAAATCAACAATAACTGTATAAATTTGTCATAATTGCAAACACTCTTATTGAAAGAAGGCATATTATGGCAAACTATAAAGTAACTATTTCCAATATAGATATTTATCGTAAAAAACTAACACATCAAGAAACAATGGCCTTGATTAAAGAGTATCAAGAATCAAGTGATCCTAAAATAAAAGAAGAATTAGTGATTGATAATACCCGATTGGTATTATCAATGACCAAAAGATTTGTTCAAAGGGTAGACAATGTGGATGATTTATTTCAAGTTGGAATGATTGGTTTAGTGAAAGCAATTGATAATTTTGATTTGACTTATAATCTACGTTTTTCGACGTATGCTGTACCGTTAATAATTGGTGAGATGAAACGATATATCCGTGACAATAGTCAAATAAAAATAGCTAGGTCTATTAAAGATGTTGCTTATTTAATATTGCAAGAAAAGGATAAGTTTTTACAAAGCCATCAAAGAGAAGCTACGGTAAGTGAGTTAGCTAAAAAATTAGATTTAAAAGAAAAGATTATTGTTGAAGCATTATCTTCTACCAATGTTGTTGCATCTTTGCAAGAAGAGACGAATTTTGAAGATGGGACAACTTCTCTAATTGATCAGGTTGAAAACAAGGCAAGTGATAGTGCTATTATGAAGCAGAGTATTGATTTATGGCAGGCAATTAAAACATTGACAAAAAAAGAACAGACTGTAATTGAACAAAGGTATTTCCAAGGTAATAGCCAAATGGAAATAGCGAATGAATTATTTTTATCACAAGCTCAGGTTTCGAGAATCGAAAAACAAGCATTAAAAAGTTTACATAAACTTTTAGCTTAGACATAGAGTTATACTAGGTGATAAAATGAGACTAGTGACATTGCAGTCAAAAGATGTTGTGAATATAGTGAATGGACGTAAGATAGGTTATGTTATTGATGTAGAAGTGGATTTGTGTAATTATAAAATTGATGCATTAGTTGTCGAAAAAGATACTTTATTTAAAATATTTTGTTTTTTTAAAGAGCCTCCAACTTGGGTGATTCCAATGCGTTGTGTTATGAATATTGGTTCCGATGTTATTCTTGTGCAAATCGATGAATAATACGAGAAAACTATCTTTAAAACTTGCAATAATTATGATATAATGATAAAAAAGTTGAAGGGGGTAACCTAAAGTGAGTGTTGGTGAAAAAGTAAAAAAATGGTTTATGTATGAAGATGATGAAGAAGGAATTTTACCTGAAAAACATGAAACTCAAAAAACAAGTATGTTTGAGACACCTAAGAGCGAAAAGGCAAGTAATGTCTTACGTGCATTGGATGCGAGTAATATAAGTGACGTTAGTTTATTCGAGCCACGTTCTTTCAGTGATGGACGTGATATAGGTGAACTGTTATGTACAAATAATGCAGCGATTGTAAACTTACATCGTTTACAAAAAGATCAATCAAAAAGAATTACAGATTTTTTAACTGGTGTTATTTTTGCGATTGATGGAGATATTCAAGTTATTGGACCTAAAATATTCTTATGTACACCTAAGAATTTCCGTGTTCAAGGATCGATTGAATTAGAACGTGAAGAAGGCGAAGAGGAATAAAAGTATTAGCGAAAGCTAATACTTTCTTATTGTATGTACGAACATTTTAAAGGTGAAGAGGTTTTTGTAAAGAAAATAATGGGATATATAGATTCTGTTGTTTATAAACAAAATATGATATGTACTGATTTTTTAAATCCGTACCATCAGTCTATTATCACATCCATTATAGGGAATAATCCGGATGTTCAAATTGTAAAATGTGGTGTAATCAAGGATGCTGAAAATCAAAAAGTGATATTGGCACCTAGTTATTATGAAATTGAAAAAGAAGATTTTTCAAATGAATTAGTAGAAATTAAATATAATCAAAAGTTTGATACACTAAGTCATAAAGATGTTTTAGGAGCTTTTATGTCTTTAGGTATAAAACGAGAGATGTTTGGTGATATTGTTATCGAAGATGATTGTATTTATGTTGCTTGTAATAAAGGAATGTCTAGTTTTTTGCAAGCATCTTTAACAAAAATCAAAAGAGCAAGTGTAACGATTCGTTTATCGAATAAAGAAGTAATGAAAGTGCAAGAGTATAGTATTCATACTTTTATTGTATCATCATTGCGATTGGATAAAGTGGTTAGTAGTTTTTATAAAATTTCAAGGGCAAAAGCGAGTGAGTATATTCGTTCTGGTTTTGTGAAAGTTAATCATAAAAAAGTTGAAGAAATAAATTTTTTATGTAATAATAAGGATATAATATCGCTAAAACGTCATGGTCGTGTTGTTTTACAAGATACACAACGTAAAACGAAGTCTGATAATTATGTGGTAGAGGGATATTTTTATAAATAGTGAGGTGAGAAGATGGTAATGCTTAAAAAGCGATTGGGTGGTTATGATCGTGAATCAGTAGACTTAGAAATGCGAAGAAGAAATAAGCGCGAAAAAGAGCTACAAGAAATTATTGATAAATTACAAGATGAAGTTGATAATTTGACCCAACAAAATTCATTGTTAAGCCATCGTGTCACTATTAATGAAAAGACGAATGAAGAGATAGCTAGACTTGCTTTAAAAGAGGCGAGTGAACTGATTGATAAGGCTAAACGTAATGCAGATATGATTTTAAAAGAATCTTTGGATTATGTTCGTACATTATCAGGAGAAATGGAAGATTTCAAAGGACAAGCTATTAAGTTTCGAGCATCTGTTCAAAAAATGTCACAAGATATTATTGAAACAATTGATGAGTCTGAGATTTTTCATTTAATTAATGAAGAAACTACTAAAAAAGAAGATTAAAGAAATACAACGATAGAGACTGTTTATAAAAGAACATTTTTAGAGAGTTAGTGTTTGGTGGAAACTAACATGTTATTTATAATGAATCACTCTGGAGTAGCGCTTTGAACAAAGTAGAGGCCGCCGTTAATCGCGTTAAGATAATGAAGTGCATGATAGAATTTATCATGAATAAAGGTGGTACCGCGTATATTACGTCCTTTTTTTAGAAGGACGTTTTTTATTTTAAGGAAAAAAGGAGAAAAAAAGATGGAGTACAAAGACACGTTATTAATGCCTAAAACAGCATTTGAAATGAAAGGGAAGTTACCTACAAAAGAACCTGGTTATGTAGAAAGATGGCATCAAAATGATTTATACAACAAAGTATTAGAAAAAAACAAAGATTTACCTGCTTACACATTCCATGATGGGCCTCCATATGCCAATGGAAGTATGCATATTGGGCATATGTTAAACAAAGTAATTAAAGATGTTATTGTTCGTTATAAAACAATGACTGGTCATTATGTACCATATATTCCAGGATGGGATACACATGGTTTACCTATTGAAAACGCTATTCAAAAATTAGGAGTAAATAGAAAAGAACTATCTACTGCTGATTTCCGTAGAAAATGTCATGAATATGCTTTAGAACAAGTAGCAAATCAAAAAGAACAATTAATTCGTATGGGTACATTTGGTGATTATGATAATCCTTATTTAACTTTATTACCTGAATTTGAAGCAAACCAAATCGATGTATTTGCTAAAATGGCATTAGATGGTTTAATTTATAAAGGGAAAAAACCTGTATACTGGTCTTATTCTTCTGAATCAGCGTTAGCTGAAGCAGAAATTGAATATCATGATGTAAAGTCTCCAACTATCTTTGTTGCTTTTGATGTATTAGATACAAAAGGTGTGTTAAATGGGGATGAAAGATTCGTTATTTGGACTACTACTCCTTGGACTATTCCTGCAAACAATGCTATTTGTTTAAATGCAAATTATGAATATTGTGTTGTTGAAACTGAAAAAGGAAAATTACTTTTCTTAGAAAGTCTAAAAGATCAATTATTAGAAAAATTCGAATTATCTGGTGAAGTTATTGCTCGTTATAAAGGATCTGAATTAGAAGGTATTACTTGTCGTCATCCATTCTTTGATTATGGAGAATATTATCATAGAGATACATTAGTTATTTTAGGTGACCATGTAACAGATGAAGCTGGTACTGGATGTGTACATACGGCACCAGGACATGGGGTAGATGACTTTAATATTGGGATGAAGTATGGTTTAGAGCCACTATGTCCTGTTGATGAACAAGGAAACTTAATGGCTGAAGCTGGTGAATTCTTGGCTGGTCAACATGTTGATACTGCAAATAAAACAGTAGCGGTAACGTTAGATGAATTAGGTGCTTTATTAAAAATGGAATGGATCAAACATAGTTATCCACATGATTGGCGTACTAAAAAACCAGTTATCTTCCGTGCTACAGCACAATGGTTCTGTTCAGTAGATAAAATTAGAGAACAAATCTTAAATCAAATTGACCAAGTAAAATGGGTTAACCAATGGGGACATGTTCGTATTTATAATATGATTAAAGATCGTGGTGATTGGTGTATTTCAAGACAAAGAACTTGGGGAGTTCCAATTCCTATTATTTATTTAGAAGATGGAAGTCCAATTGTTGAAAAAGAAGTATTCGATCATATTTCTAAGTTATTTAGAGAATTTGGATCAAATGTTTGGTTTGAAAGAGATGTATTAGATTTATTACCAGAAGGTTATACGAATGAATTATCTCCTAATGGTATTTATAAAAAAGAAACAGATATTATGGATGTTTGGTTTGATTCTGGTTCAAGTCATACAGGATGTATGAAAGAAAGAGGGTTTGAATATCCAGTAGATTTATATTTTGAAGGTAGTGATCAATATCGTGGTTGGTTCAACTCTTCTTTAATTATAGGGGTAGCTTGTTATGGACTTGCACCATATAAAACAGTTCTTTCTCATGGATTTGTCTTAGATGGAAAAGGAAATAAGATGTCTAAGTCTTTAGGAAATACAGTAGATCCTTTAAAACTAGTAAAACAATATGGTGCTGATATTGTACGTTTATGGGCTACATCATGTGCTTATCAGTCAGATGTACGTATTTCTGATGATATTATGAAACAAGTAGCAGAAAGTTATCGTAAAATCCGTAATACTATGCGTTTTGTATTAGGGAACTTAAATGATTTTAGTGAAACTGATTTAGTAAGTGTAGAATCTTTAAGTGATGTTGATAAATATATGATGATTAAATTAGATAAAGTAATTGAAGATTATCATAATGCTTATGAAAACTTTGATTTTGCTGAATCAACACAAACAATTATTAATTATTTCTCAAATGTATTAAGTGCATTCTATATGGACTTTACAAAAGATATTTTATATATTGAAGCAGCTAATTCTCCTAGAAGAAGAGAAGTGCAAACAGTATTATATCATCATGCAAAAGCATTTATGAAATTATTATCACCAGTATTAGTATTTACAAGTGAAGAATTACATGATCATTTCCATTGTGATAACGAAAAAGAAGAATCTATTTTCTTAGAAGATTTACCAGCACGTATTACAGTAGAAGACAAAGAAACTATTGAAACATATTTTGATCGTTTCTTAGAATTAAGAAAAGATGTTTTAAAATCAATTGAAACACTACGTAATGAAAAAGTAATTGGTTCATCTTTAGAAGCAAAAGTAAAACTTTGTTTAAAAGAAGAATACCAAGATATGAGTGCTTTAGAAAAAGATTTAGCTCGTTATTTCATTGTTTCGAAAGTAGAATTAGTATCAGATACATCATTAGAAGAATTTGATACAAGTTATATCTTAGTAGAAAAAATGGATGGACATAAATGTCCACGTTGTTGGAATTATTTTGAAGCAGAAGAAATGGAAGATGGTGTATGTCATCGTTGCCATGAGGTAGTAAAATAAAGGATACGTACGTATCCTTTATTTTTAGAGAGGGAGATATGAAAAATTCATTTTTAGGACAATGCGCTTTATTTGGAGCAGCATTAATATGGGGGAGTTCTTTTATAGTGATGAAAAATGCGGTTGATTTTTTAACACCAGCATCACTAATTGCAGTACGTTTTACATTAGCAACATTATTTATGCTTGTTATATTTGGCAAGCATGTTCGTAATCTATCAAAACAACAATGGGCTGCAGGTTTTATTACAGGTGTTTGTTTGTTTTTAGCTTATTATATTCAAACAGTAGGTTTATCTTTAACAACACCAGGTAAGAATGCTTTTTTAACAGCTGTCTATTGTGCAATAGTGCCATTTTTATCATGGGTCTTTTATAAAGAAAGACCGGATGTATATAACTTCTTAGCTGCATTTTTGTGCATGGTCGGAATTGGGTTTGTGTCGTTGCAAGGGGATATGACAATTGGAATGGGTGATTTTTTAACGATAATCGGGGGATTTTTCTATGCGTTACATATTATCCTAATTCGAAAGTATACTAAAATAGTAAATCCTTTTGCTTTAACGTTAATGCAATTTGGTAGTTGTGCTATTTGTGCTTTTGTTGTAGCACTAGGTTTTGAGGATATTACTATTGTTACAAGTATTCAAGGAAGTGTTTGGTTACAGGTTTTATATTTAGCTTTTTTTGCTACAATGGTTTCCTTATTGTTGCAAAATATGGGACAAGATGTGGTAGAGCCTTGTCGTGCCTCATTGTTGCTTAGTTTGGAGTCAGTTTTTGGAGTTTTTTTCTCTGTACTATTGTATAATGAAGTGATTACAAGTAGAATAGCTATAGGGTTTCTAGTTATTTTTATGGCTATTGTTGTTTCAGAAACAAAGTTACAATTTTTAAAGAGGGAATAAAATGAAAAGAAAGATTATAAACACATTTTTAATAGTAATGATCCTATTAAGTAGTATCGTGCCAGTATCAGCGTTAGAAGTAATTAGCGAATATGCTGTTGCAATTGACAAGGAAACAGGTTTGATACTTTATCAAAAAGAGGATCAAGAGATGATGTATCCTGCTAGTATGACAAAGATTGTGACTGCTATTGTGGCAATTAATGCAATTGAAGATTTGGATGAAACAGTTGTTATTAGCGATGCGGATTTGGATGGGATATGGGAAACTGGCGCTTCTGCAGCATGGTATTATGTAGGAGAAGTTACAACATATAAAGATTTGTTATATGGAGTAATCCTCCCTTCGGGTGCAGATGCATGTCAAGCACTAGCTTATAACTTATTTGGAAGTATAGAAGCAATGGTGGAAGCTATGAATGAATATGTTGCTGATCTTGGTTTGGAAAATACAAATTTTACTAATTTAACGGGAATTCATGATGAAAATCATTATTCAACTGCTTATGATATTGCGGTTATATTGCAGAGTGCAATAGAAAATGAAACATTTTTAGAAGTGTTTAGTACACGTTCTTATGCTACAAGTAATGAAACTCATAGTTGGGTAAGTGGAGGTGTCTACTATTCTGATCTTTATGGATATGATACTAGCCGTATTATCGGATGTAAATCAGGTTATACGGATGAAGCACAATCTTGTTTGGCTTCTTTAGTAGATGTTAATGGAAGAGAAGTTATTGTTGTAACAGCAAAAGCGGATACGACCGTTAGTGGTGCACCCGTTGTATCAACTAATACTATTATTGATTACTTAGAAGTAGAATATCAAGATACTGTTGTTTATCAAGTAGATGATCTTGTTGATTCGATTTTTGTTGAAAATGCAGTTGATGATATGATGTTTGATGTATTTATTGATCAAGAAGTTATTGCTTTTCTACCTATTGATTTTGATTATGAAGAATTAAGCATAACTTATGACTTTGATCAATTAAGTGCTCCTATTGAAGAAGGAGAGTCAATTGGTACCATTACTTGTAGTTATCAAGGAATAGTGCTTTATGAAAAAGAGGTTATTAGTACTCAAAATATAGAATTAAGCATCACGACACTCTTATTTGGAAGTCCATTATTTATTGCGCTATGTGTTGTTTTAATCTTGATAGGGATATGCTTCGGTATTCGCTATTATAACAAATATAAAAAAATGTATTTAAGAAGATATTAACGAATAAAATTAGTTTTATTCGTTTTTTTGTTATTTGGAGCAATAATATTATTTTGCTTTCCTAGTTCAATACAAGATAGCAACCAAACCATGTTACTAGCGCCATGACGAATGATTTGTAACCCTTCTAAATCTTGTTCCACTTCTTGGGGTGTGTTGCCATGCACCATATTCCAATAACTTGAAGAAACAATTGGCATTTGTGCAATTGAAAAATATTTATGTAAAACGTCCAAAGAAGAGCTGGTTCCAGCACGCCTAGCAGAAACCAAGGCGAAACCTGGTTTATGCATAAAAGCACTTCCTCCAGCAAAGAAAGCTCGGTCTAAAAATGACAAAATACGTCCACTAGGATGTGCATAATAAACAGGGCTTCCTAAAACAATCGCATCTGATCCTTTTGCTTTTTCAATAAAGTCATTGACCCCATCATCTTTAAAAACGCAACCGTTTGCTTTCGCTTTACAGCCTCCACAACCTATACAATCTTTAATCGGAGTACTTGGAATATGATAGATTTCTGTTTCAATATTATTTTGATGTAAGACACTAGAAAATTCTTCAAGAGCTCGATTGGTACAACCATTTTTATTACAACTTCCATTCATTAGTAATACTTTCATGTTCTTTTCTCCCTTAACTGTCAAATCAGTTTCTTTTTAATATTATAGTTCAGTGATTGTAAATAGTATGACTTTTTTAAAAAAAGAAAATAATAAAGAAAAAGATTAGTATTATAAAAGGAAATTCATTTACAAAATTTGAAAAAAGCTTATAATGAGAATTGAAAGTGAAAAGAAAGTAGGGATTATTGTGAGACTTATTCAAGGTGCAGGTGAAAAACCATTATGGAGCCAATTGTACGATATAATAGAAGCGGATATTTTAAATAAAGTTTATAAACAAGGCGATTTAATTCCTAGTGAAAAAGAATTGGTCGAGAAATACGAGGTCTCTAGAGTAACTGTCCGTAAAGCGTTGGATAGACTTTTTGTTAAGGGGTTAGTGTCTAGAGAACGAGGGATTGGTACAGTCGTTATAAGAAATGATAATTTAATTAGTACTTCTTTACAATCTAGTTATTTAGGAGTAAAAGAAAATAATGATAATCAAGAACGTAAATTAGTAAAACTTGAATATGCTTTACCTCCTGCTGAAATAAGAGATTTCTTTGGAATTACGGTTAGTATGAAATGTATTTTTATGATTAGACAACATCTTGTAGATAATTTGGTAGTTACCCATTCTGAATCTTACTTAAATCCTAAAATTCATTGTACAGTAGAAGATTTTAAAGGGTCATTATATGATATGTTAGAAGAAAAGGGATATCGTGTTGATGCGGTAAATGAAGTTATTTCGGCGCATGTTGCAACTGAAAAGGAACATGACTATTTTCAATTAGAAGAATCTTTTGCGGTAATAGAAAGAAAAAGAAAAGCTTTTAGTAAAGGTTTTCCAGTAGAATACAATGCTTCAAAATATCTTGCAAATGATTATGAGTTAAAAATCAATTTATTATAATCTAGTTTTATAGGACGAAAACAGAGAAAGAGATTCTATTTTATGTTATACATAAAATAGAACCTCTTTTTTATTTTGCGACAAGATAAAAAGTCATTATAAAAAATTCACAAAAAGTACATAAATTAATGAAAACATGATTGACACCGCTTACATATGTGCTATAATAGTTGTAATGTTACTACATTACAACAACATGATGTATTGATGTTTGTTGGTCATCACAATCTTTTCATTAATTGGGAGGTTAGAAAGGAGAATCTATGAGAGGGATTTTATTAGTGAGTCATTCTACAATGTGTGTAGGAGTGAAAGACAGTTTAGAAATGATTATGGGACCCCAAGAAGTGGTGGATACCATATCTCTAGGCGAAGATGGTGTAGAAAGCTTTCGAGCTGCGTTAGAAGATAAAATTTCAAAAATGAATGAAACATTTGACGAAATAATTATTGTTACTGACATACCAAACGCTACACCGTACAACGAATGTTTCCGTTATATACGTAAACATGAAGTTGACTATGCGGTAGTTGCGGGAATGAACCTAGCAATGGTAATTGAATTGGCGATTTTCTCACAAACAGATATGAGTACGGAAGATTTGGTAAACCAAGCTATGGAAACTGGTAAAACTGCAGTAAAAAAATTGTAAGATCATGATTCAGGTATATCATGAAAAGGAGGCGTTATAATGGCACTTAGTTTAGTACGAATTGACGACCGTTTAATCCATGGACAAGTAGTTGTTTTATGGACAAAGGTTCGTGTTGGAGATGCAATCATCTTAGTTGTAGATGATAAGTTTTTCGAAGACAGTTTCTTAACAGAAATATTTACTGAAGCTGGTAATGCGTTAGGAAAGAAAGTTTATATCTTTGGTGTAGACGAAGCGGTAGAAAAAATACCGAAAGCTATTGAAGGTAAAAAGAATTATTATCTAGTTGCAAAAAAAGTGGAACAATTATATGAACTTAAAAAAAGAGGGGTAGACTTCGGTAATGAAATTATTTTCGGTACTGCAAGTAAAGCGCCTAATACTATACGTGCATATAATAATGTTTACCTTTCAGAGAAAGATGTAGAATATTGTGAATATCTGGATTCACAAAACATTGAATTAAAATTCAAATTAACTCCAGATGAAAAAGGATTAAATTGGGCGGAAGCCAAGAAAGTTTATGAAGGAGGAAAATAAACATGGAAGTTAGTGTATTACAAGCCGCGTTAATAGGTATCGCATGTTGGTTTGGTTCAGTAGAAAACCCTCAACCATTTGGGATTATCTGGGCAGACTGTTTATCAAAACCATTAGTTGGTGGGGTTATCGTTGGTATTATTTTAGGAGATATGGCTACTGGTGCTATCATCGGAGCTGCAATCCAAGCAATGTATTTAGGAAATGCGTTAATTGGTGGGGTAGCTGTAGCAGATATGGCATTCGTTTCTTATCCATCAATTGCACTTGCAATGATTGCTGGGGCAGATGCGGAAGTTGCAGTTGCTTTAGCAGCAACAATTGGGGTATTAGGAGCTGCAGTATTTACAGCTTATGAAGTATTCTGTTCTGTATTCTATAACTTAGGTGATAAATGTATTGAAGCAAATGATGTTAAAAAATTAAAATTCACTTACAAAGTGTTACCAATTGTGACAAGCTTTGTTGTTCGTTTTGGTTTAACTTTCACAACTGTAATGTTAGGAAATGCATTCGCTGCTGATTTCTTAGCTGCTGTACCTCAATTAGTATTAGATATTGCAGGTAACTTAGGTGGTATCTTACCAGTTGTTGGGGTTTCAATCTTGTTAACTTATACATTAAAAGAAACAAAATTCATTATTTATTATGTTTTAGGTATCGTATGTATAGGATATTTAGGGTTAGACATGACTGCTGTAGCAGTAATCGGTACTTGTTTAGCTGTTATGTATTATATGTTCACTGCTGAATCTGGTAGTCAATCAGTTGGGACAGTAGATGAGGAGGATGAATTATTATGAGTTCAACAGAAAAAGTAGTAGAACCTTTAACAAAAAAAGATCTTGATAAGGTTTGGTACTTCTGGTACAAATATAACTTAGGTGTATTCGGGTTTGAACGTTTACAACAACCAGGTTTCTTATTATCAATGTTACCAATTTTTGAAAAATATTACAGTGATGATCCAGAAAAAATGGTTGCTGCAATGAAACGTCATTCAGTATTCTATAATACAAATCCAATTTTTGGTTCAATCACAAATGGTATCGTAGCTTCTGTAGAAGAAGAAATTGCAAAAGGTGCTGACATTTCAGACGAATTTGTAAATAATATTAAAGTTGGTTTAATGGGACCTTTAGCTGGTATCGGTGATGCAGTTATCCAAGGAACTATTACTCCTATCGCATTAAGTATTGGTATCGGTTTAGCTGCTGGAGGTAGCCCACTTGGAGCAATCTTCGCAATCGTAATGTATTTTGGTTCATGTTTAGTTATGTCTAGAATATTCTTCACTCAAGGATATCAAATTGGACGTGATGCTGCTAAAGATTTATTAGGAAAGAAAATGGCAAAGATCCAAGAAGCTTTATCTGTTCTAGGTCTTACAGTAGTAGGATCAATTACTGCTAGTTTCGTATCTTTCAATGTTGTTACTGAATTCGTTAGTGAAACTAATACAGTAAACATTCAAAGTCAACTTGATGCAATTTTCCCTAAATTAATTCCTATGTGTTTAGTTTTAGTAGGATATTATTTATTGAAATACAAAAAATTCAGTGCAATTAAATTAATTTTAACTTTATTAGTATTCGCAACTGTTTGTACAGTAGCAGGAATTATTTAGTAGAAAACAAAAAAAGGGTTACTTTAGATTCTAGTAACCCTTTTATTATAAAAAAGTAGGAAAGGAGTTATGACAATATTTTATTGTCATGTTAGAAAAATGTACGAAGTAGAAAACAGAGTTCCAAATTTTGATAAATACCCAGTAAAAGCAGTACCAGGAGTTGTTGCAACAAAAGGTATTGATGCAATTGTTGAAGAATTGAATAAGAAAATTGGGTCTTTAAACAAAGAAAAAGTAGTAGTTTGTATTGACTATTATCATGGTATTAATGAAAATTTGGTAAAAGAAATTGCCAATAAATTATCTCCATCACTTATTGTTGATGGCGATGATTGTAAATATGATGAAAGTATTATATCTAAAAAATTTGCTCAATATATCACAGAAGATCGTGTAAATGGGGTGTATATTGTAGGAACAATTGCAGATTTCTTAGATCCTGAATGTATTGAAGCAACTAAAAAACAAATAGAAGAAGCAAAAGGTTTAGTTGTAGTGCACGGTGTTGCTGCTAGTTTAGTGTGCAATCCAGATGTATTAGTTTACGGTAATATCAGTTCTCAAACTATCAAAGATAAATGGAAAGAAGGTTTGGATAACTGGGGTGCTAAAAACTATGATGAAGATTATTTAAGAAAAGAAAAACGTTGGTTATTTGTTGAATGTATAGTTCAAGATAAACATAAAAGAAAAATGATGAAAGAATGTGATTACATTGTTGACTTTAATAGAGATGATGATGTAGTTATGCTTACACAAAGTCAGTTTGATACTGTTGTTATGAAATTTGCAACAAGTCCATTCAAACCTATCCCTATTTTCTTAGCTGGAGTTTGGGGTGGTAACTGGGCTCAAAAAGTATTAGGTGTTGCAGAAGGTTTAGAAAACTCTGCTTGGGGTGTTCATGGTTATTTAGATTGGCAAGCTGTAGCGGCACAGTTAGATAATGCATTATTTGAATTCCCATCAACAGATTTAGTTCAATACGCACCAAAAGAAACATTAGGACGTAAAATTTGGTATCTATATGGATACAGATGTCCTTTACATGTGAATTTCTTAGATACTTGGGGTGGTCAAAACTTAAGTTTACAAGTTCATCCAACTATCTCTTATGCACAAGAAGAATTTAACTCTAAATGGGGTCATTATGAAAGTTATTACATGTTAGATGCATGTGAAAACAGTTCTGTATATTTAGGAACAAAAGATGGTGTTAAATTAGATGAATTAGTAGAAGCTTTTGAAGAAGCACAAGTTACTGGTGAGTTTGATGATGAAAAATGGATTAATAATTTCCCAATGAAAAAACATGATCATATCTTTATCCCAGGAGGAACTATTCATTCTTCTGCAAAAGATACATTAACATTAGAAATCGATTTATTCTCATTTACAACATTTAAATTATGGGATTGGGGTCGTCTTGATTATGATGGAAAACCTAGACCAATTAATATTGATCATGGTAAAAATGTAATCCAAGAAGAATTCCAAACTACTATGATAAAAGATCAATTTATTTCTAAAAAACAAGAAATTGCTTGTGGACATGGTTGGCGTAAAGAAAGAAGTGGAACAAATACATTTGAATCACCAATGGAAGTAAATAGATATTGGTTTAAAAATGCAGTTCACTTTGATCCAAATGATTGCATCATGATTCATGTATTAGTTGAAGGTGAAGAAGCAATTCTTGAAAGTTTAGACGGTGAATTTGAACCAATGATTATGCACTATGCAGAAGCTGTCTTTGTACCACCTGCAGCAGGACAATACACTATTCGTCCTTATGGAAAATCAGCTGGTGAAGAATTAGCTGTTCTAGAAGTATATGTAAACTGTTAGGAGGTAATGATATATGACATTGACTAGAAAAAGAAGAAATTTTGAATTACATCCAGTTTTACCAGTACCTGGGACAGTTTCTTGGACAGGGTATGATGAAATTAGAGATGTTATTAAAAGTAAAATTGATGAAAAAGCAGGAAAATGTGTATTAGTAATTGATTATTATTATGATATTGATAATGCAAAAATTATTAGTGAAGTGATAGAAAAATTAAATCCAGATCATGTTATTTGTAGTGACAGTGTTTTAATTAGTGAAGAAAAATTCCAAGAAAAAATTTATCGTCCATATATTACTGACGATAGAATTAATGGTGTGTTTGCTTTAGGGCATGTGGATGAATATTTCGATGAAGCAAAAGTAGAAGCTACAAAAGCTGAAATTGAAGGATTTGATGGTTTAACAGTAGTTTATGGTGTTGGAGCAGCTGTTATTACAAAAGGTGATATCTTTGTTTATAACAATATCACTATCCAAAGAGTTAAAAGTGGATATTTTGGAGAGTTAACAAACTGGGCTATGGACAATCCTGATGAAGATCCATTAACAAAAGAAAAAACATTTAATTTCGTAGAATCAATTTTATTAGATCGTCATAAAAGAAGATCTTTTGAAGATATGGATTTTGTAATTGATGGGGATGATATTGAAAAACCATTAATGACAAGTGGTGAAGATTATCGTCAAACATTAAGAACTTTTGCATCAACTCCATTTAAATTAGATACTTTCTTTAATAGAGGTATTTGGGGTGGACATTGGTGTCAAGATGTATTAGGTGGTGGTTTAGAAAATGATAACAGTGCATGGGGTATGCATGGTTGGACAAATCATCAAAGTGCGTTAGCAAAAATTGGAGATAATGAATTTAGAGTAGTAGGTAGAGATATTTATCACTATCAACCAATTGAATTCTTAGGAAATCAAAACTTCTTCTGGTTTGGCTATAACTGCCCAATCGGATGTGACTTCTTAGATACTTGGGGTGGAGGAAACTTAAGCTTACAAGTACATCCAGATATTGCTTATTCTCATGATGTATTTAATAATCATTTTGGACATTATGAAAGTTATTATATGATGGATACGACAGAAGATTCATCAGTATATTTAGGAACAAAAGATGGAGTGAATGTTGATGAATTAGTAGAAGCTTTCAAGGAAGCTCAAGTTACTGGTGAATTCGATGATGAAAAATGGATTAATCGTATTCCTATGAAAACTCATGATCATATCTTTATTCCTAGTGGAACAATTCACTGTTCTGGTAAAGATACAGTAGTTCTAGAAATTAACCCAATTGGATATCAAACATTTAAATTATGGGACTGGGGACGTATTGATGCAGATGGAAAACCTAGACCAATTAATATTGAACGTGGTTCTCAAGTAATTCAAGAAAAATTCCAAACTAAATATGTAATGGATCATTTAGTTTCTAAACGTTCTGAAATTGCTAGAGGAACTGGTTGGAGAAAAGAACATAGTGGTACAATGGAATTAGAATTATTAACAGTAGATCGTTATTGGTTTACAAAAAGTGTATTCTTTGAAACAAATGATCGTGTTACATTAATGATCTTAGTCGAAGGGGATGAAGCTAGTATTGAAAGTGTGGATGGTTCATTTGAACCAATGCCAATTCGATATGCAGAAGCGGTATATGTTCCTGCTAGTTGTGGACAATTCGTTGTACGTCCAGTAGGGAAGCCTGAAAAAGAATTAGCTATCCTAGAAGTATTTATGGATATGGGAAATGCTTACGAATAATATTTTTGACAAAATAAAATAAAACCAAGAACAAGAGAGAACATATTCACTCTTGTTTTTGGAATATGGGAGAATATTTATGAAAATGTTTAAATTGAGAAATGGGTTGGAAATGCCTGCTCCTGGCTTTGGTTCTTGTTGCCCAGGTGAAAAACCAGAAGTGACAGTAGAATCTGTTTGTTATGCCTTACAATGTGGGTATAGCCATGTAGATGGAGCTGCAATTTACAAAAATGAAAAAGAAGTAGGATTAGGGATTAAAAAAAGTGGTGTAAAAAGAGAAGATATTTTTATTACTAGCAAATTATGGAATAATGCAAGAGGATATGATCAAACTATTGCTGCATTTGAAAAAACATGTTCTGATTTAGGTGTAGATTATTTAGATCAGTATTTAATTCATTGGCCAGTTCCAAAAGGGTGTAATGATACCTATGTTGAATCTAATAAAGAAACTTGGCGAGCAATGGAAGACTTGTATGAAGCAGGTAGAATTAAGTCTATTGGTGTTAGTAATTTTAAAATTCATCATTTAGAAGAATTGTTGGAAAGTGCTAAGATTGTTCCGATGGTAAATCAGATTGAATTCCATCCCTCTTGTTTACATCATGAATTAAGAGGATACTGTAAAAAATTAGGAATTCAAATTACAGGATATAGTCCTTTTGGAAACGGTAGAGTATTCCGTTGTGAAGAATTAAAACCATTTCCTGAAAAATATGGAGTATCTTTAGCACAAATTTGTATTCAATATGCGATACAACATGATGTAATCCCTCTTGCAAAAAGCATAACAAATGAGAGAATAAAGAAAAATTTAGAATTAGATTTTGTTATTAGTGATGAAGACATGCAAGCAATTGATGCTATCACATCTTGTGAAAGTTCTTTAAAAGACAGTGATAATATCCCATATGAAAGTTAAGGTAATATAATGGAAAAATTTATTTTAAGTAATGGATTAGAAATGCCAAAAATTGGTTTTGGTACTTGGAAAGCAGAAAATAATGTTACATCACAAGCAGTGTGTGATGCATTGCAATGCGGTTTTACTCATTTGGATTGCGCCGCTAAGTATGATAATGAAATAGAAGTGGGTCAAGGAATACAGTTAAGTGGTGTAAAAAGAGAGGATATTTTTATTACTAGTAAATTATGGAACTCAGTAAGAGGATATCATGAAACAATAGCTGCTTTCGAGAAAACTTGTCAAGATTTAGGAGTTGATTATTTGGACCAATATTTAATTCATTGGCCTGTACCAAAAGGATGTAATGATACCTATATTGCATCTAATAAAGAAACATGGCGTGCGATGGAAGATTTATACAATGCAGGAAGAATTAAATCAATTGGTGTTAGTAATTTTAAAATCCATCATTTGCAAGAAATTATGGAAAGTGCTATGATTTTACCAATGGTAAATCAAATTGAATTTCATCCATCATGTTTACATAATGAATTAAGAGAATATTGTAAACAACATAATATTGTTGTTGTTGGATACAGTCCATTAGCAAATGGACGGGTATTCCAATGTGATAAGTTGCAAGAGATACCTAATAAATATGGGGTTAGTTTATCTCAATTATGTATTCAATATGCATTACAACATGATGTTTTACCACTATCTAAAAGTGTTTCAAAAGATAGAATGATAGAAAATCTTCAATTAGACTTTATAATTAGTCAAGAAGATATGGAAATTATCGATGCAATCGATACCTGTGGTGGTTCATACAAGGATAGTGATTATATCTTGTTTGAATAAATGAATTGTTTCTCACATTATCTCCTCCCTGAGATTAATGAGAGAAAAAAAAGCGGAATTTCCGCTTTTTTCATTAATGATTATTTGATTTATTAACAATAGTATCTAAACCATATCCAATGACTCTTCCGATTATTGCAAAACCAATAAATAGAAAAGGAACAGTATTTGTATATTGTTTAATGATATAGACAAAAATAATGGTGAAAACTAATGCGATAGCCATCCCTAATACAGTCCCTAATTCCATGAAAATTGTGCTCTTTTTGTTCATCTTCCTCACCTCATATACTTTATTCTAGCATATGTATAAAAAAAAGAAAAGAAGCTTGTTTGATGATAGAAGTGAGAGTATGATGGGTAAAGGAGGTGGCACTATGAAGTTATGTATCTTTGATTTAGATGGAACATTGATTGATTCTTTGTATGATCTTGCAAATGCAGTGAATTATGCATTGGAGTGTATTGGGTTAGAAACACATCCTTATGAAGCCTATAAACAATTTATTGGAAATGGTGTTGATGTTTTGATAGAGAAGGCATTAGGAGAAAAACAAGAATATAAAGAAGAAGCAAAGTCTTTATTTTTTGAATATTATAACGAGCATTGTTTTGATAAAACGGTAGTTTATGATGGTATTTATAAAATGCTAGAAGATTTAAAACAACAAGGTTATTTGTTGGCTGTTGCAACAAATAAACCACATGATTTGGCTACTAGAATTGTGAACCATTTATTTAGTAATACATTTATGGCAGTGTATGGTAGTAGCAAAGAATATCCTAGAAAACCTAATAGTTATATGATAGATACAATCAGAAAGAAAGCATCTTGCAAGCATGGGGAAGTTGTGTATGTTGGTGATAGTGATGTAGATATGTTAACTAGTTTTTATGGTTGTGTTTATGGAATAGGTGTAACTTGGGGATTTCGTAGCCAGGCAGAACTTTTAAAAGCAGGGGCAAGAGAAGTGATTTGTCACCCTAGTCAAATGGTTGAATTAGTAAATCAGTTAGAAACACCAACAAAAGCAGTTAGTGCATGTTTAGCGGGTCATTGTTGTCGTTATGATGGTAAGGATAATGGTTTGGAAGATATAGAGGAAGATTTAAAGAAGAATAGATTATTGTGTATATGTCCTGAAGTACTTGGAGGGTTACCTATTCCAAGGATTAGTTGTGAAATACAAGGAGACAAAGTAATAAATCAATTAGGGGTAGATAAAACGTATGAATTTATTCAAGGAGCTAAAAAATGCTTTGAAATAATTCAAGAAAACGCTATCAATGAAGTGCTTTTAAAATCGAAAAGTCCAAGCTGTGGTAAAGATATTGTCTATGATGGTACGTTTGGAAAAAAACTAATAAAAGGGCATGGAATTACTACCAAATATTTAATGGAACGTGGTATAATAGTTGTAAATAAAAACTAGTAGAAGGAGAATGAAAATGAGTGGTATTTTATGGATGGACCCAGTATTTAAAGAAATGATTTGGGGTGGAAGTAAGTTAAAAGAAGTATACGGTTATAATATTCCTAGTGATAAAACAGGAGAATGTTGGGCTTTATCAGCTCATAAAAATGGGGATTGTGTTATTAGTGAAGGTGAATTTGTTGGTAAGAAATTATCAGAATTATGGAATGATCATCGTGAGCTATTTGGAAATTTAGAAGGGGATCAATTTCCTTTGTTAGTAAAAATAATTGACGCTAATAATGATTTATCTGTTCAAGTACATCCAGATGATGAATATGCAAAAGAACATGAAAATTCATTAGGAAAAGAAGAGTGTTGGTATGTACTGGGAGCAGATGAAGGAACTAAGATGGTAATGGGCCATCATGCTAAGACGAAAGAAGAATTAGTAGAAGCAATTGAAAATGATAATTATGATAGTCTGTTAAATGCTTTTCCAGTAAAAGAAGGGGATTTTTTTACGATTCCAACAGGGACTATTCATGCCATTTGTAGTGGATCATTAATTTATGAAGCACAACAATCATCAGATATTACCTATCGAGTATATGATTATCATCGAGTAGATGATAAAGGAAATGAAAGAGAATTACATGTTCGTCAATCTATCGATGTAACCAATGTACCATATGTTTCTACTGCTGGAGATGATTTAAAAGCAGAATCAATTGAAAATGGAACAAAAACACATATGACTACTACAAAATATTTCCAAGTAGATAAATATGATCTTACTGGAGTTACTACAGTTAAAAATGATATGCCTTTTATGATGGTAAGTGTTGTTAGTGGAGAAGGTACATTAGAAGGAAAAGCAGTAAAAGCTGGTAGTCATTGTATCGTATGTGCTGATAAAAAAGAATTTGTTCTAGATGGAACAATGACAGTTATGGTTTGTACAATTTAAGGAGAAAAGAATGGATATATATAAACAATCATTGGAAATGCATGAAAAAGCAAAAGGGAAGTTATCAGTAGAGTTAAAGGTTCCTTTAACTTCAAGTGAAGATTTATCTTTAGCGTATACACCAGGTGTTGCGCAACCTTGCCTGGAAATTGCAAAAAACAAAGAAATGGCTTATCAATATACTTGGAAATCAAATAGTGTTGCTGTTATTAGTGATGGTAGTGCTGTATTAGGATTGGGTAATATTGGACCAGAAGCAAGTTTACCTGTAATGGAAGGGAAAGCTATTTTATTTAAACAATTTGCTGGAATCGATGCAATTCCTCTATGTTTAGATACCCAAGATACACAAGAAATTATTTCAATTTGTAAAGCAGTAGCTCCAACTTTTGGAGGGATTAATTTAGAGGATATTAGTGCTCCTCGTTGTGTGGAAATTGAAAGAACATTAATTAAAGAGTTAGATATTCCTGTATTTCATGATGATCAACATGGGACTGCGATTGTGGTTAGTGCTGGATTAATAAATGCTTTAAAAGTTGTAAATAAAAAAATGGAAGACATTACAATTGTAGTATCTGGTGCAGGAGCAGCAGGAAGTTCGATTATCAAAATGGTACATGCTTTAGGTGTTAAAGAAATTTATGCTTTTAATATTGATGGTATTTTATTAAAAGAAGATAATGATAAATATGATTTCTTATCAAAAGAATTAACGGAAATAACAAATAAACAAAATAAACGAATGACAATGAGTGAAGCTTTAAAAGAAGCGGATGTATTTATTGGTGTTTCAGCACCGGGAGTATTAACAAAAGAAATGGTTCAAGGAATGCAAGAGAATCCAATTGTATTTGCTATGGCAAATCCTGAACCGGAAATTTCTTATCAAGACGCTATTGATGCAGGGGTTGCAATTATGGCAACGGGACGTTCTGATTTCCCAAATCAAATTAATAATGTATTAGCGTTCCCGGGTTTATTTAAAGGCGCTTTATCAGTTCGTGCTAAAAAAATAACAGAAGAAATGAAGTTAGCTGCATCTTATGCTTTAGCTAGTTTAGTAAAAGAAGACGAATTAAAAGCAGATTATATTATACCTGCTGCTTTAGATACTCGTGTCAGTGATGCGGTAAGTAATGCGGTTGCTAAAAAAGCAAAAGAGCTAGGTATTACAAGATAGTGTCATTTTTTTAAAACTTTTTCATATGATAACTAGAGGTGAATAAAATGAATCAGATTCGAGAAATCATCACTCGTGCGATCATTGGAAAAGGCAAAAAAAGAACCAAAACAAAGTACACCTTCTCATTAGAAGGTGTTACTAAAATATTGGGATGTTGGATAAGTTGTCATCGTTATGAGGCTGCCATTAGTAATGGGATTCCCCAAGTGATCGGGGTTTATGATTTACATGTTTGGTACAGTAATGAAGATGGTAAAAATTGTGCTTTATATAAAACACAAATATCTTATCAAGAGGATATGGAAGTAATAAAAAAAGAAAATCGTATCTTTAATAATGAAGATGGGATAGAAGCTATTTGTACATTAGAACCAAAGTGTGTAGATGCTTGTTTGGCGAATGATCAATTAGTTATTGAAGTTGAAAAAGAAATGTTAGTACAAATAATAGGGGATGCAACCTTACGTATTAAAGTGCATCAAGAAGAAGAGACTTGGGATATTGATAACCTAGTCTCATTAAATGATAGTTTTATTGATTAAGTAGGGCCTTAGGCCCTACTTTTGTGTTATAATGGTAAAGAATTTTGTAGTAGGAGAATAAGAAATGAAGCCAAAATATAGTCCCATGATGATGCAATATTTATCAATCAAAGAACAACATCCTAATGATATTGTAATGTTTCGATTAGGTGATTTTTATGAGATGTTTTTTGATGATGCTTTGGTTGTATCAAAAGAATTAGAAATAGCTTTAACTGGAAAAAATGCTGGTGCAAAGGAAAGAGTACCGATGTGTGGTGTTCCTTTTCATAGTGCTTCTGGATATATACAACGCTTGATTGAATTAAATCATCGTGTTGCAATAGTAGAACAATTAAGTGAACCTGGAAAAGGAATTGTAGAAAGAGGAGTAGTTCAAATTGTAACTCCAGGTACTATATTTGATGATTCATTAGCGAATAAAAAGAATAATTTTATTGCAGCATTTTATGAGTTTGATTTTGTATATTGTTTATCTTTTTGTGATATTACAACAGGAGAATTTAAAGTTGTTAATATTGAAAAAAATGAACATAATTTAATTAATCAATTACAAGCTATGAATGTTTTAGAAGTAGTTTGTTTATCTAATCAACAAAGAACTTTTGGAAGTTGTGTTGTTTCTTGTTTTGATAAAGAAGAAACACAAACGGGATATGATAAAATATTTGATAATTTAAGTGACTTAAAACAACATAAAGTATGTAATCTGTTATTAAATTATTTATTAGATACCCAAAAAAGAGAATTATCGCATTTACAAAATATAGAAGTAATTGATCATAGTGCTTATATAACAATGGATTTATATACGAAAAAAGCATTGGAATTAACAACAAATACTAAAAACAATGAGAAATATGGTAGTTTATTTTGGTTATTAGATCAAACAAAAACAGCAATGGGATCAAGATATCTAAAACAATGGATTGAAAGACCTTTAGTAAAAAAAGCAGAAATAGAAAAAAGATTAGATATCGTTGAGATTTTAAATTTACACTTTATTCAAAGAGAAAGTTTAAAAGAGGTTCTAAAAGAGGTATATGATTTAGAACGTTTATCTGCAAAAATAGCGTTTGGTAATCTAAATGCTCGTGATATGAAATGGATTGGAAATACATTAAAAACAATCCCTGAAATAAAAGAACAATTACTAAGTATCCCTGATCATGATGTTCAAGAAATTGCAACTCGTTTAATAGATGTATCTTATATTACAAAGGCTATTGATGATGCAATTATAGATAATCCACCATTATCAATCAAAGAAGGATCTTTTATTAAAGATGGTTTTGATGAAGAATTGGATGAATTACGTTATATCCGTAATCATGGAAAAAATTGGTTAGCTACATTTGAACAACAAGAACGGGAACGAACTGGAATCAAAGGTTTGAAAGTGGGATATAATAGAGTATTTGGATACTATATTGAAGTAACGAAAGCAAATATTCCTTTTGTAAAAGATGAATTTGAATACACAAGAAAACAAAGTTTATCCAATGCAGAAAGATTCATTACTCCAGAACTAAAAGAAATGGAAACTAAAATTATTCATGCTCAAGATAAAAGTATGAAGCTAGAATACTCTATTTTCCAAGAATTAAGAGAATTCTTGAAAAAAGATGTACATCTATTACAAGATATTGCCAAAACAATAGCAATGATTGATGTATATCAATCATTGGCTTGTATTAGTAGTGATAATAGTTATGTACGCCCTATTTTTAATGAACAAAAAACAATTGAAATTACACAAGGTCGTCATGGCGTTATAGAAAAAGTAATGGAAAAGGGACGTTATGTTAGTAATGATGTTTCTATTCAACAACTTACACCAGTTCAATTAATAACTGGTCCAAATATGGGTGGAAAATCAACTTATATGCGACAAGTTGCACTAAGTGTGATAATGGCACAAATCGGTTGCTTTGTCCCTGCAACTAGTGCTAAATTACCAATCTTTGATCAAGTCTTTACACGTATTGGTGCGAGTGATGATTTAGTGGCTGGTCAATCTACTTTTATGGTGGAGATGTTAGAAGCTAACAATGCACTTAATTTTGCAACAGAAAACTCACTTATTCTATTTGATGAAATAGGTAGAGGTACTGCCACTTTTGATGGAATGGCAATTGCACAGGCAATGATAGAACATATTGCTTCTAAGATAAAATGTATTACTTTATTTTCAACCCATTATCATGAATTAACTTTCTTGTCTGATCAAGGACTAGGAATCGAAAATGTCCATGCTAGTGCAATCGTTGAAAATGATAAACTCGTGTTTTTATACCAAGTATTACCAGGGTGTTCTAATAAGTCTTATGGTATTCATGTTGCTTCATTAGCTAAATTACCAGACTCTATTATTAGTCGTGCAAATGTACTATTAAATATGTTAGAAACAAACAATATTGAAGTTAAATTGGTAGAACAACCAATAATAGAAATACAAACAAGTCAAATAGAAAAACAATTAGAACAGATAGATCCAATGGCTCTATCTCCATTAGATGCACTTTCTACTTTGATAGAATTAAAGAAAATGATTGGGAAGTAGGTGTAAACTTTGTCAAAAATAAAACAATTAGATGATGTTCTTGCAAGTAAGATAGCAGCTGGAGAAGTAATCGAAAGACCAATGAATGTAGTTAAAGAATTGGTAGAAAACAGTATTGATGCATCTAGTACAAAAATAGATATATTAATTGAAGACGGTGGTCTTCAATCAATATGGGTTATTGATAATGGAGAAGGTATGGATAAAAAAGATGCAGAACTGTGCTTTTATCCACATGCTACAAGTAAAATAAAAAAAGATGAAGATTTATTTTGTATTCAAACCTTAGGATTCCGTGGAGAAGCAATGCCTTCTATTGCATCTATTTGTCATATGACATTAAAGACTTCAAGAGGTAGTGAAGGTACGATGGTGGAATATCATTATGGAACATGTTCTCAAGTATCTACTTGTTTTCAACAAACTGGAACAAGTATTAAGGTAGAAAGATTATTTCAAAATGTGCCAGCAAGATTAAAATATATGAAATCTTCCAATGTTGAGTTTTCTCATATACAAGCATATATTGAAAAAATAGCGTTGTCTTATCCTTGTATTTCTTTTTCTCTGGTACATAATAACAAAGCTATTTATCAAAGTAATGGTAGTGGGAATATATTAGAGGTAATTAGTAGTCAATATGGTTTATCTATCGCTAAGAATATGATAGCAGTTGATTTTAAGGATGAAGAATTTCATATAAGTGGTTATTTATCAAAGATTGATATTACTAGGGCTAGTAAGAAAGATATTATTACTTTAGTAAATCATCGTGTTGTAAAGAATCAAGTGACGATTGATGCGATTGTGCAAACTTATAAAAGTTACTTATTTGATAAACGTTATCCATTAGCGTTTATTAATATTGATATTGATCCTTATTTAGTTGATGTAAATGTCCATCCTGCTAAAATGGAAGTTCGTTTTTCTAAAGAAAATAAATTAAAGGAACTTTTATTAGAGGGATTCCAGAAAGCATTACAACAAAAGGATTTAACTTATGAAATAAAAGAAGAAATAAAAAAGCCAACATTTCAATTTAAAGATATTCAACAATCATTTGATTTTGAATATCTAACAACACCTTCTGTAACTATTGAACCTGTTGACTCTATTCCAAGTGAAACTTGTAATAGACAAGAGGAAATAAAGAAACCAACAGAAATAAAAGAATTTGTAAAAGAAGAAGTGGTAGAACGTAAACTTAAACAAAAGTTATTTGCCCAAGGACAAGTTCATGGTACGTATATAGTAGCTCAAGATGAGGATGCATTGTATTTGGTAGACCAACATGCTGCCAAAGAAAGAGTTAATTATGAATATTTCTGTGATATGTATCAAAAACAAGATACTCGAAAACAAGATTTGTTAGTGCCAATTGTTTTAGAATATCCGAGCAGTCAAATAGCAGTAATTGAAGAGAAGAAACATTATTTGTATGATGTTGGAATTTATTTAGAGATGTTTGGTACGACTAGTTTTATTGTAAAACAGTTACCGGTATGGATGAAGAATGTCGATGAGTTATTATTTATTGAATCTATGATAGAACAAGTTATCAAGCATAACAAAGTAGATTTATTAGAATTACAAAAAGATGCGATTGCAATGCTTAGTTGCAAAGCTTCTTTAAAAGGAAATTCTCATTTATCATTGATGGCTATGCAACAATTGTTAGATGATTTAATGTGTTGTGATAATCCATATGTTTGTCCTCATGGAAGACCAACACTTATACGATATAGTGCTTATGAACTAGAAAAGTTATTTAAAAGGGTGGTTTAATGGAAAAAGTAATCGTAATTGTAGGACCAACAAGTGTTGGTAAGACAAAACTAGGAGTAGAGCTAGCCAAAGAATTTAATGGCGAAGTAATTAGTGGTGATTCAATGCAAGTATATCGTACTATGGATATTGGTACTGCGAAAGTAACGAAAGAAGAAGCTCAGGGAATAGTTCACTATTTAATTGATATCAAAGATCCAAAAGAAAGTTATAGTGTCAAAGAATTTCAGGAACAAGTTCGTTTCTATATTCAAGATATCACTTCTAGAGGGAAACTTCCTATTATTGTTGGTGGAACAGGTTTGTATATAAAAGCAGCTTTGTATGATTATACTTTCGAAGAAAGCGAAACAGATCATGAAGCTTATACTAAGAAGTTTGAAGAATATTCAAATGAACAATTACATCAATACCTACAAACCATTGATGAAAATAGTGCAAAAGAATTACATCCAAATAACCGACGTCGCATTGTTCGAGCTATTGAAATATTTGAAACAACCGGTATTACGAAAAGTGAAAATCATGAAAAACAAGAACATGTTTGCTTGTATAATGCACTTTTTATTGGATTAACATTACCTCGTGATGTTTTGTATCAAAGAATTGACCAACGGGTACATGTTATGATGGAAAATGGTCTAGAAAAAGAAGTGGAACAGTTAATAGATGCTGGAATGCAAAGAGAAGACCAAAGCATGAAAGGGATTGGGTATAAGGAGTGGTTTGACTATATAGAAGATAAACAATCTTTAGAACAAACAGTTTCCTTAATTCAACAACATTCCCGTAATTTAGCGAAGAGGCAATATACTTGGTTTAAAAATCAGTTTGAAATGTATTGGATTACTATTTGTATTGAAAACTTTGAACAAACAATAAAAGAGGCAAAACAGTATATTATAAAAGAGCAATCCTAAGGGTTGCTCTTTGTTGGGGAAAGCATGACTTTAGCATAAAAGATAGAGTCGATCGTTTCAAATGAATAGACACCTTGATGCTTTTCAACAATTGAAATAATACTTTTTATACCAAACCCATGTTCCTCTTTATTATTAGGTGTAATAGGTAGGTTCTCATTATCAAATGAAACAGTTCCTTCAAAACTATTTTCTACAAATAGTAGTAGTTTTTCAAGATGATAGTTTGCTTTTATTTTAATGTATCTATTTTTTTGTTCTACCTTACTGGTTGCAATGATAGCATTTTCTAAAAGGTTAAACAATAGAGAAGATAGTTCAACATCACTAAGTACGATCAATTCAGGTAAAGAGACATTTGTATCAAATAAAATATCTAATTCTTTTGCTTTTGATGCAAAAGAAACAAGGATTAAATTTACAGTTTTATTTTCACAATAACAATGAGGTGTAATAGAATTCAAATTATTGTGCGTTTGTGACAAATAAGAACAAAGTTTATCTAAATCACCTGAAGCTGCAAGTTGCTCAATTAATGCTAGAGAGTGACGCATATCGTGACGATATATTTTCGTTTGTTCTTGAGAATCTTTTAACTGATCTAAATATTGTTTAGAACCTTCAAACTGAGTAGTTAATTGTTTATTGAGGTTGTTAATAATACGGGTAGGTTCATCAATATTTAATAAGGTACCAGTAATACTAGTTGGCTTATTATTTTGATTTGTTTGTACGAAAAGTTGTAATTGATACCAATGATATTTATTATCAGCATGTAAAAATCGGATATCCATGGATTGAGCAGATAAAGTTTGAATGCATTGCTTGATCAATTCTAGACAAGTGTTTCGATCTTCTTTATGTATTTTCTTTGTAGCAAGTAATGTTTCTCCGGGATTATAAACAAAATTAGGAAGACCTATCACTTGAATACAGTTGTTAGAAGGAGTTAGAATATTAGTTTCTAAGTTCCAATCAAAACTCAATACATTGGTTTTGTTTACGATATAATTATATTTTTCTAAACTTAAACGCAGATTATCTTGTTCTTTTTTAAGTAAGTCATTTACTATCATTAACTCATCTTCATTTTCCAAAGAACGTACTTCTTGAAAAAACAAAACAATGGAACAAAAACTAGAAAAAAGAACAATAACCATTAAATCAAAGAAACTATTATAAATTGTAAAATCTAAATTAATGAAAACAAAACTTAAAAAAGATGTTATCTGTAAAAAGATAATATGTTGTAGTTTAAAGCGCATTAATACAGAACAAAATAGAAAGGCGCTTATAAATATAGTACTGGAACCTGAGGCGTTTCTAGTGATATTGTAAGAGTTTAATAATAAGTTCCAATAGATATAAAAAACAACACTTATATATTGTGTTAAATATAGCTTTTTATAAGATGCTTTATTTGATACATGAATAATAAAAACAAGAAGAGAAACAATCAATAAAGAAGTATAGAAACTAAAATAAATGCGGTTGTTTAATGTAGATAGTTTTGATGCACTGAAAAAAACGCGTGAAATATTAATTATTTGAAAGAAGATAGCTGAAATTGCTGCAAATATAATGATAAAACTATTTCTTTTAACAAGCTTTGTTAAAAATGCATTTTCTTTTTTCTTAAAAATACAATGCAATGAATAGAAGGGATAATAAGTGTTCTTGATATATTTTTTCATATTATTCACCTAGTCATAAAATAATTCATGTAATCATTTTTTGTTTTTACAAAACTAGAACGAGGTACAGGAATAATGGTATTTATACTTGTGTGAATACCTTCTTTATCTATTTTTATAACATGTTCAAAATTAATTAAATAACAGCGATGTGGTTTGTAGAATTGGCAATACATCGAAAGTTTAGCTTCTAACTGAAATAAAGTTCCAGGAGATACCATCGTAGTACCATCTTTTAAATATATCCAAACCTTACGAGATACTACCTCAATATAAACAATATCATTTAATACTATTTGTTTAATGGCATCATTTGATTTTATAAGTATAAAGTCTTCTTTTGTTTCTTTCAGGCTGTCTAAAATATCAAATAACAATTTTTTATCCACTGGTTTTAGTAAATAATCTTTTGCATGAAGGCGATAACTTGTTATAGCAAACTCTGGAGACATTGTTAAAAAAACAATAGGAATATCTTTATCAAATTCACGAATTTTACTAGCTACTTCAATGCCTGATATTTCAGGCATGACAATATCTAAAAGTAATAGATCATAAGAATGTTTTGATATCGAATTTAATAATGTCTTAGCGTTGTCAAAGGCGTCATAAGTAATTTCTTGATTGTGTTTGATTTGGTAGTTATCAAGTAAACTGATAATAGTAGTTATTTCCTGGATGTTATCGTCACAAATAGCAATATGCATGGTTATCACTCCTTTTAAATTTGTTTATCCATTATATAAAATCATGTTATAAAATGCAACGATTATGGTATGAATTTCAACTTTTGATACATAAGATAAAAATATGTAAATAAAGAAATTTATTAGTATTAGTCGTTATTTTTATGAATAAAAGTGTAAGATTGAAAAAAAGTATGATTTCATCAATGTTTTTTTGTATTTAGCTATTAAAATGAGTAAAAAGTGACTTTTATACAATAGATAATTCAAACAAGTAAACTATTCTTTCGAACCAAAGGGATATGTTTTCATTTAATAAGGGTATAAAATATAAGTAATTCAAATACGAATATAATTGGTATTAAATAAGTGAGGGGTTGATATAATTATTGTATGATAGAAATTATCATCATGTTTATTGGTAGTGAGTGTTGGCTTTAGTATACTTTGACAATAAGGGAGGATATCAGGTGAAAATGTCTACTAGAGGTAGATATGCTTTGCGATTTATGATTCATCTAGCAAATCACAGGGAAGACAAAAGCGTATCATTAAAAGATGTTGCTGACAAAGAGGAAATATCACTAAAATACCTAGAACACATAGTAACCAAATTAACAAAAGCAAAAATGGTTGTGTCTCGAAGAGGTGTAAAGGGTGGTTATAGTCTTATAAAACCAGCAGAAGATTATTTGATTACAGAAATATTAGAAGTTGTAGAAGGTGATTTAAGTCCTGTTAAACTAGAGGACTTGCATCATGATGCTGAACTAGAATCATTTGATTTATGGCAAGGTCTAAGGGATGTGATATATGATTATTTAGATTCTTTTACTTTGGAAGATCTTGCGAATGAAAAAAAATAAAAAAAGACCCCCGCCAAATAAGAAATAGATGTAGGTACTTATATAAGGAAGGAAAATATATTGTTGTTTTAATATAAACTTATTAATAACGAAAAGAAAAAAAGCTATTAAGCTTTTTTCTTTTGGTTATTAAGTGCTTTTATATTGTTTGTGCGACCATGTTTCAATAAACGTTCATAATTTTGTGCCAATGCTTTTTCATAAGAACTAGTTAGCCACGGAACATAAAATTGTTGATTAGCAATAGGGTCTGGTAGATATTGGATATATTCCCACAGTTCTGGACGGTCGTATTGATATTTTTCATCTTCTTCTAAACCAACGGGTGTAAGTCGTAAATATCTTGGTGCAGGAAGGGGATGAGTTCGTAATGTTTGTAAGGCGGAGTCAATTGCTATTTCTCCAGATTTTGATTTAGGTGATAAACATAAATCAATAATAGCGCTAGCAATAGGGATGCGTGCTTCTGGAAAACCAATTACCTTTGCTGCTTGAAAAGCAGTCACAGTGCGCATGCATGCATTTGGATTGGCTAAACCAATATCTTCATATGCAGTAGTAACTAATCTTCTTTCTAAAGATTCCATATCTCCAGCATCGATTAATTTAGCAAAATAATACATTGCGCCATTTACATCACTTCCTCTGATTGATTTTTGTAATCCACTTAAAGTATCGTAATATTGATCTTCATCCTTGTCAAATTGACTATTTGCTTGTAAGTTGGATTTTATAACATCATCCATTGTAATAGTATTATTTGTTGCAGTGATCGAACATACTTCTAAACAGTTATATGCATAACGAATATCTCCACCACTGTAATTAGCTATTTTTTCTAATACTTCATCATCTGCTTTATAAAGATTATTCAATCCTCTGGGACTAGTTAATGAATTAGTTAGTCCTTTTATTATGTTGTTCACTTCTAGAGGCTTTACTTCTAAAATATGACAACGAGAACGAATTGCAGGATTAATGGAATGAAAAGGGTTGGCGGTAGTACAACCAGCTATTACTAATAATCCATTTTCAATATGTGGTAATAAATGATCTTGTTTATCCTTATTTAAACGATGTACCTCATCTATAATTACAAAAAGACCATCACTAACCTTTGCTTGTTCAATAATAATATCCATTTCCTTCTTATTTCCAGTAGAAGCGTTGAATATTTTATAAGGAATACCTAAGTCATTTGCTAGACAAGTAGCTAGAGTTGTTTTTCCACAACCAGGTGGACCATAGAAAATAGTAGAAAAGGGTCTTTTAGTTTCTACCATCTTTAGTAATAGAGCACCTTTTGAAACAAGGTGTTCTTGACCTAATATTTCACGAATGGTAGTAGGGCGCATGTTATGAGCGAGTGTCGTATACATATTTTCTCCTTTTCTTTTTATATATAGTAAGTATAATTAGTATAACATAAATTATTTTAAAATAGGAGGAACAGTTATGAAATTAGTTATTCAAAAAGTTAGTGAAAGCTGTGTGAAGGTAGATAATAATATAGTAGGGGAAATAAAGCAGGGTTTTATGATATTGGTGGGTATTACACAAAGTGATACAAAAGAGTTGATAGATAAAATGGTGGACAAAGTAATTCATTTACGTATATTTGAAGATGATCAAGGGAAGCTTAATCTATCCTTATTAGATATAAAGGGTGAAATACTTTCTATTTCTCAGTTCACTTTATACGCTAATTGTAAAAAAGGAAGAAGACCAAGTTTTATTGATGCGGCTAATGGTGAGATTGCAAAACCATTATATGATTACTTTAATGAACAATTAGTAATGAAAGGTGTTCATGTGGAAACAGGAGTCTTTGGTGGAGATATGAAAGTATCCTTAATAAATGATGGTCCAATCACAGTGGTTTTAGATAGTGAAAAACTTTTTTAACAAAATGCTTTACAAGTAGGGATGTCCATGGTAATATAACTGAGCACTCGAGAAAAGACAAATAACGACGAGAATTGAAATTCAAAAAAGTTCAAAAAGTCATTGACAAAAAAGAGTGAATCAAGTATTATAAACAAGTCGGCAAAAACAAAAGACGACAAGAGAGATCATTGAAAACTAAACAGAAAAACTAAGAATTAAAAACACAACGTCAATATCCAAAAGGATAAAAAACAAAAGCAAAAGAGCTAGAAAACAACGAAGTTGTTTACATAAACAATGGAGAGTTTGATCCTGGCTCAGGATGAACGCTGGCGGCGTGCCTAATACATGCAAGTCGAACGCGACAGTTTACTGTCGAGTGGCGAACGGGTGAGTAATACATAAGTAACCTGCCTTTACCTGGGGGATAACTATTGGAAACGATAGCTAATACCGCATAGGTGTAGAGACCACATGGTAACTACATTAAAGAAGCTACGGCTTTGGGAAGAGATGGACTTATGGCGCATTAGCTAGTTGGTGAGGTAACGGCTCACCAAGGCGACGATGCGTAGCCGACCTGAGAGGGTGACCGGCCACACTGGGACTGAGACACGGCCCAGACTCCTACGGGAGGCAGCAGTAGGGAATTTTCGGCAATGGGGGAAACCCTGACCGAGCAACGCCGCGTGAAGGAAGAAGGTTTTCGGATTGTAAACTTCTGTTATAAAGGAAGAATGATATATGGAGGGAATGCCATATAAGTGACGGTACTTTATGAGAAAGCCACGGCTAACTACGTGCCAGCAGCCGCGGTAATACGTAGGTGGCAAGCGTTATCCGGAATTATTGGGCGTAAAGAGGGAGCAGGCGGCAATTAGGGTCTGCGGTGAAAGACTGAAGCTTAACTTCAGTAAGCCGTGGAAACCGAATAGCTAGAGTGCATTAGAGGATCGTGGAATTCCATGTGTAGCGGTGAAATGCGTAGATATATGGAGGAACACCAGTGGCGAAGGCGACGATCTGGGATGCAACTGACGCTCAGTCCCGAAAGCGTGGGGAGCAAATAGGATTAGATACCCTAGTAGTCCACGCCGTAAACGATGAGTACTAAGTGTTGGGGGTCGAACCTCAGTGCTGCAGTTAACGCAATAAGTACTCCGCCTGAGTAGTACGTTCGCAAGAATGAAACTCAAAGGAATTGACGGGGGCCTGCACAAGCGGTGGAGCATGTGGTTTAATTCGAAGCAACGCGAAGAACCTTACCAGGTCTTGACATACGTCTAAAGGCTCTAGAGATAGAGAGATAGTTATAGGCGATACAGGTGGTGCATGGTTGTCGTCAGCTCGTGTCGTGAGATGTTGGGTTAAGTCCCGCAACGAGCGCAACCCTTGTCGTTAGTTACCATCATTAAGTTGGGGACTCTAACGAGACTGCCGGTGATAAGCCGGAGGAAGGCGGGGATGACGTCAAATCATCATGCCCCTTATGACCTGGGCTACACACGTGCTACAATGGATAGTGCAAAGGGAAGCGATACCGCGAGGTGGAGCAAAACCCATAAAACTATTCTCAGTTCGGATTGTAGTCTGCAACTCGACTACATGAAGTTGGAATCGCTAGTAATCGCGAATCAGAATGTCGCGGTGAATACGTTCTCAGGCCTTGTACACACCGCCCGTCACACCATGAGAGTTGGTAACACCCGAAGCCGGTGGCCTAACCGTAAGGAAGGAGCTGTCTAAGGTGGGATTGATGATTAGGGTGAAGTCGTAACAAGGTATCCCTACGGGAACGTGGGGATGGATCACCTCCTTTCTAAGGAGTAAAACAAAAAACAAGGTAGTAACCAAAGTTGTGAATTCGAAAAATTTCTGTTTAGTTTTGAGTGAAACTCTCACTCAAGAGATCATTGAAAACTGGATAACAAATTGCGAAATAGATTAGAAAAAGAGATCGAAAGATTAAAACCAGAATAATTAATAAATTAAGAATTGTGGTCTTTCTAGTTTAAGTCGAAAAACTAAGATTATTATTAAAAAAGACACCAAAAAATACGAACGTATAAATAGTCAAAAAAAATAGTAACTCAAGCAAACAAAAAACAAAAAAAGTGTACGAAAGTACAACACACCAATAGGTAAAGTTAAAAAGAGCGTATGGCGAATGCCTAGGCACAAAGAGGCGAAGAAGGACGCAGCAAACGGCGAAACGCAACGGCGAGCGGTAAGCAAGCAACGACCCGTTGATATCCGAATGGGGGAACCCAGCTACTGTAATAGGTAGTTATCCCTATGTAAATACATAGCATAGGAGAGGCAAGACGAAGGGAACTGAAACATCTAAGTACCTTTAGGAGTAGAAAATAAAGTAATGATTCCCTAAGTAGCGGCGAGCGAACGGGGAAGAGCCCAAACCGATCATAGATCGGGGTTGTAGGACTCTAGATAAAGCGGAAAGAAGACATGATAGAAGAACGAGATGGGAAGCTCGGCGAGACAGGGTGATAGCCCCGTATTCGAAATTGTGACGAAACGTGATAGAGCACCTGAGTACGGCGGGACACGAGAAATCTTGTCGGAATCTACCAGGACCATCTGGTAAGGCTAAATACTACTTTGTGACCGATAGTGAACCAGTACCGTGAGGGAAAGGTGAAAAGAACCCGGGAGGGGAGTGAAATAGAACCTGAAACCATATGCTTACAAGAAGTTAGAGCCCGTTAATGGGTGATAGCGTGCCTTTTGTAGAATGAACCGGCGAGTTACGATATGCAGCGAGGTTAAGTAGGATATACGGAGCCGAAGCGAAAGCGAGTCTTAATAGGGCGAGTAGTTGTATGTCGTAGACCCGAAACCGAGTGATCTAGCCATGACCAGGTTGAAGTTGGGGTAAAACCCGATGGAGGACCGAACCGACCCCCGTTGAAACGTTGGCGGATGAGTTGTGGCTAGGGGTGAAATTCCAATCGAACTCGGAGATAGCTGGTTCTCCCCGAAATAGCTTTAGGGCTAGCGTCGAGGTAAAGTCATGTGAAGGTAGAGCACTGAATATGTGATGGCCCCATCCCGGGGTACTGAACATAATCAAACTCCGAATGTCACACAGATATACTCGGCAGTCAGACAGTGGGTGATAAGGTCCATTGTCAAGAGGGAAACAGCCCAGACCATCAGCTAAGGTCCCAAAATATACGCTAAGTGGAAAAGGATGTGGAGATGTCCAGACAACTAGGAGGTTGGCTCAGAAGCAGCCATCCTTTAAAGAGTGCGTAACAGCTCACTAGTCGAATGACTCTGCGCCGATAATTTACCGGGGCTAAGCGTATTACCGAAGCTATGGATTAGAAATAATGGTAGGGGAGCGTTCCATGTGCAGTGAAGATAGACCGGAAGGACTGTTGGAGCGCATGGAAGTGAGAATGCCGGTGTGAGTAGCGAAACGTGGGTGAGAATCCCACGCACCGAAAACCCAAGGTTTCCAGAGGAAGGTTCGTCCGCTCTGGGTAAGTCGGGACCTAAGGCGAGGCCGAAAGGCGTAGTCGATGGACAACAGGTAGAAATTCCTGTACCCGGTTCTTGAATGATGGAGTGACGGAGAAGGCTAATGGTACCCACTGCTGGAATAGTGGGGATAAGCGAGGTAGCTGACATACAGGCAAATCCGTATGTTAAGGCGAAGGCGTGATATATATGGAAAGCTACGGCAAGTACAGAAATCCATGACGCAAGCTTCCAAGAAAAGCTTCTAGTGTTAATCAAGAATCGGCCCGTACCGAAAATGGACACACATGGGTGAGGAGAGAATCCTAAGGTGAGCGAGAGAACTATAGCTAAGGAACTCTGCAAAATGACTCCGTAACTTCGGGAGAAGGAGTGCTCATAGAAATATGAGCCGCAGTAAAACGGCCCAAGCGACTGTTTACCAAAAACACAGCTCTCTGCTAAGTCGAAAGACGAAGTATAGGGGGTGACGCCTGCCCGGTGCTGGAAGGTTAAGGGGATGAGTTAGCGCAAGCGAAGCTTTGAACTGAAGCCCCAGTAAACGGCGGCCGTAACTATAACGGTCCTAAGGTAGCGAAATTCCTTGTCAGGTAAGTTCTGACCCGCACGAAAGGCGTAACGATTTGGGCGCTGTCTCAGCTGTAGACTCGGTGAAATCTTAGTACCTGTGAAGATGCAGGTTACCCGCGACTAGACGGAAAGACCCCATGGAGCTTTACTGTAGCTTGATATTGGACTTTGATGCAAGATGTACAGGATAGGTAGGAGACAATGAGACGAGCACGCCAGTGTTCGAGGAGTCGACGTTGGGATACTACCCTTCTTGTATTGAAGTTCTAACCGGGACCCATAAACTGGGTACGGGACAGTGTCAGGTGGGCAGTTTGACTGGGGCGGTCGCCTCCTAAAGAGTAACGGAGGCGCCCAAAGATACCCTCAGCTTGGATGGAAATCAAGCGTAGAGTGCAAAGGCATAAGGGTGTTTGACTGCGAGACCTACAAGTCGAGCAGGGACGAAAGTCGGGCTTAGTGATCCGGCGGTACCGAATGGAAGGGCCGTCGCTCAACGGATAAAAGCTACCCTGGGGATAACAGGCTGATCTCCCCCAAGAGTTCACATCGACGGGGAGGTTTGGCACCTCGATGTCGGCTCATCGCATCCTGGAGCTGAAGTAGGTTCCAAGGGTTGGGCTGTTCGCCCATTAAAGCGGTACGCGAGCTGGGTTCAGAACGTCGTGAGACAGTTCGGTCCCTATCTGTCGTGGGCGCAGGAAGTTTGAGAAGATCTGTCCTTAGTACGAGAGGACCGGGATGGACACTCCAATGGTGCACCAGTTGTCACGCCAGTGGCATAGCTGGGTAGCTAAGAGTGGAATGGATAAACGCTGAAGGCATCTAAGTGTGAAACCAACTTCAAGATGAGACTTCCCATTGCGTTAGCAAGTAAGACCCCTTAAAGACGATAAGGTTGATAGGTCAGGAGTGTAAGCATGGTGACATGTTCAGCGGACTGATACTAATAGGTCGAGGACTTAACCTAAACGGTTAAACGCTTGAAGATAAAAACAAAGAAAGAATCGAATTTAAAAAGCAATTGTTATCTAGTTTTGAGTGATTTCACTCAAGAAGAATCTGGTAGTGATGGCATGATGGACACACCTGTTCCCATCCCGAACACAGAAGTTAAGCATCATAACGGCGACGATAGTACTAAGGTGCAACAATAGCAAACTGCCAGTTTCATCCGACATCCATTTGGATGTCTTTTTTTTATCCAAAAAGTAGATAGACAATAGAGGTTAAAAATAACCAAAAAAAGCCATAAAAAGAAAGAAAAACAAAAGTTATTCACAAAAATTGTATAATTGTGCACAAAATATAAATAACTCTATTTTATAAAAAAGAAGTCAAATCAAGTAAAAAGACACCTAAATAGCACAAATATCCAATTATTTTCATTTATGGCCCAAAAATCAGAGAATCGATCCCTTGTCTAACAGAGAAAAGTTATTCACAAATGTGAATAACTTTTATTCCATCCATCAAGCCTTCCATTACGTATTTTATTTTTTCGTACATAATAACAATTGGTCCTAACAAGCAGCGATAAAAATAGAACATTGTCTAAAATATTTTATAAATAAGAAAGTAAAAAGATGTCAAAAAGACGAAAAGTAGCGATAGAATCAAAGGAAAATGAAGGAATAAAAAAAGCATAAAAAAGCTTTACAAGACTAGGGTGTTATGATATTATAAATGGGCACTCAACAAAAGGGATGTGACAAAAAAGAACGAAGTTGAAAAACAAAAAAAGTTCAAAAAGTTATTGACAAAAAAGAGTGAATCAAGTATTATAAACAAGTCGGCAAAAACAAAAGACGACAAGAGAGATCATTGAAAACTAAACAGAAAAACTAAGAATTAAAAACACAACGTCAATATCCAAAAGGATAAAAAACAAAAGCAAAAGAGCTAGAAAACAACGAAGTTGTTTACATAAACAATGGAGAGTTTGATCCTGGCTCAGGATGAACGCTGGCGGCGTGCCTAATACATGCAAGTCGAACGCGACAGTTTACTGTCGAGTGGCGAACGGGTGAGTAATACATAAGTAACCTGCCTTTACCTGGGGGATAACTATTGGAAACGATAGCTAATACCGCATAGGTGTAGAGACCACATGGTAACTACATTAAAGAAGCTACGGCTTTGGGAAGAGATGGACTTATGGCGCATTAGCTAGTTGGTGAGGTAACGGCTCACCAAGGCGACGATGCGTAGCCGACCTGAGAGGGTGACCGGCCACACTGGGACTGAGACACGGCCCAGACTCCTACGGGAGGCAGCAGTAGGGAATTTTCGGCAATGGGGGAAACCCTGACCGAGCAACGCCGCGTGAAGGAAGAAGGTTTTCGGATTGTAAACTTCTGTTATAAAGGAAGAATGATATATGGAGGGAATGCCATATAAGTGACGGTACTTTATGAGAAAGCCACGGCTAACTACGTGCCAGCAGCCGCGGTAATACGTAGGTGGCAAGCGTTATCCGGAATTATTGGGCGTAAAGAGGGAGCAGGCGGCAATTAGGGTCTGCGGTGAAAGACTGAAGCTTAACTTCAGTAAGCCGTGGAAACCGAATAGCTAGAGTGCATTAGAGGATCGTGGAATTCCATGTGTAGCGGTGAAATGCGTAGATATATGGAGGAACACCAGTGGCGAAGGCGACGATCTGGGATGCAACTGACGCTCAGTCCCGAAAGCGTGGGGAGCAAATAGGATTAGATACCCTAGTAGTCCACGCCGTAAACGATGAGTACTAAGTGTTGGGGGTCGAACCTCAGTGCTGCAGTTAACGCAATAAGTACTCCGCCTGAGTAGTACGTTCGCAAGAATGAAACTCAAAGGAATTGACGGGGGCCTGCACAAGCGGTGGAGCATGTGGTTTAATTCGAAGCAACGCGAAGAACCTTACCAGGTCTTGACATACGTCTAAAGGCTCTAGAGATAGAGAGATAGTTATAGGCGATACAGGTGGTGCATGGTTGTCGTCAGCTCGTGTCGTGAGATGTTGGGTTAAGTCCCGCAACGAGCGCAACCCTTGTCGTTAGTTACCATCATTAAGTTGGGGACTCTAACGAGACTGCCGGTGATAAGCCGGAGGAAGGCGGGGATGACGTCAAATCATCATGCCCCTTATGACCTGGGCTACACACGTGCTACAATGGATAGTGCAAAGGGAAGCGATACCGCGAGGTGGAGCAAAACCCATAAAACTATTCTCAGTTCGGATTGTAGTCTGCAACTCGACTACATGAAGTTGGAATCGCTAGTAATCGCGAATCAGAATGTCGCGGTGAATACGTTCTCAGGCCTTGTACACACCGCCCGTCACACCATGAGAGTTGGTAACACCCGAAGCCGGTGGCCTAACCGTAAGGAAGGAGCTGTCTAAGGTGGGATTGATGATTAGGGTGAAGTCGTAACAAGGTATCCCTACGGGAACGTGGGGATGGATCACCTCCTTTCTAAGGAGTAAAACAAAAAACAAGGTAGTAACCAAAGTTGTGAATTCGAAAAATTTCTGTTTAGTTTTGAGTGAAACTCTCACTCAAGAGATCATTGAAAACTGGATAACAAATTGCGAAATAGATTAGAAAAAGAGATCGAAAGATTAAAACCAGAATAATTAATAAATTAAGAATTGTGGTCTTTCTAGTTTAAGTCGAAAAACTAAGATTATTATTAAAAAAGACACCAAAAAATACGAACGTATAAATAGTCAAAAAAAATAGTAACTCAAGCAAACAAAAAACAAAAAAAGTGTACGAAAGTACAACACACCAATAGGTAAAGTTAAAAAGAGCGTATGGCGAATGCCTAGGCACAAAGAGGCGAAGAAGGACGCAGCAAACGGCGAAACGCAACGGCGAGCGGTAAGCAAGCAACGACCCGTTGATATCCGAATGGGGGAACCCAGCTACTGTAATAGGTAGTTATCCCTATGTAAATACATAGCATAGGAGAGGCAAGACGAAGGGAACTGAAACATCTAAGTACCTTTAGGAGTAGAAAATAAAGTAATGATTCCCTAAGTAGCGGCGAGCGAACGGGGAAGAGCCCAAACCGATCATAGATCGGGGTTGTAGGACTCTAAATAAAGCGGATAGAAGACATGATAGAAGAACGAGATGGGAAGCTCGGCGAGACAGGGTGATAGCCCCGTATTCGAAATTGTGACGAAACGTGATAGAGCACCTGAGTACGGCGGGACACGAGAAATCTTGTCGGAATCTACCAGGACCATCTGGTAAGGCTAAATACTACTTTGTGACCGATAGTGAACCAGTACCGTGAGGGAAAGGTGAAAAGAACCCCGGGAGGGGAGTGAAATAGAACCTGAAACCATATGCTTACAAGAAGTTAGAGCCCGTTAATGGGTGATAGCGTGCCTTTTGTAGAATGAACCGGCGAGTTACGATATGCAGCGAGGTTAAGTAGGATATACGGAGCCGAAGCGAAAGCGAGTCTTAATAGGGCGAGTAGTTGTATGTCGTAGACCCGAAACCGAGTGATCTAGCCATGACCAGGTTGAAGTTGGGGTAAAACCCGATGGAGGACCGAACCGACCCCCGTTGAAACGTTGGCGGATGAGTTGTGGCTAGGGGTGAAATTCCAATCGAACTCGGAGATAGCTGGTTCTCCCCGAAATAGCTTTAGGGCTAGCGTCGAGGTAAAGTCATGTGAAGGTAGAGCACTGAATATGTGATGGCCCCATCCCGGGGTACTGAACATAATCAAACTCCGAATGTCACACAGATATACTCGGCAGTCAGACAGTGGGTGATAAGGTCCATTGTCAAGAGGGAAACAGCCCAGACCATCAGCTAAGGTCCCAAAATATACGCTAAGTGGAAAAGGATGTGGAGATGTCCAGACAACTAGGAGGTTGGCTCAGAAGCAGCCATCCTTTAAAGAGTGCGTAACAGCTCACTAGTCGAATGACTCTGCGCCGATAATTTACCGGGGCTAAGCGTATTACCGAAGCTATGGATTAGAAATAATGGTAGGGGAGCGTTCCATGTGCAGTGAAGATAGACCGGAAGGACTGTTGGAGCGCATGGAAGTGAGAATGCCGGTGTGAGTAGCGAAACGTGGGTGAGAATCCCACGCACCGAAAACCCAAGGTTTCCAGAGGAAGGTTCGTCCGCTCTGGGTAAGTCGGGACCTAAGGCGAGGCCGAAAGGCGTAGTCGATGGACAACAGGTAGAGATTCCTGTACCCGGTTCTTGAATGATGGAGTGACGGAGAAGGCTAATGGTACCCACTGCTGGAATAGTGGGGATAAGCGAGGTAGCTGACATACAGGCAAATCCGTATGTTAAGGCGAAGGCGTGATATATATGGAAAGCTACGGCAAGTACAGAAATCCATGACGCAAGCTTCCAAGAAAAGCTTCTAGTGTTAATCAAGAATCGGCCCGTACCGAAAATGGACACACATGGGTGAGGAGAGAATCCTAAGGTGAGCGAGAGAACTATAGCTAAGGAACTCTGCAAAATGACTCCGTAACTTCGGGAGAAGGAGTGCTCATAGAAATATGAGCCGCAGTAAAACGGCCCAAGCGACTGTTTACCAAAAACACAGCTCTCTGCTAAGTCGAAAGACGAAGTATAGGGGGTGACGCCTGCCCGGTGCTGGAAGGTTAAGGGGATGAGTTAGCGCAAGCGAAGCTTTGAACTGAAGCCCCAGTAAACGGCGGCCGTAACTATAACGGTCCTAAGGTAGCGAAATTCCTTGTCAGGTAAGTTCTGACCCGCACGAAAGGCGTAACGATTTGGGCGCTGTCTCAGCTGTAGACTCGGTGAAATCTTAGTACCTGTGAAGATGCAGGTTACCCGCGACTAGACGGAAAGACCCCATGGAGCTTTACTGTAGCTTGATATTGGACTTTGATGCAAGATGTACAGGATAGGTAGGAGACAATGAGACGAGCACGCCAGTGTTCGAGGAGTCGACGTTGGGATACTACCCTTCTTGTATTGAAGTTCTAACCGGGACCCATAAACTGGGTACGGGACAGTGTCAGGTGGGCAGTTTGACTGGGGCGGTCGCCTCCTAAAGAGTAACGGAGGCGCCCAAAGATACCCTCAGCTTGGATGGAAATCAAGCGTAGAGTGCAAAGGCATAAGGGTGTTTGACTGCGAGACCTACAAGTCGAGCAGGGACGAAAGTCGGGCTTAGTGATCCGGCGGTACCGAATGGAAGGGCCGTCGCTCAACGGATAAAAGCTACCCTGGGGATAACAGGCTGATCTCCCCCAAGAGTTCACATCGACGGGGAGGTTTGGCACCTCGATGTCGGCTCATCGCATCCTGGAGCTGAAGTAGGTTCCAAGGGTTGGGCTGTTCGCCCATTAAAGCGGTACGCGAGCTGGGTTCAGAACGTCGTGAGACAGTTCGGTCCCTATCTGTCGTGGGCGCAGGAAGTTTGAGAAGATCTGTCCTTAGTACGAGAGGACCGGGATGGACACTCCAATGGTGCACCAGTTGTCACGCCAGTGGCATAGCTGGGTAGCTAAGAGTGGAATGGATAAACGCTGAAGGCATCTAAGTGTGAAACCAACTTCAAGATGAGACTTCCCATTGCGTTAGCAAGTAAGACCCCTTAAAGACGATAAGGTTGATAGGTCAGGAGTGTAAGCATGGTGACATGTTCAGCGGACTGATACTAATAGGTCGAGGACTTAACCTAAACGGTTAAACGCTTGAAGATAAAAACAAAGAAAGAATCGAATTTAAAAAGCAATTGTTATCTAGTTTTGAGTGATTTCACTCAAGAAGAATCTGGTAGTGATGGCATGATGGACACACCTGTTCCCATCCCGAACACAGAAGTTAAGCATCATAACGGCGACGATAGTACTAAGGTGCAACAATAGCAAACTGCCAGTTTCATCCGACATCCATTTGGATGTCTTTTTTTGTATTTTAAAAGGGCTATTGCCCTTTTTCTAATCTTAATAATTTTATTTTTATATCAATACCTAATCCAAATCCACCTATTTTTCCATTCGCTTGAATACAACGATGACAAGGAATAACCAAAAGAATAGGATTATGATGATTTGCATTACCAACAGCTCGACATGCTTTGGGATTATCTATTGCATTTGCGATATCTTGATAACTTTTGGTTTGTCCATAAGGGATAGTTAAAAGTGCATTCCATACTTTTATTTGAAATTCAGTACCTATTAACTGATAGCGAAAACTAAACTCTTTACGTTCTCCTACTAAATATTGTGATATTTGAGAAAAAACGAAATCACTGAACTTTGTAGCATTCGATATACCTTGTTTTTCTTTTATTTTGATAGAATAAACTACTTCCTCTTTAAAACCAACTTCAATGATCCCAATAATACTTTGATAATATGCATATGTCATAAATAGAATCTCCTTATCTAATTTATTATATCATAGCTAAGAAGATAATAACTTGTTATTTAACTTAAAATACGTTAAAATAGATTGAAATATAAAGGATGAAATAATATGAAATTTAGAAAAGAAAGAATTAAAATAACAGCAGTTAGTTATTTAAAACAACTTAATTTAAATGGAATAAATCAAAAAGTATTAATAGAAGGGAAAAGTAGTTATAACCCTGTATTAATTTGTTTACATGGTTTAGGAACTTCATTACCTTTTTCATGTGGATCGAGAGGATTATATCCTGATTTTATTAAAAACTATACTATGGTTTATTGGGATCAATTAGGATGTGGGATAAATAATCAAGTATTGGAAGATGTATCAGTAGATGATTATGTGAACATGACATTTGATTTAATTAACGAAATAAGAGCTTTATTTCCAAATAATAAAATATATTTATTTGGTATGTCTTGGGGTTCATTATTAGCTCTAAAAGTAATGGCTCAAGATAATCCTATCGATGGTGCTATTTGTTATGGACAATTATCAAAAGATATGTATTTTAGTGAAGATACTTTTGAGGAACTAACGGATTATTGTCATCGAGTAAAAGCACTTGCTAGAATTGAAGAAATTCATCAAGAGCCATCTCATTGTTATCAAAATGTTGTAGAAATATCAAAATATATTAAGAAGTATTCGAATGGATATATTCATAAAAAAACAACAGCAACTAATTTTTTACCAATTATGTTAGGTAACTTTTTGAGTCAAGACTATAAAACAAAAGACTTTTTAGCTTTATTTAAAAATGGTTTTACTAAAAATGAATCATTGATTAATGAAATTATTGGATTAGATGTTAGTGAAGATTTCAAAAAAATATCCAAACCATATTATATTATCCAAGGAGCCAATGATATTATTACACCAACTAGTTCTTTAGTAAAAGTAATAGGAGATGTTAATAATTCAAATATTCGATTAAATATAATGGAAGAAGCTAGTCATATTCCATCTTCTCAAGCGATGGATTTGTTGTTTGGTCAATTGGAAGAATGTTTTAAATAGAAAGAAAACATCTAAGCTTATTAGATGTTTTTTATAGGGGAAAATATGAAAAATAATTTAGTAGAAGGAAAATTATTACCAACATTATTAAAATTTACGATACCTGTTTTATTTGCTTTACTACTACAAGTAACGTATGGAACTGTGGATTTAATTATTGTAGGTAGATTTAGTCAAGTAGAACAAGTATCTGCAGTTACTACAGGAAGTCAGATTATTACAACAATCACCTCTTTGTGTACTGGATTATCGATGGGAACTACTATTTTAATAGGAAACTATATTGGTGCAAAACAAAGTGATAAAGCAGGACATGTAGTAGGATCCAGTATTTTATTGTTTTTAACTATGGCTATCATTATTATGGGCTTTTTATTTATTGGTAAAGATTTAATTATAACTTTGATGCACGTACCAGAAAGTGCTATTTATTCAACAGGACAATATTTATTTATTTCATCGTTAGGAGTTATATTAATTGTTGCTTATAATGTTTTAGGAAGTGTTTTTAGAGGAATAGGAGATTCTAAAACACCTTTAATTGCTGTATTTATTGCTTGTATTATTAATATTTTAGGAGACTTGTTATTAACTGGATTTTTTGGTTTAGGTGCAATGGGAGCTGCTATTGCAACTGTTACAGCACAAGGAACAAGTGTTTTATTATCATTGATTCGTATAAAAAAGATTGCTTTACCATTTCATTTTGAAGTTAGTATGATTTGTTTTGATAAAGAAGTTATAAAAAAAGTATTACAATTAGGAGTTCCAATAGCCTTGCAAAGTGTTTTAGTAAGCATTTCCTTTTTATCAATTACCGCCATTATTAATGTAATGGGTGTTTATGTATCAGCAGCAGTTGGAGTTGTTGAAAAATTAACAGGAATGATTATGTTAGTACCACAAGCTTTTATGCAATCTTTATCTGCATTCACAGCACAAAATATGGGGGCAAATAAACATCAAAGAGCTGTTAAAGGATTAAAATATGGGATTTTGATTTCACTTTTCTTTGGGGTGATTATGGCATATATTGGTGCATTTCATGGAGAAGTATTAATTCGTTTCTTTACTAGTGACGCTAATATTATGAAAGAAGCTGTCCTATATTTAAAATCATATTCGATAGATACTGTCCTAGTATGTTTTATTTTCTGTTTTACAGGATTCTTTAATGGAACAGGGAATACAACCTTTGTTATGTTACAATCTATTATTGGCTCTTATTGTATTCGTGTACCATTAGCTTATCTAATCAGTACTTTAGAAGGAACAAACTTATTCTATGTAGGATTAGCAACTCCTTTTACTTCTTTTATACAAATTATTGTATGTTTTATTTTTTATTTTTACATCAAAAAGAACTTTAATAAAGAACATTAAAAAGCAAAAGAAATTCTTTTGCTTTTTATAATTGAATGCTAGAAGAATAATCTAATAAAGATTCTTCTCTAGGTAAATCACAATTTAATTCAGGATTACAGTAATAATAATTATCTTTATTTAATTTACTTTTCACTATTTCTAAAGCCTCTGCAAAACGTTGGAAATGGACAATTTCTCGTTCTCTTAAAAAACGAATGGGAGCCTTAATCTCTTCGTCATCCACTAAAGCTAAGATATTATCATAAGTAACCCTAGCTTTTTGTTCAGCAGCCATATCTTCCACTAAATCAGCGATAGGATCACCAGTAGATTGCATTCCTTCACTTGTAAAAGGCATCCCTGAAGCAGCTTGAGGATATATCCCAAAAGTATGATCTACAAAGTAAGTATCAAAGCCACTTGCTTTCACTTCTTCTTTAGACAATCCTCGAGTAAGTTGATATAAAATTGCTGAAATCATTTCAACATGACCTAATTCCTCTGTCGCTATATCCGTCAATAAAGCTTGTAATTCAGGCCAAGGCATCGTATAACGTTGACTTAGATAACGGATTGCAGCATTTAATTCCCCATCAGGGCCACCTAATTGAGAACATATAAAAGTAGCTGCTTTAGCATTTGGTTTCGTAATATTTACAGGAAACTGTAATCTTTTTTCATACACCCACATTATGCTTCTACCTCCCAAGGCCAAGGACCATTAATATAATCATAGTTTTTGTCATCAATACTACGATTGTTTAAACAACCATAATTACTAGTATACAAATCATAAGCTTTTTGATATCTTTCGACTGCTTCTTGATAGTATTTATATGCTTCCTTATCATTTGGATGAGTATCTAAAAATAACGTAATATCACTAATAGCAAAATCTAACATCATAATATCTTGTAACATATCTTTTTTACTTACCATCCTTTTTCACTCCAAGGTTTGTCTAATTCTTGAAAAATAGTTCCAATTCCAAAAGCTTTTTTTAAAGCATATATTTTTTGGAATTTTTGCATTTCTATTGAAGAAATGGTTAATTGTGTATTATTCATTTTATTCCTCCTACACCCTATACCTATGAGAATACAAAGATGTTGTTTAGGCATTTGCCTAGATAAAAGGAAAAAGCATAATTTTGTTCACTTTATTTAATTTGTGGTAGAATTGTCATATAGTGTTTGGTTTACAATAAAATGATAAGGTTTTCATTGTAAATGAAGAAGAATTATTATACAATAATCTTGTACAGTTTTTAGTACAAATAAGGATACTTAAAAAATTATGGAGGGTACAAAATGGAAAGTTTTGATATTATCTCTATATTTACCTATATCTTAGCAATAGCTGCCGGTTTTTTACTATACTTAGGTTTAACTAAACTAAAAATTAGAAAAGCAAAAGTAAGTGCTGAAGGAATCATTGAAGATGCAAATGCAAAAGCAGATACAATCATTAAAGAAGCAATTTTAGACGCGAAAACTCATGCATATGAATTTAAATTAGAATCAGAAAAACAATTAAAAGTTCATAAAAATGAAATTAATGAATTAGAAAATGCACTATCACAACGTGAAAAATTAATTGATCGTCGTGACATTGCAGTACAAGGGAAAGAAGAAAATATCGCGCAAAAAGTAAAACAGTTAGAAGAAAAAGAGAAAAATTTAGGAAAATTAGAGACGCAGTTACAAGAAAAAATTGATGCAAAAGTAGGGGAATTAGAAAAAATTGCTGCTATGTCAGCAAAAGAAGCAAAAGAAGAATTATTCAAACAAGTAGAACAACAAATTGCTGCTGAAATGACAGGGTATATTAAAGAACAAGAAGATGAAGCGAAATCAAAAGCTACTATGCTTGCCAGAGATATTATCGCAAATGCGATAAATCGATATGCTCAAGAAGAAACAGTAGAAAGAACAGTTAGTGTTGTAGCTCTTCCTAGTGAAGAAATGAAAGGTCGTATTATTGGTCGTGAAGGACGTAATATTAAAGCAATCGAACAAGCAACAGGTGTTGATTTAATTATTGATGATACACCAGAAGCAATTACACTTTCATGTTTTGATCCAATTCGTCGTGAGGTTGCTCGTATTTCATTAGAAACATTAATTCGTGATGGAAGAATTCAACCAGGTAGAATTGAAGAAGTAGTTACAAAAACAAGAGCTGAATTAGATGAAGTAATTCGTAAAACAGGAGAAGATGCTGCATTTGAATTAGGTATTTCTCGACTAGATAGTGGAATTATCAAACATTTAGGTAAGTTAAAATATCGTACTAGTTATGGTCAAAATGCATTACAACATTCTTTGGAAGTTGGACATTTAGCAGGATTTATGGCTGCTGAATTGGGGTTAAATCAACAATTAGCTAGAAGAGCTGGTTTATTGCATGACATCGGAAAAGCAATGGACCGTGAAAAAGAAGGTAGTCATGTGGAACTTGGTGCTAAGTATGCTAAGAAACATGGTGAAAATGCGACAGTTATTAACGCTATTGAATCGCATCATGGTGATGTTCCTGCAACAAGTGTTATTTCTATCTTAGTTGCTGCTGCAGATACTTTATCTGCTGCAAGACCAGGAAGTCGTAGCGAAACGATTGAAAACTATATTCAACGTTTAGAAAAATTAGAAGAAATTGCAAAATCATTTGATGGTGTTGATAAAGTATTTGCTATTCAAGCGGGTAGAGAAATACGTATTGTTGTAAAACCTGATAAGATTGATGATGTTCGTTCTCATCAAATTGCAAGAGAAATAAAAGATAAAATCGAAGCCGAATTAACATATCCTGGAAATATCAAGGTAACAGTTATTCGTGAAGTTCGTGCTAGCGAAATCGCAAAATAAGATAGGTTAGTACCTATCTTTTTTTTAAGGAGATAAAAATGAAAATATTATTTATAGGTGATGTAATGTCTTCTATTGGTAGAGACATGGTAGAAGATTATTTATATCGTATAAAACAACAGTATCAAATTGATTTTGTTATTGCAAATGTGGAAAATGCAAGTCATGGAAAAGGGCTTTTAAAGAAACATTATGAATTCTTTGTTTTTCAAGGTGTTCAAGCTATGACAATGGGAAACCATACTTTTGATAAAAAAGAAATTTTTGATTATATCGATGAAGCAAATCGTTTGATTGTTCCCATGAATCAACCTCGTGCCCTGCCTGGTACAAAATCAAGAGTGTTTGATTGTTTAGGTAAAAAAATTCGTATTACTAGTGTATTAGGTAGTGCTTTTATGGATACACGTAATGGTAGTCCTTTTGAAATGATCGATGATTATTTAGATTTAGAACATGATATTCATATTATTGATTATCATGGAGAAGCGACAAGTGAAAAGGTAGTATTTGCTCACTATGTTAAAGATAAAGTACAAGCAGTATTAGGGACTCATACTCATGTCCAAACTGCAGATGAAAAGATTATTGATGGAAAATGTGCCTTTATTAGTGATGTAGGAATGACAGGTCCTTATCGTTCAGCAATAGGATGTGATATTGATAGTGTTATTACACGTATGAAAGGATTTCATGCTCCTTTTATAATTGCAGAAAGTAGCGGACAATTATGTGCAGTTGTTTTAACTTTTGAAGACAACAAAGTAGTAGATATAGAAAGAATTATGATTAACGAAGACCACTCTTTTTAAGAATGGTCTTCTTTTATTAATCTTAACATAAAGTTTACGAAGTGATGCGTGTTATGGAAAGTAAAAAAGCGTATGATTGCTAAGATTAGGAGGTAGTAGGATGATAAGTGCAGTAATTGATATTGGATCGAATACGATTCGTATGAGTATATATAAATATGTTAACAATGAAATGACTATTTTAGTAACAAAAAAAGAAATGGTTGGTTTGATAAAATATGTAAAAGATAAACAAATGATGGAACAAGGAATAAATCGTGCTTGTGAAGTGTTACGTGTTTATAAAGAAATAATAGATAACTTTGATATTCAAGATGTCCATGCTTTTGCAACTGCATCTTTAAGGAATATATTGAATAGTGAGGATGTAATCGCTATAATAAAAGAAAGAACAGACTTAGATGTTACGATTATTTCTTCTAGTCAAGAGGCTAGCTTAGAGTTTATCGGTGCTTCTAAAAATGTTTTTCATCAAACAGGAGTTTTAGTAGATATTGGTGGAGGTTCTACTGAAATAGTTTTATTTAATGAAGGTAAAATAGAAAAGGCTATTTCTATGCCAATTGGTTCATTGAATATGTATACCAAGTATGTAAAAGATATTTTACCAACAAAAAAAGAATCAAAACAAATAAAAAAAGAAGTATTAGAAAAATTAGAGAAACATTTTAATAAGGATGATTTATCAAAATATCCTATTGTTTGTGGTGTTGGTGGTTCTATTCGTGCTACTAGTAAACTATATAATGATTGTTATGGTTTATCAAATGGAAACCATCAAATGAATTATCAAAAGATGAAAGATATGTATCAAGTTTTGAGCAGTTCTTCTAAAAAAACATTACATAAATTATTGGATATTGTTCCTGAACGTTGTAAAACTATTTTAGTAGGGATGTTAATCTTTAAAACAATTGTAAAGTATTTTAAATGTGATGAGATTGTGGTTAGTAAATATGGTGTTCGTGAAGGTTATTTTTATGAAAAGGTGGTCAAGTAAATGGAAAGTTACGAATATAGTCAAAATAGAGAATTATCATGGTTAAAGTTTAATGAAAGAGTATTAGATGAAGCAAGTGATGAAAGTGTTCCCTTGTTTGAAAGATTAAAGTTTATTTCTATATTTGGGAGTAATCTTGATGAATTTTATATGATTCGTGTTGGTGGTTTAGCGCATTCTATGGATTTACGTGAGTCAATTATAGATAATAAAACGGGATGGACACCAAAACAACAATTAGATGCTATTTATAAAAAAAGTGAAGATCTTTATAAAAAAAGAGATAAAATCTATCGAAATCTAAGAGAACAATTCTTTATGGAAGGAGTAGCTTTTAGTTCCTATAAACATTTAATTAAATCAGAAAAAACATATATTAAAGATTATTTTTATCATTCTATTTTACCATTACTATCACCTCAAATTATAGACTTATCACACCCATTACCACACTTTCCAAATAAAACAATCAATATCATATTAGAACTAAAAAAAGGAGATAAGAAACATTTTGGTTTAATTCCAATTCCTGCTCGTGCCAAAAGACTAATCTTTTTAAGGAGTGGTTTCAAATGTTTATTTGTCGAACATATAGTTTATGAAATGGCTAGTGAATTATTCCCAGGCTATTCGATAGAAGATAAGGCTATTATCAGAATTACTCGTAACGCTGATATTCATTATGATTATGATTATTTTGAAGAGATAGATTATCGTGATAGTATGAAAAAATTATTGAAGAAAAGAAATAACTTGATGCCAGTTCGTTTGGAAGTATCGGCTAGTAAATCTAGTTCAGTTGTTGAATTTATGCAAAAACAGTTATCTATTTCTTCTAGACAAACTTTCTTTGTAAAGACACCATTAGATATGTCTTATGTTTTTGATTTACCGACTAAATTTACAAAAAATCAAAAAGAAAAGTTTTGTTATTTGGCTTATCAACCACAAGTATCTAGTGAACTACAAGGGGTGCGTAGTTTAACACGATATGTTCGTCAAAAAGATGTATTATTACATTATCCTTATGAAAGCATGGATCCTTTTGTATCCTTAATCGAAGAAGCTGCTAATGATAAGAGTGTGATATCAATTAAAATGACTATTTATCGACTAGCGAATGATGCAAAGATTGTAGAGCATTTATGTACTGCAGCAAACAATGGAAAAGATGTTATTGTAGTAATGGAATTACGTGCTCGTTTTGATGAACAAAATAATATTGATTTTTCTAGAGAATTGGAAGATGCTGGATGTAAAATATTTTATGGATTAGAAGATTACAAAGTACATTCTAAAATATGTTTAATTACTTACCAACATAAAGATAAAATATCATTTATTACACAAATTGGTACCGGAAATTATAATGAAAAAACTGCAAAACTATATACTGACTTATCTTTGATAACAGCAAACCAAGAAATAGGGATAGATGGTGATATGTTTTTTAAAAACTTATTAGTATCTAATATTGCAGGACAATACACCCACCTATTAGTAGCACCGACTGGATTACGTGAAACAATTTTATTAAAAATAGATGAACAAATAGAGATAGCGAATGAAGGAAAAGAAGCACGTATTATTATGAAAGTCAATGGTTTAACAGATGTTTCCATTATTGAAAAGTTAGAAGAAGCTAGTAATGCAGGTGTCAATATCACACTAATTGTAAGAGGTGTTTGTTGCATTGTTCCTGGTATCAAAGGACATACTGAAAATATTCAAATCCGTTCTATTATTGGTAAATATTTAGAACATCATCGTATTTATATTTTTGGTGCAGAAGCTAATATGCAAATGTACATTAGTAGTGCTGATATTATGTCTCGTAACTTACGTAAACGTGTTGAGATTGCTTGTCCAATATTAGATAAAAATATTCAAAAACAACTATGGAATATCGTAGAAACAATAGTAAGTGATAACCGTAAGGCTTGGGTTTTAGGAGATGATAAAACATATTCTAAAAACAAGATCCAAAAGGAATACGATAGTCAATTAATATTTGAACAAATTGCAATTAAACAAAGCCATACAAATCCATCCTTAAAAATAGCGATTAAAAAATTATTCAAGAAAAAAAGATAGGTATAAAATAGTCCTCCAATCATAGTTTATGATAGGAGGATTATTTATGGAAATAATGAAAGTATCATCATCGTCATCACCAACTAGTGTTGCTGGAGCATTATCTAGTATGATTCGTAGTAAAGAAGAAATTAGTATTCAAGTGATTGGAGCAGCTGCTTTAAATCAGGCAATAAAGGCAATTGCTATTGCAAGAGGATATGTGGTTTCAACAGGGATAGAAATAGCCTGTGTACCAGCTTTTCATGATTTAGTAATAGAGGATAAGATTGTGACGGCTATACGATTAAAAATCGTTATTCTGTAGTAAAAAAAGGATTTCTTTTTCTTTTTAAATAAGGTATAATTATGTAGACTTATTGAAGGAGGATTTTAAAATGGTGAAATTAATGATGAGCACTGCTCAAGTAAAAAAATTAGTAGATTTCTTCGATGGATATGAAGATGATAAAGTGAAAGTTAAGTTAGATAAAATTGCAGGAATCCGTGCTTATATGGATTGTGAAACTGAACTAAGTGCAGGAGATGCGGCTAACCACTGTAAATCTTTATTTAAGAAAACACCTGAAGGTGGAGTTCTTTACTTTTCTATCGCACCAGAGGGAGCTTATTAAAATAAGGACATTGTCCTTATTTTTTTAACTTTATAATAAAATAAAAGGAAACAAGATATGAAAGACTATAGTAAATATTTTAATAAACCTTCATTAAATGAAGCTAAAAAAAGAAACAAAGAAGAAATACATCGATATGATGATGCTTTTTCTATACCTAGCAGTATGGAAAATGTTGGAAACCATAAGTATTATTTTATCCAAACCTATGGATGCCAAGCTAATGAAAGAGATACGGAAACATTGGCTGGTATTTTAGAAATGATGCAATACAAACCTACTAAAGATATTAAACAAGCAGACTTTATATTATTAAATACTTGTGCTATTCGTGAAAATGCAGAAGAAAAGGTATTTGGAAAAGTGGGTTATGTAAAAAACCTAAAGAAAACAAATCCTGATTTATTATTTGGTATTTGTGGTTGTATGGCACAAGAAGAAGTAGTAATACAGCGTATTTTAGCAAAACATCCACATATTGATATTATTTTTGGTACCCATAATATTCATCGCTTACCTGAAATCATGGAACAAGCAATGTTCGATAGAGAAAAAGTGATAGAAGTATGGTCAAAAGAAGGAGATGTTATTGAAAACACTCCTGTTACTCGAGCAAATCATTATAAAGCATGGGTAAATATTATGTATGGTTGTGATAAGTTCTGTACTTATTGTATTGTTCCATATACAAGAGGAAAAGAACGTTCAAGATTACCAAAAGATATTGTAAAAGAAGTAGAACAATTAGTAAAAGATGGTTATAAAGAAATTACGTTATTAGGACAAAATGTAAATAGTTATGGCAAAGATCTGGAAGGTAACTATGGATTTGGTGAGTTATTAGAAGATATTGCTGCTACCAAAATACCTAGAATCCGTTTTACTACTAGCCACCCAAGAGACTTTAATGAATCCATGGTAAAAGTAATTGCTAGTCATGAAAATATCATGCCAGCTATTCATTTACCAGTTCAATCAGGTAATAATGATGTATTAAAATTAATGGGTCGAGGATATACTAGAGAACGTTATTTAGAATTGTTTCATCATATTAAAACATATATCCCAAGCGCAACAGTAACAACGGATATTATTGTAGGGTTCCCAAATGAAACTCAAGAACAATATGAAGATACTTTATCATTATATCAAGAATGCTGTTATGATCTTGCATATACTTTCATTTACTCACCTCGTGAAGGAACACCGGCAGCTAAAATGATTGATAATGTTGCTTTAGAAGATAAAGAACAACGTTTATATAAATTAAATGATTTAGTAAATGAGTGTGCATCAAAACAAAACAGACGTTTCTTAAATGAAACAGTAGAAGTATTAGTGGAAGGTACTTCCAAAAAAGATGATACGATGTTAACTGGATATACTGCTCATCAAAAGCTTGTAAACTTTAAAGGAAATATGGATAGTATTGGAACAATTGTAAAAGTTAAAATTACAGAAGCAAACACTTGGGCATTAAAAGGAGAAGCAGTTGAGTAGCTTAGAATTAGCAGCTCTATTAAACCAAGAGTTATTAGACAATCCTACAATCAAAGCTTTTCAAGAATACCAATCTTCCATCAATAACAATCAAGAACTAATAGCCTTAGAATCTAAAATAAAAGCATATCAAAAAGCTATTGTTAATCTGAAAGCAAGAAAAGATGATAATGCAACACGTATCATTGAAGAATATAAACAAACAATGGATGAATTTAATCATCATCCTTTACTTGTTAACTATTTATACTTAAAAGAAGAAGTAGATTATCTGTTGCAAAATATAAATGTACAAATAAATGGACAATTATTAGATAATGACTTGACTAAATGATAATAGATAATTATAATTTACAAAAATAATGAAATCGTAAAAATAAAGGAGAAAAATATGGCCTACTTTTTTGAAGAACCATCACGTACATTTAACGAATATTTATTGGTTCCAGGATATTCTTCGAAAGAATGTCAACCAAACGCAGTATCTTTAAAAACACCATTAGTAAAATTTAAAAAAGGGGAAGAACCTGCTATTTCTTTAAATGCCCCATTAGTATCAGCAATTATGCAAGCTGTATCTGATGATACAATGGCAATTGCTTTAGCTAGAGAAGGTGGAGTATCATTTATTTATGGTTCTCAATCTATTGAAAGCCAATCTGAAATGGTGAGAAAAGTAAAAAATCATAAAGCTGGATTTGTTTTATCAGATTCTAACTTAAGTGAAACTAGTACATTAGCTGATGTGTTAAAATTAAAACAAGAAACAGGTCATTCTACAATGGCAGTAACAAAAGATGGAACTTGTAATGGAGAATTATTAGGTATTGTAACAGGTAGAGATTATCGTATCTCAAGAATGGATGCTAATACAAAAGTAACTGAATTTATGACTCCTTATGATAAATTAGTAGTAGCTCATGAAGGTACTTCTTTAAAAGAAGCAAATGATCTAATTTGGGATAAAAAATTAAATGCATTACCAATAGTAGATGATAATCGCAAATTATGTTATTTCGTATTTAGAAAAGATTATGAAACAAGAAAATCAAACCCAAACCAATTATTAGATGATTCAAAACGTTATATAGTTGGAGCAGGGATTAATACAAAAGATTATGCAACACGAGTACCAGCTTTAGTAGAAGCTGGAGTGGATGTTTTATGCATTGATTCTAGTGAAGGATTCACAGAATGGCAACAAATGACTATTGCATGGGTTCGTGAAAATTATGGAGATACAGTAAAAATCGGAGCTGGGAATGTAGTAGATGAAGATGGATTTAGATTCTTAGCAGATGCTGGTGCTGACTTTATTAAAGTTGGTATTGGTGGAGGTTCTATTTGTATCACTCGTGAACAAAAAGGAATTGGTCGTGGACAAGCAACTGCTACAGTAGATGTAGCAAAAGCTAGAGATACATATTATCAAGAAACAGGAATCTATATTCCTATTTGTAGTGATGGTGGTATTGTTCATGATTATCATATGACTTTAGCACTTGCAATGGGATCTGATTTTATTATGTTAGGTAGATATTTCTCAAGATTTGATGAATCACCAACAAATAAAGTAAGCATCAATGGTCAATATATGAAAGAATACTGGGGTGAAGGTAGTGCTCGTGCTCGTAACTGGCAACGTTATGATATGGGTGGAGATTCTAAGCTTTCTTTTGAAGAAGGAGTAGACTCTTATGTACCTTATGCTGGTAGTTTAAAAGATAATGTTGGTTTAACGTTAAGTAAAATTAAATCAACTATGTGTAATTGTGGTTCTTTATCAATTCCTGAATTCCAACAAAAAGCTAAAATTACTTTAGTTTCTTCTACAAGTATTGTAGAAGGTGGAGCACATGATGTTGTTTTAAAAGAATCAACAAATTCTTCTACAGTAAAATAAGATGTTCCTTTGGGAATATCTTTTTTTGTAAAGAAAAAAGGAGAAATTATTCTCCTTGATAGTTCTTTACATTATGGATAATAGTATCAACATCATCACATTCATTTAATAAACGATTTAAACGTTCAAACAGTTCCATATCTTCCCCAGCTAATTCAACATATTCTTGTGGGAAAGTAGAAATTTCTTCTACATCAAATACAGCTTCAGGACAAGCTTCTTCAATAGCTTCCTTCATTTTGTATAAATCTTGAGGTTCACCAGTTAATTCAATAGAACCATCTTCATGTGCTTCAATTTCTTTCGCATCAACATCAGCCATAATCAATGCTTCTAACGTAGCTTCTTCATCTAAACCTTTAAAAGATAAAATACTAACAGTATCATATGCATAAGAAACAGATCCTTCTGCTCCTAATTTAGCTTTTGATTTAGTGAATGCAGGACGTACATGTGAAATAGTACGGTTAATATTATTAGTTAAACATTTTACAATAATTGTAGAACCACTTGGACCGTATCCTTCAAATTGTAATTCATCAAAATTTTCTGCAGCACCACTATTTGCTTTTTCAATAGCTCTTTTTATAACATCTCCAGGAACTTGATCTTTTTTTGCTTTTTCAATTAAACGACGTAATGTAAGATTTGAATCTGGATCACTTCCTCCAGCTTTTGCACTTAAATATACTTCCTTACCATAACGTGAGTATACTTTCGTTTTTGCAGCAGCAGTTTTTGCCATTGCAACTTTACGTACCTCATGAGCTCTACCCATTTTATTTCCTCCTTAAGTAATACATGACTGATTAATTATACTCTTATCCAGCATTTTTTTCAAGTGTAGATAATGTAAAAAAAGTCTATATCCAAACAACTAAATATGTTATAATCATTGCATTATGAGGTGATAAAGATGAAAAAAGTAGCTATTATTGGAGCAGGTGCTTCTGGGCTTGCATGTGCCAGTAGTTTTCAAGCAAAAGATATCGAGATTCTTGTTTTTGAACAATTTGATAAAAGTGCTAGAAAACTATTAGCTACTGGTAATGGTCGCTGTAATATTTCAAATACAGAGATGCAAATGGATTTTTATAATACTAATAATCCTATTATTTCTAATATTATTATGAATTTCAATGTTACTGAATTCTTTTTAAAAAGAAAATTATTATTAAAACAAGAAGGAACATTACTATATCCTTTTAGTAACCAAGCAAAATCAGTAAAAGATTGTTTAGTGAATTGTTTAACACATACAAAAATTATCTCCCAACAAAAAGTTATTACTATAAAACATGAAAAAAATGGTTATTCTATTAATACATTTAGTGATCGTTACTTTGTGGATTATGTTGTTCTAGCTATTGGTAGCAATGCGGGTATAATGGCAAATCAAGATAATTATCAATTAATTCAAAATCTAAACATTCCTTTAACAAATTGTCATCCTAGTTTAGTTCAGTTTGTCACTAAAAAAGTTTATAAACAATTAAAAGGTGTTCGTGTAAAAGGACAAGTATCCTTATATGATAATAATCAATTAATAGCATCTAGAATTGGTGAAATACAATTTACTGATTATGGGCTATCAGGTATTTGTGTAATGCAACTATCAAGATATTATCACCAATGTCATCAACCTCAATTGCATATTGATTTATTACCACAATATCCAAATGATCAAGAATTACTAGAAAAATATGGACTAGAAGGAATATTTCCTGAAAAATTAGTAGCAGTACTACAAAAAGAAAAGATAGCACTAAAAAAATGGGTAATGGATATTGTTGAAACAAAATCAGCACCATTTGCTCAAGTGATTCAAGGTGGAATTGATTTAAATCAAATAAATGAAGACCTAGAAATAAAACAATATCCTAATATGTTTGCAATTGGTGAAGTATTAGATGTAGATGGAGATTGTGGAGGATATAACCTTCATTTTGCTTTTGGTAGTGGTCAATATGTTGCTAAAATAATAGAAGAAAGAGTGAAAAAATGTTAGAAATAAATAATGTAAAAATGCCTTTAAAACAAACAGATGCACGTATTAAAATATCCCAATTATTAAATGTATCTAAAAATAAAATTAAAAATGTTCAAATAGTAAAACAAGCAGTAGATGCTAGAAGAAAAAATAATATTCATTTCCTATGTTCTTATCATTTTGAAATAGAAAATGAAGCCATGATTATTAAAAAAAATCCAAAAGTATCCTTATCCATAGTAGAACAATATAACTATCCTTTCCTACAACCAACAAATCAAAGAATAGTAGTAGTAGGTAGTGGACCAGCAGGACTATTTTGTGCTTATCAATTAGCAAGATCTAAACAAGAAGTTATCTTAATAGAGCGTGGTTCAAAAGTAGAAAAAAGAAAAGAAGATATTGATTTATTTTTTAAAGAAGGTATTTTACAAACAGAAAGTAATGTTCAATTTGGAGAAGGAGGAGCAGGAACTTTTTCAGATGGAAAATTAACAACAGGTGTAAAAGATCATCGTAAACAATTTATATTAAATACGTTAGTAACACATGGTGCTCCTAAAGAAATCTTATATCGAAATAAACCACATGTAGGAACAGATTACTTAATGGATGTTGTTAAAAACATGCGTCTATTTATTGAAGAAAATGGTGGAAAAGTAATATTTGATACAAAGTTAGAAGACATTCATGTTCAAAATAATAAGATTGAATCTATTACAATGACTACAAATGGAAAACAAGAAAAACTATCCCTAGATAAATTAGTATTAGCAATAGGACATAGTGCTAGAGATACTTATCGTATGTTAGATGCAAATGGAATAAAAATGGAACAAAAACCTTTTGCTGTAGGATTACGTATTGAACATTTACAAAGTTTTATTAACGAATGTCAATATGGACAAGAAAAAGATAATCCAATATTACCAGTAGCTGATTATAAATTAGCAGTACAATCATTAGACAAACGAGGAGTATATAGTTTTTGTATGTGTCCTGGAGGACAAGTAGTGAATGCCTCTAGCCAAGCACATCATTTGGTAGTAAATGGAATGTCTAATTTTAAAAGAGAACAAGAAAATGCGAATAGTGCTATTTTAGTAACTGTAAATCGAGAAGACTTTGGTAGCGAGGATGTTTTGGCAGGTGTTGAGTTCCAAGAAAAATTAGAACAAAAAGCTTATGAATTAGGTGGTTCGAATTATCATGTTCCAGTACAAAGAATAGAAGACTATTTGAATGGAAGTATGGAATATGATATGGAACAAGTAATACCAAGTGTTTTACCTGCATATAAATATGCTAAGCTAGAACAATTATTTAGTTATGAAATAAACCAATCTTTGAAGCAAGGTTTGACTTTCATGGACAAAAAAATACCTGGCTTTATTAGTCAAGCAGTTCTTAGTGGTGTTGAATCTCGTTCATCAGCACCAGTCCGTATTTATCGTGATGAAAAGATGTGTTCCAACATTCAAGGCATTTATCCAATCGGTGAGGGTGCAGGATATGCAGGTGGAATTATGTCTAGTGCAATCGATGGTTTAAAATGCAGTGAAAATCTATTACAGGAGTGATAATTTGTCAACGTTAGAAATGATATTTATAGCCATTGCACTAGCAATGGATGCAGTTAGTGTTACGATTGCAACGTGTGCGATTACAAGAGAAAAACCAATTCTTTATGCCTTTAAATTATCCTTATGTTTTGGTGTTTTCCAAACCATAATGCCACTTTTTGGTTCTTATATAGGAGATTTTCGTTCTGATACAATCTTTCAAATAGGCCATTGGATTTGTTTTGGGTTATTAATGTTTATTGGGTTAGATATGATAGTAGAAGCATTTAAAGAAACAAAACCAATGAAAAATGATGCATGGATTACCATTTTTTCTTTAGCATTAGCAACAAGTATAGATGCTTTTGCACTAGGAGTTACTTTTTCATTATTAGATGTAGCATTATTTCAAGCAGTCATCATAATAGGTGTTATTACATTTGGTTTATGCTTTTTTAGTGCTGTTATTGCTTATAAAATAATGCAATTATATCAAAAACAAGCACAAATAGCAGGAGGAATTATTTTAATTGTTTTAGCAATTAAAATAATGCTAGAACATTTTAGCTAGTGATTTACAATCACTATAAAAAGAAGTATGATATTGTATATAAGTAGAGGTAGAAAAATGCAAGAAATAGAATCAAAAAAACAAAAAGAAGTGCATCATATTAATGCCACAAAGAAAATAGCTTTTAGCTTTTTAGGGGTTATCTTTGTTGGATCGATGTTACTTTCTTTAGATATATCCAATCAATTAACAGTATTGCCATATTTAGATAACTTATTTATTGCTACGTCAGCAACATGTGTAACAGGGCTTGTTACTACGGTTGTAACGGATCAATATAGTTTATTTGGTCAAATTGTTATTTTGATAATGATTCAAATAGGAGGATTAGGTTTTTTAACATTTTTATCTTTAACAATGTTAAAAATGCGTAAACGTTTGTCATTACAAAGTAGAATTGTTTTACAAGAAGCATTGAATCAACCAGGAATGAATGAAATTGAAAATTTGGTAAAGAAAGTAGTTAAATATACTTTTTTAGTGGAATCCATTGGTATGATAGGGTTATGTACTGTTTTTGTACCTGAATATGGTTTTGTAAAAGGATTATATTATGCTTTGTTTCATTCTATATCTGCTTTTTGTAATGCTGGATTTGATTTATTAGGAAGTAATTCATTAGTTGGATATCAAACAAACATAATTGTTAATATAACGATAACTTCACTTATTATTTTAGGTGGTTTAGGATTTGTAGTGTGGTTTGATGTGTTAAAGACATATAAAAAAGAACAGAAAAGAAATGCAGGGTTTCATATCTCTCATTTGTGGAAAAAGTTAGCAGTACATACAAAATTAGTTTTAATTATAACTATTGTTTTAATTGCTTCAGGGACTCTTTTGTTTTTAGGATGTGAGTTTGGTAACGATGCATCAATTGGAAGCTTATCATTGTTAGAAAAGTTACAAGTATCTTACTTCCAGTCAGTTACTTTACGTACTGCTGGCTTTGCAACAGTAGATATTGCTCAATTATATAATCATACTAAATTATGGATGTGCTTGTTTATGTTTATTGGAGGTTCCCCAGCAGGTACTGCTGGAGGTATTAAAACGGTGACATTTGCAATTGTTTGTCTAATGATTTATAATATTTATCACGGACGTAAAGAAGTAACTTTATTCCAACGTCGTATTAAAAAACGTTTAATAATACGTGCCTTTGCAATCTGTACGATTGGTTTGTTATTTGCTTATTTAGGCTTATTTGTATTAACAATGACAGAACCAAACTTACATGTTGTAGACCTTATTTTTGAAGCTTTCTCAGCTTTTGCAACAGTAGGTCTTAGTGCCGGGGTTACACCATTATTAAGTAGTGCGGGGAAAGTAGTTATTATTGTGTTGATGTATATTGGACGTATTGGACCAGTAACATTATTACTAACATTTGCAAAAAAAGAGAATATGCGTCAAGGAAAAGTAGAAATTAGATATCTAGATGAAGATGTATTACTAGGTTAGGAGAAAAAGTATGGCAAAGAAACAATATGCAGTTTTAGGACTAGGGATTTTTGGTTCAACCGTAGCAACAACATTGGCTGAACAAGGTTGTGAGGTATTAGCTGTAGATCGTGATATTAGTTGTGTTGAAAGAGTAGCGAGTGAAGTAACTAAAGCAGTAGTAGCAGATGTTACAAAAATAGAAGAGTTGTCAGCTTTAGGGATTGAAGACTTTGATGTTGCGATTATAGCAATAGGAACACACTTAGAAGAAGCTGTTTTAGCAACAATGCATTGTAAAGAATTAGGAGTTCCTTATGTTATAACAAAAGCAAAAAACAAAGCATTTATGAAAATCTTAGAAAGAGTAGGTGCTGATCGTGTTATTCGTCCTGAAAAAGAAATAGGAATGAAATTAGCGAAGAGCTTACTTCGTAAAAATCTAGTAGATGTTGTTGAATTAGATGATGATAATTCAATAGTAGAAATATACGCACCAACTATTTGGACTGGTAAAACAGTAAAAGAATTAAATGTTCGTACTAAATATGAAATGAATATTTTAGGAGTAAGAGATAAAGAAACAGAACAGTTATCATTAGGTGTAGCACCTGATTATAAGGTAAAACCTAGAGATCGTTTCTTAGTTCTTGCAAGAACAGAAAAACTAGAAGATTTTGATACATTATAGATACTTGTAAAAGTATCTTTTTTTTAATAAATAACGACATATCTACATGATTTATATAAAATATGTATATTTTAATGAAAATATGCTATTATATAGGTAATAAAGGAGGTAATATACTATGAAATTAATCGTTGCTATTATCAATTCTGACGATAGTTCTTTTGTTCAAAGCGCACTAATAGATGCTGGATACTTTTCAACAAAGCTATCTACAACAGGTGGGTTTTTAAAGAAAGGGAATACTACTTTTCTTATTGGAGTAGAAGCACTAAAAGTAGAACACGTACTATCTATTATTGAAGAAAATGCGAAAAAACGCGTTGAAAAAGAACCAACAGTACCACCTACTGAAATGGGTGAATTCTTCACACCAGTTATGATCGATGTAACTGTTGGTGGAGCAACCGTATTTGTATTAGATATTGATCAGTTTCAAAAATATTAAAAAGAGTGGTATTCCACTCTTTTTTGTTTTATAATGCTTTAATAGAGTAAAATAAAGGGGGAAGAGTATGTTTTCTAATTATGATGAATTCTTACATTTCATGAGTTTGCAAAAAGATCGTGTTTATAGTTTAGATAATTTACAAGCTTATATCCTTCAGTGTCATCCCAATTATTTAGACTTACCAGTTATTCATGTTGCAGGTACAAATGGAAAAGGGTCCACTGTTCATTATTTAAAGACGGTATATTGTAAATCGGGTTATCGGGTAGCTACTTTTGTTAGTCCGGCACTACATTTACGTAATGATATTATTAAAATAAATGATCAAGCTATTCCAATAGAAAAAATGGTAGCTATTGCAAATACTTATATAGATCAATATTTAGAATATCAATTATCTGTTTTTGAAATAGAAGTATGTATTGCTTTTGAGTATTTCTTGGAACAAGGAATTGATTTAGCCATTATTGAAGTAGGGCTTGGAGGTCGTTTAGATGCTACTAACTTTGTAAAGCCACTAGTTAGTATTATTACTAATATTTCTATTGATCATGTTGATTTCTTAGGTAATACATTATCATCGATTGCAAAAGAAAAAGCAGGTATTATTAAAAAAAATACGCCTTGTATCATAGGTGAAACAAAACAAGAATGTATCAAAGTTATTAGAGATTGTTGTAAACAACAAGATGCTTTCTTATTACATGTTCAAGAATTAAAAAATGTCACTCAAAATAGTTATCAGTATCGTGATTATAATATTCAATTAAGTGCCTTAGGCACTTATCAAAAATTAAATAGTTCCTTAGCTTTGGAAGTTATTTATTATTTACAAACAAAATATCCTTGTAAAAAAGAAGATGTTGAAAAAGCTATTTATGAGGCTAATTGGCCTGGTAGATTTGAGCAAGTAATGGATAAACCAATTATTATTATAGATGGTGCTCATAATGATGCTGGTATCAAGATGTTTATTGAAAGTGCTCAATACTATGGAAAAGGAACTATCTTGTTTAGTGCTTTTAAAGATAAAGATATTACAAGTATGTTAGAACAGTTAAGAAGCTTTAGTGATGATATTATATTAACTACATTTGATCATCCTAGAGCCGCTAGTTTAGAGGACTATCCTAGTTCTTGTCCTAAAGAAGCTTGTTGGAAACAAGCAATAGAAGATTTAATTAAAACAAAGGATCGTATTTATATTACCGGATCCTTAGCATTTATTTCATTAGTTCGTGCTTATATATTAGAAAGAGGAGGAGTCTACACTAAATAACAACAAAATGTACGGTCATTGATCGGAATTAACGCCTGTGGACTAGTAAAGAGGATGAAGCAGGAAAGTTGTAGTAGCAAAGAAGAATATGATTCAAATAATTTTGGGAATTATTTTATTATTAATAGGGGTTATAGTATTAAAGAAATATCCTTTAAAAAAGGATGTTAAGATGTTAAGTCGTTGTGGCTTATTTGTTATTATTGTTATTATTATGAATCGATTATCTATTATGATACCATTGTTTGGTTTAGAAAGCTTTCAAATAGGTTTTGAGACATTATCAATTATGTTAGTAGGAGCCATTATTCCTCCAGGATATGCTTATTTATGTGCATTGGTTATTGATTTTGGAGGATTATTAGTTGTTCCTAGTGGATTTCCTTTTTTAGGATTCACCTTAAACTCTGTTATCCAAATATTAATACCATCTATTTGGATGCATCACCAAAAAGAAAAAAGCTTTATGATACCGATTGGTATTTTAAAAACAATTTTAGTAGCATTAGTAATAGTAACATCTACTTATTTCTTATCAATTGGTACAATTGAAGTATCTGGAGTAGAATTTACGATGTTCATGAAATATAAAATAATCATTATTATCATATTAGTAATTTTTATAATCTTTATTTTCTATGCTTTACATAAAAAAGAACATCAATTATCACAAGAAGAAATACATGCTTTTAGTTCATGGTTAACAGTTGTATTGTTAGTAGAATTAATTGTTACAATGACTTTAACACCTTTATGGTTAGATATCATGTATGGAATACCTTTTTTCCTTTCTGTATTTATACGTGTATTAAAAGCTTGTTTTATGATTCCAATAGATATATTTGTTGGTTATAAATTATATAAAATCTTACATAAACTGTAAGATTTTTTTGTTTAAAGAATGAATCCTTGGTAAAAATAAAACCGAGGTGAAATAATGAATAAAGAAGATTATGAAAAAATCGCAAATAGTTTAAGTCCAAAAGTGAATAAAAAGAAAAATGCTGGAATTGCTTTTTTAGTAGGAGGTGTAATAGGAGCTATTGGACAATTCTTTCTAGAATTGTACCAAACTATCTTTATGATTAGTGAAACAGATGCAACACCCTATATGGTAGTGACCATGGTATTTTTAGCTTGTGTATTAACAGGATTAGGAGTATATGACAAGTTGGGTGCTATTGCAGGAGCAGGTTCATTTATTCCTATTACTGGCTTTGCTAATAGCATGACTGCTAGTGCAATGGAAGGAAGAAGTGAAGGAATAGTTCTAGGTATTGGTGCAGGTGTGTTTAAACTAGGAGGAACTGTTATTACCTTTGGTATTGTTAGTTCTTTTGTGTTAGGAGGAATTCGTTATGTCTTGTCGTATTTCTGGTAATTCTTTTTTGTTAGAAAATGTATATGTGGAAAAAGTAGCAACTAGTGCTGGAAAGATAGAAGGTCAAGGACCAATTGGTAATTATTTTGATATTGTTTATCATGATCATTATTTAGGAAAAGATAGCTATGAATTAGCTGAGATTGCGATGTTAGATGATGCTTGTGATATTGTGATGCAAAAAGCAAAGATAAAGCAAGATGATATTGATTTATTTATTGGTGGAGATTTGAATAATCAAATTACTGCTATCAATTACTTTTGTAAAAGAATAAAAAGACCACTATATGGAATCTATAGTGCTTGTGCAACCATGGGACAAGGTATCCAACAAGCAAGTTTATTCTTAGAAAATAAATCAATGGAACGTATTTTAGTAATGGTTTCAAGTCATAATGCATGTGCTGAAAGACAGTTTCGTTATCCTAATGAATATGGTATTCAAAAGCCTATTACCACAACATTTACAGCAACAGGTGCAGTTAGTGTATTACTTACTAATAGCCCTACAAAGGTCCGTATAGGGGCTATTACAATGGGTAGGGTTATTGATATGTTACAAACAAATCCTAATGATATGGGTAAAGCAATGGCTCCTAGTGCTTTTGATACTTTAAAGAATCATTTAAAGGATTTAAATCGTAGTGCTGATTATTATGATTTAATTGTTACTGGTGATTTATCAAATTATGGAAAAAATATTATGGAAGTTTTAATGGATAGAGATGGAATGAAAGCAAAGCAATATCATGATTGTGGTTGTTTACTTTATGAAACAACACAAGTTGTATTTCAAGGTGGTAGCGGACCAACCTGTAGTGCCTTAGTAACTTTTGGGTATTTATACCAAAAGTTACTACAAGGAAGCTATCAAAAGATATTAGTTTTACCAACAGGAGCATTATTAAACCCAATAATGACAAATCAAAAACAAAGTATTCCTTGTATTTGTCATGCTTTTAGTTTGGAGGTAACACAATGAATTATCTATTAGCGTTTGTATTTTGTGGTTTTGTTTGTTTGGTAGCACAAGTTATTTATGATCATAGTAATTTAACACCAGGGCATATTATTTGTTATTTTGTTATAGTAGGGGCAGTATTGGATTTTTTTAATATATATGATACACTAGTTTCTATTTTTCATGCAGGAGCATTGTTACCTATTACTAGTTTTGGTCATTCTTTAATGCATGGAGCCATGGAAGCTACGGATGAATTTGGAATCTTTGGATTAGCACTAGGAATGTTTGATTTAACAGCAGCTGGAATTACAAGTGCGATTGTTTTTGCTTTTTTAGTAGCGTTATTTAGTAGGCCTAAATCATGATTGAAAATCCATCTTTTGATTGTAAAAAAAGAGTTATAGATTATCGAGGAGAAATCGTAACTATTTATTTTTTATCTAGCTTGTGTAAAGAAGATTTAATTGCTTATTTAGTTCATGGAATAGTAGAAGATAAGGGGAAGGACTTTTTAGATTGTTTGAATAATGGCGATGTTTCCTTACAAATGGATACAAATAAACTAGAATATGCACTATATTCAGGGTGCTGTGTCCTCTTTTATAAAAAATTAAGCTATGTCCTAGAAATGCGTAACTTTCCAAGTCGTAGTATTCAAGAACCAGAAACTGAAAAAAGTGTTCGTGGGGCAAAGGATGGTTTTAATGAAAACTTAGTTGTAAATGTAGCCTTATTACGTAGAAGAATTAAATCACCTACTTTTCTTTGTATGGTGGAAACAATTGGTAGTACGAATAAAATAGATATTTGTTTATGTTATTTAGAAGATAAAATAGAAGCTGATTTATTAAAACAAGTAAAATCTAGAATTTCTAAAATCAAAGCAAATGATTTTATTATGAGTGATCGAGCTATAGAAGAACTAATTATGGATCAAGGATATAATCCTTTTCCATTAGTTCGATATAGTGAAAGACCAGATGTAGTTGCAACTCATATTGTCCATGGTTATTTAGCGGTGATTGTGGATACTTCTAGTTCTGTTATTATGTTACCAACTACTTTGTTTGAATTATTAGAAAATGTAGAAGAATATCGACAAGCTCCTATTATTGGTACTAGTGTTCGATTGTTACGCTATTTTGCAGTATTTTTATCTGTTTTTATGATACCAATATGGTTCTTTCATACAGATGTTACTAATCTTTTAATTATTCAGGTGTTTATAGTAGATGTAGCGATTGAATTATTACGACTTGCTACGATTCATACACCTACGTCTTTATCAAATGCAATGGGTGTTGTAGCAGCTATTTTACTTGGACAATTTGCTATCAATTTGGGAATGTTTAGTGAAGAAGTTTTATTAGTAAGTGCCATTAGTAATATATCAGGATTTGCGAATCCTAGTTATGAATTATCATTAACGAATAAGTATATTCGGATGTTAGGAGTGATAGTTTTTTATTTCTTTAGAGAAGCAGGAATGATAACTTATTTTGTTATTTTATTTTTCTATTTGTTATCCTTACGTCCTTTTGGTCATGGTTATTTATACCCACTTATTCCATTTAATAACAAAGCTTTTATCAAGCATTTAATCCGTAAACCTAAGTAAAACAATCTTGATTTTAAAGACATTTTTTATAAATTGTGCTATAATGTCGTGGGGTGAAAAGACATGGAATATAACGTAGTATTAGAAGATTTTCAAGGACCTTTAGATTTGTTATTACATCTAGTAAAGGAACATGAATTACAATTAGAAAATATTGAACTATCAGTTATTACAGAACAGTATTTAACGTATATTCAATGTATGGACTCAACGAATCTTGAAGTGATGTCTGAATATTTAGTAATGGCTGCAGACTTAATAGAAATGAAAAGTAAAATGTTATTACCAAAAGAAGTAGTCAACATTCAAGATGATTATCAAGAAGATCCTAGAACAGCCTTAATCCGTCGTTTAATTGAATACAAACGATACAAAGATGTACTAGATGAAATTCGTGAAAAATATCTTTATCGTCAAACATTTATTGTAAAGCCTAGTGAAAATATGGATGAATATGTGGTAGATAGTTCAACAATGATACCAGATAATTTAGAAGTGTATGACTTAATGAAAGCAATGCAAAAAATGTTTCAAAGAAAACTCTTATCAAAGCCTTTAGATACACATATTACTAGAAAAGATATTAGTGTTGATGAAAGAACATTACAAATAAGGGATTATTTTAAAACAAGAGTAAATAAAAGAGTAGAAATGAGTGAATTATTTGATCGAACAGATCGTTTCTATTTTGTAGTAACTTTTATTTCTTTATTAGTATTAGCGAAAGATAATGAAATAGAAATTATTCAAGATGATTTGTTTGAAAATATTTATATAGAGGGGAAATTATAATGGAGACACAACAATATATAGATGCTATTGAAGGAATTCTTTTTATTGTAGGTGATGAAGGGATTGATTGTCTTCAATTAAGTAAAATATTAGAAGTATCAAAAGCCCAAGCAACGGCTTTACTAGATGATTTTGTAGCTGCTTATCATAAAAGAAACATCAAAGGAATACAAGTAGTTTGTTTTGGTGGGAAGTATAAATTAGCGACAAATCCAGAACATTTTCAGTATTATCAAAAATTAGTAGAACAAACAAGTGCAACTATTTCGAATGCTGCTTTAGAAACGTTAGCTATTATTGCTTATAATCAACCGGTTACAAGATCAAAGGTAGAAGAGATTCGTGGGGTAGGAAGTGATACTATGATTCGTAAACTTGTTGCAAAAGCATTGATTAAAGAAGTTGGTAGAGAAGATTCTTTAGGGATGCCTATTTTATATGGAGTAACAAATGAATTTATGGATGCATTTTCTTTGACATCATTGGATGAGTTACCTGATTTACAAGATGTTGTTCAAATAGAACAAGATGAAGACCTGTTTAAAACAAAGTATCAAGAGGAAATGTAATATGGCTTTATTAAAACATCTAAAAGTAATTAATAAACATAAGTATCATGTTACTCGTCTTTGTTTTCGTTGTGGTTTATATAAACAAGGAATTTTGCATGATTTGTCTAAATACAGCCCTATTGAATTAGCTACAGGAGCTAAATATTTTGATGGAACACGTTCACCTAATGGGGTAGAACGAATGGAAAAAGGTTATAGTGAGGCTTGGTTACATCACAAGGGAAGAAATAAACATCATTGGGAATATTGGGTAGACTTTGGTTTAGAAGGACCTAGTGCGGCACCAATGCCAATGTGTTATTTAATAGAGTCTTTTTTAGATCGTATTGGAGCTACTATTGTTTATCGAGGGAAAGATTTTAAAGTAGATGATCCATTAATCTATTATAATCGTACAAGACCCTATTATATTATTGAAGAAAAAACAGATGAAATACTGTTAGATTTATTAAACTATCTAGCAAATAGTGATATTGATCAAACAATAGAATATATAAAAAAAGAATATGTAAACAAAACCAAATAACAAAATCATCTTTAAAAGCAAGTGGAACTAATGTTCCACTTGCTTTTAAAAATATCGAATAAATAAGGACTTTTATGGTTTTTTATTGTGATTTAAAGGAACTAGTGATAAGATAAATATAGGATCTTTTGGGAGGGATTTTTATGGAGCAATATTTGTTTGATCAAAAAATTCATAATAAATTAATTGAACCAATAATCTGTGTTGATTTAGATGTTCGAAAAGTGGTTTATTGTAATGAGGCTTGTAAATACTTGGAACTTATTCATGAAGATATGTCGATTGAAGAATTATCGAAAGTTATTGTTGCTAAAGAAAGTTATCATACCATTGCAAAACAAGTTATCAATATGGATAAAGAATGCGTTGTTCAAAGTGTGGAGATGATTACGAATGGAGAGTCGACTGTTCATGGTGATTTACATATCACACATGGAAAAGACTGTGATCGACAACTATACTTTATGCTACGTTATAAACCAGAAGATGTTCAATATGTATTTATGAAAAATCGTTGTTTTGAGTTAATCTATACAATGTCTTTTTCTTATCCGTTTTGTTTGAATATTGAAAAAAAAGAAATCCATTTTATTGGACCTGTTTTATCCCATTTTAAAGTAGCTCCAATTATGAAAAATTATCCAGAAGAAGTGATTCATGCCGGTGTTATTCATAAGGATGATATTGAAATATTTAGAGATGTTGTTAGATGCATGTATCAAGGAATACACACGGATCATGTTTTTAGAACCTATACAGATGATGGTACTATTTTATGGTATACAGCTAAATATGTTGTGAGTCGTGATAAATATGGTAATCCAGTTGAAATTGTCGGTGAATTTGTTAATGTGCAAGAAATAAAAGAATTAGAAATAAAAATGCACACAGATGAATTAACAGGTTGTTATAATAAAAATGCTTTCCAAATGATGGTCAGTGAAAAGTTATCATCTAGCACTCAAGATGATAAACATGCTCTTATTATTGTAGATGTGGATAACTTTAAAACAATCAATGATAACTTAGGACATCCTTATGGAGATACGGTATTAAAAGAAATGGGTGATAAATTACATACTATTTTTCATGATGGGGAGTATATTGGCCGTATTGGTGGTGATGAATTTATGATTTTTGTTCCTTGCTTGCAAGGAAAACAAAAACTCATAAATTATTTAGAACAAGTTATTGTTGAGTTTAACCAAACTTTCCTAGGGAAAACAAGAGAATATAAAACTACTGCAAGCATTGGGGTAGCTACATATCCTCAAGATGGATTCGTTTTTCAAGATTTATATGATTGTTCTGATATGGCATTATATGATGTAAAAAGCAGGGGCAAAAATGCTTATCGTTTTTATCAAGCGTCTATGTCTCAAGGGAATATGAATAATACGACACCTTTTGATGTGGCTTCTAGAGCTTTGTCACAACATTTTGATAAACAGCTTATTTCTGATATTTTTTCTTTATTAACACAAGCACTAGATTATGAGGCATCTATTAATAAAGTATTAGAATTATTAGGAAGACGTTTTAATGCACAAAGATGTTATATTTTTGAGTTTATAAAAGATGATTCTTATCATTTTGATAATACCTATGAGTGGTGTCAACAAGGATTCATTTCTCAAAAAGATAATTTAAAATCAGTACCCAAAGAAATTTATCAACCAATGATAAATAATTCAAATGAAGATGGTGTTTTCTATTGTAATGACTTATCTGTTTTTCAAGGAGAACCAATCCAAAAAATAATGGTAGAACAAAACATTCAATCATTTTTGATATCTTTTAATAAATTCGATGGAGAAGTGGTCAATATGATTGGTTTTGATGACTGTACAAAAGCTAGAATTTGGAGTCCAATCGAAATAGCAACCTTAATGCATGCTAGCAAAATCATTGCTCAATCTTTAAAATATAATTCTCTAATGAAGGCTTCAGAAAGGATGGCAAGAGATAAATTACGTGTTTTAGATGAACTAAATTCATATGCTTATATTATAGATGATGAAACTGCACAATTACTTTATTTTAATGTTGAACTAAAAAAAGCATTTCCTAATGTTAAAAAGGGTGATTTTTGTTACCAAGTATTACATGGTAAAAATGAAAGATGTACGAATTGTCCAATTCTAAAAATGAAAGATAAAAATAAATTAAAATATCGTTGTATTATGCCAATTCAAAAATTAAACCAAAATATGTTAGTAAACACTACTTATCTTGGACAATTTGAAGGTAGAAGTAGTACTTTTTTCTCTTGTGGTAATTTAGAAGATTTAGATGATTATGAAAATGATTATATAAAAGATTGTTTTTTATAATGTCTTTCTATTATGTGAAATATTCATAAATCAAAAAGAATAGTAATCCGAATTCTAATATTTGTTTTTATAAAAGACTAGTCAAACGGGGTTCAATAAAAAATAAATACATGTGTTATATTTTAAAATATAGGAGTGTAATTAATATTTATATCGTTAAATAAGACGAAACTATTGCAATTTACACAAAAATGGTGTATAAATATGTAAACGGTTACACTTGTGAAAAATTTATCACAAATGCCGAAATAATAAAAAACAAGGAGGATATAAAAATGAAGGGTTATGCAATGAAGAAAATAGGTTCAACAGGATGGTTAGAAAAAGAAATACCAACTATTGGGCCAAATGATGCTTTAGTTAGACCAACAGCAGTATCACCATGTACATCTGATATTCATACAGTATGGGCTGGTGCTTTGGGAGAAAGAACAGATATGATCTTAGGCCATGAAGCAGTAGGTGTGGTAGAAGAAGTAGGTGAGTTAGTAACTGATTTTAAAAAAGGCGATCGTGTATTAGTGGCCGCTATTACACCAGACTGGAATTCAGTAGAAGCTCAAAAAGGATTCCCTATGCATTCAGGTGGGATGTTAGCAGGATGGAAATTCTCTAATTTTAAAGATGGTGTATTTGCTGAATATTTCCATGTTAATGATGCAGATGGTAACTTAGCACATATTCCAGATGAAGTAGATGATATTAGTGCAGTTATGTTATGCGATATGATGCCAACAGGATTCCATGGTGTTGAATTAGCAGATATTAAATTTGGTGAAACTGTATTAGTAGTAGGAATTGGACCAGTAGGTTTAATGGCTGTTGCAGGTGCTAAATTACGTGGAGCTTCCGAAATTTATGCGGTAGGTTCTCGTCCTAATTGTATTGAAATAGCAAAAGAATATGGAGCTACTCATATTATTAATTACAAAAATGGTACTATTGAAGAACAAGTAATGGCTTTAACAAATGGTGAAGGTGTTGATAAAGTAATTGTTGCAGGTGGAGATAATGATACATTTATTACAGCTGTAAAAGTAATGAAACCAGGTGGTATTGTTGGTAACGTAAACTACTTAGGTGAAGGTGAATATTTAAGAATTCCTAGAGTTGAATGGGGATGTGGTATGGGTCATAAAACAATTGCAGGAGGATTAATGCCTGGTGGACGTGATCGTTTAGAAAAACTACTAGCTATGGTAAAAATAGGAAGAGTAGATCCTTCTAAGTTAGTAACTCATAAATTTGATGGCTTTGAACATATTGAAGAAGCATTATACTTAATGAAAGATAAACCATCTGATTTAATTAAACCAGTAGTAATCATGAAATAGAAAATAACTTGAAAGGATGAAAGAAATTTCATCCTTTTTTCATAAATAGAAAAGAAGACTGTTTCTCAATAATCTTCTTTTCTATTTCCTTGCTTTTTGTTAGAATGGTCCTAGTGAGGATAAGTTATGGACAAAAAAATAATCTTTTTAGATGTAGATGGAACTACTTGTTTACCTGGAAAACTAGTTAGTGAAAAAAACAGATATGCAATAAAAAAGGCAAGAGAAAATGGTCATCTTGTTTATTTTTGTACAGGTCGTGCAAAATGTAGCTTAGGAGAAGATGTTTCTTCGATTGAATGTGATGGTTATGTATTATCGGCAGGAGGATACGTAGAAAATAATGGAAGAATAATTAGTGAAACAACGATTGATACATCCGTTGTTCGTAAATTAAAAGATGCTTTAGAAATAGAAGGAATTGCTTTTATTTTTGAAAGTACGAAATGTACCTATATAACGGATGATTTTATTCATGGATTTATTGGTGGACAAAGAGATTTAAGTCAACAGGTTTATCAAAAAGAAATGGATGTGGCTTATGCATCATTTTGTCCGGTACCAATGCAAGATTGGGATGGACAAGGTATTCAAAAAGTGTGCTTTGCAACGAATAAGAAGGATGCTCTAAATAAAATAGAAAATGAGTTTAAAGACTATTTTACTGTCATTGAACATTCTGTATTTTGTAGTGAATATTTAGTAGGTGAAATAATCATACATGGAACTAGTAAAGCAACAGGTATTCAATTAATAGTAGATGATCTAGGTTGTGGATTCGAAAATACGATTGGATTAGGTGATAGTATGAATGACTATCCAATGATTCAAAGTGTTGCTTATGGAGTTAGTATGAAACATGCACCTGATGAGTTAAAGAAAGCTAGTAAAATGGTAGCTCGAGATGCAGGGGAAGATGCTCTTTATTATGTTTTTAGAGCAATAGAGTTGATATAGGTGCTAATATGGATAAAAAAGTTATATTTATAGATGTAGATGGGACATTATATCAACATGATAAAGCTGTTAGTTTGAAAAATGTTCAAGCAATAAAAGAAGCTAGAAAGAATGGTCATTTTGTTTTTATTTGTACTGGTAGAAACCTTTGTAGTATTAGTAAAGAAATAATAAATATTGGATTTGATGGGATTGTTTGTAGTGCCGGAGGACATGTAGAAGTAGAAGGCAAAGAAATACATAGTTCTTATATTCCTAGTAAGACAGTGCATCATATTTTAGATATTTTTAACAGAAATAAAATGGAATATGCCTTAGAAGCAACAAAGCATACTTTTATGTCGAAACATATGGCAGATTATTTTTTAGAAGATATTACAAATAAACCAAACTCTGAAAAGGCAAGATTGATAGAAGCTATTCATAATGAATTTACGTCAAAAAGCATGGATGATTATCAAGAAGAACATATTCATAAGATATCTTTTGTTAGTAAAGATGAGGCTTCTTTAGAAGAGCCTAGAAAGTTATTAGAAAAAGATTTCTTTTTTGTGATTCATGAATTAAGTCAAACAATTACTATTAATGGTGAAATTATTTTAAAGAAAACAAATAAAGCTACTGGAATTATGCATGTGTTGGATTTTATAAATAAAAAACAAGAGGATACTATTGGGATTGGTGATAGTATGAATGATTATCAAATGATTGAATATGTTGCTTATGGTATAGCAGTGGGAAATGCTTGCCAAGCATTAAAGAATATTAGTGATATGGTCGCAAGAGATGCAAAAGATGATGCAATCTATCATGTATTTAAAGAAATGGGGATAATATAATGGGGAAATATATATTCATAGATATTGATGGCACATTAGTAAATGAAGAAAATAAAGTTAGTCAAAAAAACAAAGAAGCTATTGATAAAGCGAGAAGCAATGGGCATCGAGTTTATCTTTGTACAGGTAGAGCAAAATGTAGTACGACAGAAGTGCGTCAGCAATTAAATTTAGATGGTTATATTTGTGCTGGAGGAAGCTATATTGTAACAAAAGAGGAATGTATTTATGCTAGTTACTTAGAATCTCCTGTACTCCAAAAAATAAGAGATGTTTTAGAAGAATATCAATTAGGATATGGATTAGAAGGGACAAATACTACTTATATGACAGAAGGAATTATCTATTCTTTCTTTGAACATTCTAAATTAACAAAAAAAGAAATAGAATCGAAAATAACAGAAATAAAGCGTGTTTATAATGTGGTAGATATTCAAGAATATCAAGGAGAACCGATTCATAAAGTATGTTGTAATTCAAAAACAAAAGAAGCTTTATTAAAAGCACAAGAATTATTGAAAGATGAATTTACTTTTATAAATCATGGTATAAATGATGCAGAAATATTAAAAAATCAATTATCAAAAGCTAGTGCTATCCAACTTATTTTAGAACATATGGGAGCCAAACAACAAGATACTATTGCAATAGGGGATAGTATGAATGATTTTGAAATGGTTCAATTTGCACAAATAGGTATTGCTGTTGCAAATGCCAAAAAAGAACTGATTGAAGTAGCAGATATGGTTGTTTGTGATTTTAGAGAAGATGCCATTCATGATGCATTTATAAAATTAAATCTAATTTAATTATCTTTAAAACAATAATAAATAGCTTTGAGCAACAAATCTTGTAATTATAAAACAAAAGAAGTATGATTTAAAAAAGTCAGGAGGTACTTATGGAAACTAATAATAGAATAAAAGTATATTTTCATCCCCAAACAAAAGAAGAAAATAGAATTTATATCCAGTCTGATTATTTATATATTCAATACTTTGGTCAAAATAAGGTAGTTGCATTAAGAGATATCCTACATGTAAAAATATCTTTAGTTACAAGAGTACATACTGCAGCTCAAAATGTCCGTGTTTTAAAATTTAGTCACCTATTTTCTAAAAATGAACAAGGCGGATTGGGGCGTTTCTTTTTTGATTTAGATATTATTTTAAAGGATGAAGTAATTCAGTTTGAAAGTATGGGAATAGAAGATGGAATCGAATTAATCAAACAACTTTATCAAGAAGTAGAACATTTTGAAGATCCTTTATTGATTCTAGAAGCTATAAATAAATATCCTAATAAAGTTGATTTGTATCGTTATTTTGAGATCAATTATTCTTCTTGGGCAAAAAAATATCATTTAGATAATCCTCGTAAATTAGATAAACAATCATTAACAATATTAAAAAAAGAACTAGAAAAAAATAAAAGAGGAAATTAATTATAAAGAAAGCATATATTTTATGGAGGTGATCGACATGAAGTATATGTTTTCTTTTATTGTTTTTTTGTATCTACTAATACCAATTAATATTTATGCATTTACAGGAAATAGCTATGTTGTAATAGAAGGAGATAGTGGACAAGTCTTAGAAAATCAAGATATGTATGATATTCAAAGTGTAGCATCAATATCCAAAATAATGACAGCAATTATAGCAATTGAAAATCAATCTTTAGACACAATGATTACAGTAGATGAAATAGTAAATGAAGCCTGGGGTAGTGGGATATATGTACATATTGGAGATGAAATAAGTTTACAAGATTTATTGTATGGATTACTTTTACGGAGTGGGAATGATGGAGCATTGGTAATCGCCCAAAGTGTAGCTGGTGATGTTTGTAGTTTTGTAGAATTGATGAATCAAAAAGCAAAAGAATTAAATATGGAACATACTAGTTTTTCTAATCCAACAGGATTAGATGAGCAAGATGATGGGAATTTATCTTGTGCATATGATATGGCTATTTTAATGAGATATTGTTATCAAAACCCAATCTTTCAAGAAATAATAGGAACTCAAGAATATCAAAGATTAGATGGGAATGGCACTTGGATAAATAAAAATAAACTATTAGAAATGTATGAATATTGTGTAGGTGGTAAGACTGGTTATACCACTCTTGCAAAAAGGACATTGGTTACGATTGCTAGTAAAGAGAATATGGAATTAATTATTGTTACGTTAAATTGTGGGGATGATTTTGAATTTCATCAAAGTAAGTATATTGAATACTATGAGTTATATGAAAGTAAATTATTATTACAAAAAGGGATACTAAACATTGATTCTTACCGTTATATTTTATTAGAAGATATTGAAATCAATATCTTAGAAGATGATGAAGTATCCATTCAATTCAATAATGATATCTTATATATATTAAAAAATAACCAAATAGTAGAACAACATACTTTAATAAAGTATCGATTTATTCGATGTTTTTTCTTTAATTTTAAGCAAATATTCATAAATTAGCTTTAAAACATACAAAATGTCTATACATTCAGTATGAAAAGAAATATATTTTCATTTTTTTTATGTTAAGTGTTGACTTTTATAATTACAGAATGTATCATATAGGTAGTTAGCAGAGACTAACCACTAATATACTCCATTTCTCCTAGATGCAAGCTAGTAGAAATTCTCATGTACAAACCAAATCATGAAACCCTTCTTATACAGTGTATTGGTGATTTTCCTTAATAAACACTTTCTAGTGTATAAAAAAGAGGCCGGCCAGCCTCTTTTTATGTTACTCAAAATAACACATCGTACGATTAAATGATATAAAAATCTGTTTTCATTTTAGATAATAAGGGAAGTAATTTTATTAGTTGTAAATAACTTTCTATTTATCGTACTTATTTTATTTTAGGACATTATCATAAGCTATTAATAATATTTTTATTTTTTTACTATAAGTGTTGACTTTTATAATTGCAAAATGTATTATGTATGTAGTTAGCAGAGACTAACCACTAATATACTCCGTTTCTACCTAGATGCAAGCTAGTAGAAATTCTCATGTACAAACCAAATCATGAAACCCTTCTTATACAGTGTATTGGTGATTTTCCTTAATAAACACTTTCTAGTGTATAAAAAAGAGGCCGGCCAGCCTCTTTTTATGTTACTCAAAATAGCCTATAGTATGAAAATATATTTTGCAACTTATGTCAAAAAAATTGTATAATATGTAAAATAGCTTGTCATCATAAAGAGCGATTGTATAATAGCTGATATACAGGAGGATTATATGTTAAAAATTAAAAATCTTACAAAGCAGTATGGAGAATTTAAAGCAGTAGATGATCTTACTTTAGAAATACCTAGTGGTTCTATTTATGGATTTATTGGTCATAATGGTGCTGGGAAGACGACTACATTAAAAAGCATTGCAGGTTTATTACCGATTGAACAAGGAAATATTACAGTGGATAATATCTCTTTAGAAAATAATGCATTGGAAGTAAAGAAGATTATTGCTTATCTTCCGGATAATCCGGATCTATATGAATATCTTTCAGGAGCAGCATATTTAAATTTTATTGGAGATGTCTTTGGGATAAGTGCAAAAGATCGTGAAGAACGTATTCATAAGTATGCAGATATGTTTGAACTTACAAAAGACTTAGCACAACCAATTAGTTCTTATTCTCATGGGATGAAGCAAAAATTGGCTATTATTAGTGCTTTTATACATCAACCTAAATTATTATTAATGGATGAACCATTTGTTGGTCTAGATCCTAAAACATCAAAAGAATTAAAAGAATTAATGAGAGAATTTTGTGATCAAGGAAATGCAATCTTCTTTTCTACTCATGTTTTAGAAGTAGCAGAAAAACTATGTGATCATATTGCAATTATTAAAAAAGGAAAATTAGTTGTATCTGGAAAAACACAAGAAGTAATAGGAAATGAATCTTTAGAAGATTTCTTCTTAGATATTGGTGATGATAATGCTTAAGCAATTAATTAAAATTCGTCTAAAAGGATTACTATCTCAATTAACAAAAGGTGGTAAAAAAGAAGGTAAAGTTAGTCTGTCAAAATGTATCTTATATGGATTGTTATTCCTATATGTTTTTGGGGTCCTGTTTGCCTTGGCGTTTTCTGGTTTTAATATAATTTATCCAGTGTTTGAAATGTTAGAAATATTATGGTTATATTTTGCTATGATGGCAGTTTTTGCGATACTACTAAGTTTTATTGGTAGTGTATTTCTTGCTAAGCAAGAAATATATGATGCTAAGGATAATGAATTATTATTATCGTTGCCTTTAAAAGAAATGGATATTTTATTGAGTAGGGTAATTGTTGTTTTGTTATCTAACTATGTTTATTGTGCACTGGTTATTATTCCGGCATATCTTGTTTATATTCAATATCAAGGAATAAGTGTATTACAAGCGTTATTTTTCTTTATTACCTTTTTGATATTACCATTATTTGTGTTGTCAATTACATGTCTTTTTGCTTGGTTGATTACTTTTTTCATGCGTTATGTTAAGAATAAGAATATCTTTACTTTTGTTACTTACATTTCTTTTTTTATGATTTATTTATATGTTGTAAGTAGTGGAGCTAGTTATGTTAATTATTTATTAGCACAAGGAGAGAGAATTGCGGATGTAGTGAAGAGAGTAGTGCCACCACTATATTATATGGCAATAGGAATGCAAGAAGAGTCTATTATTAGTTATCTTATTTTTGTATTATGTATGATTGTACCTTTTCTTTTCGTGATGAAGGTACTAGCAAATAACTTTATTAAATTATCTTTATCTAAGTCAAAACAAAATAAGATTGAGTATGTAAAAAAAGAAATGGTACAAAAAACAATCTTCCAATCTTTATTAAAAAGAGAATGGAAACATTATTCTTCTAATCCAATGGTTATGTTAAATGGATCAATGGGGATTATCTTTAATTTAATAGGAATAGGAGCTTTTATCTTTTATTATAGTGATATAAAAGAGTTTATACTAACTAGTGGTATTTCTTTAGTAGATGCAAAAGAACTATTAGTACCACTTATTATTATTGCACTTTGTTATTGTACTTCTTTAAATATGATAAGTTGTGCATCTATTTCCTTAGAAGGAAATAGATTATGGATTATCAAATCGTTACCTATCAAAACATTTGATATCCTTATGGTGAAAGTTTTGTTTCATATTCTACTATGTGTACCAACACAGTTACTATTTTCATTAGTAGTAGCAATAGGATTTGGATTCGATATACTTTCTGTTTTATTAGTAACAATAGTACCTTTTTTACTAATTTGTCTTGTTAGTAGTGGGGGATTATTAATTAATTTATGGAAACCAAAATTTGATTGGGTGAATGAAACAGTGGTAGTAAAACAAAGTATGGCAGTAGTAATTACTATGTTTGGAACAATGGCTTTTGTTATTTTATTAACTGTTGCTTATTTTAAATTATTTGATAACTTTATCACCATGTATCAGTATTGTTGTTTTGTTTTTGCTTTTTTAGTCGTATGTAATGGTTTATCAATTTACTTATTAAAAACATATGGTGTAAAAAGATTTGAATCATTTATAGGATAGAGTGCGATGCACTCTATTTTTTTAAAAAAGTGAATTTGCATAACATATTTTCAGAAATGAAGCAAATCTAAAACAATGTATAAACACCTGTATTATGGTGTTCAAGTTAAAAAATAATATGCACATTAAAGATACTATATGTTATAATGAATATAAGAAAATCGCAAAAAAAAAGAACGCCTATGCGTTCACTAATGTAATTAAGTATAAACTTTATTTTAACTTTGCAATGCGATTTTGAATGGTAGCAATGTAGTGTTTTTGCTACAAGACAATAGTACAACAGAAAAGGAGAGGTGTCAAGATGGTTAAGAAAAAAAAGATTATTTATACTATTGGAATAGATATTGGGACTAATTCAGTGGGATGGGCAGTGGTTGATGAATATCACAAGCTTGTTAGATTCAAAAGAGAAAATATGTGGGGTACCAGATTATTCGAAACAGCGAATGTTGCTAAAGAAAGAAGGTTATCCAGAGGAACAAGAAGAAAATTCAACAAAAGAAGAGAACGTATTAGATGGTTGGATTACTTTTTTATGGGAGAGGTTATCAAGGTTGATCCATTATTTATTAAAAAAATAAAAGAAGCTTCGTTTTTAGATTATGAAGATAAAAAAGAACTATTAGGAACAAATATTCCTGTAAATTTATTTAATAGCCAAGAAGAAGAAAGAGATTATTTTAAGATGTACCCAACAGTTTATCATTTGAGAAAAGCTTTAATGACAGTCGAAGAAAAAATGGATCCTAGATATGTTTATTTAGCTTTACATCATATTATAAAATATAGAGGGAATTTTTTGTATGAAGGTCAAGAATTTAATGCTAATAATATTGAAATAGAAGACAAATTAATGGATTTATTTTCACAAATGCAAGTAATCTATGGGGAGAATGAATCAATTTCTCAAGAAGAAATTGACTTGATCAAAATTATTTTATCTTCCACATCAATGAATGCTACAGCTAAGAAAAAAGAAATAGTTGCTAAAGTAAAATGGCAAAACTCTAAGAGAATGGAAAATATTTTTTCTGTAATACTAGGCCTAAAAATAAAGCTGACTAAATTATTTGAAATAAAAGATATTGATGACAAAGTGGTTCTACATTTTAAAAACGAAGAGTATACTGAGAAACTAGCAGATTACGAATCGGAATTAGGTGAAAAAATGGAGTTTATAGCCCTTCTGCATGAAATTTATAGCTGGATTGTGTTAGAGGATGTACTTCAATCTGAAGAGAGTATTAGTGATGCAATGATTAGTAAATACGAAACTCATAAACAAGACTTGAAAGTGTTAAAAAAATTAATTAATAATTATGATAGAGATGAATTTATCCGTATATTTAAAGATAAAGACGAAAAAACAAAAAGCTACTACAATTACATTAATCATCCAAAAAAATGTTCACAAGAAGACTTGAATAAAAAGATATTAGAAATTTTAAACAAACTTGAAGGTGAGGAAGTTGAGTTATTGAAGAAAAGAGCGACTGAAGATAAGCTCTTGCCTAAAATCAACTCTACTGATAATGGGGCAATTCCCTATCAATTACATGTTCAAGAATTGAAAACAATTATTGAAAAGCAGGAAAAATATTATCCAACCATAAAAGAAAACAAAGACAAATTATTGAAGTTAGTAACTTTTAGATATCCTTACTACATAGGACCAATGAGTTATGCTAAAGTCCGCAAATTTGCATGGTTAACAAAAAGACCAGGACAAGAAAATCAAAGAATTACACCTTGGAATATTGAAGAAGTAGTCAATATGGAAGAGACAGCAGCAGCGTTTATTAACAGGATGAGAAATACATGTACCTATTTTCCGGGAGAGTATACATTAGCTAAAAACTCACTATATGTTTCTAAGTACGAGGTGTTAAATGAATTAAATCAAATTCGTGTGGATGATAAGTTGTTGCCAGTTGAAGTAAAAACAAAAGCCTTTGAAGAGTTATTTATGAAAAAAATTATTGTAAAAGAAAAAGATTTTATTGAATGGTATGAAAATGGACAGTATAAACAAAAAATTTCAAAAGTAACAGGGTATCAAAAAGAAAAACAGTTTGCTTCATCTTTAGCACCATGGATAAAGTTTACACAAATTTTTGGGGAAATAAACGATGATAATATCGATGATATCGAAAAAATAATTCTTTGGATGACAGTTTATGAGGATAAAAAAATATTGAAAAAAAGAATCCAATTAGAGTTACCAGAATTTGTAAATGAAGAGCAACTTACTAGTATTTTATCTACACGTTATTCTGGGTGGTCAAGCCTATCGAAGAAGATTTTATCTGATATAAAGAGTGAAGGAAAGTCTGTTTTGGATATCTTGGAAAGTGAACAACTTGTTTTCCAACAGGTGATAACATCATCTAAATATCAATTTAAAAAACACATTGCGGATGCTGTTAAATTAAAAGATGAAAATGATATTGTTTATGAAGATATCGCTGCATTACATGGATCACCGAGTTTAAAAAGAGGAATATGGCAAGCAGTTAAAGTTGTAAAAGAAATAATACAAGTTATGGGATGCGAACCAGAAAATATTTTTTTGGAGATAGCTAGGGAAGAAAACACAAAGAAGAGAACAGTTTCAAGAAAAGATAGATTAGATGCCTTGTATAAAGAAATTGCATCCGATAAATCATTTGATAGTGCTTATATTGATAGTGCGAAAAGTATAAAAAAACAATTGGAATCATTTGATGATAAACAACTTAGAAATGATAAACTTTACCTTTATTGTTTGCAACTAGGACGATGCATGTATTCGGGTGAAACTCTATCTTTATCTTCTTTACAAGAATATGAAATTGATCATGTTTTACCTAGGTGTTTGGTGCCGGATAACAGTATAGATAATCTGGTTTTGGTAAAAAGAAAAAGAAATCAAGAGAAGTCGGATCAATTATGTCTAGATCCTGAGATAATTCAGAAACAAAGACGTTATTGGCAATTGTTACAGGATAGAAAACTAATTAGTTCTAAAAAACAATTTAACTTATCGAGGCCAGAATTTGATAAAGCTCAAATTGAAGGTTTTATTGCAAGGCAATTAGTTGAAACAAGACAAATAACAAAGCATGTTTTACAATTGTTACAAAACAGATATCCTGAGGTGAACGTCTCAGCAATAAGAGCAAATCTGTCGAAAGAGTTCACAAATAAATATGGTATAGTTAAAGTGAGAGGTATTAACGATTACCATCATGCGCATGATGCATATACTGCTGCCTTTCTGGGTGGCTACATAAAAATGAGATATCCAATGTTTGGTATAGATATGACATTTAACAAGTATAGAAACAAAAGAAATAAAGATTTAGAATATGGTATACATGATAAAGGAACTGTTATTATTAATAGCTTGGAAAGAGAATTCTTTGATTCAGAGACCGGAGAACTTATTTGGAAACCGAATAATATTACTAGTATATTAAAAGTATATGATTATAAAAAATATTTTCTAACAAAGAAAGTAGAAGAAAACAAGGGAATTATGTTTAATTTGACAGTTCTTTCAAAATCGAATAATTTAAAAACGAAAGCTAAAATACCAGTGAATAAAAATAGAGCGAACGTAGAAAAGTATGGCGGTTTTTCAGGTATACAAAGTGCATACTGTATGGGAATCAAGTTTAATCATAACAAGAATAAAAAAGAGGACACAAAAATAATCTCTGTCCCAATTTATTTAAGGTCTTCATCTGAAGAAGAATTAATCAGCTATTTAGAAAAAGAGTACAGTATTTTTAACGTTAGTTTTATAACTGGAAAAATTTATATTCAACAATTGATACTTTATAAGGGGCATCCATTTTATTTGACATCTCATCGAGAGATAGTAAACGCACAACAATTAATATTAGATAAGTCGACTAAGACATTGTTTAGTAAAATGGAAAAGTGCAAGAAAAGTAATTCTTATTCGGTTTTACAAGATGAGGAACTGCTGGAAGCGTACGATATTTTATTAACAAAAGGAAAACAATTTTATAGCTTCTATGATAATGAATTGAATAAAATTGAAAAAGGAAAAGACTTATTTTTAAAACTATCATTAGAAGATAAAGTGACAGTTCTATTTGAAATTTTAAAAATATATAAAGCAGGAGCTGAGAATGGGAATTTAAAATTAATAGGCGGAACAGAACGCGAGGGTAGAAGACCTGGACTTAATTTAAGAGTTGAAGATTTATTGTTTATAAACAGTTCAATTACGGGTATGTACCATAAGAGGTAAAATATGACGTGGAGAACAGTAGTCATAACAAGAAAATGCAAATTAAGTTATAAGAATAACTACCTGTTAGTGAGAAATGAAAAAGTAGAAATGATTCATCTTTCAGAAATTAATACAATTATTGTAGATTCCACAATGGTTTCTATTACAACCTATTTATTAGTGGAGTTGGTAAAGAATAAAATAAAGTTAGTAGTTTGTGATAATGAGCGAAATCCTTTAGGAGAGTTTGTACCATATTATGGCAGATATAATTCAAGTAAAATAATTCAAAAACAAATACACTGGGAAGTTGACACTTCCCAGAATGTTTGGACAACTATAATAAAACAAAAAATTATTAATCAAGCAAAACTACTGTCTAAATTAGATATAGATACAGCAAACCTGATTTACGAATACCATGATGGTGTTAGATTATATGATGTAACAAATCGTGAAGGGCATGCGGCAAAGGTGTATTTTAACAGCTTGTTTGGTAAAAATTTTACAAGAGATGATGATAGTTCCATAAATAAAGCTTTAAACTATGGATATTCAATTTTGTTATCAAACTTTAATAAAGAGATAGTTTCCTGTGGTTATTTGACACAAATTGGGCTAAAACATTGTAATGAATACAATTATTTTAATCTTTCTTCTGATTTGATGGAACCATATAGAATATTAATAGATGAAATTGTTTATGAAAATAGATTTGATCGATTTGACGGAGGATTTAAGCTGAAATTGATAGGTGTGTTAAATAAAAAAATATTGATTGATGGCAAGGAACAATATGTGAGTAACGCACTATCGATATACGTAAAAAGTGTATTTAATTCATTAGATACTGGTGAGGTGAATCAGTTATCTTTATACGATTTTGTATGAGTTATCGGTATATGAGGATTATCGTTTTTTTTGACTTGCCAACACTAAGTTATCAAGATATTAAAGCATACACTAAGTTTCGAAAGTTTCTTATAAAAGATGGTTTTATCATGATGCAAGAAAGCGTATATATAAAATTAGCATTAAATAATACAGTAGCATCTGCACAAATTAATAGAATTAAAACAAATAAACCTCCGGATGGTCTAGTGCAGGTTTTAACGATAACGGAAAAACAATTTTCTAAAATGGAATATGTTGTGGGGTTCAAATCGACAGAAGTGGTGGACACAGATGAAAGGTTGATAGTACTATGATATTTAAAATTTTTGGATACGAAGAAGATTTTATTTTTAATGATGATAAATCAGCTATTATTTATATTGAAAATGCAAAACAATACTCAAGAATAGCAATGCTACTCCAATCACAAGATAGAACAAATGAAGTTTTATTTTTAGAAAGATCCAAGAGAATACTTCTAAAAGATATTTTACTAGTTACGGACTTATTTAATTTTCAAATAAACGACAGAAAAATATTGAACAAACTTTATCAATTTTTAGAGACGGAAATAAAGTCAGATCTAGCAGAGTACTGTAATATACAAAAGTGTTTTAATGAGATTAATAACTTATTATTAACGCATTATATAGATTGTAATATTGAAATAGAGTATAATGAAGAAGTGGATTTAAAGGAATATTTAAAAGGTGTTAAGCTCCAAATAGTTCAAGGGGACTCCACAGATATCTTTCAAAAAATTTTATCAATAATAGAAGTAGTAAATGAACTAAGTTTGTATAAATTTATAGTTTTTATAGGTGTGTTATCTTATTTTGATAATTCCCAAATAGATGAACTAACCAAACAAATTTCTTATTATAATCTACCTATTCTTTTTATTGAAAGGTACGGTAGTTCAAAAACTACATTTTCAAATATTTATAGAATAGATATGGATTTTATCTGTCTATGACATGCGAATCCTCTTATCTTTATTTTCTAGTAGTGTGGAAAATATTAATTTGAGGTTTTAGAGTAGTGTGATTTTGAATGGTAGTAAAACGAAAAAGGAGAAAGGGGAAAGGTATAGTTGGTTTTAGAGTAGTGTGATTTTGAATGGTAGTAAAACCAAAACTAAATAATAACTCATTAACTTTATGTTTTAGAGTAGTGTGATTTTGAATGGTAGTAAAACAGAATTTAGATACACTAAAATGTATCACACGTTTTAGAGTAGTGTGATTTTGAATGGTAGTAAAACTTTAATTGTTCTCGCAAGTATGTATGTCTGGTTTTAGAGTAGTGTGATTTTGAATGGTAGTAAAACTCGGTGTAGCACGTTATACCGAACTCAGTTGTTTTAGAGTAGTGTGATTTTGAATGGTAGTAAAACAGAAAGATACAATCAAAAATATTGCACAATGTTTTAGAGTAGTGTGATTTTGAATGGTAGTAAAACTTATTTGTTTAGTGATATTGTATATCCTACGTTTTAGAGTAGTGTGATTTTGAATGGTAGTAAAACTCGTTAATACTACTTATACGTTAGGAATTAGTTTTAGAGTAGTGTGATTTTGAATGGTAGTAAAACTATTATTTACGGTTATCACGACTATGATATGTTTTAGAGTAGTGTGATTTTGAATGGTAGTAAAACAATAGGTTTATAGATAAGGCAACCCCTTAAGTTTTAGAGTAGTGTGATTTTGAATGGTAGTAAAACTTAAACCTGCCCATATCCACATGATTATCAGTTTTAGAGTAGTGTGATTTTGAATGGTAGTAAAACATATTTAGGTAGTTATGCCAGTGGTGTGTAGTTTTAGAGTAGTGTGATTTTGAATGGTAGTAAAACAATAGATTTATATTTCCCACTTCACTGGCTGTTTTAGAGTAGTGTGATTTTGAATGGTAGTAAAACTGGGAAGTGAGACGTGAAGTGGCAAGGCAAGTTTTAGAGTAGTGTGATTTTGAATGGTAGTAAAACCTCAAACGGACATCTATAAAAGAAGAATCAGTTTTAGAGTAGTGTGATTTTGAATGGTAGTAAAACACTAAATAAAGATGAGTATGATTCCAACTTGTTTTAGAGTAGTGTGATTTTGAATGGTAGTAAAACTCTATATGTATCTCCATAAGATGTGTATGCGTTTTAGAGTAGTGTGATTTTGAATGGTAGTAAAACTTTACGAAGGATTTCGTTTTGTGTTTGAGTGTTTTAGAGTAGTGTGATTTTGAATGGTAGTAAAACCCTGGTCGTTCTTATCAAGTCGATGGTCAAGTTTTAGAGTAGTGTGATTTTGAATGGTAGTAAAACAACAAGTTCGCTAATAGTCATATACTTTTTGTTTTAGAGTAGTGTGATTTTGAATGGTAGTAAAACACAAGACGAAGACACACAAGTATTAATTAGGTTTTAGAGTAGTGTGATTTTGAATGGTAGTAAAACTCCGTCGGCATCTTCCATATCTATGTAAATGTTTTAGAGTAGTGTGATTTTGAATGGTAGTAAAACCTGAAGAATACCGTGAGAACATGGCTTTGTGTTTTAGAGTAGTGTGATTTTGAATGGTAGTAAAACTTCTATCTAGGCATGTACCACACTTACCGCGTTTTAGAGTAGTGTGATTTTGAATGGTAGTAAAACTTTTCTATGCGAGCTCCACTTTCTACAAATGTTTTAGAGTAGTGTGATTTTGAATGGTAGTAAAACGCAGATTCAGCAGAAGTATCAACCGCAATAGTTTTAGAGTAGTGTGATTTTGAATGGTAGTAAAACATATTATTTGCTACGTTGTAACGATTACTAGTTTTAGAGTAGTGTGATTTTGAATGGTAGTAAAACTCTACGTGTTCCTTGCCCGTGCTCTTAAATGTTTTAGAGTAGTGTGATTTTGAATGGTAGTAAAACCTTCGTTGGTTTCGCTTAACGACTCTAAGTGTTTTAGAGTAGTGTGATTTTGAATGGTAGTAAAACCGTTGAAAAACTTAAAAAAGGACAAATACAGTTTTAGAGTAGTGTGATTTTGAATGGTAGTAAAACCCTCATCCTCTTCTAGATTGGTGCCCGATTGTTTTAGAGTAGTGTGATTTTGAATGGTAGTAAAACCTTTTTATTTGGTACACACGAGGAAGACACGTTTTAGAGTAGTGTGATTTTGAATGGTAGTAAAACGTGCTGAATTGTTTGATATTGTATCGGCAAGTTTTAGAGTAGTGTGATTTTGAATGGTAGTAAAACTCTTGTACTCGGTTCTTTTGCATACTCAAGGTTTTAGAGTAGTGTGATTTTGAATGGTAGTAAAACTTTTATGCAGATACAATAGAAAATAATCAGTTTTAGAGTAGTGTGATTTTGAATGGTAGTAAAACAAGCCGTTAGAGATTTAGCAGACCCATTAGGTTTTAGAGTAGTGTGATTTTGAATGGTAGTAAAACCTTTTTTTATTTTAAATGCAAAAGGGATAAGTTTTAGAGTAGTGTGATTTTGAATGGTAGTAAAACCAGGGTTAGAAATAAGTATTGCTGATTTAGGTTTTAGAGTAGTGTGATTTTGAATGGTAGTAAAACATTTTCGCACTGTTAATTTTAGCAGGTGGGTTTTAGAGTAGTGTGATTTTGAATGGTAGTAAAACGAAACAAGAAAGAAAGAGGGAAGAAAGACAGTTTTAGAGTAGTGTGATTTTGAATGGTAGTAAAACACAACTTCCCATTTGTTCTAAAAATATTTAGTTTTAGAGTAGTGTGATTTTGAATGGTAGTAAAACATGAATTGCAATATATTAATGTTAGTATATGTTTTAGAGTAGTGTGATTTTGAATGGTAGTAAAACAGAGAGTTCTTGGAAAGATACGGATAAGGAGTTTTAGAGTAGTGTGATTTTGAATGGTAGTAAAACGAGATGGGATTATTTGCAACGTCTTATCAAGTTTTAGAGTAGTGTGATTTTGAATGGTAGTAAAACTCTATGTTGGGTGTATAAAACATCCACTCAGTTTTAGAGTAGTGTGATTTTGAATGGTAGTAAAACAGCATCCTTCATTTGTGCCATCAAACAATAGTTTTAGAGTAGTGTGATTTTGAATGGTAGTAAAACTGGTCCCGAACGAAGAGCTTGAAGCACTGCGTTTTAGAGTAGTGTGATTTTGAATGGTAGTAAAACATATTATTTGCTACATTGTAGCGATTTTCGGTTTTAGAGTAGTGTGATTTTGAATGGTAGTAAAACAAATTTAGTCACTTCAATAGTATCTTTATCGTTTTAGAGTAGTGTGATTTTGAATGGTAGTAAAACATTAGAGATTATTTAATCGATGAAGACTATGTTTTAGAGTAGTGTGATTTTGAATGGTAGTAAAACCTTGTAATACAGATAACTGAAAGCAGGATAGTTTTAGAGTAGTGTGATTTTGAATGGTAGTAAAACAAAGCTAGAGCAAGCAAGAAATAGATGGTTGTTTTAGAGTAGTGTGATTTTGAATGGTAGTAAAACGTATGGGACTATGTAAAAATGTGCCAACTGGTTTTAGAGTAGTGTGATTTTGAATGGTAGTAAAACTATTTGGTGCATATCAACGTCAGCGTCAGCGTTTTAGAGTAGTGTGATTTTGAATGGTAGTAAAACTCTTTGTAGCCTTTTTGTGATGTGTCCTTTGTTTTAGAGTAGTGTGATTTTGAATGGTAGTAAAACAACAAAAGGATATTATACTATTAACGATTGGTTTTAGAGTAGTGTGATTTTGAATGGTAGTAAAACAAAAGAATTTTACGAATTGATTATTCAGTTGTTTTAGAGTAGTGTGATTTTGAATGGTAGTAAAACTGTTTGATAAGAAGCTTGTGTTGTATCACTGTTTTAGAGTAGTGTGATTTTGAATGGTAGTAAAACCAAACAACAAGCTATGACTTAAATGTGATTGTTTTAGAGTAGTGTGATTTTGAATGGTAGTAAAACGAAAAGTTGTGCTTCTCCTGCGATTACTAAGTTTTAGAGTAGTGTGATTTTGATTGGTAATAAAACGAATTTGTGTTTGACATAATGCTATAGCAGGTTTTAGAGTAGTGTTTATTAGGTATGTGAGAAAAATAAAAATATTATGTTCATTCACTATACAAAGTGTTTGTTTTTTTATTTATTTTGATTTTTGCAACTTGTTTTGTTTTAGAATTAGAAAATAATAGGTGTTCATTGTGTATTGTGATAACATTAGGATATAGGAGATAAGTGATGAAAAAGAATATTTTACATTTTTATAAATATACCAAAGGTTATCGTAAATATTTCCTTCTAGCAATAAGTATGACATTTATTAGTGTTGGATTTTATTTTTTAATACCTCAAGTAATGTGTTTTGTAATAGATAGTGTAATTGGTAATGAACCTTTTAACTTACCTAATTTATTTGTTCAATGGATTGAACAAATAGGAGGTAGAGTATGGTTACAAGAACATTTGATTTTAGTAGCATGTGTTGCTCTTTTTTTTAGTGTTCTATCCTATCTTTGTGACTTTACTAGTCGAGCAAGTATTGGTAAAGCTAGTGAGAGTGTAGTAAAAGTAATACGTGATAGTTTGTTTGAACATATTCAATATCTTCCTTATTCTTGGCATGCCAAGAATCAAACAGGAGATATTATTCAAAGATGTACAATGGATGTAGAATTGATTTATTCTTTTTTATCTTCGCAATTACAACAATTAATTAAGACAGTTTCATTAATTTTAGTAGCTTGTATAATGATGTTTCAAATGAATGTTACATTAACGATAGTAGTTTTATGTTTTATTCCAGTTACATTAACGTATTCTTCTATCTTTTATCATTTAACAGGTAAAAAATTTGAAAAAGCAGATGAATGTGAAGGGGAATTAACAGCGATAGTACAGGAGAATTTAACAGGTGTGCGTGTTGTAAGAGCTTTTGGTAGACAGGCTTATGAAATGGATAAGTTTAATGAAAAGCATGAAGAGTTTACAGATTTATGGGTTAGTTTAGGAAATTTATTAGGTTTGAATTGGGGATTTGGGGATGTTGTTTCTTTGTTACAAACATTAGCTGTTGTTTTGTTTGGATGTTATTTGGCAGTAAATGGAAGTTTAAGTGCAGGAGAGTTTTTAACGTTTGTTTCTTATAATTCAATGTTAATATGGCCAACTAGAAATTTAGGAAGAATTTTATCAGACTTAAGTAAGACAACAATTAGTAGTACTCGTTTGTTTGAAATATTAGATAGTCCTTTAGAAGATAGCAGTGCTACAAAAGATTTTCATGATGGAGATATTGTTTTTGAACAAGTTTCTTTTGCTTATGAAAACCACTTAGTTATTGATGATGTTTCTTTTGAAATAAAACAAGGAAGTTCTTTAGGTATTTTAGGTATTACTGGTAGTGGAAAGTCTACATTAATGTATTTATTAGATCATCTATATGAATTAGAAAAAGGAACTATTTCTATTGATGGAATCAATATCATAGATATTGATTTACATCAGTTAAGAAAGAATATTGGAATTGTGTTACAGGAGCCTTTTTTGTTCTCTAAAAGTTTTGAAGAAAATATTGGTGATGGAAGTGATGAAAATGATATTGATAAAATAAGATATTTTTCTAAGCTTGCATGTATTGATGATACGATTGTAGGATTTAAAGAAGGGTATCAAACTCAAATAGGTGAAAGAGGAGTAACGATATCTGGTGGACAAAAGCAACGTGTTGCAATCGCTAGAATGTTGATGCAAGAAACACCGATTAAGATATTTGATGATTCACTGTGTGCTGTAGATATGGAAACAGATGCTATGATACAAAAAGCATTAAAAGAACATGTAAAAGGAACAACTATTATTATTGCAAATAGAATTTCAACTATTATGCATTGTGATACGATTATTGTTATGGATAAAGGGAAAATAGTACAAATAGGAAATCATCAAGAATTAATCCAACTTGTTGGTATTTATCAAACTGTTTATCATACACAAAAGGCGGTAATGAAAGATGAAAAATAGTCGTATAATAAACATGTATCAAACATGGAAGAAACTATATCCTTTTATTAAACCCTATAACATTAAAATAATTCAATTAACTATTTTAATGTTATTATGTGCTTTTATTGATGCTATTATTCCATTAGGATCTGGTTATGTGATTGATTATTTTATTGTTCCAAATCAATTAGAAGGAATTGGAATGTTTGCGATTATATGTATTTTTATAATCTTTATACAAGGAGTACTAACTTTATTAATGGCGAGAGTAGCTTTAAAGGTAGAAATGTATATTGGTAGAGATTTAAGAAAAGCAATGTATGAGCATTTACAATCATTAAGTTTTGATTATTTTAATAAAACACCAGTAGGAACAATTGTTGCAAGACTAATGAGTGATACAGGAAAGATTGGTACTGTATTTGCTTGGTGTTTAATTGATATTGTATGGAGCTTAGCTTTTATTGTTGGTTCCATTATATTGATGTGTATTATTAATTTTCAATTAGCACTACTTATTTTATGTATTGTTCCCATTATTTTATTTACTACCTACTTCTTTCAAATGAGATTATTAAAAGCAAATCGTGTTGTAAGAGAAAATAATGCACAAATAACAAGAGCTTTAAATGAAGGTATTAGTGGGGCAAAAACATCGAAAACATTAGCGATAGAACAAGATAATATTGCTTCATTTAAAACAGTAACAAATAATATGAAACAAAGTAGTGTTCGTACTATTATGTTAAATGCTGTCTTTATTCCATGTGTATCATTCTTTACATCTATTGCTATTTGTTTAGTTTTAGTAAATGGTGGTTATGCAGTTATTTTTGATGTTATTGCTATAGGAGAATTTACTATCTTTATTAACTATGCAATGAATATTGCGGATCCTGTTCAACAACTTGCCAAATCTATTTCTACATTAATTGCAACGCAAGTAAATGTAGAAAGATGCAATGAGTTGTTAGAAATAGAACAACAAATTCAAGATTCTAAAGAAGTGATTGAAAAATATGGAACAGTATTTAATCCTAAAGTTCATCATTATGAACCTATAAATGGAGATATTGATTTTAAAAATGTTTCATTTAGATATGCAGATGGAAATGTGAATGTTTTAGAAAACTTTAATTTAGAAGTAAAAGCAGGTCAAACTATTGCAATTGTAGGACAAACAGGAGCAGGTAAATCAACATTAGTTAATCTTATTTGTCGTTTCTTTGAACCGACAAGTGGAGAAATATGGATTGATGGTATTGACTATCGTCAAAGAGGTTTATTATGGCTACATAGTAATATAGGATATGTACTACAAACACCACACTTGTTTTCAGGAACGATTAAAGACAATATTCGTTATGGAAACTTAGAAGCTAGTGACAAAGATATCCAAGAAGCAGCAAAATTAGTGAATGCTCATGATTTTATTATGGAATTAGAATTAGGGTATGATTCGATTGTAGGAGAAGGGGGAGATGGCTTATCTTTAGGTCAAAAGCAACTTATTTCCTTTGCAAGAGCAATTGTTTCTAATCCTAAAATATTTGTATTAGATGAAGCTACTGCTTCTATTGATACAAAAACGGAACAATTAATTCAACAAGCTATTTCTAACTTACTAGGAACTAGAACATCTTTTATCGTAGCGCATCGTTTATCAACGATACGTCAAGCTGATAAGATTTTGGTTGTGGATAATGGAAAAATCATAGAGTCTGGAAATCATCAAGAACTATTAGAAAAACAAGGTGCTTATGCTAGTTTATATATCAAACAATTTCAAGAAGAAACAATGAGTATTTTAAAAGATAGGTGATCCTATCTTTTTTAAATAGGGTTTATTTAAGCGTAATACAATGTATAATGTAAGTATACTTTAAAAAAGAAAGGACTATAAAAAGGAAGATATTATGTTAGATGTGAATCACTTGTTAGGAATATCTAAGGATTATTTTGAAGATTTTATTTCACGAAGCACTTATCATAGTAATGCGATAGAAGGAAATACTTTGAGTTTTGCTGAAACGTATGCTTTATTATTCGATAACAATCATTGTACTATCCACAATGCACGAGCAAAAGAAATACATGAAGCAATAAATCATAAGTATGCTATCAACAAGCTACTTAAAAAAATAACTTCAGATAATCATTTAATAGATGCAGAGTTTATTATTGAAATATGCCAATGTCTTAATGAAAATATTATATGCTTAAACGGTTATAGGATGAGTCCGGTTTGTATCAATGGTTTAGAAAAAACATTCCCTCTACCAATGGAATTAGATAGTGTTATAGAAGATTTCATTGATAACTATAATCAATTAATTATTAATGGATTTTCATTATATGATCTTGCGAATATGCATAGTCAATTTGAAAACATACATCCTTTTGTTGATGGAAATGGTAGAGCAGGTAGATTACTTATTAACTACTTATTATTAGTAAACAATAAATATCCTATTATCATTCCTATAGAAAAAAGGGAGGATTATCTGCAACTTATAGAAAATAATGATATAACAAACTTAGCTATATTTTTTCAAGAACTGCATCTATTAGAAAAACAACGAGCAAGTGATTTCTATGCAATGCAACTTGAAAAACAAGGGGATTTTAATGGCTTCTCTTTTTAACAAGCAATCTATGGTGTAGAACAAAACGGATATTAACTAGAAAAGGGAAGAAATGTTGATTTCTCCCCTTTTTATTTGCTTAATGGTTAAAAATAAGTATAATGGAATAGAAGTAGGTGAAGAAAATGGAAAGATTACAAAAAGTAATAGCTGCTAGTGGATATACTTCTAGAAGAAAAGCAGAAGGTTTAATTGTTGCTGGTCGTGTAGAAGTAAATGGAGAAGTAGTGAAAGAACTTGGTACAAAAGTAAAAAGTGGAGATATTATTACAGTAGATGGGAAAGCTATTGTAGGAGAAAATAAAGTGTATTATGTATTCTATAAACCTAAATCTTGTGTATGTACATTAGATGATGAGTTTGATAGAACAAAGGTAGTAGATTATTTTACAGATGTTAAGGAACGTATTTATCCTGTAGGACGTTTGGATTATGATACTACTGGTGTATTATTAATGAGTAATGATGGTGATTTTGCAAATATGATTATGCATCCTCGTAGTCATTTAGAAAAAATTTATGAAGTATCTATTAAAGGAATTATTAATGGAGAATCATTACATAAATTAGAAAAAGGTATTTATTTAGAAGGTGTGAAAACATTGCCTTGTAAAATAAAAGTAGTAGACAAAGATATGGAACATGGTACAACCATGTTAATGATTCGTTTACAAGAAGGAAAAAACAGACAAGTAAAAAGAATGTTTGAAACAGTTGGACATCCTGTTAAAAGATTACATCGTCTAAGTGTTGGTGGAATTAACCTAAAAGGAATGACTCCTGGAACATACCGTATCTTAAAACCTCAAGAAGTAAAAGACTTAAAAAAATTAGTAAAATAATACGACATAATCTGTCGTATTTTTTATTTCTAACTTGTTATGCTAGAATAGGTGATGAAAATGAATGCAAGAATCATAGTAAGTGAGCCACAAAAATCAATAGAATGTGGTATATGTAATGCAAAAGATGAATGGTTAGTACGAATTGAAACACATGGAGTGCATGGTTTATTTTGTAAAAAATGTAACACAATCACTGTATTTGAAGAGATTCGTTCCAAACTAGTACGTCAATCATTAATGAATGAAGCAAGGAAACAATAGTTCCCTTGCTTTTTACACAAACTAATCAGCAACAAATAGAAAATAATGACATATAAATAAGATGTCTTTTGAAAAAGTTCTTTTAAAAACAGTAAAATACTTTTCTCTTCTAGCAATGCAATGTGGAAGGCAGAACTGGAAGTTAGTTCATATTTATCAATCATTCTTGACTCACCTTAGATTTAACAATATATCTTCCTTCTGGAACATATCCAAAGAAGTATTTTCCATCTCGATTTGTAAAAGTCATAGAAACTAAGCTTTCTTCACTTTCTTCATCGATCGTATATAAACAAACACAAGCATTTGATAATGGAGTTAATGTTTTTTTATCTCTAATAATACCATTAATTGTTCCTTCTTTTGCATTATTGCTTTTTGTAAGATATAGATATTCTTTCGTATTCGCATTTAAAGTAATAACAACATCAATCTTATCATCTAAATAATAATCTTCACTTGACGCATATAATTGGTAAATACCGGCATCTAAGTCGTAAATAACATATTCTCCATCACGAGCACTAAGTGTTCGTGATACGACTTCTTCCTCTCCATCCACTATTTTAGATAATACAACTTCAACATCTCCTAAAGGCACATTGTATTTGTTATACACAATACCATATAAAATACCATTACTAATTACTAAGTTTTTAGTAATTATAATATCATTTAAGGTTACAAAAGTATCATTAATAGAAACAGTAATCTTTTGAGATAAACTATAACCATCTTTAATAGCGTGACATGTATAAGTTCCAGGTTCTAGACTAGATAAATTATACTGACCATTTTCATCAGTCATTGTATGCTTAATAGGTTTAAAGTTGTTATCAAATATTTTTACTGTAGCTCCTGCTACAACCGTATTTGTTTCATCAACCACACATCCTGTAACACCACCAGTATAACCGATATCAACAGTATCCAAGTCTAAGTCTTGGACTAATTCCTCAGTCTCTACTAAGCTTAATTCATCACCAAATTGTAATTGATATTTATCTTTTCTATTCACATTTTCACCTCCTTACATGATAGATTATGCTTATAAAGAGAAGTGGTATAGGTGATTTGTCTTTTATGACTATTAATCTTTTATTGAAATAGAAATATGGTTGACAAAAGAGTGAAAATCATTAAAATTAAAGTATATATAAAAACAGTGATATAGGATATGTTTATACAAGGATTAGATGTAGAGAAAAAGCGGTTGGTGAAAGCTTTGATAATCTTATATAAGTACTCCCTATTAGTAACTATGGAAAAGATAGTCGGTAGCGCGTTATAGCAATGAGGTTATTTTTATAACAAATTAAGGTGGTACCACGAACTTTCGTCCTTTGGATGATAGTTTTTTTATTTATAGTAAAGGAGGAATGTATGCTTTCATTAGAATTAGTAGATTATTGTCATATTGATAAAATACAAGAATTTATGAATGCGATTAATCAATCTGGTGAAGTGTTTTGTGGCACCGGAATGTTGATGAACTTTCAAGATGACTTAACTAAATATATACAAGTAGAAAAAAAGATACACTTAGGTATATCTGAAGATTCCTCGTTAGTACCTGGAACTACCCTTGTATGTTTAGAAAATGATGAGGTGGTTGGTTTTGTTAATATACGTCATTGTTTAAATGAGTTTTTATTGGCTAAAGGTGGACATATAGGTTATAGTGTTCATCCAATGCATCGTAAGAAGGGTTATGGCACCTGGATGTTAAATAAGGCAATAGATTATTGTAAACAAAAAGATATTTATCCGATTCTTGTCACTTGTGATAAGGATAATATTGGATCAAGAAGAGTAATTGAAGCAAACAAAGGAAAATTAGAAACAGAAGGAGTAACATTACGTTACTGGATAGGAAAAGAAAATGAGAGACTTTAAAGCAGAATTAGAATTAAATACATTGAATCACTCTTGTGCTCATGTCATGGCACAAGCTATTAAACATTTATACCCACAGGCTAAGTTTTGGGTAGGGCCAGTTGTAAGTGAAGGGTTTTATTACGATGTGGATTTAGGGGAAGAAGCGATCAAAGATGAAGATATCCCAAGAATCGAAAAAGAAATGAAAAAAATATGTAAAGATGGAAAACGTATTTCAAAACAAGAAATCACAAAAGAAGAAGCATTAGAAATGTTTAAAGATGATGAATATAAATTAGATTTAATTTCATCATTAGAAGATGGAACAATTACATGTTATAGTCAAGGTGACTTTACTGATTTATGTAGAGGACCACATGTTGATACAGTAAAAGCATGTCGTAACTTTAAATTATTAAAACATTCAGGTGCTTATTGGAAAGGTGATAAAGATAATAAAGTATTACAACGTATTTATGGTGTATGTTTTGAATCACCTGAAGCACTACAAGAACATTTAGATTTAATGGAAGAAGCTAAAAAAAGAGATCATAAAAAATTAGGAAAAGAATTAGATTTATTTATGATGTCTGAATATGCATCAGGGATGCCATTCTTTTTACCAAAAGGAATGATTTTAAGAAATATATTAGAAAACTATTGGTATGAAGAACATACTAAAGAAGGATATCAATTTATTAAAACACCAATTATGATGTCTAAAGAATTATGGGAAGTAAGTGGTCATTGGGCTAACTACCAAGAAAATATGTACACAAGTATGGTAGATGATCGTGATTTTGCGATTAAACCAATGAACTGTCCAGGAAGTTTATTAGTATATAAAAATGGTTTATATTCTTATAAAGATTTACCACTACGTATGGGTGAATTAGGACAAGTACATCGTCATGAAGCTAGTGGTGCTTTAAATGGTTTATTTAGAGTTCGTACATTTACTCAAGATGATGCTCATATCTTTATGACACCTGAACAAATTGAAAGTGAAGTAGTACGTTTAATAGGATTTATTGATCGAGTATATAGTTCATTAAAATTAGAATATAATATTGAATTAAGTACTAGACCAGAAGAAAAATATATTGGTGATTTAGAAATCTGGGAAAAAAGTGAAGATGCGCTAGCTAAAGCTTGTGTTGCAGCAGGAAAAGAATATAAATTAAATCCTGGAGATGGTGCTTTTTATGGGCCTAAATTAGATTTTCATGTAAAAGATTCTATTGGAAGAGTATGGCAATGTGGTACAATTCAATTAGATATGAATTTACCAGAAAGATTTGATATTACTTATGTAGATAGTGAAGGTAAAAAAGTAAGACCAGTAATGGTTCATCGTGTAATCTTTGGTTCTATTGAAAGATTTATTGGAATTTTAATTGAACATTTTGCAGGTTTATTCCCAATGTGGTTAGCTCCAGTACAATGTGCTGTATTACCTGTTAAAAACGAATATCATGATGCTTACGCTAATGAAGTACTTGAAAAATTAACAGCAAAAGGATTTAGAGTAGAATTAGATAATCGTGAAGAAAAATTAGGTTATCGTTTACGTGAAGCCCAATTATCAAAAATCCCTTATTCTTTAGTATTAGGTGATAGTGAAAGAGATCAAGGAACAGTAACTTATCGTATGCATGGTTCTCAAAAACAAACAACAGTAGCTTTTGATGAATTTGTAACAATGCTTCAAGAACAAGTAGAAAACAAAATATAATTTCTAGGAGGTATTTATGAAAAAAGAAGTCCCAGTAATTAATTCCAAACTTCGTGGACATAATGTAAGTGTTCCTAAGTGTATTCGTGATGCAAGTGGAATTATCATTAATGGAACAAGAGTGAAATCTTTGTTATTTTCAACCGATGTTGCTGTCATTGCTAATAGTGATGGAGATGCAATTATTGCAGTATATCCTTTTACCCCAACTCTTCAAATAACAAATGCAATTATCGATGTCTCACAACGTCCAGTATTTGTTGGAGTAGGTGGTGGTACTACAGCTGGTTCAAGAGTTCGTGAAATTGCATTAGATGCAGAATTACACGGGGCAATAGCAGTCGTTTTAAATGCTCCTACTAAAACAGAATTCATTAAATCATTAGCACAACATATTGATATTCCTATTGTATTATCAATTATTTCTTTAGATGAAGACTTAGAAGAAAGAATGCTTCATTCTGGAGCAAGTATTGTTAATGTTTCAGGTGGCAAAGATACAGTGAAAATTATCAAGGAATTACGTAAAATAGATCCTGATTTCCCTATTATTGCAACTGGTGGACCTAGTGATGAAACGATTAAAGAAGCAATCCAAGCTGGTGCCAATGCTATTACGTATACACCACCATCTAATGGAGAAATATTCAAAAAGATGATGGAAGATTATCGTGGGCGTTGTAAAAAAGAAAATGAGAAACAAACCATAAAATAAAGGAGAGCTTATGAAACAGTATTTAGAAATGTGTCAGTATGTTTTAGAAAATGGTGATGATCGAGATGATCGTACAGGTACTGGTACAAGAGGTGTTTTTGGATACCAAACAAGATATAATTTGTTAGAAGGGTTTCCCCTTCTAACAACAAAGAAAATGTTTTTAAGACCTATTGCAGAAGAATTGCTATGGTTTTTAAAAGGCGATACAAATATTAAATATTTAGTGGATCGTAATGTTCGTATTTGGAATGAATGGCCATATGTTGCATATACAAAAACTCCAGAGTTTCAAGGAGAAACAATGGATGAATTTATTGAAAAGATAAAAACAGATGATATTTTTGCAGGAAAATATGGAGAATTGGGTCCTGTATATGGAAAACAGTGGCGTGATTTTAATGAAGAAGGAGTTGATCAAATTCAACAACTTGTAGATAGTTTAATAAACAATCCTTTTTCAAGAAGACATATTGTTTGTGCTTGGAATCCTGCCCAAATTGATAAAATGGCTTTACCACCATGTCATGCTTTCTTACAATTTTATGTAAGTGCTGATAAAAAATACTTATCATGTCAACTATATCAAAGAAGTGCAGATATCTTTTTAGGGGTACCTTTTAATATTGCTTCTTATGCTTTGATGACGGAAATGTTAGCACAAGTTTGTGGTTATCAAGCCAAAGAATTTGTACATACAATAGGGGATGCACATATTTATTTAGATCATTTTGATGTAGTGAAAGAACAAATTTCTAGAGAAGTATTACCAACATGTAAATTAGTATTAAATAAAGAAGTGAAATCTATTTTTGATTTTAAAATAGAAGATATTAAAATAGAAGACTATCAATGTCATGGTAAATTAGTCGGAAAGGTAAGTGTTTAATGATTACAATAATAGTAGCAACAGATGATAATCTGTTGATAGGAAAAGAGGATTCTAGTAATGGAATGCCTTGGTCTTTACCAGAAGATTTAAAACATTTTAAAGAAACAACAATTAATAAAACGATTGTAATGGGATTAACTACTTATCAAGCAATTGGTAGACCACTACCAAATCGTAAAACGATTGTTGTTAGTTTTGATGAATTTGTTGATGAAAGAGTAAGTGTATGTCGAGATTTAATTGGATTATTAGAAGAATATAAAAATAGTGAAGAAGAATTATTTATTTCTGGAGGAGCTTCTATTTATAAACAAGCATTACCTTATGCTAGTAAGTTATTAATATCAAGAGTACCGGGAACTCATACAGGAGAAACTTATTTTCCTAGTTTTGAAGCATTTGATTATCAACTTTCAAAAGAAACACCATTTGAAACATTTATGTTACAGGAATATACTAGAGAGCTAACTATATAAAAGTCAAGTAGCTTTATGAAAAAGTTTGAAAATTATAGTTATTTGATAAATGTTAGTTAAAGAGTAAAGAGATCTTTGAAAATATGAATATGTGCTTGTTTTTTGGCACAATGAAAACACCTTCTTATAAAGAAAGTTGTGTGAAACATTTCACATATACTTATCGTAATAATGATGGATCAAATGTTTGATTTGTTTTTAATAAATGATATATAACTCGAAGTAATTTTCGGATGCAGTGACCTTGGGCACAACGATGTCCTTTCCCTTGTGCTAGCTTTTCTTGATAGTAGGCTTTAAACACGGGGTTATGATTGATTACAGGCAAGATAATTTGATATAAGGTTTTTCTTAAGTACTTAGAACCTTTCTTTGTTATTGCGCTGTGTTTGGCTGTGTACTGGCTTGATTCATAATGATATGGAGCAACTCCTGCAAATTTAATTATTTTAGAAGATTTAGAGTAGTTGTTTATATTTCCTAATTCTGTTAAAATAGACGTACCAGAGAAGTGAGAAATTCCTGGTATGGATAGTATAGGAGAGTTGTTTTCAATGGAAAACTCTTCTATTTTTTTGTCTATTTCATCAAGTTGTGCCTTAAGTAATTCAATTTGATCAATTAAATGTTTGATTTGAATTTCTTCTGCAATCGATGACATACCAATGGAATGTTTGGCTACTTCTTTCACTTCTTCAGGAGTTAATGAAATCCTTAATCCTCTTCCCTTAATATCAAAGCATTTACGAATTAGGCGTATATCAGCTTTTGATATTTTACTAGCGCTTTGAAATGTTTTTAATAAACGCATATATACATTTCCGTATTTTGACTTAAAAAGGCTGTTATATTCAGGGAAAACAATATCAATACACTTTTGAAGACGATTTGTGTAGACGTTTAATTCTTCTTTTAAATTATGATGATGCCTTGTTAATTGCTTTTGTTCATAAAACTCAAATGAGTTTTCTTTTGAAATACGATAGGCTTTATTACGATTTGATGAAGATAAGATATCACAAATTGTTATCGTATCAAGTGCATCTGTTTTTGTAATACCACCATGGAGTCTGCGTGATAAATCAGTAGTTGTTGGATTAATTAGTGCAACAGTGTACTTCTTAACGAGTAAATACTTGAGCAATGCAAAGTGATAATGACCGGTATCTTCCATACCAATAAGGATTTGATCTTTTGGATATTTATTTAATGTCTTTATAAGATAATCAAACCCTTCTTTGTTGTTTGAAATCTTTGATGCGTTAACTAAGATTTCTCCATCTTCTTTGTTCATAACAGAAAAAACATGACTTAGTTTGCCAATGTCGATGCCAATGATTTTCATAGTAGTTGTACCTTCTTTCTTTTTTATGCGATTGTGTAACCACGACACTTAAACCATAAAACCTGGTTCAATATACGAATTCGAGACTCATCTAACTAATTGTTATTTTGGAATAAGGTGTGGTAGAACCCTCTCTAAAGTAGTCAAAGCCACAGGTGAAATTTTAAATCCACAAACACATATTCATATTTTATACTCTTACCTAAACGTAATCAACCACGTATAAATAAGGTTGATAGAAAGGAAAATGGTATATCTATAACGACTGTTAAATGAGTCATTTATAATATACCAGGTATAAAGATGAAAAGAATTATCTTAATTGTTATAAGAATCTTATATTTAGTACCTTATTGGTTAGGTGTTTTAGTACCTAGATACAAAGATACACAAAAATATAGTCATGAACAAAGATATATGTTTATGAAAGAAAAAGTAAGCATTATTAATAAAAAAGCAAGAGTAAAAGTTCAAACCTATGGTTTAGAGAACTTACCTGAACAATCAGGTTACTTAATGACACCAAATCATCAAGGTTTAGAAGATCCTGTAGCAATAGTACAAACACATCCAACACCTGCAAGAGCAATTGTAAAAATAGAACTAACAAAAGTTTTCTTAATGAAAGATATTATTACTATTCTAGATTGCATTCCGATGGATCGTGATGATGTACGTGGGTCTGTGCGTATTATTAAACAAGCAGCTAATGCGATTAAAGAAGGACAAAACTTCTTTGTTTTTCCAGAAGGAACACGTTGTAAAAATAAAAATGAAATGTTAGATTTTAAAGGTGGAACCTTTAAAATAGCGACATCTAGTAGGGCACCAATTGTACCAGTAGCTATTATTGATAGTTATAAAGTATTTGATGTACCCTCTATTCAACCAGTAACTGTGCAAATACATTACTTGCCGGCTATTTATTATGATGAATACAAAGATATGAATACAAATGAAATAGCAGTAATGGTCCAACAAAGAATTAAAGAATGCATTCAAACACATGAAAAATAGAGTTCCTAAGAACTCTATTTTTTTATTCGTAACCCTTTAGGGTATAAGTTTTTAATTTGATTATTGCTTTCTTTATAAAAAGATAGAGCAAAATCATCTACAAATATTATTCCATATCCTTTGTTATTACTACCTTCTAATGTAAGACCTAATAAATAATCTTGAACTTCTTTAGAATTAGCACTAAATTGATAATACTGTTTCACTTCTTTTTTATGTAAAGTATGAGCTAAAGATAAACTTGGTTCAAATCTTCCTTTTTTACATTCTCCTAAATATAAGCCATTACGTAATACTCGAACACCTTTTAAATCAGGAAAGTGATTTTGAAAAGCATAAATATGATTGTTTGAATTATATAAGTGAGATGGAACAGGAATGTTTAAATAATCATGATAAAATTTTGTAACTAACTGAATTTGTTCCTTGTTACAATTTGTTTGCATTCTTTTTACTTTGCAATCTTTTGTTGATTGTTTTTTTTGTAACATTGCAACAAAATGACCTTCACCATGATTACAATGAGGATACAAACGGATGCTAGTAGGTTGATTTATGCCAGGTTGCATTCCATTTTGTAGAGGGATACGAATAGGTTCCATCCCTAATTCATCGATACAGTATTGTACTTGTTGCTCATTTTCTTCTAGAGAATAGGTACAAGTAGAATAGATTAAGATGCCATCTTCTTTTAACATAGAATAGGCATGATCGATTAAATTTCTTTGAATAATAGCACAATCTATTACCTTTTGAACAGACCAAGTAGTAATTGCTTGATCTAGTTTACGAAACATACCCTCTCCAGAACAAGGTGCATCTAAAATAATTTTATCAAAATAACCAGGAAAAATAGAACTAAAATGAACAGGATCACAATTTGTTACAATCGTATTCTCTAAACCAAAACGTTCTACATTACTAGAAAGAATAGTAGCACGATTACTAGTAATATCATTTGTAATCATTAATCCTTCCAAAGACAATTTACTAGCCACCTGACATGTTTTCCCTCCAGGAGCCCCACACATATCAAGAATATAATCATCTTCTTTAACATCCAATAAATCACCAACAACCATTGCACTAGGTTCTTGAATATAATATGTTCCACAAGCAAAATAAGGATGTTTTCCTAAAGGATAATCTTGATAATCAAACGTATAACCATGATGAATATAAGGATGATGATGAATATATTTAGAATCTAAATAAGCAATACAATCACTCTTTAAAGGATTTGTATAAAATCCTTTCACAGAATCTTTTTGTAAAGCTTCTATAAAAGCAGGATATTCCTCTTGTAACAATGAATGCATTCTTATTTGAAAAGCATTTTCCATAAACAACACTCCTTCCTTATATATAATTCTATTTTATCAAATAGAAAGAAACATCTCAATTATTTTCTTGCAATTTCACTTATGAAGTAGTAGAATAATACATGCAGTAAATAAGCCCAAGTGGCGAAATTGGTATACGCACAGCACTCAAAATGCTGCGACTTATGTCATGTCGGTTCGACTCCGACCTTGGGCACCATTTGACTAGAAAACCTTTATTTTATAAAGGTTTTTTTATTTTGTTTATAGCTTGTACACGAATAAGAGATAATAAATAAGAAAAAATATCTTTCCCATAGTTTATTTTGATTTAGAAATATAAAAAATAATGTATTTTACTTGTAAAAAGACAAAGGGAGTGATAAACTAACATTAGTTAGCACATGCTAACTAGAGAAGAGGGATAATATGGAAGGAAACGTATTGTTTGCATTATCCTTAACAATGATCGCAGGAATTGCAACAGGTTTAGGAAGTGCAATGATTTTATTTACAAAACAGACAAATAAGAAAGTCTTATCTTTTAGCTTAGGTTTATCAGCTGGAGTTATGTTATATGTATCATTTGTGGAAATAATTAGTAAATCAGTAGATTCTTTAGTATTGGTTTATGGTGAGAAGTTAGGGAATACTTTTACGGTTTTAGGATTTTTTGGAGGGATATTCATTATTGCAATAATTGATAAACTGATACCAGAAATGGGGAATCCTCATGAAATTCATACAGTAGAAGAAATGGATGGAAATAGTGAAGATCATAAACAACGTCTTATGAGAATGGGTGTTTTTACTGCATTAGCAATTGGAATCCATAATTTTCCTGAAGGATTAGCTACTTTTATTGCTGCTTATCAAGATCCAACAATGGGAATAGCAATTACATTTGCAATTGCTATTCATAATATTCCAGAAGGGATTGCAGTGGCAGTACCAATTTTCTATGCGACCGGTAGTCGTTCAAAGGCTTTTATTTATTCTTTTTTATCAGGTTTATCAGAACCAGTAGGTGCTATTTTAGGATATTTTCTATTTATTCAATTTATTGGTGATGAAGCATTTGGATTTATTTTTGCAGCGGTTGCTGGGATTATGGTTTATATTAGTTTAGATGAGTTATTACCGGCAGCTAGAGAGTATGGAGAACATCATATTGCAATGTGGGGATTAATAAGTGGTATGGCGATTATGGCAATAAGTTTATTATTATTTATCTAATCACTAGTAAGATGTGCGATATCATGGTAAAATGGATTTAGTTAGTGTTGGCTAACCATAACTAAAAAGGAGGATGTTTATGAGTAAAGTAGCAGTAGTTTATTGGAGTGGGACTGGTAATACAGAAAAAATGGCGGAATTTGTAGCGAAAGGTGCTGTTGAAGCTGGCTTTGAAGTTGATTCAATTCAAGCGGTAGATTTCAAGGAAGAAGCATGTGCTAATTATGATGCTTATGCGTTTGGTTGTCCATCAATGGGAGCTGAAAATCTAGAAGAGTGTGATTTTCAACCAATGTGGGATTCTGTGAAAGGATCACTTGGAACAAAGAAAGTAGTTTTATTTGGATCTTATGGATGGGGTTCTGGAGAATGGATGGATGATTGGAAACAAGATTGTTCAGCAACTTTAGTAGACACATTTATTTGTAATGATGAACCTGATGAACTATCACAAGTTGAATGTTTTGAATTAGGTAAAAAATTAGCTTAGTAAATTAGCTTTTTGTAAGAAAACACTTATAAAAAGCTTTTTTTGTACGCTTGTTTTTAGGTTGTTAAAATGGTATCATTAAAGAAAAAAAGGAGGTATTTAGATATGTTTGGTTTTTTTAAAGAAGAAAAAGTAGCTTTATTTTTAGGTGGAGTAGTGGCAGGTATTGCTGGTCTACAAGTAGCTAAAACAAAAAAAGCTCGTGAATTAACAGTACAAGGGATTGCTCAAGGAATTATTTTAAAAGATACAGTGATGGAAGAAGTAACAAACTTACGTGAAGAAGCAGAAGAAATTTGTAATGAAGCAAAAGCATTAGCAAAAAAAGATTGTGATTGTGGTGAATAACAAATAGATAATGAGGAAAAGCATATGAAATATAAAATAGTATGCGATAAGCCTGGTCGTTTAAGACTACGTTTTGGGAAATATGTCTTCTCTAAGGGGCAATGTTTTGCTTTGGCCGACATGCTCCTTTCTTATAATGGAATAGAAAATGCATATGTAAATGATGCGAATGGATCAGTGCTTATTGAATATCGTGATCAAGACTTAAGAAATACTGTATTAGAGTTACTTGCAAACTTATCAGTATATGATTTAAGTGAAAGCGAAGGGAATGAAGAGCAAAAAACAAAACAATTAGAGGAAAAAATAAAAACAAAAGTAATGGCACACTGTGTGAAACAGTTTGCAAAAGCAGCTTTTCTTCCTACTGGTTGTCGAGGATATCTTGCTTGTTATCGTGCGATTCCCTATTTTAAAATGGGATTACATTCCCTAAAAGAACAAAAATTAAATGTAGAAGTGTTAGATGCTACTGCAATAGGAACATCACTTTGTTGTAAGAATTATAAAACAGCAAGTTCAACCATGTTTTTATTACAGTTATCGGATATGTTATTAGAATATGCGAATATGCGTGCTAAAAATGCCCTAGCTCAAAGCTTATCGATTAGTGTTGATCGAGTATGGTTGGTAAAAGATAATGTAGAAATAGAAATCCCAATGGAAGAAGTACAAGTTGGAGATGTTATTAAAATACGTCAGGGAAGTTTAATACCAATTGATGGAACAATTGTATCTGGAGATGCTTTTATTAATGAATCAACAATGACTGGTGAACCATTAGCGGTACATAAGAGTACAAATGGTAGTGTGTTTGCAGGAACTGTGATAGAAGATGGCGAAATTAATGTAATGGTAGAAAGTTTGAGAAATGATTCTAGAATTGCAAAAATTCTAAATCTAATTGATACAGGTGAAAAAGAAAAAGCAAATATTCAAGGCAATGCTGAAAGATTAGCAGATGATATTGTACCAGTAAGCTTTGGTATGTTTGCAGTAACGTTAGCGTTGACTGGTAACTTTACAAGAGCACTAACTGTATTGATGGTCGATTTTTCTTGTGCTATTAAATTAACAACACCGATAACAATCATTTCAGCACTAAAAGAAAGTGTCAATAACAGTATTTTAATAAAAGGTGGGAAATATTTAGAAATTTTATCAGAAGTGGATACGGTTGTTTTTGATAAAACAGGAACTCTTACTAATGCACTTCCGAAAGTATCAAAGATTATTCCTATTAGTGATGAATATAATGAAGATGAGATTTTAAAAGTAGCAGCTTGCTTAGAAGAACATTTTCCACATAGTGTTGCATTAGCGATTGTCACTGATGCAAAAGAGAAAGGGTTATTACATCCAGAAAGTCATGGGAAAGTAGAGTATATTGTAGCCCATGGTATTGCAAGTACCTATAACGATAAAAGAGCTATTATTGGTAGTAAACACTTTGTTTTTGATGATGAAAAAGTAACATATCCGATTGAAAAAGAGGGATGGTTAACGGAAATGATTGCCAACGATAGTGCTGTCTATTTAGCGATAGATGGAATCTTGGTAGGGGTTGTTTGTGTGAATGATCCACCTAGAAAAGAAGCAAAAGAAATGATTTCTTTGTTATATGAAGTAGGTATTCAAGAAGTGATTATGATTACTGGAGACAGTGAAGGAAATGCAAAATACACTTGTGATTTATTAGGAATTCAAAAATATTATTCTTCTGTTTTACCAGATGGAAAAGCAAATATTGTGGAATCTTTAAAGACAAGTGGAAAAACAGTATTAATGGTAGGAGATGGTATTAATGATGCGCCAGCACTTAGTGCTGCAAACGTATCACTAACACTAAATGGATCTTCTGATATTGCTAGAGAAGTAGCTGATATTTCCGTTTTACATGATGATTTAATGAAGATTGTAGAAGCTAGAAAATTGGCGACAGGATTAATAGATAAAATTCATCAACAATATGGTATGATTGTATCTTTTAATACCGTCCTAATTATCCTTGGTTTACTAGGGGTTATTCCTGCAACAACATCTGCTTGGTTACATAACTCTTCTACTTTAGCAATAGCAGCTTATGCAACAAAACCAATACAACAATAAAGGGAGAAATAAAAATGAAGAAACATAAATTTTGGTCATATGCAGCAGTATTTTCAATGATTATGTGTATGTGGACAGGTTATAAACATAAATAATAAAAGCTCTTCCTTATGGAAAAGCTTTTTATTATGGGAAAATTTTTAGGATTGGTGACGAAAAGGTTGAAAAAAGCATTTTATAGTGCTAAGGTGAAATTAGTTCGAAAGAACAATAATAATCTTGGAAATAATAGTATTATTTCATGGTTATCATTTAGCCAAACGATAACTAAATAAAGAGATTATTTTATCACCCTCGTATTGGTGAATAACTAGATTATTGAAAATACGGAAAATTAGAGGGAAGGTTAGTATAATAAAGTTTCATCCCTTGCTTATTTTATTATATTCTTTCCAAATAAAAACAAAAGACGAGCAGTGCTCGTTTTTTGTTTACAATAATAACTTGTTATTCGAAGTTATCCTATACATTTAATCTACTTGTGTGTTATTTGTACTAGTCATTAGTCGCTTGATAAGTACTAATTCTAATTTAGTAACACTATCAATGGTTTCCTTTACACAATGATTAATACAAATAATATCTTTTATACAACATTTATTCATTAAAGCATACTGTATTTTATTGGCTTCTTGGTCCAATATTCTAGCAATATTACTTTCAATACAAGCAATTGTATGATTTTGGTAGTTTTTACAAGGGAGATATTGTAAAAGAATATAATGACAATCATGATATGCTAGAACATATAAATATTCATTGCTTCCATAACTATTGATAATTTGATAATTGTGATAACTAGGATAACTTGTATTTTTTGTATATATTCGATGATAGGATAAAATATAACGTTCTTTTTGAATGCAAGATGTGCTACAAATGGAAACACCTAATTCTTGAGGAAATTCTAGGTAATAATCTACTTGAGTTAAATGAATGATAAGAATGTGTTTTTTGAAACAACATACTATTTTATTACATTCTTCACATTCAATGGAATGAATACATCCGTATTGATGGATATAAGATGATAAACTTATTTTTTGTTCTAACATCATTTGCTTGTTGTAATAATATAAATACCCATCATTATAAATTAAAAATTTATTGCAATAAGAACAGTATGTTAATCCTTTTATAGAATGAGTAAGTTCTATTATATTTACTAAACAAAAACAAAAATTATAAATATATAACTTATTTTGATAAGAAAAATACCAAATATGATCTACTAAACAAAAATGAATTTTGTGATAGTTAGATGGTAATTTAGTAAAATGAATGATATTAACTAATTCCATGTTTCCTCCTTTCTCTTTATACTATTCAAAAATAGGCATTTTGTAGAGGCACATTAAAAATAAATGCATAAAGTATAGTAGAAAAGAGGTGAAGAAACAGATGGGAATGCCGGTTATTGTAAGTAGTGGATTAACACGAGATGAGGCGATTACTGATATTATTGAGTCTGTAGCATTAGAACAAACTGCCCTATCACATATATTGAATGCGGAAGGGGAAAAGATTCAAGCAGTAGTTGCTATGGAAGATGTTGATTTAGAAACATTAGTAGCTATTAATACTTCTGTAGAATCAATGGTTAAAACAATTACTCAATTAGAAGCAGTATTACGTTCTAAACTAAACTTATTTAGTGATTGTTTATGTGGTGAAGAGGAAGTAATTATTAAAGAAGAATTATAATTTATTAAAAGGTCACTAAACGTGACCTTTTAGAGCATATATCTTGTAAACTAACTTGTTTCGTATTAGAGTTAAAAAAAGGGAAAAAATTATGTTTGGGAAAATAAAAGAAAAAATAAAAAGAAAAAGAATGCCTGATGAAGGAATAGAAGGGGAAGAGTTAAAAGTATATTTACATGCTTTTAGATGTTCAAGTTGTCATAATCATTGTTCATTGGATCAAATTCATTGTGGTGGAGGATTAAAACAAAGAGAGGAAAAAGTGAAGGAATTTGAAGCTAAAAGTTCCTTAAATTAGCCTTTGCATTCAAGAAATTATATGTTATAATTTTTAAGAATTAAAAATCAGTGATTAGGAGTAGTAGGAAGATAAGTTAATGTAGAGAGTCAGTGGTTGGTGGAAACTGATATAACGAACTTGTGAACTCGCCTAGGAGATGCATAAATGAATGTAGTAGTTTATGACGTGTAGCTTGCGTTAAAAGTTTTGAGGTGCAAAGTCTTTTTAGCGACTTTGAACTAAGGTGGTATCGCGACATTAGTCGTCCTTAGATTAGGACGACTTTTTTAATTTTAAGGAGGAAAAAAGAATGCCGTTTGATCATAAACAAGTAGAGCCTAAGTGGCAAAAATATTGGGATGAAAATAAAACGTTTCAAACAGATTGCTATGATGATAGCAAACCAAAGTATTATTGTGTGGATATGTTTCCATATCCATCAGGAAATGGATTACATGTAGGACATCCAGAAGGGTATACTGCAACTGACATTATTTCAAGAATGAAACGTATGCAAGGTTTTAATGTATTACATCCAATGGGATTTGATTCATTTGGATTACCAGCAGAGCAATATGCCATTCAAACTGGGAATCATCCTGCAGAGTTTACAGAAAAGAATATTGATGTATTTAGAGAACAAATTAAATCATTAGGTTTTTCTTATGATTGGGACCGTGAAATTGCAACAAGTGATCCTGATTATTATAAATGGACACAATGGATTTTTACAAAACTATATGATCAAGGATTAGCTTATGTAGATGAGATTCCAGTAAACTGGTGTCCAGAATTAAAAGCAGTTCTTGCTAATGAAGAAGTAATTAATGGTCGTTCAGAACGTGGAGATCATCCTGTTGTACGTAAACCAATGCGTCAATGGGTATTAAAAATTACAGAATATGCAGAAAGATTAATTGATGATTTAGATGATTTAGATTGGCCTGAAGCAACAAAACAAATGCAACGTAATTGGATTGGTAAATCAATAGGAGCTAATGTTGATTTTAAAATAGAAGGTACTAATAAGGTCTTTACTGTATTTACAACTCGTTGTGATACTTTATTTGGAGCTACTTATTGTGTTTTAGCACCAGAACATCCTTATGTAGAAGAAATTACTACAGCAGATAAAAAAGTAGAAGTTGCTGCTTATAAAGAATCAATTGCTTCTAAATCAGATTTAGAACGTACAGAATTATCAAAAGATAAAACAGGTGTATTTACTGGTAGTTATGCAGTAAATCCTGTAAACGGGAAGTTAATTCCTATTTGGATTGCTGATTATGTATTAGTTAGTTATGGTACAGGAGCAATTATGGCAGTACCTGCTCATGATGATCGTGATTATGAATTTGCTAAAAAATTCAATTTAGATATTATTCAAGTGTTAGAAGGTGGAGATATTAGTGAAACTGCTTATACTCAAGATGGTTTACATATTAATTCTTCTTTCTTAGATGGTATGAATAAAGAAGTAGCGATTGCATGTATGATTGAATGGCTAAGTGAACATAGTTGTGGTGAAAGAAAGATAACTTATAAATTAAGAGATTGGTTATTTAGTAGACAACGTTATTGGGGAGAACCAATTCCTATTATACATATGCCTGATGGATCAATGCGTACAGTACAGGTGGATCAATTACCATTAGAATTACCAGCTACTAAAAACTTCCAACCACATGATTCTGGAGAATCTCCATTAGCGAATTGTGAAGAATGGATGAGTGTTGAAGTAGACGGTCAAGCAGGTAGAAGAGAAACAAACACAATGCCTCAATGGGCAGGATCTTGTTGGTATTATATTCGTTATATTGATCCTACAAATAAAGATCATATTTGTGATCCTGAATTAATTAATAAATGGTTACCAGTAGATTTATATGTTGGTGGAGCAGAACATGCTGTATTACACTTGTTATATTCTCGTTTCTGGCATAAGGTTTTATATGATTGTGGTGTTGTCACTTCAAAAGAACCTTGGCAAAGATTATTCCATCAAGGAATGATTTTAGGTGGAAATAATGAAAAAATGTCTAAATCTAGAGGAAATGTAGTAAATCCTGATGATATTGTAGAAAGTCATGGAGCAGATGCATTACGTCTTTATGAAATGTTTATGGGACCTTTAGAAGCAGCTTTGCCTTGGTCTACAAATGGACTAGATGGAGCTAGAAAATGGTTAGATAGAGTTTATCGTTTAGTGGTTGAATCAAACAAACTAAGTGATGAAAATGATCATAAATTAGATAAAGTGTATCACCAAACAGTTAAAAAAGTAACAGATGATTTTGCAGTATTAGGATTCAATACAGCTATTTCTCAAATGATGATTTTTGTAAATGAATGTTATAAAGCAGAAACAGTATATCGTCCTTATGCAAAAAATCTTGTAAAAATGGTTGCTTGTATTGCTCCTCATATTGGAGAAGAAATGTGGCAATTATTAGGAAATGATGATTCCGTTACTTATCAAACATGGCCTACTTATGATGAAGCTATGTTAGTAAGTGATAGTGTAGATATGGCAGTACAAGTAAATGGAAAACTTCGTGCAACGATTACTGTTGCAATGGGTGAAGATAAAGAAGTAATTCAAGATCTTGCTTTCCAACAAGATAATGTTAAAGCACATGTTGATGGAAAAGAAATTGTAAAAGTTATTGTAGTACCAAATAAAATAGTAAATATTGTAGTAAAAGGATAGAAGAATTTTGTTCTTCTTTTTCTTTTTAGGAAAAAAGAATAAGTAATTAAGCTTACTTAGTATACTAAAAACATAAAGGGGGATTATAAAATGGTATTAAGAAAAGATTTCTTTTGGGGTGGAGCAGTAACTGCACATCAAAGTGAAGGTGCTTATGAAGCTTGTGGAAAGAAACCAGCAGTATGTGATTTATTTCCAAAACCTGAACATTCTGATTTTAAGGATGGAATAGATAGTTTTCATCGTTATGATGAAGATTTTGGATTATTTGAAGAAATGGGATTTACTAGTTATCGTTTTTCTATTGATTGGTCAAGAGTGTGTCCAGATGGGATTCATTTTAGTGAAGAAGGTATGCAATTTTATGATGATTTTATTGATTCTATGATAAAACATGGGATGGAACCAATGTGTTCTTTATATCATTTTGAAATGCCTTTGTCTTTAATGGAACAATATAATGGTTTTTATAGTCGAGAAGTAGTAGATATGTTTGTTAGTTATGCCTATAAAATGATTGATAGATATGGGGATCGTGTCAAACAATGGATATCATTTAATGAACAAAATGCAATAGGTATTAAAGGAAGTCGCAAGACTGCTTATGGAGCAGTATGTCCTGAAGATGTTGAGGAACAAATGTTTATTAATCAATTAGTTCATCATACTTTTGTAGCACATGCAAAAGTAGTAGAAAAAGTACATACATTAGAAAATGGACTTGCATTAGGAATGGTTATTTATATTCCTCATTTAGCTGCAACATGTAATCCTTTAGATGCTCTTGAAGCAATGAATCAAATGACAAATAATGATATGTATTTAGAAATGTTTACATATGGTGAATATTCAGCTTATATGTATGCTAAAATGCAAAAAGAAAATAATTTACCTATAATGCAAGAAGGAGATTTAGAGTTATTCAAAAAGAATACTTGTGATTGGTTGACTTTATCTTATTATTTTTCAACAATTGCTAGTGATGGCAAAATGAGTGTAGAAATGAATGGAAATGCAAAAACAACATTGAATCCTTATTTAAAAGCTAGTGAATGGGGTTGGCAAATTGATCCTGTCACATTACGTATTGGACTAAGAGATATTTATGCTAAATATCGTTTACCAGTGGCGGTAGTAGAAAATGGATTTGGGATGCGTGATGAATTAGTGGATGGAACAGTACAAGATGATGATCGAATAAATTATATGAAATATCATATTGAACAAATTAAGTTAGCAGTAGCTGAAGGTGTGGATTGTCGTGGATATTTAATGTGGGGACCAATTGATATTTTATCTTCCCAAGGGGAAATGGCGAAACGTTATGGAACAATTTATGTAAATCGTAGTGATAAAGATTTAAAAGATGGGAAACGATATAAAAAGAAATCTTTTTATTGGTATAAAAAAGTTATTGAAACAAATGGAAAAGATTTAGAAAACAACTTGTAAAAGTTGTTTTTTTGTTCTAATGAAAAAAGATATTCATAAGATACACTAAGGTGGGTACATAGATGTTACGAATAATATTATTTATGACAGGTGTTTTTCTTTTATTAATAGCATTTAAATTATTAACCAAAGCGTTAGAAAAAATAATCAGTCCTTACTTATTAGGTGGATTAAAAAAGCTGACTAGCATAAAGTATATTGCTATTGTATATGGGATAGTGTTAACAATGTTTCTGCAAAGTTCATCCATTGTTTTAATTTGTTTACTAGGATTAGTAAAAACTAGATATATTAATGTTTTACAAGCATTATGGATATTGTTAGGAGCAAATATAGGAACTACTATTACGAATCATTTACTTATATTAGACTTATCTTTATGTATTCCAGCACTTATGTTAATTGGATTCTTTTTGTTTTTTATAAAAGAGACAAGTTATTTTTATATTGGTGTATTATGTCAAAGTATTGCTATTTTATTTATAGCGATGGATATTATGTCTTATAGTCTAGTAGGTATGCAAAATAATATACTTTTTATAGAATTATTTTCTTCTTTAGAAAACCCTTTAGTTGGACTAATATTCGGTATTATTACAACAGCTATTCTACAAAGCTCTAGTGCTTCTTTGGCTGTATTACAATCTTTTGTACTAACAAATACTTTACCACTAAGCTGGTTAATATGGGTAGTATTTGGACAAAACATAGGTACTTGTTTTACGGGTGTGTTAGCTATTGTGGGAGCTAATAAAAAAACAAGACAAGTAATATTATTACCTTTTTTAATAAATATCCTAGGAATGCTTTGTTTTATACCTTGTCTTTGGATTTTTGATATCTTATTATTTATAGAAATATCAAATCCAAATAACTTATCTGTTCAATTAGCAAATTTTAATACTATTTATAATATAATAACAGTATTCTTATTACTTCCTTTTGATAAAATATTAGTTTATTTAAGTGAACAAATGTTGGCTAACTAACATTAAAATGAGTCCCTTTTAGGCTCTTTTTTTATCATGAAAAGAGGTTGACAATACGTATAATTACTGTATGATAGTTAGCATATACTAACAAATATTTCTAATAAAAAGGAGTTATATGATAAATAAAAGATTAATAGGACTAGTTCCAGAAGCAAAGAATCATATTAAAAAAAGTGTTTCTTTACAAATAATAGCGCTAATAGATAATATTTTACTTATCTTTTTACTAGGTAATACCTTAAAACAATTATTAAATCAAACAATAACGAACCAAAATATAATCATTCTTTGTATTGCTATTTTATTTTTAATAACAATTCGAAGTCTCTGTATTCTTGGTTATCACAAAGAAAACTTTGAAGCATCAATATCTGTAAAAAGTACAATTCGAAGAAAGATCTATGAAAAAACAGAGAAACTAGGAATGGATTATATGGAAATTCTTTCTTCAGCAGAATTAGTTCAATTATCCAGTGAAGGAGTAGAACAATTAGAAACCTATTTTTCTAATTATTTACCACAATTCTTCTATGCTATGTTAGCACCTATCTTTTTATTTCTAGCCATTGCTACTATTCATATAAAAGTAGCATTTGTGCTATTTCTATGTGTCCCACTTATTCCTATCTCTATTGTCATAGTTCAAAAGATAGCAAAGAAGTTATTAAATAAGTATTGGGATGAATATACTTTATTAGGAGATCATTTTTTAGAAAATTTACAAGGATTAACTACTTTAAAAATATATCAATCAGATGAATATATGCACCAAAAAATGAATCAACAAGCAGAAGTGTTCCGTAAAATTACAATGCGTGTTTTAACAATGCAATTAAATTCTATTTCTGTTATGGATATCATGGCTTATGGTGGAGCAACTTTAGGTATTGTTTTTTCTTTGTATGAATGTTCACAAGGAAATATAGATTATGCAGGAGTATTTATTATTATTTTATTATCTGCGGAATTCTTTTTGCCAATGCGTTTGTTAGGAAGTTTCTTCCATATTGCAATGAATGGAATGGCAGCTAGTAAAAAGATATTCTTATTATTAGATAGTCCTTTAACACAAGATGGAGTATTAGATTTTACTAATGGAGATGTTGAAATCAAACAATTACAATATCAATATGTTGAAGATCAAATCGTATTAAATAAAATAACAATGAATATTAAAAAGAATTCTTTTGTTTCTCTTGTTGGTCAAAGTGGTTGTGGGAAATCTACAATTGCAGGTATTCTAACAAGAATGAATAAACATTATCAAGGTTCTGTTTCTATTGATGGAAAAGAATTACGTGTTATAAAAGAAAGTCATGTTCATAAAAATATTACGTTAGTAAGTGCTTTTAGTTATATTTTCAAAGGGACAATCAAAGAGAATCTTTTAATGGCAAATCCTTTAGCTACGAAAGAACAAATGTGGGATGTTTTAAAGAAAGTTCATTTAGATCAATTTGTTTTAGAACAAAATGGATTAGAAATGGAACTTTTAGAAAAAGGAGCAAATTTATCTGGAGGTCAATGTCAAAGATTAGCGATAGCTAGAGCTTTGTTACATGATAGTGATATTTATATCTTTGATGAAGCTACTAGTAATATTGATATAGAAAGTGAAGATGCTATTCTTTCTTTAATTTATCGTATGAAAAATACGAAAACTATTATTTTTATTACGCATCGTTTATCAAATGTAGTAGATAGTGATGCTATTTATTTAATGGAAGAAGGAAAAATAGTAGATAGTGGAACACATGATAGTTTACTAGAAACAAGTGATTATTATCAAAAATTGTGGATGCATCAAAAAGGGGAAGAATCGATAAAGGAGGAAATGTTACATGTCTAAAAGACCAACATGGAAAGTAATGCTACAATTAAGTGCATTAATTAGTCCTTTAATAGGGTTTATGATTCTCGCTATTATTACAGGTGTACTAGGCTTTTTATGTGCTAGTGGGGTAACAATTGTCGCATCATTTGCATTAATGGAATTAATAAATGGAAATAGTATTCTTCTATTGTGTCAATTATTGTTTGTTTTTGCAATTGCCCGAGGAATCTTACACTATATGGAACATGCTTGTAATCACTATATTGCATTTAAAATGCTAGCACTTATTCGTGATAAAGTTTTTGGTAAATTAAGAAGCTTAGCACCAGCAAAACTAGATGGTAGTAACAAAGGTGATTTAGTAGCATTAATTACAAGTGATATAGAATTATTAGAAATATTCTTTGCTCATACGATATCACCAGTATTTATTGCTTTGATTATGGCTATCCTGATGCTTTTAGGATTTTCTTATTTTCATATTAGTTATGTCTTAATAGCATTAGTAGCTTATTTATGTGTAGGAGTAATCTTGCCATACTTTATGTCTGGTCATATTGCAGTTGTTGGACAAAATCAAAGAAAACAATTTTCATCTTTAAATAGTCATGTTTTAGATAGTATTCGAGGTATTAAAGAAGTAAAACAATATAACTATGTACAACATAAGTTAGATGAAATGAAATATTTAAATAAAGAAATGAATAAAGTGAATCAAAAATTAAAATATTCTTTAGGAGTTACTCAAACGATCACTAATATTATTATTACGTTCTTTTCTTGTCTTGTTTTTATAACAGGGATCTATTTATATAATGCTGGTACAATTGCAATAGAAACAGTTTTTATTACTACTATCATGCTTTATTCTTCTTTTGGAGCTTTTGTAGCATTAGCGAATTTAGGAAGTGGATTATCTCAAACGATTGCAAGTGCTAATCGTGTATTGGATATTCTTGAAGAACAACCTATTGTAGAAGAAGTAGAAAAAGGTAGTAAACCAATAGTAGAAAATATAAAAATGGATGACATTTCTTTTGGTTATGATCAAGAAATAATAAGTAACCTTACAATAAATATAAAAGATCATAAAATAAATGGAATTATTGGTAAATCAGGAATGGGTAAATCAACGATTCTAAAACTAATGATGCGTTTTTATGATGTTAATAAAGGAAAAGTAGTTATTAATAATGAAAACATAAAAGAAATAGAAACAACTCATTTAAGAAGTAATATTGGATATGTAACTCAAACTACACATTTATTCCATGATACAATTGAAAACAATCTTCTTATTGCTAGACTAGATGCAACCCAACAAGAAATAATAGAAGCTTGTAAAAAAGCTTCTATCCATGATTTTATTATTTCTTTACCAAATGGATATCAAACTCAAGTAGGTGAACTAGGGGAAACTTTATCAGGTGGACAATGTCAAAGATTAGCGATAGCCAGAGCATTTTTACAAAATGCTCCCTGCTTATTGTTAGATGAACCAACAAGTAATTTAGATGCCTTTAATGAAGCTATTATTTTAAAATCATTATATCTTGATAAAGGTCGTACAACAATCTTAGTAAGTCATCGTTTATCTACATTAGAAATAGTTGAAAATGTAGTTTCTTTAGAACAAACGAGGGCTAGTTAATGAAACAATCTTTTAATGAAGTAGAAACAATATATTTTATGATTCAACTATATTGTAAAAAGAAACATAAATCGAAAGAATTATGTAATTCATGCAATGAATTATATGAATATGCAAAACTAAGAATTGAAAAATGTCCTAAAAAGGAAACAAAAACATTCTGTTCAACATGTACAATACATTGTTATAAAACAGATATGAGAATAAAAATAAAAGAAGTGATGCGATTTTCAGGTCCAAGGATGCTTTTCTATAAACCTACCTTGGCAGTGTCACATGTTTGCAATACGATGAAAGAGAGAAAAAAATGAATATAAAAAAAATAATATATATAATTGTAGGTTTTATTGGATTAGGGTTAGGATTTTTTGGAGCTGTTGTACCATTAGTTCCAGCTTTTCCATTTTTATTGGTAGCTGCTATTTGTTTTTCAAAAAGTAGCGAAAGATTGGATAATTGGTTTAAATCTACAAAATTATATAAAAACAATTTAGAAAGTTATATTAATGGACAAGGGATGCCTAAAAAAAGTAAAATCCGTGTAGTTTGTCTAATTTCAGGATTAATGGCTTTTGGTTTTGTTATGATGAGTGGAGTAGTGGTTGGTAGAATTATTTTATTTTTTGTTTGGTTATTCCATGTATGGTATTTCTTTTACAAGGTAGAAGATTATCAAGAAAAATAATCATTTTCTAAAGAGAAAAGTCAAGAATATACTTGACTTTTTTCTATAAATAAAGTATTCTAAGATGGCACGAATGATAGCAGATGCATAGTGTGATGAATAATGCGTTTATAACGGCTGGATGTAAAGTAACTTACTGCAAGGTGAAATACTTAGTATAAACACAACTCATACATAGACTATGAATGTTATTGTTTTATGCAAATAAAACAATAGGAGGACATAAAATGTCACGTTACACAGGACCTCAATGGAGAATCTCTCGTCGTTTAGGATTTTCTACATTAGAGAATGGAAAAGAATTAAACAGAAGAGCTTATGCACCAGGGCAACATGGTCAAAAAAGAAAAAAACAAACTGAATATGGTTTACAATTAGCTGAAAAGCAAAAAGTAAGACATATGTATGGTGTGAATGAAAAACAATTCCACAATACATTCAAAAGAGCAGGAAAAATGGCTGGTATCAATGGTCATAACTTCTTATTCTTATTAGAACAAAGATTAGATAACGTTGTTTATCGTTTTGGATTTGCTACTACAAGAAGAGGAGCAAGACAATTAGTAAACCACGGTCATTTCTTAGTAAATGGTGTTAAAACAGATATCCCTTCATACCAAGTTAAAATTGGAGATGTTATCGAAGTAAGAGAAAAATCTAAAAACTTAGCAGTTATTAAAGCTAGTTTAGAAGCGAAAAGTCATACAGTTGCTTTTGTTGAAGTAGATGCTGATAAATTAATTGGTAAATTAACTCGTTTACCTGAAAGATCAGAATTAAACCAAGAAATCAATGAATCATTAATCGTAGAATATTACAACAGAATGGGTTAATAACCATAAAATATTGGTACAATATCGTAAGATACTGTACCTTTTTTTATTGCATAACATTTGGTGAAAAAGTTTATTTTTTAAAGAGAATATAAAAAACATAAGTATATATTTATGGGATGATGATGTATATGATCTAGAAGATGTTTATGATACCTGTTTTTGATTCGTGTACAAATCGTGTACGGATAATAAAAAGCCTTATAAAATAAGGCTTTTTTGGCATTTGGTGCAGACAAAGGGACTTGAACCCTCACGAGCAATCGCCCATTACCCCCTCAAGATAACGTGTATACCAGTTTCACCATGTCTGCATAGAACCATTCTACCAAAAGTGGGGATAAATGAAAAGAAAAAAGAGATCAAGGATCTCTTTTAGGCTTTAATTAAATCATATAATGCTACTGCATATATTTCCATTGCTCTAAGTAAGCTTTCTACACAAATACTTTCATTATTTTCATGAATGAAGTTTTCTTCACCAACAAACTCAGGACCAAAACCAACACAGTTAGGCATTGTTTTTGCATAAGTTCCTCCACCGATAGCTTGAGGTGGATTCGTATCACCACTAATTGTTACATAGGCACCATGAAGCTTTTTAATTAACTCAGATTCACGATCTACAAATAATGCTTCTCCTACTTCTAAATCTATTTCTAAACCATATTTTTCACCTAAGTCTTTATATGCTTGTTTTAGATGATCGAAATCCATATCATGAGGACAACGCATATCTACTTGAATTAATGCTTTTTCATCTTCATAACGAATAACACCAGTACTTAATGTTAATGGACCCATTTGTCCAACATGATCAATGTTTAATGCTTTACCATAGTAGTTACTTAATTCATTAGCAAGTAATGCTGCTAATTGGTTATCGCATACTGTTGTTATATATTGGCATAATACTACAATAGAATTAATACCTAATTCAGGCTTACTAGCATGAGCAGATTTCCCAATAATAGTTACTAATGTATTTTCACCAACTTGTTCTAACGAACCTCCTACATGATGTTCTGCTTTAAATGCTTCAAATGAGGCACTATATAGTTCAACTGCACCTTCAAGAGTAGCATGACAAACCTCAGGAACAACATTAAATCTTTCACCAGCACAAATACTAATTAATCCTTTTGAAGCAACAGTACCACTTATTGCCGCATGAGCTCCTGCTTTTTCACCATAAATAACTGGGAAAGCAGCATCTGGTGTAAATCCTGCAACAGGATAAGGTCGATGTTGGAAATAATGTCTTAGGCAATTACTTCCTAATTCTTCATTACATCCAAAAATAATACGAGTTTTCATTTTTGTTGGTAAACCTAAATCATGAATAATTTTTGCAGCATAATATCCTGCAAGAAGAGGTCCTTTATCATCAGCAACACCACGCCCATAAATTTTCCCATCTATCATAGTCATTTTAAAAGGATCACTATTCCATCCTTCAGGATTCACAGGAACAACATCTAAATGTCCTAAAATACCAAAACATTCTTCCCCTTCACCAATATCAATATGACCAGCATGGCCATCTACTTCATCACATACAAAACCATCACGTTTCCCCATTGCTAACATAGCGTCAAGTGCATCGCGACAAGGTTTCCCATAAGGTTGGTTTTCACCAACAGTATCATCATCTTGCATAGAAGGAATTTCAATTAATGTTGCAATGTCTCTTAATAAATCATCTTTTCTAGCATCAATCTCTTTTTTAAAATCTATCATATTTTCACTTAGAATCTATTTGATTCTTTCCCCTTTCAAAGTATCATATGTAGTGATTATAGCACTTTTTTTAGGAATGTTTAACAAATTTTATGAAATGATGATATAATTATAAACAGATTTTATAGAAGGAGATATTATGAGTGATATAAATATAAATGCAGTTAGTAGTGCGTTACAAATAACAAACAAACAAGTAGAAACAGTATTATCTTTATTAGAAGAAGGAAATACTGTTCCTTTTATTGCCCGCTATCGTAAGGAAGCAACAGGAGGTCTAGATGAAACACAAATTAGAGATATTGATAAAGAATATCAATATCTAGTTAATTTAACAAAAAGAAAAGAAGACGTTATTCGTTTATTAGAAGAAAAAGGAATGTTAACAGTAGAACTAAAGAAAAACATTCAAGAATCTACTAAATTAACAGAAGTAGAAGATATCTATCGTCCTTTTAAAGAAAAAAGAAAAACCAAAGCAACAGATGCAAAAGCCAAAGGATTAGAACCCTTAGCTCTTAAAATGTTATCATTACCAAAAGACTCTATAGATGCTTATGCTAAAACATTTATTAATGAACAAGTATTATCAATCGAAGAAGCCTATCTTGGAGCAATGGATATCATTGCTGAAATAGTTAGTGATGATATAAAATATCGTAAATTTGTACAAGATATGATTTTTAAAACAGGTGTTTTAGTAACAAAAGAAAAAAAGAAACATACAGATGAAAAGAAAGTATATGAAATGTATTATGCGTATTCTGAAAAGATTAGTCATATCGCAACTCATCGTATTTTAGCAGTAAATCGTGCAGAAAATGAAAAGGTAATTGGAGTTTCTATTGAAGTAGATACTAATTATTTTATTGATTATATATTAAGAGGTGTTACTAAAAAAAGAGAAACAGCTGTTTTAGATAAACTAAAAAAAGCAGTAGAAGATGGATATCACCGTTTATTATTCCCATCAATTGAAAGAGCAGTAAGAAATGAATTAACACAACGTGCACATGTTCAAGCATTAAATGTATTCTCTGTTAATTTAGAAAAATTATTACTACAAGCACCATTAAAAGATAAAGTAGTATTAGGACTAGATCCAGCTTATCGTACAGGATGTAAGTTAGCAGTCGTAGATGAAACTGGGAAAGTACTAGAAATTGATAAAGTATTTATTACAATTCCTAAAAATAACTATGATAAAGAAACAAAAGTATTATTGTCATTAATAAAAAAATATAATGTAGAAATTATTGCAATAGGTAATGGTACAGCTAGTCGTGAAAGCGAAGCTTTCATAGCAAATCTAATTAAAGAACATCATTTAGATATTGATTATGCAATTATTTCAGAAGCAGGTGCTTCTGTATATTCAGCAAGTAAAATTGCTCTAGAAGAATTCCCAGATTATCAAGTAGAAGAAAGATCAGCAGTATCTATTGCTAGAAGACTTCAAGATCCTTTAGCAGAACTAGTCAAAATAGAACCAAAAGCTATTAGTGTTGGGCAATATCAACATGATATTGCACCAAAACTATTATCAGAACAATTAGATTTTGTAGTAGAAACTACAGTAAATCAAGTAGGGGTAGATATTAATCGTGCGTCTTCTTCTTTATTACAATATGTTGCAGGTTTAAATGCCAGTGTTGCTAAAAACATTATTGATTATCGTAATGAATTTGGGCGTTTTGAAGATCGTAAAGAAATCAAAAAAGTGAAGAAAATGGGTGCTAAGACTTATCAACAAGCAATTGGTTTCTTACGTATTAGTGAGCCAGTTAACCCTTTTGATGCAACTGCTATTCATCCTGATAACTACAAACAAGCACAAACATTATTAACATTACTAAAAAGTAATTATGAAGAATTAGGAACAAATGATATTCAAGAAAAAATCAATCAATTAGATAAAGAACAAACAATGCAACAATTAGCGATAGACGCTTATACACTAGATGATATATTCGATTGTTTTATTAAACCAAATCGTAGTCCTAGAGATAACTATGCGACACCACTATTAAAAAAAGATATTTTAAAAATTGATGATTTATCAATTGGTTTAAAATTAGAAGGAGTAGTACGTAATGTAGTTGATTTTGGTGTCTTTGTTGATATAGGTTTAAAGAATGATGGATTAGTACATATTTCTAAAATATCAAACCAAAGAATTAAACACCCACTAGAAAAAGTAAATATTGGAGATATTGTAGAAGTATCTGTTATTGAAGTTGATTTACATAAATCTCGTGTAGGATTAAGTATGATTTAAAAATGGAAACATTTAAATATATTGCGGTTTATCAAAAAATTGTTTGTGATATTCATGATGGTTATTTAGTATATCATCAAAAGATTCCTTCTATTCGTCAAATGTCAAAAGAGATGCAAGTTTCTAAAACAACAGTAGAAAATGCTTATTTACAGTTGTTAGCAGAAGGGTATATTTATGCAGTAGAAAAAAAAGGATATTTTGTAGACGTGCAAGAAACATTGCAAACTTCTATTAAAAAAGAAGAAGCACATATTCCATCAAAAGAACAAGTTTATCTTTATGATTTTAGTGGTAGAAAAGTAAATACATCTTGTTTTGATATCCAAATTTGGCAAAAGTATATAAAAAGAACATTACATAATCAAGATGCTTTGCTTTCTTATGGAAGTCCTTTTGGTCAAATAGAATTATTAGAACAATTACAGTTATATAGCTATCAATATCGTGGTGTAAAAAGACCTACTGATCAAATGATAGTAGGTGCTGGATTTCAAGTGTTATTACAACAGTTATGTCATTGTTTTTTAAGGCCTATCTCTATTGGAATGGATGAAGTAGGGTTTATTCAAGCACAAAGTGTATTTGAAAACTTAGGAATAGAGATTATAAAGATACCTAGTGATAAAGATGGTATTGATATAAAATCATTAGCTGATCTCAATATTCAAATGTTATATATTCATTCTTCTTCTAGTGGTTATCATGGAAAACCACTAAAAAGACAAAGAAGAATAGAGTTATTAAAATATGCTAGAGAAAAAGAAGTTTATCTAATAGAAGATGATCATAATGGAGAATTAAAGTTTTTAAGTAAACCAATTGATGCATTAGCAAAAGATGATGATCAATGGGTTATTTATATTGGTTCTTTTTCCAAAGTTTTATTACCTTCTATCCGTATCAGTTATATGTCTTTACCTAAACAGTTAATGAATAAATTTATTGATAAAAATAAATATTATCATCAAACAACTTCTAAATTAGAACAATTAGCGTTTGCTGCTTATTTAGAAGATAATCAACTAGGTCGTCATATCAAAAGATTACGAAAGTATTATGCTGACTTATCAACGCATTTAATAGATACTTGGCAAACTAACTTCCCTCAATATCCTTGTATCTTATATGAAACACCTTTAAAGATAACAATTGATTTACCAACAAAACTAGTAGATACCTATATTGAATTAGCAAAAAAAGAAAGTATTTATATATTAAAAAATAATCATCATCAAGTAGCCTTATCTTTTAGTAGTATTGATTATGAAGATGTTGATAAAGCAATTAAAATATTAAAAAGAATATGGAAATAGCCCCTAATAGGGGCTATTTGCTTAAATGTTTACAACTATAATAATTTGGAATACCATTACTATAAGAAATATGTACTTCTCCTTGAATTAAAGGAGCTAAATAATGGTATAGTTTTTCACTAATATCATGACCATTTGGATGAATCCATTGTCTTGGTATTTTTTGTTCTAAATTCGCAACACTACGAACATCACTAGACATTGTCTCAATCAAATATGGTTTATCACTAATCCGTTTGAATCCCATCACACGACCAGAATTCCCACTTAATGATTCTTCTACTGCTGCTTGACCTATTACAAACGATTCATTTAAATCAGTTTTAGAACCGATATGCATCGCACATCGTTGTAAAACATTTAATTCAATACTACGGACCTTACATTGGAATTCTTGGAAAACTAATGATTCTAATAACTTTCCAGTACCACTATGTAATACATGTCCAAAAGCATCTTTCTTTGCATATTTGGAATCATCATCTAAAAAATGACCAGATTCATCACGAATCCCTTCACTAACAGCGATAACAACACATTGTTTATGTTTAAAAACTTCACGAATATCTGTTAAGAACTTCTCTTTGTTAAAAGCAGTTTCTGGTAAGTAAATTAAATCTGGTGCTTGATTGTATTCATTTCTTGCAAGAGCGCTAGCCGCTGTTAACCATCCAGCATTACGTCCCATGATTTCTACAATAGTCACAGATTGTAATTGATAGATAGAACTATCATGTACAATTTCTAACATGGACGTAGCAACATATTTTGCTGCAGAACCAAAACCAGGAGTATGATCAGTTCCCATTAAATCATTATCAATTGTTTTAGGAATACCAATAAATTTAATCGGACTATGAATAGATTTTGCATAGTCATCTAATTTCATTACTGTATCCATGGAATCATTTCCACCAATATAATAAAAATCAGTAATATTTAAATCTTCTAAAATAGAGAATATTTTTTCAAAAGTATCAATGCATTCTTTATGAGTAGGTAATTTAAAACGACATGAACCTAAATACATCGCAGGAGTTTGTTTTAAAAAGTTAATTTTATCCCCAGTATCAAATTCTTCTAATAAATCCATATAACGGCCTTCTAATAAGCCCATAATTCCATTAATCATTCCATACACATGATTAAATTCATTTAATGCATGAGCGCGGTGAATGATTCCCGCTAATGATGCGTTGATTGCAATCGTGGGTCCTCCAGATTGTCCAACAATACAATTTCTTCTTTTCATTGTAATCTCCTTTGCTTGGATATTTTATCATTTTTTAAGACTTAAAAAAAGTTTTTATTTTACATTTTAAAAAATACACAAAAAGTTCACATTACTCTATTATAGTTGTAAGTGGTGATTAAAATGAAAGTAGCAATAGTGCATCCTAGGAATGCAAAAAAGAGTGAAGTAGTTAGTAAAGAAGTCGCTAAATGGGCTCGTAGCTACTCTCAAGTAATAGAAGAATATAATCCAAATACATCTGTTGATTTAATAGTCATTGTTTTTGATGAATGGTGCTTTGATTATAAAACAATGCAATCTTTTATAAAAAGACTATCTAGAGACTATGTAAAAAACATATGTATCATTAATACCTTCTATATAACGAACAAAAGATTAGATAAAGTAGTGAAATTATGTCAAGGTTTACACCTACCACTGATGAGAGAACAATACTCTTGTAAATTACAATTAAAGAATTATAAGGTAGTACCAAGAGAAGCATTGGATGGAGCTAGACTCTATGTAGAAGACATGGTTCATATAATTCAAAATTATTACTAAAGACCGAAAGGTCTTTTTATTGTATAGATAATTTTTTATCACTTTAATAAAAAAATTTCAAATAACCATTGACAAAAATTTATCAGAATGATATATTCTTATCAAGATTTGAACAAGAGCTTCAAATCAATACAAAAGGGGGAGAATTTAAATGAAAAAATTGGAAATTATTATTCGTCCAGAAAAGTTAGAAGATTTAAAAATCGCACTAACTGAATGTGGTATTTCAGGTATGATGGTTACTACAGTAATGGGTTTTGGTAATCAAATGGGGCATACTCAACAATACCGTGGAACAACTTATTCTGTTAATTTAGTTTCTAAATTACGTGTGGAAACAGTGGTAGCAAAAGATTCAGTAGATGAAATCGTGGATGTTATTACTGCAAAAATTCGTACAGGAAATGTTGGAGATGGAAAAATATTCATTTCACCAGTAGATGATGCAGTACGTGTGCGTACAGGGGAAAAAGGATCAGAAGCTTTATAACATAACTTAATAGGGGGAAAAATTTATGGAAGAAGTAGTACAGTTAATTAACGTCGTATGGGTATTTGTTGCGGCAGTAATGGTAATGTTAATGCAAGCAGGATTTGCAATCTTAGAGTCAGGGTTTACTCGTCAAAAGAACTCAAATAACGTTTTAATGAAAAATGTAATGGACTTTGCTTTAGGGTCATTGATTTTCTTTTTAGTAGGATTTGGTTTAATGTTTGGTGATTCTATTAGTGGTTTTATCGGATCTACAGGATTCTTTAATCCATTAGCTTTAGGTTTAGATCAATTTGATGCAATTGGGGCAGAATTATTTATTTTCTTCCAAACAGTGTTCTGTGCAACTGCAGCAACAATTGTATCTGGAGCTATGGCTGAAAGAACTAAATTCTCATCATATATTATTTATACTATTTTAATTAGTTTAGTTATCTACCCAGTATCAGGTCACTGGATATGGGGTGGTGGATTCTTATCAGGAATGGGATTCATTGATTTTGCTGGATCTGCAGCAGTACATGCAGTAGGTGGTTTTGCAGCATTAATGGGTGCTATTGTATTAGGACCAAGAATTGGTAAATACGGACCAAAAGGTGAAGTATATGCAATTCCTGGACATAATATTCCAATGGGAACATTAGGTGTATTTATCTTATGGTTCTGCTGGTTTGGATTTAACTGTGGTTCTTCTTTAGAAGCGGCTACTTATGTTGGGCATATTGCAATGACTACAAATGCTGCTGCTTGTGCGGCTGCTGTAACAGTACTTGCAATTACTTGGAAAAGATATGGTAAACCAGATATTTCTATGACATTAAATGGTGTTTTAGCTGGGTTAGTAGCGATTACTGCAGGTTGCCATATTGTATCAATCTATGGTGCAATTGTTATTGGTATTGTTGCTGGGTTCTTAGTAACATTCTCAATTGAATTCTTAGATCGTAAATGTAAAATTGATGATCCTGTAGGTGCTGTTGGTGTTCACTGTGTAAATGGTGTTTGGGGAACATTAGCTGTTGGTTTATTTGCTTGTAATACTCCTGCATGCGAAGGAATCTTAGGTTTATTCTATGGTGGAGGAATGGATTTATTCATTGTTCAATTAATTGGAATTAGCTGTGTAGGTGCTTGGGTATGTACAGTAAGTTTCTTAATGTTTACATTAATTAAGAAAACAGTTGGTTTACGTGTTAAACCAGAAGAAGAAATCGAAGGATTAGATATTGGGGAACATGGTTCTGAGGCTTATCCAGATTTCATCAAATCATAATTGTTACGACTGCCATCGTATTTGTTATATAAAAGAGCAGAAAATTGTTTCTGCTCTTTTTGCTAGTTTATTTTGTTAGTATGTGTTAGAATTGTAAAAAATAAAATAAGGGAGACAAGTTATGAAAGATTATGGTTTTGATACATTACAAATACATGCAGGTAGCAAGATAGATCCTGCAACAAAGGCAACTGGGATGCCGATTTATTTATCGAATGCATTTACTTTTGAAGATGCCGACCAAGCAGCACGAATTTTTGCTTTAGAAGAAGGTGGATACTTTTATTCAAGATTATCAAATCCAACAGTATCAGCCCTGCAAGAGAGAATGGCAGCTTTAGATGGTGGAGCTAGTGCGGTAGCTTTTGCTTCCGGGACTGCTGCTATTATGGGATTAATTATGACTGTTTGTCAAAGTGGAGATGAGATTGTAGCTGCTCATAATTTATATGGAGGAACTATTGGGTCTCTTTCTGGAACAATGACAGGAATGGGATTTACTTCACATTTTGTAGATCCTCGTGATTTAACAAAGATGGAAGCGCTAATTAATGAAAAAACAAGAATGATTTTTATTGAATCAGTAGGGAATCCTAATGGAGATATGTTAGATTTTGAAGCAATAAGTAAATTAGCTAAAAAATATAATTTATTATTGGTTGTTGATAATACAACACCAACACCTTATCTATTTAAACCAATTCAATATGGTGCAGATATCGTTGTTTATTCAACAACGAAATATTTAGCTGGTCATGGCAATGTAATGGGTGGTATTGTTGTTGATAGTGGAACTTTTAATTTCAAAGATAATCCTAGATATCCATTATTTAATACTCCAGATAAAGCATATCATGATATTGTTTATGCAGATTTAGGAGAAGGAGCACTAGCAACAAAATTAATAGCGAAAACATTACGTGATTTAGGTGCATGTATGGCACCATTTAATGCCTATCTAACGTTATTAGGATTAGAAACATTATCATTGCGTATGCAAAAACATGTGGATAATTCACGTCAATTAGCTACTTTCTTACAAGAAAATGAAAAGGTAGAATGGGTTAATTATAGTGAATTACCAGGATCATCAAATTATGAGTTAGCTAAAAAATATTTTCCTAATGGATTTGGAGGATTATTTAGTTTTGGTGTAAAAGGTGGTTTAATGGCAGGGAAAGCAGTCATTAATAATGTGGAATTATTTATTCATGTGACTAACTTTGCGGATTCAAAATCATTATTAACGCATCCAGCTAGTACAACTCATGCACAGATGTCAAAAGAAGAAAGAGATGTTGCAGGAGTATATGAAGAAGCTGTTCGTATTTCAGTAGGTTTAGAAGATGTCAAAGATTTAAAGAATGATTTACAACAAGCATTTGATAAAATTTAGGAAATCTAGTATTTCCTTTTTTTTACGTCGATTTTCTCCTATATTTATGATATGATATAGCGACAGGAGGATAATATGTTTGATAATATAAATAAATTAAATAGGAATCAAAAGTTTCTCTTACTTGCAATGATTCCGTTCTATTTTTTAATAATCGCTTTTTTCTATGATTCTCCCGAACAAATATTATTAGGATTATATAATATTATTAAGGAACCAGATTTATTGATTACTGATTATATGGTAGTTGGTGGTATTGGAGCAGCTTTTGTAAATGCTTCTTTATTAACGTTGGTATCTTTATTTATTGTGTATATGTTAGATATGGATGTCGATGGACATACGGTTACTGCTTGTTGTTTGATGTTTGGTTTTTCTTTGTTTGGTAAGAATATTATTAATATTTGGTATATTTTATTGGGTGTTTGGCTTTATGCTATTTATCATAAAGCACCTTTAAGTAAGTTTATTTATATTGGCTTATACGGAACAAGTCTTTCCCCAATTATTACACAAATTTTACAAATCACTACTTTATCTCCAGTAGTAAAGTTTTTATTAAGTCTTTTTGTAGGTGTTTTAATAGGCTTTATTTTACCACCTTTATCAAGTCATCTATATGCAACACATCGTGGTTTTTCTTTGTATAATGTAGGGTTTTCTGCAGGGATTATTTCTACTGTGATTGCTTCTATTTTTAAATCTTTTGGGATTGAAAGTCAGTCTCGTTTGATATGGTCTACTGGTAATAATGATACTTTATTTGTTGCCTTAGCCGTTTTGTTTTTGACAATGATACTTGTTGGGTGTTCGAAAGATCGAAGGGGTATTATTGGATATTTGAAAATCTTGATTAGTTCGGGAGTTAATGCACCTGATTATTTAAGAAGAGTAGGAATCCGTTCTACTTTTATTAATATGGGTATTAATGGTTTAGTAGCCACACTTATTGTAGTAATGGTAGGGGGAGATTTAAATGGTCCTACTATTGGGGGGATCTTTACTATTGTTGGATTTAGCTCAACTGGAAAACATCTTCTCAATATATTACCTATTATGGTAGGGGTTTATTTAGCAAGTTTAGTAAAGGTTTGGGATATTAGTGATCCGGCTCCTCTTATTACTTGTTTAATGGCAACAACACTAGCACCAATAGCAGGTAGATTTGGCTTTTTAGCAGGAGTATTGGCTGGATTTATTCATTCTTCGGTTGCTTTAAACATTGTTAGTATTTATGATGGTATGAATTTATATAATAATGGATTTGCAGGAGGTATTGTAGCTAGCTTTTTAGTACCAATTATTAATTCTTTTAAAGATCGAAAAGATCGGGTAGAAAAAGTTATTTAAAAAAACATCACTATTTGTGATGTTTTTTAGTCAATGATCATTGCATTTTCAATTGGTGCAAAAGGATCTTCTTTATTGATATGATCATAGAAAAGAGTTCCTTCAAAATGATCAAATTCATGTTGCATACAAATAGATAGGAAACCTCTAGCTACAATACGTACTACCTTATCTTGTAGTAAATCATAACTTTCAACTGTTATCTTTGCATGTCTTGGAACAATTCCTGTACACTCATAATTAACGGATAAACAACCTTCACCATCTCTTAAATGAGATGGTTTTTGGGTATACTTAATGATTTTTGGATTTACTAAAGCATAACTACTGTTACTAATAGGATTTCCATCTTCATCATAATCAACCACATAAATAGCACACATTCTTTTTGGTATTCCGAGTTGAATTGCGGCAATTCCAACTGCTGGTCGTAAATCATATTTTTCGCTTAACTTTTCATCTTGAGATTGCACAAGAAATGTATACATATCTTGTAATAATTGTTTATCTTCCGTAGATAAAGGAAGTGTTACTTCTTTTGATATTTCTCTAATTTTAGGATTATTATCATCTATAATGTCTTTCATTGTTAACATAAACTCACCCCACGTATGTCATTATAACACAAATGGGGTCATTAACAATAATTTTTTAGCCGTGAATTCTTGTGCATCCACAAATAATTAATAACAAAAAGACAACCAAAACGATTGCAAACCAACTAGAACCTTGCCCTGAAAAACCACATCCATTACTTTGACTTTGACAACCGCCACAACCAAATGGATTACAGTTATAACTAGGCATACAACTATTGCCTCCACAACCATAGCTATTATATCCACAATTCATATTATCCCTCCTTCAATGTATAGTATTCAGATTTCTTTTTTTTGACATGATTAGTGCCTAAGGAGTTGCTTTGTAAGGTTATATTGGCTATCTGTATAACAGGTAGACAAAATTATATTTTGGTAAAGAAATAATTACTTTTCTTTCTATTATAGGATGTTTTTTAATAAATATCACTTTGCTATTATTTGTTTATAAAATGCTTAAAAATATATGAAATTAGGATAAAAATAGCGATTATATAAAGAAATGGAAAGAGTATACTTTATAAAATGGAAAAACTTTGGGATATTGGCGTAATAATATCGAAAAATGTTGTTAAATATTGCTTTATTTGTTAAAATATTCTTTGTAAAATTCTTGAATAAAAAGGCTCAACTTTACTTTTTTTATATAAAAAAGATAGTGTTATTCAGTAATATTCAAAAGGAAACTTAAACTAAGAATATTATAAATGATGTCTACATTAAAAAGTAAAACCTTTTATATAAAATTATTTTCATGATAAAAAGATTGAGTTTTAAGTATTAATGATTAGTTCGGGTAGTTAAGCCAAAAGGCTTTCTATAAAAAAAGAAAAAAAGGGGAGATAAGATGAAAAAATTAGTTACACTTTTTCTAGCAATCACAATGATGGTAACATGTACAGCATGTTCTACTAGTGAATCAGAAGAAGAAGACACAAGCGGAATTACAGTTGGAGCAATCTATATCACTAGTCAAAATGACACATCAGGATATACATACCAACACCATACTGGAATTGTAACAGCTATGGAAAATTTAGGTTTAGATACGGAAACAGATTTATTAATTGTTGATAATGTGGAAGAAGATGACACACAAGTAAGTGCTGCAATTGATACACTTGCTGGTCAAGGATGCGATATTATTTTTGGTATTTCATTTGGTTATATTACTGCATTTGATACTGCTGCTGCACAAGAAGAATATTCAGATATTATATTCTCACATGCTACAGGATATTTAAGTAATGATACAAACTTTAATAACTACTTTGGACGTATTTACCAAGCTAGATATTTAGCAGGTGTTGCTGCTGGTTTAAAATCTTTAGAAACTGGAAATGATGCAATTGGATATGTTGCAGCATACAACTTAGAATATGCTGAAACTTGTTCAGGTATTAATGCATTTACATTAGGGGTACAATCAGTTAACGCTAATGCTACTGTGTATGTAAATGAAATTTCAAGTTGGGGAGATGAAACATTAGAACGTCAAGCTGCTCAAGCATTAATTGATACTTATGATGTTGGTATTATTGCCCAACATAGTGATTCTGCACAACCTCAAATGGTAGCAGAAGAAAACGGAATTTATGGATTTGGATATAATTCTGATATGACAGAACAAGCTCCAGATGCACATATTTGTGCACCTATTTGGAATTGGGATATTTATTATGAAGCTGCAATATCAGCTGTTATGGAAGATCCAACAACATTCATGACAACAGTAGGTAACTACTATGGTGGACTTGCTGAAGGATTTATAGACATTTCTGAATTGTCTGACAATGCTGCAGAAGGTACTGCTGAAATTCTTGAAGAAGTTTCTGCTTTAATGGAATCTGGTGAATGGGATGTATTCTCAGGAGTTTCATTAGAAATTTCTACTGATGGTACAATTACACAAGTGGAAGAACCTGTAATGAAAAATGATGGTACGGAAGCTGGAGTTATTGATGATAGTGTTATCACTGGAACAATGGACTTCAATGTGGAAGGCGTAGTTGCACAATAACATTGGATTAAAATGATATTTATAATAGGGTAGGGGCTTGCTCCTACCCTATGCAAATTTATGAGATAAATGGAGGAGACTTATGGAAAATTATGCAATTGAAATGCGTGGTATTACGAAAACTTTTGGTAGTGTAATAGCTAATAAAGACGTAAACTTAACTGTAAAAGAAGGGGAAATACTTGCGTTACTTGGAGAGAATGGTTCTGGTAAAACTACGTTAATGAATATGTTATCAGGAATTTATCAACCTGATTGTGGTGAAATTTTAATGCAGGGTAAACCAGTAAGTATTCATTCTCCTGAAGACTCTAAAAAAATAGGGATTGGAATGGTTCATCAACATTTTAAATTGGTAGATGTTTTTAGTGCTGCTGATAATATATGGGTAGGAAAAGTTGGTGGAGGGAATGTTCTTCGTAAATCAAGATATTTTGAAATAGAAGAAATGTGTAAGAAGTTTGGTTTTGATATTGATCCTACTAAAAAAGTATTAACAATGTCAGTAAGTGAAAAACAAACTCTTGAAATTATAAAAGTACTTTATTATGGTGCTAAAGTTATTATTTTAGATGAACCTACTGCGGTACTAACAGTACAAGAAACAAAGAAATTATTTGATGTACTTCGTCAAATGAAAGCAGATGGGCATTCTGTTATTATCATTACTCATAAACTAAATGAAGTGTTAGAAATATCAGATCGTGTTGCTATTTTACGTAAAGGAGAATATATCACGACTGTAAATACAAAGGAAACGAATGAACAAGTTTTGACTGAATTAATGGTAGGTAGAAAAGTTGATTTAAATATTGAACGATCAAAAGTGGAAAAAACACTACCTTTATTAGAAATACGAGGACTTGATATTCAAAATGATGAGGGTGCTAAAGCAATTGATAATCTTAGTTTTTATATTCGTGGTGGTGAAATGTTGGGTGTTGCTGGTATTGCAGGATGTGGACAAAAAGAACTTTGTGAGGCTATTGCAGGATTAAGAGAGATAGATAAAGGATCTATTATTCATAAAGGGTCTAATATTGTTGGAATGTCTCCTAAAGAAATTATAAAAAAAGGAATTTCGATGAGTTTTATTCCAGAAGATCGTTTAGGAATGGGGCTTGCTCCCTCTTTATCGATTACTGATAATATGATTTTAAAAAACTATGCAGATAGTAAAGGTTTTTTAGTGGATCGTAAAAAAGGTCGTGATGATGCTTTAGAGGTTATTCAATCATTGCAGGTGGTAACACCATCTACAGAAACTCCAGTTCGTCGTTTATCAGGAGGAAATGTTCAAAAAATATTATTAGGACGTGAAATTAAAATTGCACCTAATGTATTAATTACTGCTTATCCAGTACGAGGACTGGATATTAATTCATCTTATGCTATTTATGATATTCTTAATAAACAAAAACAAAGTGGTGTAGGAATATTGTTTGTAGGTGAAGATTTAGATGTTATGATGGCTCTTTGTGATAAAATCATGGTGCTTTGCCATGGTAAAGTAATGGGAATTGTTCATGCTCATAAAGTGAGTAAAGAACAGTTAGGATTAATGATGACAGGGGCTTTAGACCTTGTTAGTAATAGTAGTGATAAAATACCAGGTATTGCAAAAGATAGTTTATTTGCAGAACATATTGAAGAAAGAGAGGAGTGCTAATATGAAAAGACAAAATTATTTTCATGTTGTAAAACGTGATGATGTTCGTTTGAAACGTATTATTTTGAGTTATCTTTTAGCAGTTCTTATTGCAATTATTATTGGGGGTATTTTATTATCGATACAAAATGTGAATCCTTTTAGTTATTATAAAGATATGTTTAGTTTAGGCTTGATAGGTAATAAGTTTGGATATAAACAAGTAGAAGCATTTATTAAAGTATTTACTCCTTTATTATTAACATCAGTTGCTCTTTCTTTGGCTTTTAAAATGCGTTTTTGGAATATTGGTGGAGAAGGACAATTTATTATGGGAGCAATTGGAGCAGGAATTGTTGCTTATTTATTAGGTGATAGTTTACCATCTCTTATTATCTTGCCACTAATGGCACTTGTAGGAGCATTATTTGGAGGTTTATATGGTGCTTTTGTAGCTGTTTTAAAAGTTAAGTATAATACAAATGAAACATTACTTACATTAATGATGAATTATATTGCTCTTTATCTTTTGAAATTCTTTGGAGAAACAAGTGGTGAATGGAATTTCTTTCTTTCTACCGATTCAAGTAGACCATTGTTTGCTAGTTTCCCTGAAAGTGCACTAATGATTGAGATACCTACATTTTTTGGTTATTTTTCATTAAATCTTTCTTTGGTTATTGCACTTCTTATTTGTGTTGCTATTTGGTGGTATTTAAAATATACCAAACGTGGATATGAAATTGCAGTAGTTGGAGATAGTCCGAATAGTGCTAAATATGCAGGTATGAAAGTATCAAAAATTGTAGTACGTACTATTTTTCTTTCTGCAGCATTGATTGGATTAGCAGGAGCTTTCTATGTTTCTTCAGCAGGAACACTTTCTACGTCAATGACAAATAGTGTTGGATGGACTGGAATTGTTGTTGCTTGGTTGGCTAAGTTAAATACGATTGCGATTACTGTAGTAAGTTTATTAATTACTGTTTTACAACATGGATGTAGTGTAGCTAGTGCATCTTATGCTACAGTAGATGCGAATTTTGCTAATTTACTACAAGGGATGATTTTATTTGCGGTTCTAACTGCAGACTTCTTTACTCGATTTAAATTAGTGAAAACTAGTAAACAGGAGGTAGAATAATGAATGTAATTACGTTATTTCTATTTAGTATTGTAGTGTATAATACAGTACTTCTTTATGGAACTTTAGGTGAAATACTAACTGAAAAATCAGGTAGTCTTAACTTAGGGGTAGAAGGTACGATGGCAATAGGTGCAATCATTGGATATCTAGCGGCAGTAAGTACGAACAGTTTATGGATAGGATTGATTGTTGCATTTATAGCAGCTGGACTTTGTGGATTGTTATTTGCTTTTCTTACTGTTTCATTACAAGCGAATCAAAATGTAACTGGGCTTACTATTACTACTTTTGGTTTAGGACTATATTTCTTTATTGGAAAAGGTTTTGGAAGTGCTTGGCCAGCATTGCAAAGTGCACCAAGTGTATCAGCAGCATATGCCGCTATTGAAATTCCATTACTTAGTGAAATACCAGTTCTAGGGAAAGCTTTTTTCTCACATAGTATTTTAGTTTATTTAGCAGTTGCTATTGCTGTAGGTCTTTGGCTTTATTTGAATTATACAAAAACAGGATTACGTTTGCGTGCAGTAGGAGAAAATCCTTCAGCTGCTGATTCTGTGGGTATTAATATTATTTTGTATAAATATATTCATATTATTGTGGGGTCTGGGATTATGGGACTAGGTGGTCTTTATATGGCTTTAGTTATGGGTGGATCATTTGAAGGCTCTACTTGTTGGATTAATGGATATGGTTGGATTTCGATTGCTTTAGTTATTTTCTCTAATTGGAATCCGTTAATGGCTATTTTAGGATCATTGTTGTTTGGGTTCTTTAATACGTTACAAGTATATAGTGGTTCATTAGCGAACTCATTTCCAGAGATGTTTGGGTGGTTATCTAGTATACCTGCACAATTATATCAAGCATTGCCATTTATCATTACAGCTATTGTATTGATTGTTACTTCGATTCGACAAACACAAGGCGGAGGTGGACCTGAAGGATTAGGTGCAAACTATTTCCGTGAAGATAGATAAATAGGTAGATTTGGTTTCTAGTAATAGGAGCTAAATCTATTTTTTATTTAAAAATGGAAAGAATACAATTCTGTGTCCTCCTATTTCTTTTTTTGATGTTAATGGGTTTGTTTTTTTCTTGGTGATAAGGTATAATAACAAAGAAAATGAGGTGTGAATATGGAATATAATTATCCGTTAGATTATACTTGGTCAACAAGTGAAATTATAGATGTCATTGCTTTTTATAATTGTATTGAAGAAGCATATGAAAAAGGAATTACAAAAGAATCATTAATGAAAGCTTATCGTGATTTTAAAGTTATTGTAGATTCAAAAAGTTATGAAAAACAAATTGATAAAGAATTTAAAGAAGTTTCTGGATACTCCATCTATGAAGTAATTAAAAAATCGAAAGAAACTGATTTTATTAAGATGGTTTAATATGAGTTTTTTATCTAAATTATTTAAAAATTCAAAGGGTGGAGACCGTTTAATATTTTTAAGTGTAGTAGTTCTATCTTTGTTTGGTATTGTAATGATTGGTTCTGCTTCTGTAGGAAAAGCTTATGAATATGGGGCAACATGGCCAGTTACTAATATGATAAAACAAGGAATATTTGTTGGAATAGGTTTTGCGTTGATGTCTTTGATAACAAGATTGTTTGATCCAAAGAAATTTTCTGTTCGTTTTTTTGATATTATCTTTACAATAGGTTTACTGGCAATGTTAGCTTGTCGCCTATTTGAGCCAACTAGTGGAGCATATGCATGGATTGACTTAGGGTTTATGACGATTCAACCATCTGAAATAATGAAAATCATTATGATTTTATGTTTGTCTTATTATTTTAGTGAGGTAGTAGATAGTTTTAGTGTAAATGGGAAGTTTTCTAGTGAACTAGCAAGAGAAGCTTTTTATAAAAATAAGTTTAAGTACTGTCTACAACGACCTTTTCTTTACATTATCCTTGTCTTAATTGTTGGTGTATTTGTACAAAATGATACTGGTTCAATGGTTATTATGTTGGGTATTTGTGGGGCTATCTTTTTACTTGCTCAAAATAAGTATTATCGTAATTTTAAAATGGTATCGATTATCATAGTGGGGGTAGGAACAGTTTTATTAGCAGTCTTCTTTTTACAAGGTTATCAGGTGTCTCGTATTACGACATGGTTACAACCATTGTCTGATGTTCAAGATACATCCTTCCAGATTGCAAACTCTTTAGTAGCTTTCGCTAATGGGGATTTATTTGGTTCTGGTTTTGGTAATTCAACACAAAAATTCGGATGGATACCGGTTGCTCAAAGTGACTTTATTGGTCCTATTATTTATGAAGAATTAGGAGTCTTTGGGTTAGCTTTTATTATGATTCCAACTTGCATTATTATTTATCGTTTGCTTATGCATTCTAGAAAAACAAATAATACATTTTATAGTTTAATTTTAGTAGGAATATCTACTTATTTCTTTATGCATTTGTTTATTAATTTAGGTGGTGTATCTGCTTTAATACCAATGACAGGAGTACCTTTGTTGTTAGTTTCTTCAGGGGGAACATCAGCGATAGCTACTTTTATAGCAATTGGAATTGCTCAAGCAATTATTCGTAAATCTAAGCTCTAATGGTGCACTTATTATTTAGTAATTACATATACTAAATAGAGGTGTAATCATGACAAAACTAGATGACTTTAAACAGTTTATTGCAACAATACCTAGTATTAAAGAAGATGTCTTAAATTCAAGGTATACTTGGCAACAACTCTATGAAATATATATATTATATGGAAAAGAAGATAAATTTTGGTTGCCTTATAAAAACAAATCAAATACAATTGATCTTCTTACTCTTTATGAAATTGTAAAAAACTTAGATATGCAACAAGTTAGTAATAGCCTAACTTCAATTGAGAAAGTATTAACAATGTTAGGAACATTCTTGCCTGATAATAAAGAAACAACTTCATCAAAGACTACAAAGTGGTACGATGAATGATTCTTTAGCCTTATATATGCAAGAAAATCCTTCTTGGTATATTACTCTTTCTAGGTATCCAGAAAAGAAAAAAGAGTTAGAAAAAAAGTTTAAAATAGAAACAAAAGAAACAATGGAATCGAAACTAGATAAGATGTCCATGATTTTATCAATGATGGAAATGTTGTTATAGGAGAAATATGGAAGAAATAATTGAAAAACTAGTACTAGCAATCAAACAAGAAGAATGTTATCAACAATTCATTTTAAAAGAAAAACAATTACAAGATTCACAATTACAACTTCTTTTAAAAGAATATCAAGCATCACTAGAACAATATGAGCTAGCTAGAAGATATAAACAAGATGAAAAACAAGCAAAAGAAGTAGTAAAACAAATCAAAGAAAAGGTATCAAAACATCCTTATATTCAAGAATATTATGATGCTTATTATTTATTAGAAGAACATTTACAACAAATAACAAATATTGTTTTTAAAGATATTAGTGATGAATTAAAAACAACAAAATTTCATTTGTAGGAGGGAATATGCGAGTTATAGCAGGAACATATAAAAGTCGTACTTTAAAAACTGTAAAATCAAATTCAACAAGACCAACTACTGATCGAAACAAAGAAAATTTATTTAATATTATTGGTCCTTATTTTGATGGGGGATGTGTTTTGGATTTGTTTGGTGGTAGTGGTGGATTAGGTATTGAAGCAATGAGTAGAGGATGTACGAAACTAATTAGTGTAGATAGTAATTTAGAAGCTTTTAAAGTAATCAAAGAAAATGTTGCAACTTTAAAAATAGAAAATGCGAATGTTTATAAAATGGATTATAAAAAAGCATTGGAAAAATTCAAAAATGAAAATCAACAATTCCAATATGTATTCTTAGATCCGCCTTATGGTAAAGAAATGGCTAACTATACCTTATCTTATTTAGTAGAACATAACTTACTAGAAAATGATGCAATCATTGTAGTAGAAGAAATAAAAGAAGCTATCTTACCACAAATAAACCAATTAGAATGTATAAAAGAAGTGAATTATGGTATTACAGCTTTACACATATATCGATATAAAGGGGAATAAAAATGGAAAAGAAAATAGCTGTTTATGCTGGAACTTTTGATCCAATTACAAATGGACATATGGATATTATCCAAAGAGCAAGTAAAATGTATGATGAATTATATGTTACTATCTTTGAAAATCCTAATAAAGTAGGATTGTTTTCTATTGAACAAAGAATAAAACTAATCCAAGAAAGTACAAAAAACTATTCAAATGTAAAAGCGGATGCATCTTCTAAACTAGCAGTAGTTTATGCAAAAGATATGCAAGCATCTGTATTAGTCCGTGGTTTACGTGCCACAATGGATTTTGAATATGAATTACAGTTAGCTTTTTCTAATCAATATTTAGATGATGAAATAGATATGGTTTTTTTAATGACAAAACCATCACATTCTTATATTTCTTCTTCTACTGTAAAAGAAATGGCAAGTCATCATCGTAGTGTTGCTTCACTAGTACCAGAATGTGTGGAAGAAGCACTAAAAGAAAAATATAAATAAGACACTAGTGTCTTATTTTTCATAATGATTGTAAATAGAGATATCTTTTGATATGATAAGGTGAATTAGGAGGATAGACAATGGAAAAGATTATTTTAAAGAATGGAGATATATTTTATCAAGGTAAAATACAACATTTAGATGTTGTTATGGAAGCAGATAAAATTGTGAAAATAGAAGCTAATACACAAGAAAAAGGAACAATTATTGATGTTTCTAATCAATTAGTAACATTAGGATTTATAGATATGCATGTTCATTTAAGAGAACCAGGTTTTGAATACAAAGAAACAATTAAAAGTGGAACTCGTAGTGCCATGTATGGTGGATATACGCATTTAGTGGCTATGGCTAATACGATTCCTTGCATGGATAATAAAGAAGTAATAGAAGATTTTTATCAAAGAGTTAAAAAAGATAGTTTTATTCATACTTATACATATAGTGCAATAACAAAAGGGTTAGCAGGAAAAGAATTAGTAGACTTTCAAACAAATAGTACGATGAATATACTTGGTTTTAGTGATGATGGAAAAGGTGTTCAATCTACTGAAATCATGGCAGAAGCGATGAAACAAGCAAAATCTGTAAATTCTATTATTGTTGCTCATTGTGAAGATGAAGAAGAATTAGTACCGGGGGCTTGTATTCATGATGGTGCTTATGCCAAAGAACATCAATTAAAAGGTATTAATAATGCTTCCGAATATAATCATGCTATTCGTGATTTAGAAATGGTTAAAAAATATCAAAATCGTTATCATATTTGTCATATTTCAACTAAAGAAACAGTAGCAGCTTTGCGTCTAGCTAAAAAAGAATTAAAACAAGTTTCTGGAGAAGTTTGTCCTCATCATATTATTTTAACAGATGAAAACATTAAAGATTGTCATCCTAACTATAAAATGAATCCTCCTCTACGTAGTAAAGCAGATTTACTAGCGATTATAGAAGGACTTAATGATGGTACAATTAAAGTAATTGCTACTGATCATGCTCCTCATAGTAGAGAAGAAAAAATGAAACCAATCGATCTTGCTCCTTTTGGTATTATTGGGAACCAACATGCTTTTAGTTTAATGAATACTTATATTATAAAAAAAGGATTAGTTGATTTAGAAACAGTACTATTATGTATGGCAGATAACCCGGCCAATATATTAGGGTTAAATCATCATTTTGAAGTTGGTGCGAAAGCAAATTTATGTGTGTTAGATTTACAAAAAGAGTATGTCATTAGTGAAGAAAATATTCAGTCTGCATCTTGTAATACACCATTTTTAGGAGTAAAATGTCAAGGATATGTAAGTTATCATATTTTGGATGGAAAAGTGACAAAATTGGAGGAAGTGGAATGAAAAATTATCAAGATGAATTAGTAATAAAAAGTATTACTAATATAGCAAAAGATGTATATGAAATGGTATTAGTAGGTCCTGGTGTAAAGTATATTAGTGCTCCTGGACAATTTATTAATATGAAAATAAATAATAGTTTACAACCTTATTTAAGAAGACCAATGTCTATTAGTGATTATGATGATAATTCATTAACGACTGTATTTAAAGTAGTGGGTCAAGGTACTGAAATATTAAAGAATAAAGAAATTGGTTCTACTATTGATTGTTTAATTGGATTAGGAAATGGTTTTTCAATTCAAGACCTTGCTAGTGTAGTCTTAATAGGTGGAGGGTTAGGAACACCACCACTTTATAAACTAGGAAAAGAATTAGCGAGTATGGGTGTAAAAGTAACAACTGTATTAGGGTTTGCAAGTAAAGAAGATGTTTTTTATGTTGATAAATTTAAAGAATTTTCAAAAGTTTATATTGCTACTAATGATGGTACAATGGGTCAAAAAGGGAATGTTTTAGATGTTATTAAACATGAAAATATTACATTTGATTATTATTATACATGTGGACCAGAAAGAATGTTAGATGCATTAGTAGAAGCATATCCTGATTTTGGAGAGCTTTCTTTTGAAGCTCGCATGGGATGTGGATTTGGTGCATGTATGGGATGTTCTTGTAAGACAAAAACATCACCTTATAAACGTATTTGTGTAGAAGGACCGGTCTTACTAGCAAAGGAGGTAATTGTGAATGGCTAATTTACAAGTAAATTTACCAGGATTAAACATGAAAAATCCAGTTATACCAGCTAGTGGTACTTTTGGGTTTGGTTATGAATTTTCAAAGTTTTATGATATTAATGTGTTGGGTTCAATGATGTTAAAAGGAACTACTTTAGAAGCACGTTTTGGTAATCCATTACCACGTATTGCAGAAGGACCTAGTGGGATGTTAAATGCGATTGGATTACAAAATCCAGGTGTTTATGCTGTAATGGAAAAAGAATTAGTACAATTATCAAAGGTATATGATGATAAAGTAATTGCAAATGTAGCAGGTAGTTGTTTTGAAGATTATGTAGAATGTGCTAAAATAATATCAAGACATCCAATGATTGGTGCATTAGAAATTAATATTTCTTGTCCTAATGTAAAAGCAGGAGGTATTCAATTCGGTACTGATCCACAAATGGCAGCAACACTAACAAAAGCAATTAAAGAAGTAAGTCAAGTACCGGTATATATAAAATTATCACCAAATGTAACAGATATTGTGGCAATGGCAAAAGCAATAGAAGAAGCTGGAGCAGATGGTATTACAATGATTAATACATTGATAGGTATGCGTTTTGATTTAAAAACAGGGAAACCAATTATCGCTAATAAAACAGGTGGTTATTCTGGACCAGCGATTTTCCCAGTTGCTTTACGTATGGTTTATCAAGTAAGCCAAGCAGTTAGTATTCCCGTTATTGGAATGGGTGGAATTAGTAGTGGAGCAGATGCGATTGAAATGATGATGGCAGGGGCTAGTGCTGTTGCAGTAGGTTGTCAAAATCTAGTAGATCCTTATGCGTGTCCTACTATTATTGAAGAAATGAATCAGATATTAGATGATATGGGAATTGAAAATATTCAAGATATCGTTAAAAAATCACATCAATATTAAGAACATTTTGTTCTTTTTATTTTTTGGAGGGCAAGATGGAAATAGAAACATTATTAAATGAAAATCAAGCAAAAGCAGCAACTTATTTAGATGGACATTTGCGTATTATTGCTGGAGCTGGTTCTGGTAAAACAAGAGTAGTAACGTATCGTATTGCTCATTTGATTCAAAATATTGGAGTAGATCCACGTAAAATACTTGCGATCACTTTTACAAATAAAGCTGCTAATGAAATGAAAGAAAGAGTAAATGGGATATTAGGGATAGGTGGAAACATGTCTTTGATTTGTACCATTCATTCTCTTTGTGTTCGTATTTTAAGACAACATATTCAAGTTTTAGGGTATCCAGGTAGTTTTATTATTATGGATGAAGAAGACCAAAAAGCATTATTAAAAAAGATTTATAAACAATTAGAAATCCCTTTAAAAACAATTTCTTATAAGAGTGCATTGCATTCTATTTCAAATTATAAAATGGCAAATATTTCTCCAGAAAAAGCAAAACAATTAGCTGGTCAATTTGAAGGAGAATATAAAAAAGCAGTGATTTATGAAGAATATTTAGCTTATCAAGAAAAACAATTCTTATTAGATTTTGATGATTTGTTATTAAAAACAATGGTATTGTTTGAAAACTATCCTGATGTTTTACAAAAATGGCAACATAAGTTTCAGTTTATTCATGTAGATGAGTTTCAAGATGTTGGAGATATTGAATATCGTATGATTTTAATGCTTTCTAAGTTTGCTACGGTTTGTGTAGTAGGGGATCCTGATCAAACTATATATAGTTTTAGAGGAGCTAATATTCAATATATTTTAGATTTTGATAAAGATTTTGTAGGTTCTAAAACCATTACATTGGATCGTAATTATCGTTCTAGTAAGAATATTTTAAGTGTTTCTAATAAGTTAATAAGAAACAATCAAAATCGTTTAAAAAAAGATCTTTATACTAATCTTGATATAGGTAAAGAGGTAGTTCATTATATGGCTGCAAGTGAAGAACAAGAAGCAGAGTATGTATGTGATCAAATAGAAGAAATTATTAATAAGGAAGAAGGTATTAATTATAGTGATTTTTTAATTTTATATCGTGCAAATTATTTATCTAGAAACTTAGAACAAGCAATGATTCGTCGTAAAATAGATTATCGTATTTATGGGGGATTAAAGTTTTTTCAAAGAAAAGAAGTGAAAGATGCTTTGAGTTATTTGCGTTTAGTTGCTTATAATGATGATTTATCGTTTGAACGGATTATTAATGTTCCAACAAGAGGAATAGGAAATAAAACATTAGAGAAAATACAGTATGTAGCACTTAACTATCAAATAGATTATTTAGATGCTTTATTATTTCATAGTAATGAAATAAACTTCTCTTCTAAAACAAAAAAAGAAGTACAAATATTAGCGAATGCACTTTTAAAAGCAAGATCTTCTTCAAAAGCAATGCATTTGATTTTTGAGGATTTATTAGAAGATGTTGGTTATATGGAAATGTTACGTAAAGATGTGGAAGAGAATCGTATTGATAATATTAATGAATTAAAAAGAGCTATTTTTGATTATCAAAATGCGAATCCTGAAACCGCATCTATTGAAAATTATTTACAAGATATTGCCTTATTCACAGATAGTGATCGTGATCAAGGAGAGCAGTTTGTAAGTATGATGTCTATTCATATGGCCAAAGGATTAGAGTCTAACTATGTTTTTGTAATTGGGCTAAGTGAAGGGATATTCCCTAGTTTCCGTACGATTGGAGAAGATGGAGAAGAAGGATTAGAAGAAGAAAGACGATTAGCGTATGTTGCTTTTACAAGAGCGAAAAGGCAATTGTTTTTAACAGATAGTCAAGGTTATAGCTTTATTATGAATTCTCCTAAACTTGCAAGTCGCTTTTTAAATGAAATAGGGACTACAGGAGTAAAACATCTTGGTAAAAAACCTACTTATAAAACAAGTGACTATATTACACCACCAAAGCTAGATTTAGTAGGTGATAATGAAGTAAAAGATTGGAAGATTGGAGACTTTGTAAGTCATGATCATTTTGGTAAAGGAGTAGTTGTAGCAGTTAATGGACAAACGCTAGATATTGCTTTTAGTTTACCAGCAGGTATTAAAACATTGATGGCTAGCCATCAATGTTTTAAAAAGTTATTAAATTAAAAATGAAGTGATAGATGTTTTGCATTTATCATTTTATTTATGCCATTTTTTTGGTATACTTAAGAATGAATTTTCAAATAGAAAGGGTTAGAAAGATGGATCAAAAACAAGCATATCAAACTTTGATAGAAACAATAGAATATCATAGTAATCGTTACTATAATCAAGATGACCCGGAAATAAGTGATTATGAATATGATCAATTAATGCAATCATTAAAACAAATAGAAAAAGAACATCCTGAATATATAACAAACCAATCACCAACTCAAAAAGTTGGTGGACTTGCAAAAAGAAAAGCTGGCGTTTTAGTAGAACATCGTGTTCCGATGTTATCCTTGCAAGATGTTTTTAGTAAGCAAGAAGTAGCTGCTTTTATCAAAGAAATGCAAGAAAAACTAGAAGATCCTACTTTTGTTGTTGAATATAAAATAGATGGATTATCAGTTGCTTTACGATATCAAAATGGACTATTTACAACAGCGATTACTCGTGGTGATGGAATCTTGCAAGGAGAAGACGTTAGTGCCAATGCAATCGTTATTAAAGATGTAGTAAAAAAATTAAAAGAACCAATCGAATACTTAGAAATACGTGGTGAAGTTTACATGAAAAATGAAGTATTTGAAAAAGTGAATGATCAACAAGTAATTTTAGGAAAGAAAATTTTTGCAAATCCTCGTAATTGTGCTGCCGGCACATTACGACAGTTAGATCCTCAAATAACAAAAGATCGTAATTTGTCGATGTTTATTTTTAATATTCAAGATATTATAGGACAATCTTTTAAAAGTCATAGTGAAGGTTATGCATGGTTAAAACAACAAGGGATTAAAGTAATTGATAATTATCAATTATGTAAAACTTTTGAAGAAGTATGGCAAGTGATTGAAAAGATTGGAATGCAAAGAGATACGTTAGGTTATGATATTGATGGGGCTGTAGTTAAAATAGATAGCTATTCACAAAGAGAATATTTAGGACAAACTTCAAAAGTACCTAGATGGGCAGTAGCTTATAAATATCCTCCAGAAGAAAAAGAAACAGAATTATTAGATATCGAATTATCAGTTGGACGTACTGGTAGAATTACACCAACAGCTATTTTCCAACCAATTCGTTTATGTGGAACAACGGTATCAAGAGCAACTTTACATAATCAAGATTTCATCAATGATTTAGATGTTCGTTTAGGGGATACTATTGTTGTATATAAATCAGGAGAAATTATTCCTAAAATCAAAGAAGTAAAAAAAGAAAAAAGAAAAGAAACAAGTGTTCCTTATGTATTACCTGAAAACTGTCCAGTATGTCATCAAAAAGCAATTCGTAATAATCAAGAAGCTGACTTAAAATGTGTAAATCCACATTGTCCTAGTAAGTTAGTTCGAAACATTGTTCATTTTGTTGGAAGAGATGCAATGGATATAAAAGGATTTGGATTAGCGTATGTCGAAACACTAGTTGATAAAGGATATGTAAAAGATATTAGTGATATTTATTATTTACATTTAAAACGTCAAGAATTATTAGATAAAAAGATAATTGGGTTAGTAAAGTCTACTGATAATCTATTAAATGCAATAGAAGGTTCTAAAAGCCAAGGAGCAACCAAACTATTAACTAGTTTAGGAATAAGTAATGTTGGAAAAGCAGCAGCTAAAAGCATTATGGAACGTTTTATGAGTATTCCAGCTTTATATCATGTTAGTAGTGAAGAACTACAAGAAGTAAATGATATAGGAGAAGTGAGTGCAAAAGCAATTAAAGATTATTTTGATGATAAAGAAAATATTGAAATGTTACAAAGAATGATGGATGCTGGAGTTATTGTTGAAAATCAAAAGACAACATTAGTAGATAATCGTTTAGAAGGTCTTACTTTTGTTGTAACTGGTACATTAGATACCATGTCACGTAAAGAAGCTGGTGCTATGATTGAAGCTAGAGGTGGTAAATTAAGTGGTTCTGTATCTAAAAAAACAGACTATTTATTAGCTGGAGCTAATGCTGGAAGTAAGTTAGTAAAAGCACAATCTTTAGGTGTTGTTATTGTAGATGAACAACAGTTTTTAGAGATGATTAATCAATAATATTATGTTATAATGTACAAAAATTGGAGGTAAAAAATGAAAAAAACATTAATCACAATTTGTATGGTTTTACTTTTAAGTGGTTGTAGTCAAATCCAAGAAACAGTAGAACAAAATGATAGTCAAGTAGTAACAAGTGCTGATAGTTTAGGTTCTACTTACTATCCAGTTGTTCAATTTGATGCTTACACTGGAAGAAATGAATATTATAATAATTACAATCAAAGTAGTGACTGGCAAAAAGTAGGTCGTGATTTAGAATATTTATCAACAGATTATTTTTCTACAAATAATCATTATATGGCAGAAGGTCAGTTATTAACACAATCTGATTCTTATAGTGATTTATTATTGTGGGCAAGTGATAGCAACACCTATACATTACAACCAGCTCAAGATGATATTATTGAAGGATATACTAGTGTTATTATGACTAGTTCTGTTTATGAATTAGATTTCTATCAAAAAAATGATGATAGCTATGATTTAGTAGGATTATCATTTAGTATTATTTTAGATCCTTTAACAAAAACAGAAGAAGGAACTTATGAATCTATAACAGGTGGTTTAACAGATGCTTATATTTTAGAATATGCGACCCAAGCAACAGAAACGTTATATTCTTATATTCAAAATGATGCTACTTTTAGTGAATATACTAGCTTACCTATTTTGATTTGTGTTTATCAAGCAAATGATTCTAGCTCTTCATGGTATAGTGGGGCTTATATTTTAGAAACTTATAGTGAAGAAAATGTATTAGGTACTAGTAATGAAGTTAGTTTCCAAGAAGTAGTATTTACAAGTACGGATGCAGAGACAATTGACCCAGAACTATCGAATAGTATTTCTTTAATGAAAACAAATTTAAAAAGTGTTTCTTTAGAATCGGTAGGAGTAGTAGCTTATGGGATGTATTATGATGAAACACTGACTAGTTTTACAATCAAAGTCACGGCTAATGTTAAAACTTATGTTGAATTAGAATATTGTATTGGTGTACTTGCTAGTGAGATGAATGATATAGAATTAAATATTGATTATACAGCAATGGTTTATTCGCAGGATAGTTTAGAAGCAATGATTGTAAAAGATGTTAACCAAGATGCTAAAACATATATATTAGGATATTAGGAGAATGGATGATGGAAAATAAAGAAGAGATGTTAAGAAAATTGGGGTTGAAAACAATGTTTTCAATTACTGATGAACAAATGCCAGAATTAGTAGAAGAATATGAAGTATTTATGCAACATGTTGCAGTACTAGCAAATATTGATACTACTGGGGTAGAGCCAATGGCTTATCCTTATGAAATAGAAACTTCTTTTTTAAGAGAAGATGTAGTAGGAGAAGTATTAGAAACAAAGGAAGCATTACAAAATGCTACTTCAGTTCAAGATAATCAAATTAAAGTACCGAAGGTGGTGGGATAATGGAAGCAAAAACGATTGAACAATTACATCAATTATTAATAAGTGATAACTTTGATAAAGAAGCATATTATCAAGAACTTTTCCAAGAAGTTGAAAAACAACAACAACGTTTAAATCTTTTTGTAACTATTACAAAAGAAAAAGCACTTGAACAACTAGCAAATGCTACTATAAAAGAAGATAACTTATTAGCTGGAATTCCAGGTGTCTTAAAAGATAATTATAATACCAAAGGTATTAAAACAACGGCATCTTCTAGAATGTTAGAAAACTATGTACCAGTATATAGTGCTAGTGTAGTGGAAAAACTATTTGATGCAAATATGTGTCTAGTAGCAAAAGCAAGTATGGATGAACTTGCGATGGGTGGAACTAATAAATCAGCTCTAACTGGTCCAGTTTTAAATCCTTGGGATACAACACGTATTAGTGGTGGTTCGTCAGGAGGAAGTGCTGCTTCTGTAGCATGTGGGGTTGTTCCTTTTGCTTTAGGAAGTGATACAGGAGACTCTATTCGTAAACCAGCAGGTTATTGTGGTATTGTTGGATTTAAGCCAACATGGGGAAGAATTTCACGTTATGGAGTTATTCCATATGCATCTAGTTTAGATACAGTAGGTGCTTTTACAAGAAATGTTCGAGATATGGCGATTGTAATAGAAACATTAGCAGGACGTGATGATCGTGATATGACTTCTAGTTATTTAGAAGTACCAGCATATTTAGATAATTTAAATGAGGATATAAAAGGTTTAAAGATTGCAGTATTAAAATCAGTAGTAGATGAAATTAGTAATCAAGAAATAAAAAAGAATTTTGAAGATACCGTAACTAAGTTAAAAGAATTAGGAGCTATTGTAGAAGAAGTAGAAATGGATATTACTTTATTAAAAGCTATTTTACCTACTTATAAAATCATTGCAAATAGTGAAGCAACAAGTAACCATTCTTGTTTAGATGGTATTAAATATGGTGACTTCCAAATAGCTGATTCAACAGATGAAGTAATGATTGCATCTAGAACACATGGTTTTGGAGATCATATTAAAAGACGTTTTATTTTAGGAAACTTAGCTTTAGCTACTGAAAATCAAGAAAAGATGTTTAGACAAGCACAAAGAGTAAGAAGACTCATTGTAGAAGAATTAAATCGAGTATATCAAGAATATGATATTATTTTAACTCCAAATGCAGGAACAATTGCACCTAAAGAAACAGAAGCAAATGCAAGTGATGATGTAACATCAAGTGAGTATGTTATTTTAGAAAATCATTTAGCGTTAGGAAACTTTGCCGGAACACCTAGTTTAACATTGCCTACTGGTTTTGTAGAAGATATGCCTATTGCAGTAAATTTAATGGGACGTATTTTTGAAGAACAAACTGTTCTTAATGTTTCTTATGCTTTAGAAAATGTTTTAACATTTAAAAATCAATATAAGAGGGAGGATTAGAGATGAATTTTGAAACAGTAATTGGACTAGAGGTTCATTGCGAATTAACAACAAATACAAAAATGTTTTCTAATGCTCCAGTAAGCTTTGGTAAAGCACCAAATACAATGATTAATCAAGTTGATATGGGGATGACTGGAACAATGCCAGTTTTAAATAAAGCAGGCGTAGAATATGCTTTGCGTGTATGTCATGCACTTGATATGGAAATTGATGAACTAGTTTGTTTTGATCGTAAAAATTATTATTATGCAGACTTACCAAAAGGATTCCAAATCACACAGGATCGTCGTCCTATTGGTAGAAATGGTAAAATAGAAATTAATGTCGATGGGAAAATAGAAGTTATCGAAATCGAAAGACTACATATGGAAGAAGATACTGCAAAACAGTTACATTTTGATGATTATTCTTTATTAGATTATAATCGAGCAGGTATTCCATTAATTGAAATTGTTACGAAACCAACTATTCGTTCAGGAAAAGCAGCTGCAGCATACTTAGAAAAACTAAGACAAATCTTCTTATTTACAGAAGTAAGTGATGCTAAGATGGAAGAAGGTTCGATGCGTTGTGATGTTAATATTTCATTACGTCCTTATGGTAGTGATAAATTTGGAACACGTACTGAAATCAAAAACTTAAACTCTATTTCTAATGTTCAAAAAGCAGTTGAAGTAGAAGGAAAAAGACAAGAAAAAATCTTATTAGAAGGTGGTAGTGTTATTCAAAACACAATGCGTTATGATGAAGACAAAAAAGAAACAACAATCATGCGTGCCAAAGGAGATGCAGTAGATTATAAATACTATCCTGAACCAAATATCTTACCAATCCGTTTAGATCCAGCTTGGGTAAAACAAATTAAAAATAACTTACCTGAAATGCCAGATAAAAGAGTATTGCGTTATACAAAAGAATTAGGTATTAGTTTAGTAGATGCTAATATCTTAGTTCAAACAAAACAAGTTTCAGATTTTTTTGAAGCAACAATTCAATATACAAAACACGCTAAATTTGTATGTAACTGGTTATTAGGAGAAATTCAAGCTTATTTAAATAAAGAGAATCTAGTGATTACTGAAACAAAAATCACACCAGAATATCTTGCTAAAATGGTTGACTTTATCCAAGATGCAACTATTTCTAATAAACAAGCAAAAGTAGTATTTGAGATATTAATGAAGGAAGGAAAAGATCCTGAAATTATTATTGAAGAAAAGAAAATGAAACAAATATCTTCACCAGCTGAATTGTTAGTAATTATTAATGGTGTATTAGATGCTAATGAACAATCAATTGAAGACTATCGTAATGGGAAAGATCGTGCTGTTGGATTCTTAGTAGGACAAATCATGAAAGCTAGTAATGGACAAGCAAACCCAGGTATGACTAGTAAATTATTAATCGAACAACTAAAAGAACGTATTTCTTAATGTACTTTTCAACAAAAATTTGTTAAAATGTAAAAAGAAGGAAGTGAGATAATGAGTAAAAAGGAAAGATTTCATTTTGATGATGAATCTGAAATAGTATTAGAACCAGAACAAGAAACAAGTATAGAAGTAGAAGAACCTGAATTTGTTTTGGAAGAAGTAGAAGAACAAGATGTTATTTTTGAAGCAGAACAAATAGAGCCTGTTGCTATTTTTGAAGAAGAAACGAAAGTAGAAGAAGTAGGTAATGAGGAACCAGAAATGCCTAAGAAAAAGAAAAAATTTAAATATAAATTTAAAGTATGGCATGGTTTGTTACTTTTAGTACTTATTGCCGGTTTAGCGTTTGCTTATTATATTTATAGTTCTTCACAAAATGATGGACCTGTTTATGGTGAACGTTGTACAGGAGCTATTGCTTTAAGTAGTGATGCAATCGATGATGTAATTGCTAGTTATTTAGAAAATGAAGCAGTGGAAGGTCTTGATATTAGTGTAGAATGTTTAATTATTAAAATAGATATTGACTTTGTTCCAGAAACATCAGAAAGTGATGGTTGTGAAATAGCAGAAAGTATCCTAGAAGATTTAGATGTAGCATTAGGATATGATGCTTATGAAGGCTCTAAATATAGCCAAGCATTTAATATTTCTAATGGAGAATATCAATATGATGTTGAATTTATTATGACATCAGATGATAGTGAAGCTTATCCTATTTTTGGTACAAAACATGCAACAGTAGAAGATGTTTCCTATACTACATCATCTCCTGCAGACCAAAGCACAACAGATAAAGTATTAGAAACTTATGAATCATCATTAGTAGAGGATGATCAAGAAAGTGAAACAGAGTAAAAACGAGCACTGCTCGTTTTTTTAAAGGAGAATTATGAAAAAAAATGATTATTTTGAAGCGACTTGCATCGACTTCAGCCACGAAGGAAAAGGAGTAGTAAAAGTAGATAACTTTCCTTATTTTGTAAATGATATGATTGTTGGTGAAAAAGGACAATTAAAAGTCATTAAAGTATTAAAGAATTATGGAGTTGCTCGTTTAATCTCTTTAACCAAAGAATCACCACATCGTGTTAGTCCAAAATGTAGCATTTATAATAGCTGTGGAGGATGTCAACTACAACATATTAGTACAAAAGGACAATTAGTATTTAAAACAAAAAGAGTAAAAGACTGTTTGGAAAGAATAGGGAAATCTTCAGTAGAAGTATTACCTTGTTTAGTAATGGATGATCCTTGGTATTATCGTAATAAAGTACAAGTACCAGTAGGACAAGTAAATAATCGATTAGTTAGTGGTTTTTATAAACAACATTCTAATGATATTGTAGAATGTGAACATTGTTCTATTCAAAATGATTTATCAAATAGTGTAGTATCTTTTACAAGAGGTTTATTAGAAAAATCAAAAGAAACAGCTTATAATAAAGAAACATATAAAGGTAATATTCGTCATATTCTTACGAAGTATGGTTATACAACAGGAGAAATGATGTTAGTTATTATTACTAGATATCAAAAATTAAAAGATACAGAGAAGTTAGTAAAAGAAATTACTTCTAAATATCCGATGGTTAAAACAATTATTCATAATGTAAATAATGAGGATAGTAATGTTATTCTTGGTAAAAAAGAGACTATTTTATATGGAAATGGAAAGATTAAGGATGTTTTATTGGGGAATACTTTTGAGATTTCATTAAAATCATTCTATCAAATTAATCCAATTCAAGTAGAAGTACTTTATAGTAAAGCAATTGAACTAGCACAAGTAAGTGAGAAAGATATTGTTATGGATGCATATTGTGGAATAGGTACTATTGCACTAAGTGTTGCTAAAAAAGTAAAACAAGTTTATGGGGTTGAAATTATTCCTCAAGCTATTAAAGATGCAAAAAAGAATGCTCAAGCAAATGGTATTAAAAATACGACTTTTGTATGTAATGATGCTGCTGAATTTATGCAAGCTTGTGTGGAAAAGAAACAACGTATCGATGTTGTTTTTGTGGATCCACCAAGAAAAGGTTGCTCTCCAGAATTTTTACAGGCTTTAGTACAACTACAACCTAAAAAAGTAGTTTATGTATCTTGTGATGTGTCTACACAAGCAAGAGATATTAAGATTTTAGAGGAGCAAGGCTATCAAGCTATTGTAGCACAACCAGTAGATATGTTCCCTCAAACTTACCATGTGGAAACTGTTTGTTTGCTGACAAGAGTAGAGAAATAAAGTATGTAAATGTCTTAGAATATAGGATTTTGAGGGTTGGGATAAAAAGATTCCCAATCCTCTTTTTTAATGGATATTTAATTAGGAAACTTATCAAGGTTTATAAAACGAAAAGCTAAAGTGACTTTTGAATAACAATCAGCTATGATAGTTGTGTAAAAGCAAAGGTGGTGAGTGATACTATGGAAGTAAATCCGCCATCCTAATGCAAGTATCTTTTAGGATATTTGGGGATTTGATAGAAATAAGAAAAAACATTTAACGATAATAATTAAAACATAATTTAAAAACAATATAAAAACATAAAGTTTTTTAAATATAACTCAAAAACTTGACATATTTACCTTTAAAATCTATAATGAAATGGAAGAAAGGAGCGGAATTTTATGGATAAAATAAACCGTCCACTCTATTTAACAAAATTGATAAAATACAAAGATAAAGATGTTGTGAAAATTGTTACAGGTATTAGAAGATGTGGTAAATCCACCATTTTGGATTTGTTCCATGAACATTTATTGCATAGTGGTGTCCCAAAAGAGAATATAATCCACATAAATTTAGAGTCTTTAAAATTCAAAAATATTTTGCACTACGAAGCCTTTTATGGATATATTAGTGAGTGTATTGCAGAAAATGGGAAAACCTACCTCATATTTGATGAGTTACAAACAGTGGAGCATTGGGAAAAAGCCATTGAATCATTTCGGTTGGACTTTGATGTGGATATTTATATTACAGGTTCCAATGCATTTTTGCTATCCAATGAATTTTTCACATTACTGTCTGGAAGATATGTTGAGATTCGTATGATGCCACTTTCCTTTAAGGAATTTTTGACATTCTATGAGTTCCCTACAGATATGACTATGGAAGAAAAGTTCCAAAAATATTTGCAAATTGGTGGAATGCCAATCTTGAAACAATTTGATTTTAACCTATCCCAAATCAACGAAACCCTAGAGGGTATTTATTCCACCGTTGTTTTAAGAGATGTGTTAGAACGTAATAAGGCTACGGATCAATATTTACTGCGTAAGCTGATGCTGTTTTTGAGTGATAACATTGGGAGCTTAAATTCACCAAATAGCATTGGAAATATTTTGAAAAATGAAGGGGATATTTCAGCAAAGGATAAGATGAATGTTGCAAGCAGCACTGTCAATAAATATATTGAAATGTTGAGCAATGCATTTATTTTCTATACGGCAGGGAGATACGATATCAAAGGCAAACAACTGTTGAAAACTTTGAACAAGAATTATATTGCGGACATTGGTTTTCGCAATATGCTCTTAGGCTATCGTGATGTGGATAGAGGGCATATTCTGGAAAATATTGTATATTTGGAGCTTTTGAGGCGAGGGTATAAGGTTTATGTTGGAAAGATTGGAGAAATCGAAGTTGATTTTGTAGCCGAAAAACCAGATGAAAAGCTGTACATTCAAGTGACAGAATCCCTTTTGGATACATCTGTTTATGAAAGAGAATTGCGTAGCTTAAAAGCAATCGGAGATAATTACGAAAAAATTGTGCTATCAATGGATCGGAACTTTATCAAGTCTGATGAGGGGATTAAGCTAGAAAACATCATTGATTTTTTGATAGAAGAAAGATAAATACAAATTGTATGCAGTCGATGGAGAAATTTGTTGGCTGTTTTTTATTTGAAAGGTTAGCGATGAGCGAGAGAAAAAAAGCATCACAACAAGCCAATATGTGGGTGTGAATAAATGAATTGTAGATAACTAACAGGTGTTTGGAGTATAAATGTCAACATTAATATGCACTTTTGAGGATGATAACATTTTCGTGAATTTTATAAAAAAAATAAGCCTAAATGATATTTAATCGCCTAATATTTGTTTTTTTTATGCGTTAGCTTGTTGTACAAAAAGCAAAGAATTACATTTTATACAAGTAATGATAGATTGGTTCATTATATTGGTTTTATTAGCAGTATCATAAGATGATTATGAAAGAAAAGGGAGTAGTCAGTGTTTGAAAACTATTTATAGTGGCACTATAAATAGTTCTGGGGTATAGTACTTATTTGGCTATAAGATAACTTGGGGTTTTATCAAAACCCCAAAGTTTATAGGACTAAGAAGAGTGTTTTAAAACTTATGTTTTAGGGAAATGACAATGATACTAGGTATCTTGTTGTTTCTCTTTTTTTATTGGATTGAGATGCATGGTGCTTTCGCTATTTAGGGCAAAGAGTATACGATTACGGAATCTTGGCCAACAACGGAATCCGTTACCACCACGTTTAATATCTTTGATTAGTTTATTTCTATTTTCTATAATCGCATTGGTTGCAGTTCTAGGAACAGGGGAATCTATAGGTATAAATGAATGGATGATTCCTTTCTTCCATTCTTTTAATGTAGAAGCATATTTTCTCATGTCCGGGAGGGTACTTTCTTCAAATTCTTTAATCACTTCATCTAGATTATGTTTTGCATTCTTATAGGTTGATTGCTTATAAAATCGAACCAGAGATTCCTTTAGTTCTACTGCTTCTGTTAATCTAGGATCACAATGATAGACAAGGTCATATAAATCATAAAAGTTAAGGAACTTACTTAATGCATAGTTATATTTCTTTTCATTATTAGGGTCTAAAGCATAGTATTCAATTATCTTTCCATTTTCTCTTTTTTTCTTTTTCTTATGATTGGTATGGATTAACCAATTGAATTTCTTTAATACATAGTATGTATGTTTCTTTTGAATGATTTCTGCTTTCTTATCAGGAGGTAGTGCATCTAATTCTTTTGCACTAATCTTTACATAGTTTTCATTCATGACATCAATACGTATACGGTCTACACGTTTTGTAAGATCAGCTAGAATATGATACTTATCTACTACAAACTTACTATTGGGTAACATCTTTTTAGCTACATCACGATATGTTTTCCAACAGTCAGAAACAACGAGTTCAACACCTTCTCTTTCCTCTAAAGGGATAGCTTCAAAGTAACGTAATAGATCTAACTTTTTACGTGAAGGTAATATATCAACAACATCCTTGGTTAGTAAATCAACGAGGACAAAACAGTAGTTACTCTTGTCATATTTGAACGCATAATTTTCGTCCAGGCACAAGTATCTAGGAAGAGTTTTTCTAGATACAGAAACATGTTGATCAAACAGATTGATTACGGAGGTAGTAGAAATATGATAACGTGCAGCAACATCACTAAAAGTAGCTCTAGGACTTTTGAATTCCTCAATGACATTATATACGGTCAAGGCAGAAATTCTTGCTTTTTCATGAGTGAATGGATTTTCTTCATAGAATGATTTTCCACATATTTTACAACGATATCTTCTAGCGTTATAGAAGATATAAGTTGGTTTAGAATGAAGTAAGGAATGTGTAATCTTTTTAGGAACATAGTCTTTTACAGTATTGGTCTTATTATGACAACATGGACATGTTTGATAACATCGGCTTAGTTTTACATGAATTTCTAATTCATTAAACAAAGTAGGACGTATTTCAAAGGTATCAATACGTTTTGCTTCTAAATTAAATAACTGTAAGATGTCATCACGGCAAATGGACATAGTGAGAGTATCATCATTCATAATCTATCACCACCCCAAGATAAATCATAGCTTATAGCTGCTTTATTCGATAATTTCATCATTATCAACTCCTTCTTTTTTTTATCTATCTTTAGAATAATAAAAAAAGAAGAAGATGAATAGGAATCCTATGTTGGTATAGCATAAAAACAATAGGAATAATGAGGACTTATCATAAATCCTCTATTATAATGATAAAAGTAGTTTTCAAGAAATGTATTATTAGAAAGTATCGAGATACTTTCTATAGAACAGTAGTTAATAAAGCGATGAATAATATGTTGAATCCAACGTAAGTCCAGTAATGGATTGGTAGAAAGAATAGAATCATAAGTACTATGTGTATGATAAGCATGAAGAATCACAAATATGTCTTTTGATAGTAATTGACAACAAGGAAGTAATACAGAAGGAATCAATGCATGATGACGACAAGTACAATAAATATTCGTACAACATACTCTTTGAATTTGTATAGAATTAGATTTTCCATTTGTTTTTAAAGTACGTGAATACGTACCATAACGAATAAGTCTAGCACCACAATTTGGACAAGTAAGTTCTTCTAAAGGAATAGATTGATAGAAATCAATAAAATATTGTTGAATATTTGTAGTAGTAGTATTGAAGTTCTTTGAATTTACATGTATCATAATAGTGCAACCTCCTTTGTGAGTGTTGGTGTTGAGAGAGTAACGCAGAACCGGCAAAGTTGATAGCGTCTCTCTTTTTTTATTATCATAACATAAAAAGCTATTAGGAATGTAGAGTACTACAAACCAATAGCTTATTTTTAGAAATATTCGAATTGTGGAGAACAAACCCCATAAGTTTAAAGCGAAAAAGATGAAAACCCCAAGTTAATGGAAAGCAGGACAAAACCCCAAGTTAATTTAAGCTACCTTTATAGTTGGAGTTTACTCCATTTTTTTATTTACTCAAAAAATAGATCATCAATTGTACAATGATAAGGGAATGAATAGAAATATACTTACTTTTTATTCTAATGAAAATAAGAATAAAAAGCTATTTCATATTAGATTATTATATTTTATTCATATATTATAATAATATTTGCTATTAAAAATGAAATATGTTATATTAAATTTGCGAATAATTCGCAGAATGGAGTGGGTTTCGTGTCAAAGTATGTTACCAAACAGCGTAAGTTGTTGTTAAATTTTTTATCAATGCATATTGATGAGGAATTATCTGCTAAATATGTTGCTGAACAATTAAAAGAGGAGGGAGTCAGTCAAAGTGCTGTATATCGTAACTTAGCTGATTTAGAAAATGAAAAATTAATTGTTCAAAGTCATAAAGAAGGTAGTAGAGAATTCTTTTTTAGATATGTTTATGATGATGAATGTAAACAATCAATTCATATGAAGTGTCAGGTGTGTGGCCAAATGAATCACTTGCCTCGTCAAGAAGCTGATTTTTTAGCATATAATTTAATGAATTATCATAATTTTGAAATTGACACGTTGAATACAGTTATATATGGGGTTTGTCAATCTTGCAAGATAAAAGAAAAAGAGGACAGAAAATGAAAAAAATTTTTATAGCAGTTATTTGTGCTTTTATGTTGACTGGTTGTAGTCTAACTAGCATAAATTCAGATTCAGATACATTAACAATTGTTACTACAGTTTATGCTGAGTATGATTGGGTACGTGAAGTATTAGGAGAAGAGATTGAAAATGTAAATGTTATCCAATTAATTGATGGTGGTGTTGATTTACATAGTTATCAACCAAGTGCTGATGACATAATTACTATTAGAAGTTGTGATTTATTTATTTATGGTGGTGGAGAGTCGAGTGAATGGGTTGAAGAAGTACTAAATGAAGATACTAATGAAAATCAAATTGCTTTAAATTTACTAGAACTTCTAGGCGATGATGCTTTAGAAGAAGAAACTACTGAAGGTATGGAACATGATCATGATGAAGAATGTACTGATGAAGAGTGCACTGATGAAGAACATGATCATGATGATGAATGTACTGATGAAGAATGTACTGATGAAGAGTGTACTGATGAAGAGTGTACTGATGAAGAACATGATCATGATGAAGAATGTACTGATGAAGAATGCGGCGATGAAGAATGTACTGATGAAGAACATGATCATGATGAAGAATGCAGCGATGAAGAATGTACTGATGAAGAACATGATCATGATGAAGAATGCAGCGATGAATGCTGTGAAGAAGGTGTGTTAGATGAACATTTTTGGTTATCATTAAACAATGCTAAAACATTATCTACTATCATTGCAAATTCAATTATTGAATTAAGCCCAGAAATGGAAGAAGCTGTAACTGCAAATTTAGCTACGTTTAGTGATGAATTAGATGAATTAGATAGTAGATATGAAGAAGTTACGAGTGATAATTCAAATGTTTTATTATTTGGGGATCGTTTCCCATTCATTTACTTGTTAAATGATTATGATATTGAATATTATGCAGCATTTGCAGGATGTACAACAGATACGACTGCAAGTTTTGATACAGTTATAACATTAGCAGAAAAAGTAGATGAATATGATTTGAATTATGTTTTAACAACAGAAACAGGTCATGAAGTTGCGAATACAATTATTGAAAATACAACGGATAAAGATCAAGAGATAATAGCGTTAAATTCAATGCAATCTCAACAATCAACAGATGATACAAGTTATCTACAAATTATGGAAGAGAACTTATTAGTAATAGAAAAAGCATTGAATTAAAGGAGAACTAAATGCAATTAGAATGTATTGATTTATCGTTTGGTCATGAAGGAAAAGCGATCATAAATAATTTAGATTTTTCAATATGTGCGGGGGATTATCTTTGCATTATTGGAGAAAATGGTGCGGGTAAAAGCACTTTAATGAAAACAATATTAGGATTAATACCTTTAATTAGTGGTTCTATTCATTTAATAAGTAAAAAAGAAGTTTCCTATTTACCACAACAAACTGCGATGCAAAAGGATTTTCCGGCATCAGTAGAAGAAATTGTTTGTTCAGGATTAATACCTAAAATGGGAATGCGACCTTTTTACAATAAAAAAGAAAAACAACAAGTAAAAGAAACATTGGAACAATTAGGGTTATCAACTTTAAGAAAAAAATGTTATCGTGAACTATCAGGTGGACAACAAGAGAGAGTATTGCTTGCCCGTGCAATAGTTTCTAATCCAAAAATTTTATTTTTAGATGAACCAGTAGCAGGATTGGATCCTGTTATTACAGCACAACTTTATGAAATTTTAGGACAGTTAAATAAGCAAAATAATACAACTATTGTAATGATTTCACATGATTTACAAGCATCTTTTGAACATGCTAATAAAGTATTATTTTTAGGGAAACAATCATTTTTTGGAATGAAAGAAGAATATTTGGAAAAGTATCATCCAAAAGGAGTAGATGAGTAATGGAAATTATAAGTAAAATTATGTATTATCTACAATATCCTTTTGTAGTTTATGCTTTAGTAGTAGGTGTTTTAATAGCACTATGCTCCTCATTATTTGGTGTAACCCTTGTGTTGAAACGTTTTTCCTATATTGGGGATGGATTATCTCATGTTGCATTTGGAGCAGTATCTATTTCGGCAGTGCTAAATTTAACAGTTGAAACACCATTGGTATTGTTATTAACAGGGCTAAGTGCAATCTTTTTACTTCGCACAGGTGAAAGTAAAAAGGTTCAAGGAGATGCTGCAATAGCAATGATTTCAGTGGGAACATTAGGAGTAGGTTATTTGTTACTTAATGTATTTTCTACTTCTGTAAATGTAGCAGGAGATGTATGTACTTCATTATTTGGTTCAACATCAATCTTAACTTTAAATCAGTATGATGTTATTCTTAGTGGAGTCCTATCTATTGTTGTAGTTGTTTTATTTGTATTGTATTATCATCGTATATTCTCTGTTACTTTTGATGAAAATTTTTCAAATGCAACAGGAACAAATGCTAAAAAATATAATCTAATGATAGCAGTTATCATTGCAGTTATTATTGTACTAGCAATGAATTTAGTAGGATCTTTACTTATATCTGCATTAATTATTTTTCCTGCTTTAGCAAGTATGCAAGTGTTTAAAAGTTTCTTATCTGTTACCATTTCATCAACCATCTTTTCGGTTGTTTGTACAGTTTTAGGAATACTTATTTCTATTTTATTTGCATCACCAGTTGGTGCAACAATCGTTGTAGTAGATATTTGTGTGTTCTTTATTTACTATTTCATAGGATGTTTATTAAATACCCTAACAAGATAAAAGATTAATAAATTTATCTTTGTATCATAATTTAAGTATCCCTGTTAAAGAGATACTTTTTTTAATAGAGATAATCTTGATAATAAAAATAAATATAGCCGTTTCTTATTTTATAGAAAAGATAATTATTAACATAAAAAATAAGCAACATATTTGGTTGACTATTTTAATATAATAGGATTGACAATCATTATTATTATCAGTACAATTGATTTAATTTATTAACTATTTAAAAAAATGAGATTTTTGTTATTTAAAGCAGATGTAAATGAGGAGAATTGTAGATGGATTTTTATGCAAATATTTTTCTATATTTAGGAATATATAGTTTTATTGGTTGGTGTTGTGAGTGTATATATTGTTCACTAGGAAGTGGAAAAGTAGTGAATAGAGGGTTTTTATATGGACCTTTTTGTCCGATTTATGGATTTGGTGCACTTGGGACAGTATATCTATTACAGTGGGTTCCACAGAATGTAACAACAATTTTTATTGCAGGAGTTATATTGACATCATCATTGGAATATTTTACAAGTTGGGCGATGGAGACATTGTTTAAAACAAGTTGGTGGGATTATTCAAATAATAAGTTCAATATTAATGGAAGAGTTTGTCTTTTGAATTCAACTTTGTTTGGTTTTTTATGTGTTATATTAACTTTTGATTTGCATCCTAAAATAAGTGCTATATTGGAGCTTCGAAATTTAGATTTTAAATTAGGCTTTTTATTTGCGTTTCTTATTTATATAGTAGCGGATTTTAGTGCGACATTATATAATGTTCTGGGTATTAATATACAACTTGTTAAATTAGAAGATATTAAGAATAATTTTGAAGAAAAATATATTGAAATGGACTCGAATTTAAATTTACATGAGTTCCGTACAAGAATAAGAGAATTAGATATTCATGATGAAATGATTGAAAAATTTGATGAATTATTAACAAATAATACATTTTATCAACGTCGACTTATGTCAGCGTTCCCTAATATGCGTAAAAATAAATATAAGAGAACATTAGAAAAAACAAAAGAAATATTAGAAACAAAATTGTATTCTAATAAAAATGATAAGTAGGTTATTGCAACAATATGAAATATGGCATTTATCACCTTAAATAGGATGATAAGTGTCTTTTTTTGTGTAATAATAAAAAAGTACTTGCATATTTGTTTTATTGATGTATAATAGTGTTAGTACAGCTACACATTAATGAAAAAGGAGGAAAGCATGATGGCACGAATATACAAAACAATACGTTTTGCTTATGAAACAAAGTATTGGATAGACAGGTTGATTGCTAGGAGAACAGAACAACTACAAAAGGATATTAGAACTAATGGATTGCAAGATTGTATTGAAGAACAACTACTAACTATGAATGAAGATAGTCTTGATGGAATCTCTATCAATATTTCTTTAAATGTTACTGTGGGAAGTATCATTGAGATGGCTGTTAGGAGTTCAAGAAATCTTACGGTTGAACAATGGAACTCATTATCACAAGAATGTGAAATTGCAAAACGATCAATCGAAGACAGTAGTCAAAATGATTCAACACCTAGAATTTATATCAGTGAAAACATTTATAGGGAGTTAGAAGATTTACAATCTCTTTTAAGGCAAGAAGGTCTAAGAGTTCCTAGAATGAGCTATGTAATTAAGCTGGCTGTGTATCATCAATTTAAAAATATTGAAAACTAATATCTAAGGATATTAGTTTAAAAAAGTAACTAATGTGTAGATGTAGTAACACATAAGTATAGAAAATAGGGAGAAGAAAGATGAAAAACATTAATGAAATTAAAAAAAGTATTATTTTACTTACTAAGTATCCACACACTTTTGCATTTGAAGATTTTGGGAATTCTTGTATCACTCATTTGGATAAAATGAGTGAACAAGAGAACTTGTCTTATGCCAAAACATATGCATCTGTGTTAATAGCGATGCCAAAGTATTCAGATTTACATAAGCAATTTGCACCTATATTGATGCAGGAATTAGGGCTTACGAAATATCCTAGATATGATTATATGGTTAAATTGTTAACTAGAATTTTAGAGGATGATGAACAGATGAAAGATAGTGCGACTATAGAACAAATGTGCTTATTCACAACTCGAGTTCAAAGTTACCTTAGTAAAACGGGGAAAACCAAGCTTGAATCGTCAGATTTGAAGAAAATATTAGGATAGGGGAAAAGAAAAATGAAAAATAATTATATTTTAAGCTATAACTTAAATGGATGGTGTCCTGTAAATAGGAAATTATCATATGATCAAAAGATTAGAAGCTTTGCATCTTATGTTTTTAAATTTTATGAAAAACCAATATTTATCATGATTCAAGAAATAATTGCAGGACGTGATCAAAAGTATCTTAAGTTGATTGAATCATTATTTAAAGATTATGAAGTTATTTTACCTCTCTTTGATTATGATAAACATAATCGAAGTATTATGTCAGTCACACTTATCAAAAAAGATGTTTTAAAAGGCTATTCTAGAAAGGATTTCGATGTAGAGCTTCCAAACAGGATTAATTATGTAATTGCAAATATAGATAATCAAGAATATCATTTGATTAATACACACGTTGTTCAAACAGTGAATTTTAAAAATAAAGCAGCTTGGTTTATTGAAGAAAGAAAACGACTTTATAAATACCAATGGGAATTACTAATTTCTAAAGCAAAAGAAACAAATGATTGTAATGTTATTATAGCAGGTGATTTTCAAGAACCTTTTCATAAAAGTCACTTAATGGAACTTGAGAGACTAGGATATAAAGGACCACAACTGAATAATACGAATACAGTAGAAAATAGTTTTTTTGGTGATAATACTTGTATTGATCATATTATCTTTAGTGCTAGTGCATACAAAAAACATATGCCAGTTATACTTGTTGATAGTAATAAGGTTGGTCTTTGGAGTGATCACTCACTTATTTGTGCTAAATGTTTATAGAAAATAGGAGGAAGTAGGATGCCAGTTAGAATATTTTATAGTGAATTAAAGGATACGCCAGTTCCACTTGTTGTGGATATGTACCAAAAGACAATCATAGAGAGCTTACAAGGTGATTCTAAGATGGATTATTTAGATATGATTAGCCCTTTAGAATATGATTTTAAAGCAACAGATTCAAAGGAAAAATGCATATTTAATAATTGGAGAGATGTTAAAAATGAGTTATATTTTACTAAAGGTTATCATGAAATTTTTAAAGATAAGCAAATTTCTGGTTTGTGGGTAGCTTATGAAGCACTGAATCAAATTTTCATTAAATATCCTGGACCTAATTTTCATGCTCCCTACCTGCATGTGTTTCATTATAATAAAAAGAAATTTTGGATTGTTCTAGAAGTAAATCATATTATCTTCGCTACACCAAATGAATATTAAATACTTCATAATAAAATCCTGCGAATGTAAATAAAAAAAGAGTTTTTTCATGACAAAAATAGTGACTTTTATAATGTATTATTATACAATCGTAAGAATTGAAAGGAGTAATTAATATGACAAAGAAAAAAATTATTCTATTACTAATTGTGATTATCGTTGGTGTTATTTGTTTTCTAATGAACAATTCAACTTATGTTGCTAGAATAGAAGGTAAGAAGGTTAGTAGTTATAAACAAGAAATAGAATATGGACAAGATTATTCTTTTTTACCAAATGATATTTCATTACAGGTAACTTATAAAGATCAGGATATTACTGACTTATTAGAATATGAAGATATAACAATATCGTCACTAGGAACATATGAAATCGTATATTCTTATCAAGATTATTCTTTTACTTATGAAATAACAGTGAAAGATTCATCAGGACCAACTATCAGATTAGATGATCAATATGAAGTATTGTTATATAGTACTTTTGATGTAAATAGTTTAGGTATTGATGTTATTGATAACTATTTTATTGATGATATTGAATTAGATGTAGATGGTCAAGTAGATACATCCTTGGTAGGGGAGTATTCTATTGATATTATTGCTAGCGATGGAAATGATAATCAAACTACTGCTAAGACAACTATTGTTGTCTTAGCCCCTGTTAATGAGTTAGTGGAAGGTACGAATATTGTTGCAAATCCAAGTGATATTACTGTTTATATAAGTAAGGAATACGCTTTGCCAGAAGGATGGGAACCAGATGATTTAGTAAGTATTGGTGGAAATCATTATTTAAGGCAAGAAGCAGCAAGTGCATATTTTGAAATGATGGCACAAGCACAATTAGATGGTATCGATATCACATTGGTCTCTAGTTATCGTAGTGAAGCATATCAAACTAATTTATATAACAGCTATTATGCAACTGATCCTGAAAATGCACCTTATTATAGTGCCTATCCTCGTTCTAGTGAACATGAATTAGGATTAGCGATTGATGTTAGTGATAAATATAGTTTATACAATACATTAGATGAAACAATCGTTGGTATATGGATGCAAAATTATGCTTATCAATATGGTTGGATTATGAGTTATCCTGAAGATAAAACAGATATTACAGGATATATTTATGAACCCTGGCATTATCGTTATGTAGGTGAAGAACTAGCAACTATTTTATATGAAAACAATCTAACATTAGGAGAATATTATGATTACTAAACGACCTTAGGGTCGTTTTTGTTATAAAAAAATACTTCATATAATATGAAGTATTATAAAGCTGTAATCCATTGGTATATATCATTAAAAACAGTAGAACGATCTATTTCATGAAATAGATTATGCATAGAACCATCATATAAATAAGAATTTATCTTTGTATGATTCGTTTTACGTAAATTTTCTTCTACCTTTAGCATATCTTTTCCATTATTCATAATAGGATCTTGATTACCAGAAAGTAATAAGATTGGCATCTCATTTGGAACACTTGTAAACCAATTTTGTTTATTACTTTGGTAAAATAATGTTAATAAATCACGATAAGCAGATAAACTAAATCCAAATTGACATAGTGAATCATTTTTAAAAGTTTCAATAAATTCTTGGTTACTACACAACCAACCACTAAACTTATCTTTTTGTCCTTTATTAAAGTTTCCAAAGATTGTTTTTTCAAAAGATTCAGAAACAAAATGAGGACCACTTCTTTTTATCTTAAACTCTACATAAATAAGTCCCAGAACAGTAAGAGGACTAGCACTTCCAGATGCACTGAACACACATCCATCTACTTCATTTGCATAAAGACGTAAATAGTTTCTCGCTACCAAAGAACCTAAACTATGACCTATTAAAAAATAAGGGAGATCATCATATTTTTCTTTTATAATCGTATTTAATTGATGAAGATCTTCAATTAAATATCGATATCCTGCTGTGTTAGCAAAAAATCCAAAACTATCAGAAAGTTCCCCAGAATGACCATGTCCAATATGATCATGGCCACATACAATAAATCCTTTATCACACATAAACCCAATAAACTCCTCATATAACTCAATTCTCTCCATCATACCATGTGTTAATTGTATAATCCCTTTAGGATTACTATCTGGTTCATAAATATAATATTGGATTGTACTGGTTAAATTACTACTGATAAAAGTATCTATTATTTTATTCATTTAGACTGCATCCTTTAATATTTGATACATATCTTCTAAATCCAAAGATTTTGCACTACCAATACAATTTCCACCAGCTGCTTGACTACAAGAATTAGCCATATATCTTACTTGTTTTTCACTAACTTCTAAATTCATTTGAGTCATTGTTACCGGCATATCAATAGATGTAAAGAATGCTTCTAAAGCATCAATCCCTTGAAGAGCCATTGTTTCTTTATCACCAGTATTTTCTATACCCATTACTTCTATTGCAAATCTCACAAAAGTATCTAAACAGTCTTGATATACATAACGTGCCCAACTAGGCCATACCACCGCTAAACCAGCACCATGTGTGACATCAAATAATCCACTAATTTCATGTTCTAACATATGACTTGCAAAGTCATTGCTTAGATTACCACAACCAGTTAAATCATTATGAGATAAACTAGAACACCACATAATTTCAGCTCTAGCATCATAATTCATAGGATCATGATGTAATATTTTAGTATTTGTAATGACTGTTCTCATAATTGCTTCTGCTATGCTTTTTGTTGTTTCCAAAGTTGATCCAGAAACAAAATATCTTTCTAAAGTATGCATCAAAATATCAACACAACCAGCAGCTGTTTGATAAGGTGGTAAAGTAAGGGTTAATTCAGGATTCATGATAGAAAACTTAGAACGAATATTATCATTGCAATAGTCTCTTTTTAAACCACCCTCATCTTTTGTTAGAACACTACCACCACTCATTTCACTACCGGCCGCAGCAATTGTTAAAATACAACCTAGTGGTAAAGCATCACTAGCTTCTTGTTTCTTTTCATATAATTCCCAAACATCTCCATCAAAAGGAACTCCCCAAGCAATTCCTTTGGCAGAATCAATAACTGATCCACCACCAACAGCAAGAATAAAATCCACCTTTTCTTTTCTACATAACTCAATACCTTCATATACTAAAGACAAACGTGGGTTAGGGATAACCCCTCCTAATAAAACATATTCAATACCTGCTTCTTTCAAAGAGTTTACGACTCTTTCTAATAAACCAGATTTCACTGCACTAGCACCACCATAATGAATTAATACTTTATTAGCTTTTTGTGCTTTCACTAATTCACCAACTTTTTGTTCTGTATCTTTTCCAAATACAATTTTTGTTGGTGCATAAAAATTAAAATTATTCATAAGACTCCTCCTTTATTCCTTTATTGTACTACTTTCTTTATACAAACAAAATAAAAAAGCAACTAGAATATAAACTCTAGTTGCTTCTATTATTTTTCTGCTATTTCTTTTGCATGTAAAGCTTGTAAATCTGCAAAATTAGAAAGCATTGGTTCAATATCTTTTTTCTTAATTACTCGTTGTACATAGTTGTTCGTGATCTTAACAACCAATCCAGATAAAGTAACAACCCCAATTAAGTTAGGAATCGCCATAAATCCATTAAAAGTATCTGAAATATCAATAATCAAAGATGCATCCAAAACACATCCAACAACAACGACTCCTAAAAAAGCAAGTTTATAAACTTGAGATGCTTTCGTCCCAAATAAATATTCACAAGATTTCGTTCCATAATAAGACCATCCTAGTACGGTAGAAAAAGCAAATAATGTAATAGCAACAGCTAAGAATACTCCACCTAATGTACCAAACACAGATCCAAATATTTCTGTTACTAAACCTAAACTACTTAAATCACTATTAAAAGGAACACCTGTTTCTAAACTAACTAAACCAGAAGTTAAGATAACTAAAGCAGTTAAAGTACAAACAATAATAGTATCAAAGAAAACTTCAAAAATACCCCATAAACCTTGTACTACTGGTTCCTTTACATTCGATGCACTATGAACAATAACAGAAGAACCTAAACCAGCTTCATTAGAAAACACACCTCTTTTAAATCCCCAAGTAATCGCAGTACCTAATGTTCCCCCAGTAATTGCTTCACTACTTAAAGCATGGCTAAAGATAGCTTGGAAAGCAGGAATAATTTGATTCGAATGCATTACAATAATGATAATAGCCCCTAATATGTAAACACCAGCCATAGCAGGTACAATTTTTTCATTCGCTTTAGCAATTCGAGTAATTCCACCAAGAATTACTAAACCAGCTAAAAACATAATAACAAGTCCAATCACAATACTAGCAGTAACATTACCTGTAGCTCCAGCAGCCGTTAAAATAGACTCCTTAATAGAAGAAACTTGTCCCATATTACCAATCCCAAACGAAGCAATCATAGCAAAACTAGCAAACAATACAGCTAAAACTTTCCCTAAAGTCTTAAACTTAGCCCCTAAACCATCTTCAAGATAATACATAGCACCCCCGCACCATTCACCATCTTTATTTTTTCTACGATAGAAAATCCCTAATACATTTTCAGAAAAGTTAGTCATCATCCCAACAATAGCTGCAATCCACATCCAAAAAATAGCACCTGGACCACCACTAGTAATGGCTACTGCAATCCCAGTAATATTACCAGTACCAATAGTAGCAGATAAAGCAGTACACAAAGCTTGGAATTGAGAAATTGAATTCTTATCCTTACTAGAAGTAATATCTTTATTCTTAAATACAGCCCCAATTGTTACATCCCACATATGCTTAAAATATCTAAACTGAAATCCTTTTGTACGTAAAGTCATTAAAATACCCGTACCAATTAATAAAGTAAGTGCAGGTACACCCCAAATATACCCATTGATAATTCCGTTAATCTGTTCAATCTGTTCAATCATAAAAAAATCCTCCTAAAATATTTTATAGAGAACTCGAAAAAGAAAAACATATCTTGTTTAACTCTGTCCGTTTGCCTGAGAGATTCGAGTTTCACTCTTACACCTTCGGCACCTTACTAAAAAGGTTCTCCAGAGTGTTATCGGTTTGCAGTTTTATCAACAAACTTCTTATAACACGTATCTCCTATTATACATGTATACAATTTAAAATCAACATATAAAACTTATTTCTATAAAGATTGCAATAAGGTATACTATTAGTAGGAGGACTCTAAGATGAATACTTGTCATTTGAAAGAAAATCATAAATTAAATAATTCTTTTAATGGGAAATGTAAAAGAATAGAACTGCTTAGTACACATCAAGTAACTGGACTAGATATAGTAAAAAAACAAAAAATAGTAATCCAAGATAATGGCCTTGTTTGTATAAATGAAATTAATAACAACAAACCACCTAAACAAAACATCATTACCTTACCAGCTAATGTTATACAATATATAGATACCTTATTTGAAAAGTATTTTTCTAATTATCACCAAGAAAATAACGAATCAGATTGGCAACTAATACTACATAATGAAAAAGGGAATACTTTTTATTATCATGGTGCTTACTATGAAGAATTGATAATAGAGAATATTGATTTATCTTATTTATTGCGTGAGCAATTAGAAGATCATACTTTATGGGCATTTGATTTTTTATATCCAAAAGATATTCAAAAAATAAGTATTTATTGCTTTAATAATGAGGATGGTCAAACAATTACATATAATTTACTTCATAAAAGAATTGAATTCCAAGAATCAAATAAAGGAAATATTCAATATATAGAAGATAAAGCTATACTTTATTCAATTGTTGATATTTTAGAAATAATGGACTTTGAAGATTTAATATACAATCAAGTACCTACTGAAATACAAAGTTGTATAACTATAAAATATAAAAACAGAGAAGAAGAGATGGCTACTTTGGAAGGGGAATACCTTGGAATAAATAGTTTAAAAGCACTTATTGAACTCATTAAACAAACAAAGAGAAAATATACTCAGTTACAAAGAATTATAATTGATCAAATGTTAGCTGATTTAGAAAAGTCAATGCACATCCTTTATTATGATGTTATTTTTGAACCAAGAGGGAAAAATTATTGTTATTTATATAATGGAGATGATATTCAAATAGGTGATTTTGTGGTAGTTAGTGCTGGTAGAAAGGATACGTTGCAAGTAACAAAAGTAGTTGGTATTAGAGAATATTGTATTTTTGATGTACCATATCCCTATCATAAAATGAAATATATTATTTCAAAAGGACCCCAAGATAAAAGGATATTAGATTATTGGCAAGATAAGGAATATCTAGGGGAAATTATGTAGCAAGTATTGGCTAGACATTTTAATTTGTGATATGATGTAACTAATAAAAAGGGGGAATTACAATGGAATTTAACTTTACAGTTTATGGAACAACATTCGTTAAGTATTTATTATTAGCTGGTGTTTTTGGCTATGTTCAATATTTGGTTTGTCAAACAATACCACGTTTTAAAGGAGTGGTTATCCAAGCAGCAATGTTATTTACAATGATAAGTTGCTTAATAAAGTCTTATGCATTATTTTCTGTTTATGCACTAACATTTGGGGAAGTAAGTACTACTTATTTAGCGTTACAATTACTATATTTAATTCCTTATTTTAGTCCATATATTGCATCCAAAAAAGCAGTCAAATTTGCAGAGAAAAAAAGAATTCAACGAGAACAAGAAAATGGTTTCTAACCATTTTTTTTGTGAAATAAATAGACTTCTTATTTGGAAGTGATAAAATATAGATAAAGAGGAGGGATTTTATCATGAAGAAAAAAGAGGGGTTGTTTGATAGCTCGTGTGTTGGTCAAAAAATACAATATTATATCTATGAACCAAAACAAACACCAATCGCTATTATTCAACTGTCACATGGTATGTGTGAGTATGTAGAAAGGTATGAAGAGTTTGCTTTAGATTGTTGTAATAAAGGAATTATATTTTGTGGACATGATCATTTAGGACATGGGAATACAGGGAAGTACAATAATAGTTTTGGTTATTTTAGTCCTAAAGATGGTGATCAATATGTAGTAGAAGATCTTCATATTTTTACAACTATAATGAAAGAAAAATATCCTGGAATACCATGTTTCTTATTTGGTCATTCAATGGGCTCATTTATTGCAAGAAGTTATCTAAGTAAATATGAAAAAGATATTCAAGGATGTATTATTTGTGGTACTGCTGGAAAGAATCCTTTAAGTGGAATAGGTTGTATCCTTTGTAAAGCACTTGGAATGGTAAAAGGTGGTAGAAATAGTAGTAAATTAATTAATAATATGGCATTAGGTGCTTATAATAAAGGATTTAAAAAAGAAACAGGAGTAGAATGGTTATCAAGAGATGAACAAATATGTCAAAAATATATTCGTGATCCTTATTGTACCTTCTCATTTTCTATTCATGCTTATCGTGATCTTTTTAAGTTATTAACAACAGTTAATGAAGATAGTTGGTATACTAGTTTTGCAGTAGAGTTCCCAGTCTTTTTAGTTGCAGGTGATAAAGATCCGGTTGGTGAAAATGGAAAAGGAGTAAGGGAAGTTTATGATCATTTAATTCAAACAGGTCATAAAAATGTAGAATTAAAATTATATCAAGATGCTCGTCATGAGTTATTAAATGAAATAAATAAAGAAGAAGTATCCAATGATTTTATGGAATGGGTTTTGAAATACTGTTCGTAGTTTACTTAGTGTGATACAATGCTTCTTGAAAGGAAATGAATCATGAAAGAAATACAGGTAGTAGCTGCAATTATTGAAAACAATGGCAAGATTCTAGCAACCCAAAGAGGTTATGGGGATTATAAAGGATTTTATGAATTTCCTGGTGGTAAAATAGAAGCAAATGAAAGTAAGGAAGAAGCATTAGTACGTGAAATACAAGAAGAGTTAAATGTGGTCATTGAAGTAGGAGAACATCTTATTTGTGTAGAATATGATTATCCAGCTTTTCATTTAAAAATGGATTGTTTTTTTAGTAAGATTGTTCAAGGAAATATTCAATTATTAGAACATTTAGATGCAAAATGGTTATCAAAACAACAATATGATACAGTTCCTTGGTTAGAAGCAGACATTGAAATTATTGAATTATTAAAAAGGAGATAACTAGTGAATATACAAATATTTGGAACAAAAAAATGTAATGAAACAAAAAAGGCACAAAGATATTTTAAAGAAAGAAGAATTAAATTCCAATTTATTAATCTATTAGAAAAAGAATTAAGTAAAGGTGAATTCCAAAGTGTAAAACAAGCAGTTGGAGGCATTGATGTCATGATAAATGAAAAATGTGCTGATCAAGATACTTATTTATTAATTCAATATATGCCTAAAACTGATAAAGAATATAAATTATTAGAAAATCAACAAGTATTAAAAACACCAATTGTAAGAAATGGGAAACAAGCAACCATTGGATATCAACCAGATGTATGGAAAGAGTGGCAATAAGCCACTCTTTTTGATGATAGAATAGAAAATTAGTTGTGCATACACTTTTCATTTGTTATAATTTAAGTTGCTGAAAAGTAGTGGAGGGTTTATGAAAAAACAGAGTGAATATAATATTCTTACGGCTATTTCTATGATAATAGGGATAGTAATAGGATCAGGAATATTTTTTAAATCAGATGACGTATTAAATTATACAAATGGAAGTGTTGCTTTAGGAATACTTGTATTTGTTATTGCCGGAATTAGTATTATTTTTGGTAGTTTAACAATAGCTCAAATTGCAATACGTACAGATAAAGCAGGAGGGATTGTTACTTATATGGAAGAAGTGGGGAATACTTCTCTAGCGGGTAGTTTAGGATGGTTCCATACGTTTATTTATTATCCAACTTTAATCGTAGTTGTATCATGGGTAGCGGGAGTTTATTTCTGTTTGTTATTTGGAATGGAAGGGACTTTGTTACATCAATGTTCTATTGGTTTTACATTTACTATTTTCTTTTTTATTATGAATATTATTTCAAAAAGAATGGGTGGATACTTCCAAGTAGCAACAACTATTATTAAATTAATACCTTTATTCTTAATAGCAGTATTAGGACTAATGTTTGGTGAAACATCAAACATTACGTTAGAACCTGTGATTGCAACCACTAGTAGTATGGGATTTATTGCAGCAATTGTACCAATTGCTTTCTCTTTTGATGGTTGGATTATTGCGACTTCTATGTCACATGAAATAAAAAATTCTAAAAAGAATCTTCCAATAGCTTTAATTATTTCACCATTATTTATTGTATGTATTTATTCATTATACTTAGTAGGGATTTCTGCTTTACTAGGAGCAGATCAAGTTATTGCTTTAGGTGATAGTCATGTAGATGTTGCATGTAATATGTTGTTTGGTGCCAATGGTGCTAAAATTATGTTAGTGTTTATTGTTATTTCTGTATTAGGAACAGTTAATGGATTAATCTTAGGAGCCATTCGTTTACCTTACGGATTAGCTCTTCGTAATATGTTACCAGGATCAAATAAATTAAAAGAAGTAAATGAAACATATGATATTCCTGTTAACAGTGCACTTTTATCATTTGGATTAGCTGTAGGATGGTATATAGTTCATTATTTAGTAATGAACTATGCTTTAATGGGTGGATCTGATATCTCTGAAATAGCAATTGTTATGAACTATGTATGTTATATTTTATTATACTTAGGAGTTATTGGTTTATATCGTAAAAAAGAAATTACAAGCTTTAAAACAGGAGTTATTAATCCTGTTCTTGCAACAATTGGATCGCTTATTATTTTTGCAGGTTCATTGATTGTATTTGGAGAAGATGGATTATCTTTAAATATTAAAGTATTAGTATTTATGGGTGTTTCTTTAGCAGTATTAGTAACTGCTTATCTATATTGTAATAAACAAGCTGAATAAGCTTGTTTTTATAGTGAAACATTTTTTTGTTTGATGACATACAATAAAATGATACAATATAGACAAAGAGGAGTGTAGCAATGAAAAACTTAGGAATATTAGCACCAGTTTTCTCTTTGGTAGGAAGACAAGGGATTGGTGACTTTGGAAAAGAAGCATATGAATTTGTAGATGTATTAGCTAAAAATAAGGTATCTATTTGGCAAATACTTCCCATGAATCCAGTTGGTTATGGCAATTCACCATATCAACCTTATTCTAGTTATGCTGGAGATGAAGTATATATATCTGGTCAAGGATTGTATGAAATGGGATTGATAAATTCATTACCTAGAAAAATAACAACCGATCATGTTGATTATGAAGCAGTGCGAAACATAAAACAAAGAATGTTGAAAAGAGCATATATCGCTTTTTTACAAAGAGAGGATTTACAAGATGACTATAACCAATTTGTTAAAGAAACTTCTTGGTTAGAAACATACGCTAATTTTATTACATTAAAAAAATATAACTATTTATCATGTTGGTTAGAATGGCCTAAAAAACACAAAGAGTGGATTGAAAAAAAAGAATATGATATTGAAAAACATCGAGAAACAATAGAATATGAAAAATTCATTCAATATATGTTTTATAAACAATGGTTTGCATTAAAAGAGTACGCTAATGCAAAAGGAATACAAATAGTAGGGGATATTCCTATTTATGTTGGTATTGATTCAGCGGATGTTTGGGCTAATAAAAATACTTTTTTATTAGATGAACATCATTATCCAACTTTCATTGCTGGTGTACCACCTGATTATTTTAGTGCAACTGGACAACGTTGGGGAAATCCTTTGTATGATTGGGATTATTTAGAAGAAAATAATTTTCAATTTTGGATTGAAAGATTAGCTTGGTCTAGTAAACTATTTGATCAAATTCGTATTGATCATTTTAGAGGGTTTGATACGTATTGGAAAATACCAGCATCTAGTCCTACTGCTATTCTAGGTAGTTGGCATGAGGCACCAGGATATGCTTTGTTTGATACGATTAAAGAACAATTACCTACTATATCTATTGTGGCAGAAGATTTAGGTTTATTACGTCAAGAAGTATTGGATTTAAGAGATCATTATCATTTGCCTGGGATGGAAATTATTCAGTTTGTATTAGATTTAGATAGTGAAGAAATAAGAAAAGAAGAAAAAAGAAATGTTTATGTTTATTCAGGAACACATGATAATAATACACTATTAGGATTCTTAGAAGAATGTACTGAAAAACAAAGAAAGAACTTAGAAAAACAATACAAAGATTATAATGGTAAAACTATCTATGATAAGATAATGAATAGCTTATTACATTCGCTTCAAGATACCGTTATTTTCCCATTACAAGATGTATTATGTTTAAACCAAGAAACTAGATTAAATACTCCAGGAACAGTAGGGGCTCCTAATTGGCAATGGAAGTTAAAAGAATTAAATAGCTTTGAAATACATTTAAAAACATTATTAGAGGAGATACTATGATTAAATTAATAGCAACTGATATGGATGGAACATTTTTAGATTCTAATAAAAATTATGATCCTAAATTCCTTGAACTATTTAAAAAAATGAAAGAAAAGAATATTCATTTTGTTGTGGCAAGTGGAAATCAATGTCATCGTTTATTTCAAAGATTTGAATCAATCAAAGAAGATATTTACTATATTGCAGAAAATGGGAGTTATACTTTAAAAGGATCAACCCCTTTATATAGTACATTGATAGCACCTGAGGATCTTAACAAACTATTAGATATGTTATTACCTTTAGAAGATTGTTTCTTTATTTTGAGTGGTAGAAAAGGAACACATATTTTAAATAAGCATCGTAATCGAGAAGATATTATTGTAAAATATTATGCACGTTATTATTTTGTTGAAAACTATGATGATTTAGATGATGAAATATTTAAAATATCATTATATGATGATAATCATCAATCAACAGCCTTATTAGAAACAATATTACCTTCTATACCAAAAGATGTTCGTGCCATTACAACAGGACATGAATGGATAGATTTCACAGACAAAAGTATTCATAAAGGAATAGCATTAAAAAAATTACAAGATGATTTAGGTATCTTACCTGAAGAATGTGCTGCATTTGGAGATCAAATGAATGATTTAGAATTATTACAACAAGTAAAATATAGTTATGCAATGGATAATGCAGTAGATCCAATTAAAGAAGTTGCTTATGAAATAATAGGTGATAATGATAGTCAAGCGGTTATTAAAAAGATAGAAGAAATCTTAAATAATGTATAGGCTATATACAACCTCTTTAAAACGTGATATTATTAGAAAAACTTGTAGAAACAAGTTTTTTTTACTGAGAAAAGGAAGAAAAAATGAACTTTAAACAATTAAACATAATAGAACCAATTACAAAACAATTAGACAAATTAGGATATCAAGAAGCAACTCCTATTCAAGTGGCTTCAATCCCACTTATTTTAGAAAAAAAAGACCTAGTAGGGCTTGCTAAAACAGGTACTGGTAAAACAGCAGCCTTTGGATTACCAATGTTACAAATGTTAAATGAAAAACAAAGAGAAGTACAAGCACTAATCATTGCTCCAACAAGAGAGTTAGCTTTTCAAATACAAGAAAACTTAACGATATATAGTAGAAATCTAGCTATTAGAAATACTATTATATGTGGAGGAATGAATCAAAACAAACAAGTAAAAGAATTAGAAAAAGGAGCTCAAATTGTTATTGCTACACCTGGTAGATTAATTGATTTAATGAGACAACGTCTTATTGATTTATCAAAAGTAGAATATTTAGTATTAGATGAAGCAGATCAAATGTTAGATATGGGATTTATCCATGATATTAAAAAGATATTATCTTTTGTTCCTAAAAAAAGACAAACATTATTATTTAGTGCTACGATGTCTTCAGAAATAAAAAGCATTGTATCACAATTCTTATATCAACCAGAATATGTGGATGTTAGTCCTAAATCATTAGTAGTAGAGAAAATAGATCAAAGATTATACTATGTTGATAAAGCAAATAAAAAGAATCTATTATTAGACATATTAGCAACTGAAAATGTATTTAATGCATTAGTATTTACTAGAACAAAATCAAACGCTTCTAGATTAAGTAAATTCTTAGTTCAAAATGGTATTAGTAGTGATTGTATTCATGGTGACAAAAGTCAAAATGCTAGAATTAGAATCTTAAAATCTTTCAAAGAATCAAAAATACAAGTATTAGTAGCTAGTGATGTAATGGCTCGAGGAATTGATATTCAAGAACTAGAATATGTTTTCAATTATGAAATACCAAATATTTCAAGTACCTATGTACATCGAATCGGACGTAGTGGAAGAGCAGGGATGTCAGGAAAAGCTATTTCTTTTTGTCAATTTGATGAAATAGAATATGTTAAAGATATTGAAAAGCTTATGAAACAAACAATACCAGTTATTGATAATCATGCTTATCCATTAATGGATCGTAGTGCTACATCTAGTAGCCATTCAAGACCTAGAAATAGAAGTACTAACAAGAAAAAACAAGGGAATTATCGAAATAAAAAGAAAGGAAAATAAACTATGAGTATACTAACAGTTCAAAATGTCAGCCATGATTTTGGTGGTCGTACCATTTTACAAGATGCAAGTTTTCGTTTGTTAAATGGGGAACATATTGGTTTGGTTGGAGCAAATGGGGAAGGAAAGTCTACTTTCTTAAATATCATTACTGGAAAAATAGAACCGGATGAAGGAAAAATAGAATGGTGTAAAAGAATTACTACCGGTTATTTAGATCAACATACTGCTTTAAAACCAGGGAAAACAATTATGGAAGTTTTACAAGATGCTTTTAAATATTATTTTGATTTAGAAACAGAAATGCTTCAAATGTATGAACAAATGTGTGATTGTGATGATATCACAATGACACGTTTAATGGATGAAGTAGGTGAAATTCAAGAGATTTTAGATCATGGTGGTTTTTATACAATTGATATTAAGATTAAAGAAGTTGCTGGTGGATTAGGTTTAAATGATATTGGATTGGATAAATTGGTTGATGAGTTATCTGGTGGACAACGTTCAAAAGTATTACTAACAAAGCTTTTATTAGAAAATCCAATGATTTTAATATTAGATGAACCTACTAACTATTTAGATGAACAACATATTTATTGGTTAACTAATTTCTTAAAAAATTATGAAAATGCTTTTATTTTAGTAAGTCATGATATTCCTTTTTTAAATAGTGTTATTAATATTATTTATTCTTTATCTGATGGTGGATTAACAAGATATAAAGGGGACTATCATTATTATTTAGAACAAACAGAACTAAAAAACAAACAACAAGAAGCAGCTTATAATAAACAACAAAAAGAAATAGCAGATTTAGAAGATTTTATTTCTAGAAACAAGGCTAGAGTTGCTACTCGTAATATGGCTAGTTCTCGTCAAAAGAAATTAGATAAGATGGATTTATTATCTAAACCAAAAGAAAAAATCAAACCAACTTTTCATTTCTTAGAAGCTAGAACACCAGGAAAAGTATTATTTCAATGTAGTGATTTAGTGATAGGATACGATTCACCTTTAACCAAACCAATGAATTTAGAATTTGAAAGAAATAAAAAGGTAGCAATAAAGGGTGTCAATGGTTTAGGAAAAACAACATTACTAAAAACAATTATTGGGATGTTAGAACCATATAGTGGTCATGTTGAAAAAGATCCTTTTGTAGAAATAGGATTCTTTAAACAAGAAGAAGGCGATATTAACAAAACTACATTCAATTATTTATGGGATGAATATCCTGATCGTGGTAATGGAGAAATCCGTAGTATGCTTGCTAAATGTGGGTTAACAACAGACCATATTGAATCACTAGTAAAAGTATTATCTGGTGGTGAAAATGCAAAAGCTAGACTATGTGTGATTATGAATCGTGCTAGTAATGTATTAGTATTAGATGAACCTACTAACCACTTAGATGTAGATGCAAAAGATGCATTGCAAGAAGCTTTATTAGCGTTTAAAGGAGCTATTATTTTAGTTAGTCATGAACCTGAATTCTATTTACCAATCGTAGATGAAGTTATTAATTTAGAAGAATGTTCTACTAAAATTATATAATGAAGATAAGTCATCGATTGTTCGAGAATTATGAATATAAGATAATTTAGAGTAACATAAAAGACAGCTTTTGGCTGTCTTTTATTGATATCTATTTTAGTCGTTAATATGTAAACTGAATCCCCAATGAAAAGAACGTTCTTCAAAGCTTAGTTCTGGAGCTAAGAAAGGGCCACAACTATTAGATCCAATACCATTTTGACGATAATCTAAGTGTAAATAATTTGTTGATGAAGAAGGTAATTCATGGTTATGGGTGATGGATGATAGTTGTTCTATTGAATATGGTGACATATTCAATAAGCATGTATCCATACAATTTATTTCTATTTTGTTTGTGTTTCCTTTTATGATAGCGTTTGTTGTTTGGAAATGACTACCATTTTCTTGAGGTTTGATATAATTTTCAAAATTATCTTTTGTCGTAGAAAAGAATTTTCCTAGATAGCTAGCATGATGTTTATCTTGATAACTTTCATAAGGTCCATATCCAAAATATTCAAATTGAGAGAACTGTTCTATTAAAGGGAAACATATTCCAAATCTAGGTAATGATGGAAATAAAGGTGCTTTCGATGCATCAGTGTGACAATCTATTTTCCCATTAGACCAGATAGTCCATTTAACATCAACAGTTAAAATACGTTGCAAATATAAAGCAGTAAAACCAAAAGTTGTAGAAATTACAATGCATTGATCTTCTTTATTGATGCTTGTTTGATAATGTTTTAATATTGTGCGATCAAAACCAGCCTCACGCCATTCTTTTTGTATTTTACGATCATTATCGATAGGTGCACGCCAAATATTCCAACTAGTCGGGGCTTCTAATAATTCTGTATCATGGACACATAAACTAGAGAAACCACCAATATGGGGATTATAAGTGTATTGGAAGTTATCTCCATACAGTATATAGTTAAGACCATTTTCTTTGATTTGTAAGTCTTTTGATGATTTTATAGATTCTAAAGAGTTAGGGTTATTTATTAATATACGTTGTTGAATTCCATAATCTCCATGAACAGAAGGGATTGTGTCATTTTTTTGAATAGTCCATTCAAAAGTAACGACATTACCATTCGGTGTTTTTACTAAAGGTAAAGTAACTATTTCTTGAGGTTTTAAATAATCCAAATTCACCTTTACCCAATTTTCTGGTTTCCCATCAATACTATAACGATAATAACCATCATAAGCCTTTCCAGCATGAATAAAATCATAGTTATTTTTAATAGTAAAACTATTATGATTATGAGAAATTAAAGAAATAGGAAGATGAATGGCTTGATATTCTTTTAATCCAGTATGAGGGGTTCTATCAGGATATACCAATCCATCCAAACAGAAATTACTAAAGTGAGGGAAGTCATCAAAATCACCACCATAACCATAAATATCTTCATTAGATGATGTATTCATTACCATGGCATGATCACACCATTCCCAAATAAATCCACCCACAAAACAATCATATTGTTGCATTAAATCATAATACATTTTTAAATCACCAGAACTATTTCCCATCGCATGAGAATATTCACATAAGATAAATGGTACTTCTTCATTATTATCAAAAAACTCTGTGATTAACTCTTTGCTCCAATACATCCTACTATATAAATCACTATACTTCATTACAATATCTGCTGCTTCTTTATCTCTACATAATCCTTCATAGTGTAACAAACGAGAATCATCTAATTGTCTTGCTAGTAATAAACCTTTTTCAAAGTTACAACCATAACCAGATTCATTTCCCATAGACCAACTAACAATGGAACTAAAGTTATGTAAAGAAGAAATCATACGAACAATACGATCAACCATAATTGTTTCATAAATCGGATCATCAGCAAGCATATTATAATTTGCATTTAAATTCACACCATATAAATCAACCACACCATGACACTCTAAATCAGCCTCACTCATAACATAGAAACCTAATTCATCGCATAATTCATAAAATTCAGGAGTCTTAGGATAATGTGCAGTTCTAATAGCGTTAATGTGATGTTCTTTCATTAGTAATAGATCTTTTCTATGATCCTCTAATGTAACAGTAGCACCTGTTTTTGGGTTACTATCATGGAAATTAACACCATATAATTTAATAGAAGTATTATTAATAAGTACATGTCCTTTTTCAATGCGTACTGTTCTAAACCCAACTTTAAAAGGAATATGTTCATTGTTTATTTCTATAATTACAGTATATAGATAAGGTGTTTCACAATTCCAATACTGACAATCTTCAATTAATAAATTAAATTCATTATTTAAAGAAGTAGTTGATAATACAACTTCTTTTTCTTTATTATATATAGTAACCTGTACTTCTTTTTGATAGTTTGGAATAGAGATAGATAATGTTCCACTATTTTCAGCTTGATTTATAACAGTCTTCAAGAAAATATCTGTACAATGATTTTTAGGTCTCGAAAGCAAATAAACATCTCCAAAAATACCTGTAAAACGGAACTTATCTTGATCCTCAAAATAAGTACCAACACACCACTTTACAACAAGAACTTGAATTGTATTTTTGCCTTCTTTAAGATAGTCATTTAAAAGGAATTCTGTAGTAGAATGAGGAACTTGATCAAAACCTACAAATTGATTATTAACCCATAAATAAAAACAACTATCTACTCCTTCAAATACAACACTACAATCTCTTTCTAATTGTTCTCCACTAATAATTATACTCTTTTGGTAATATGCTCCAGGATTCACATCTGGGACATAAGGAGGATCAAAAGCAATAGGATAAGATACATTCGTATATTGATGATGATCATATCCAACAGATTGAATACATGAAGGTACTTCAATCTTATCATTGCATTCCATTGTTCCAGTATTCCAAAAAGAATTAGGTAATGAATGAATGTTTGCAATAAACTCAAAATCCCATATTCCATTTAATAAAGTAAATAGAGATGAGTCTACTCTGTTGATACTATAAAGAGCTTCATTATTTGATGCATATGGAACATAATATGTTCTATATGGCATGATATTTAATGAACTTTTATTTAGGTTTGTTAATAATGATAAATAATTCATATAATTTCTCCTTTAATATTGATAACTAAATTATAAGTGTAGACAAAGAAAAAGATATAGGATAATAGAGTTAATTTATGTATTTTTGTTTCTTTTTATGAATTGTTGTGTTTAGAATATTTATTACGATATTCTTTTGGAGAAACTAAATAATTCTTTTTGAATTGAGAAGAGAATTGTAACTGATCAATATAACCAGAAGCATAAGCAATCTCTTTTATTGAAGTGTTCGTGGTAATTAATAGTCTACTAGCATGATATAAACGGATTTGAATTAGGTATGTTTGAGGAGAAATTCCCATGTATTGCATAAACAATTTATATAAATAACTTCTTGTAATATTTAGATGATCACAAACATCAGCAATATTAATAGAGTCACAGAAGTTCTTGTTTACATAAGCTAGTGCTGTTTCAAATATCTTATTAATAATCTCTATACTAGAGGAATCATCTTCAATTTCAAATTCTTTACAAAGATCAAAGAAAATTTTATGAATGTGTTTTAATCGATACAATTCCGTATCTAAAGACTCATTTTCATGTATAGAATGCGTAAAATCCATTAATAATTGAGCTAAATTTGACTTTTCAGACACTTTAAAGACACATTCCTTTTTATTGAAACTCTTTTTTAGATACTTAATAGGAAGGGAACCACTAAATCCAATCCAACAATAACGCCAAGGATTTATAAAATCTGCATAATAAGTAATAGACATTCCTTTTTTTAATAAGAAGAATTCATCTTTTTGAACAATATACTTTTTCCCTTCTGTTTCAATATATCCAATTCCTTCTTCAACATAATGTAATACATATTCTTGTGTTACAGTATAGCAATATTTATCAGTTAGTGCATATTGATGAATCCCACATTCATCAACATTAATATCAAAACAATTCTTTTTATATTTCTTCCACAATAATCGCATAAGTTTCTCCTTTATCGATAAGTTATGTAATAATTATTGCATAGTCGCAAAAAAAATGCTATAGATAATAGGAAACATTTTAACATATAATGTTGATATTTATCTATTTTAATGGATACTTTTTAAGAGTACCATGTAAGTAGGTTGAAAGCGCATAACCAAATAGGAACAGGAAGGAATGTGGAATATGAAATACATAGTAGTATCTCATGGTCATTATGCAGTAGAGTGTATTAATAGCTGCCATATGATAACAGGAGATTTAGGGAAATTTGAACCTGTTAGCTTTCTAGAAACGATGTCTAAGGAAGACGTTGTATTAGAAATCGAGCAATGTATTAAAAAGTATGATGAAAAAGATGTAACGATATTAGTAGATATTATTGGTGGGACACCATTTAATTGTGCCATGGAATTACAAGCCAAATATCCAACAGTACCAGTAGTTGCAGGAGTATCATTATCATTATGTATTATTTTATCAATGAATGATTCATTAGAAGATGCAATAAAAGATAGTGTAGAATATGTGAAGTTATTTAAAAATTTAAAAGAGGTAAGTGTTGTTTCCAAAGAGAAACAAGCAAATGCCCCTAAAGTTAGTTCTACTGGATTTAATTTAGAAGCTAACTTAGATAGTTGCAAAGATGAAAGCATGAATGATAAGGGAATCGCTCATATCCGTGTGGATGAGAGATTAATTCATGGACAAGTTGCAACAATGTGGACGAATGTTACGAAAGCAACTAGAATCTTAGTTGTAGATGATGCAACTTGTAAAGATGAAGTTACAAAAGTAGCTTTACGTACAGCTGCTCCTAACAATGTAAAATTAAGTATTTTGACAAAAAAAGGTGCATTAAAAAGAATTAATGCAGGTCAATACAAAGGTGAAAAAGTATTATTATTAGTTAAGAGACCAAACGTTGTTTATTCTTTAATTGAAGCAGGTCTTAATGTAGATAAATTTAATGTTGGGAACTGTTCAAAACATCCTGATACAGTAGCTTTAAAGAAAACAGTTTATTTATATGATGAAGAAATTAATCAAATCAATGAATTGATGAAAAATGGAGTTACTATTACAGCACAAATGGTGCCATCAGATGATGAAACAAATATTATGAGCTTTATTAACAATATAGAAAGAGGTGGATTATAATGGAAATCGCTACTTGGCAAGTCGTTGTTATTACCATAATCGCATTTTTATGCCAACCCGAGGTATTATCAATTGCTGTTTTCAAAACACAACCAGTAATGTATGGTATGATTACTGGATTAATTATGGGAGATTTAGAAACAGGATTAATCGTAGGGGGAACTTTACAATTAATGATCTTAGGTATCTCTACATTTGGGGGATCATCAATTCCTGATTATACAACTGGAGCAATTATTGGGACAGTTTATGCAGTATTAGCAGGGGAAGATGCTTCATTTGGTATTGCTTTAGCAGTACCAGTAGGTTTATTAATGGTTCAATTAGACATCTTAGCAAGATATTTAAATGTATTCTTAGCGGATAAAATTGATAAACATGTTAAAAATGATGATCGTAAAGGAATTGAAAGAACAGTTCGTTGTGGGATCTTTACATGGGGATTATCAAGAGCTGTACCAATGTTCTTAATGTTAGTGTTTGGTAGTGAAGTAGTAACTTTCATTACTGAAAATATTCCAACATGGTTAACATCTGGTTTAAGTGTAGCTGGTGGTTTATTACCAGCAGTAGGGATTGCAATCTTGTTACGTTATTTACCAGTAAAAGAAAGATTACCATTCTTATTAATTGGATTTGGTTTAGGAGCTTATTTAGGATTATCAATCACAGGGATTGCAATCTTTGGTAGTGCAGCAGCAATTTTAATTTTCAAATCATTAAATAATCCTGTACTAGCAACAGCTTCAGGACCAGTAAATAATGCTGAAGGAGGATACTATGATGGTGAATATGAAGAATAATGAACTAACAAAAAAAGAATTACGTGAAGTAAGTAGAAGATGGATTTTTACAAATCAAATATGTTGGAACTATCAAACAATGATGGGACCAGGATATCTATATTCAATGTTACCTTTAATTTATAAATTATATCCAAACAAAGAAGAAAGATTAGAGATGTTAGAAATTCATTCTAAATTCTTTAATACAAATCCAGTATTTGGACATATTATCGTTGCAACAGGAGCTGCAACAGAAGTAGTACAAGGATCTGATGCAAAAGAAGCAGTAGCAGGGTTAAAAACAGGTTTAATGGGACCTTTAGCAGGTGTTGGAGATAGTATTACAGGTGTGTTAATTCCTACTATCTTTGGTTCGATTGCTGCATATCTTGCATTAGAAGGAAATCCAGCTGGAGTTCTATTATGGATTGCAGTGAATATTGGAATTTTATTATTTAGATATTTCAGTTTTGAAGTAGCGTTTAAACAAGGAACAAAATTAGTTACAAATATTGCAGAAAAAATGAACCAAGTAACAGCTGGAGCTACAGTATTAGGTTTAACAGTAGTTGGTGGATTAATACCAACAGTAGTAAAAGCAAACTGTGTTACAGTTTTCCAAACAGGAGATGTTACACTAACATTACAATCAGTATTTGATACTATTTTACCTTCATTATTACCTGTAGTATTAGTAGGTGTGTTATACTATTTATTAGGAAAGAAAAAAATGACACCAAATATCTTAATTATGGGAGTAATGGTTTTAGGGGTTGCTTTAAGTTATATTGGTTTCTTAGGGTAAGAAAATATGAATAGACCGAATATTATTACTATCATCGCTGATGACATGGGATCTTGGGCATGCGGAAAAAAAGCAGGAAATGAAGAAATTATAGTACCTAATTTAGAAGTATTGGCAAATGATGGTACATTCTTTGATAATTTCTATTGTGTATCTCCAGTTTGTTCACCGGCAAGAGCATCAATATATTCTGGAAGTATCCCATCGAATCATGGAGTTTTTGATTGGATAGCTTCGGGAAATCTAGATAAAAAAGACCTTGGTGACTTATCAGATGCACCAGAGTTTGCAAAAGAAGAAAAAACGATTTCTTTTATGGAACGTATTACTACTTATAGTGAAATCATGAATGAACATGGGTATCGTTGCTCATTATCTGGTAAGTGGCACTTAGGCGATAGCCTAAGACCACAAGCTGGATATAGTGATTGGTATACATTAGGACGTGGTGGATGTGAATATATTAAGGCTGATATTGTGGATAATGGAAAAATTGAATTTAAAGAAGGTTATGTAACAGATATGATTACTGATCGTGCTTTAGAATATATTGATTCATTTAAAGATGGAAAACCTCACTATGTGAACGTTACCTATACGGCACCACACTCACCTTGGGGATATGAACAACATCCTCAAAAATATAGAGATTTATATAAGGAATGTCCATTCCAATCAACACCTGATGTAGGACATCATCCTTTCCAAATTGCTTCTGCACCTGTTCCTACAAATCAGGAAGAAAGAAGAGAATATCTTACCGGATATTATGCTTCTATTAGTGCAATAGATGATGGAGTTGGAAAGATTATAAGTAAACTAAAAGAAATAGGTGAATATGAAAATACACTTATTATCTTTACTTCTGATAATGGAATGAATATGGGTCACCATGGTATTTGGGGAAAAGGAAACGGAACATATCCTTTAAATATGTTTGAAAGTTCAGTTAAAGTCCCAATGATTATCTCATGGCCTAATAGGTTGCCTAAAAACAATATATCTTTCACACATAGAAGTCATTATGATATATTTCCAACCTTAATGGACTACTTAAACATTGACAAGAAATATTTTGAAAACCTTCGTCTCCCTGGGGAATCTTTAAGAAATGTTTTTGAGAATAAGGAAGATGATTATATAACTGTTATCTATGATGAGTATGGAGCTACAAGAATGATACGAGATACTCGTTATAAATTAGTGAAACGTTTTGCATATGGACCAGATGAATTTTACGATTTGACTACTGATCCAAATGAAGATGATAATCTTATTGATAGTGAAAAACATCAACAAATAATAGGGGATATGTATCGTAAAATGATACATTGGTTTAATAAGTATTCAGATGAAAACTTGGATGGTACTAGAGAAGCAGTAGGTGGATCTGGACAGTTAAAGTTAGCTGGTATTTATGGAGATGGTCAAAATGTGTATAGACCTAGAAAAGAACCTTTAAAATTTGATTAAAAAGAAGCTTAGGCTTCTTTTTATTTACTTGTTGATTAACTACAAATTGTATTATAATAAAAGAAAAGGTATAAGAGGGGTTTTACATGAAACAAATAACATTATTAATAAAACCAGCGAGTAGTAATTGTAACTTACGATGCAGTTATTGTTTTTACAATGATGTTAGTGAACATCGTGAACAGAAAAGTTATCCTATGATGAGTAAAGAAACAACAATCAAATTAATTACTAGAACTGTTGATAGTGTAGATGATGATGGAATAATAACTTTCTCTTTTCAAGGAGGAGAACCAACATTAGCAGGAATAGCCTATTTTCAATTCTTTGTCAATATGGTAAACACTCATAAAAAACAACAAACAATACAATATTGTTTACAAACAAATGGAACAACAATGAATGATCAATGGGGAATATTCTTTCATGAACATAACTTTTTAGTAGGAGTATCATTAGATGGATATAGCCAAAATATGGATTTATTTCGATATGATATAAAAAGAAATAGTGTTTTCCAAAAAGTATTACGATGTACAAAGCTATTAGAAAAACATCAGGTAGAATACAACATACTGACAGTTGTTAGTAAACAACTGTCAAAAGAACCAGAAAAATTATATGATTTTTATCAAAAAAATCATTTCAAATATGTACAATTAATTCCTTGTTTACCTTCCTTAGAAGAAGGAAAAGAAATAGACAAAGAAACAGCACTAACACCAAAAGACTATGCAAACTTCTTTATAAGATTTCATGACTGTTGGAAAAAAGATGTTCAAACAACAAAATATATCGATATAAATATATTTTCTAATGTATATGGCTTACTACAAGGACAAGCACCTTATCAATGTGGAATGTTAGGAAGATGTTTTCTTCAGTTTGTTATTGAAGGGGATGGAAGTGTATTTCCATGTGACTTCTATGTATTAGATGATTTAAAAATGGGTAATCTAAATGACGATTCCTTTTTATCAATGTTACAATCATCCAACGCTAATAAGTTCTTAAAAGATACCAATCCTCAAAAAGAACCCTGTACTACCTGTCGATTTATTAATATATGTAAGGGTGGTTGTAAAAGACAAAATATATGTTATTTAGATGATCATTATTGTGGATATCAAGCATTGTTAGAACATATTGTCACAAGTAGAGGATAATAATCTAAAGCAACTATTATTTTAGAAGAATATTTTACTATAAAAACACTACAAAGATGGAGTACTTTCTAGAATGTACCTATATTGTAGTGTTTTTATGTTTGCGTTATATTCAAAAAAGGTAGAGAAGAGAAAGGGATCTAATTAAATCAGAATTTTATAGTGATGAAAAGGTGTTTGGTTTGATTGTCCATCGAAAGGAAGTAAGAATATAAAAGCAGAAATTTATTTTGTTTTATATATTTTGAAAATGCTTATTTACATTCTGTTAATTTATTAGGATTATTTATTATATGCACTTGATAGAAACTATTTAGATGAGTATTATTGTATTACCAATTATTGTGTTTTTAAATACAAAGAAAGTAATATGTTGTTGGAGTATGGTTCTATTGAAAACTTTTTTTCAAATCACAGATTGTAAGGGTGGTTATGGAAAATTAGACCTTTTTAATACATTTCAGGATATTAGGCGGTTGTAAAAGAGGGGTGTCTGCGGGTGTGGGCACCTTTAATCTATGAATTGTAAAAGACTATTAGTATAAATGTTGCTTTATTGACAATAACTGTAAAGCAGACTATAATAAAATAAATGAAAGTAATAGTTGAGTTTACAAATATTTAGATGGAGGTGATTATTTGTTATACGAATATATTTTGGAGAATTATAAAGAAAATGAACCAATCTTTTTTTCGGATATTAAAATTTATGGTGTTACAAGATCAGCAATAAGTCAGCAAATGAAACGATTATGTGACGATAGTAAAATAATTAAATATGACAATAACACTTATTATTTACCAAAGAAATCGAAACTTAGTAAGTCTAGTGGTATTAATGCAGATATGGTTGCTAGATATAAATATATTTCGAGGAATGGAAAAGTGGATGGATTTTATAGTGGGAATCTATTCGCTAATCAAATTGGAATATCTAATCAAGTGCCTAATAAGGTAGAAATCGTCAGTAATAATATAGCTGCTAAGGTTAGAAATATTCCAATTGGAAAGAGAATATTTACAGTTAGAAAATCATGTGTTGTGGTGAATAAGGAGAATGTGCATGTCTTACAATTACTCGATTTATTGAAAAATTTAGATGCATATCTTGATTACGATTATAGTGTGGCTAGAATTAAGATAAAAAAGTATATTGAAACTTATGGAATTACAAAAGAGATGGTAGATAAATATATTAGAAACTATCCTTCAAGTGTTTATAAATCCTACTATGAAATGAGGTTAGATGATGTATTTGCACATAGAAGATAAAGAGTTATTTAGAGATGTTGTTGTAACAGTATCAGAAATGACAGGTTTAGAAGAAAGTATTATAGAGAAAGATTATTATGTAACAATGATTTTGAGATTGTTAGTGGACTTGAATCCGTCTGTTGTGTTTAAGGGTGGGACATCTTTGTCAAAAGCATATCATATAATTGATAGATTTTCAGAAGATATTGATATTACATTTGAAGAACATATTGGAGAGGCATGACGAAAGAAAATCAAATATTCATTGATAAAAAAAGTAAGCGAAATTTTAGACATGCCAATAGAAAATTGGGAAACAATAGAAAGTGATAAAGATTATAATCATTACGATTTCGTATATCATAGTATGAATGAGATGCCTACGAATCTTTTACGACCATATGTTAAATTAGAAACAGCGCTTATGTCGTATGCATATCCAACAGAAGAATGTAAGATAACAAGTATTATTTATGAGCAACTAAAAGAAACAGATTTCGAGATTTTGGAAAAATATGGTTTAGTGCTTTTTAAGATGAAAGTTCAAAGTATTGAAAGAACATTTATCGATAAATTATTTGCTGTTTGCGATTATTATATGCAAGATAAACCAACGAGAAATTCGCGTCATCTATACGATATATATAAGTTGGGGAGGCATGTGCACATGGATGATAAATTCAATATGTTATTAGTACAAGTTCGCAAACATCGTTCCAGTATGGATGTTAAGTTAACTCCGTCCGCACGCGAAACAGTGAATTTAGTACAACTTGTAGAGGAAATAGTGAAAAGTGAGTTTTATTACAATGATTATCAAGGGTCAACAATGAAATTAATTAGTGAAACATTGGGCTATCAAGAAGTGATAGATTATTATCAAGAGGTTATGCTGAAAGTATTTGATAAATAAGAGCGGCTCAAGGAATATGGAGAAGAGGAATGGAATTAATTAAATCAGAATTTTATAGTGATGAAAAGGTGGTTTGGTTTGATTGCCCATCAAAAGGAAAAGGAAGTAAGAATATAAAAGCAGAAATTTATTTTGTTTTATTTGGGTTAGCTATTATAGGATGTTTTGTATATTTTGAAAATGCTTATTTACATCCTGCTAATTTATTAGGATTATTTATTATATATATCGGAGTAGCAAGTGCGTATAAAAAGTTATATGCACTTGATAGAAACTATTTAGATGAGTATTATTGTATTACCAATTATCGTGTTTTTAAGTACAAAGAAAGTGATTTGTTATTGGAGTATGGTTCTATTGAAAACTTTGATTTTTTTCAAATCACAGATTGTAAGGATGGTTATGGGACTGTTTATTTAAGTGCGGATTTTGGGGATGAAACAAATACAAATATTAAAGAGGTTGCAAAGGTATACAAACAAAGAACGAGTTCTCGTAATCCTAGAAATATAGATCAATTTGCTTTTTATCAAATAAAAAATCCAGAAACAATAGAAAAGATTATTGAAAATCAAAGAAAGCAAAAAGATGCTACTTGTTTGTAGCTTTTTCATGTTTGTGGTATAGTCTTTGTAGGAGGACGTAGACATGTTAGAAATAGGATCAAAAGCACCAGATTTTACTCTTTATGATAGAGAAGGGAAGCAACATAGTCTAAGTGACTATTTAGGGAAAAAGGTAGTAGTTTACTTTTATCCAAGAGATAATACACCAGGATGTACAAGACAAGCATGTGCCTTTAAAAACAGCTTTCAAGAATACGTAAATAAAGGAATTGAAGTAATTGGAATTAGTAAAGATTCACAAGCTAGTCATCAAAAATTTACAGATAAATATGAATTACCATTCTTATTATTATCTGATCCCGATTTACAAGCAATACAAGCTTATGATGTATATAAAGAAAAGAAGTTGTATGGAAAAACAGGATTAGGGGTTGTTCGTAGTACTTTTGTAATGGATGAACAAGGAATGATTATCCAAATTTATGCTAAAGCAAAACCAGATACGAATGCAACAGAGATATTAGAAATGTTAGGATAAAAAGAAGAAACAAAGGTTTCTTCTTTTTATTATTGTGATATAATGAGACAAAGTTTATGGGGGATGGAAAATGAAATATGCACAAGAATTTACTATTACTTTTCGAGATGTGGATTGTAATGGAGATGTAAGAATTGATTCATTTATTGATTTTATGCAAGAAATAGCAAGATCTGCTGCAATTAACATGCATGTTGATTTTGAAACACCGAATATTAATTATTATTGGGTTATTATACGAAATTATATTCATATCAAACAATATCCAAAAATAGGTGATACGATAAAGATTGTGACAAATCATGCTGGATTGGATAAAATGTATGCAGTTAGGGAGTTTCATATTTATGATATGGAAGACAATCATATTGGCAGTATTACAGGATATTATCTTTTAATGGAACAGGGCAAAAATAGACCGGTAAGAATAAAAGGCAATGAATTATTTCAAAACTTAGATTTTCCTTATCAAGGGCAAATTGTTGATAAATTACAAACAGTAGTATCAACAGTTAAGGAAGTAGTGGAAAGAAAAGTTTTTAGTAGTTATATTGATGGAAATGGACATATGAATAATGCTTGTTATATTCAGTGGGCACTTGATATGTATCAAAGAGCAGAACTAGATACTAGAAAAATAAAATCACTTCAAATTCAATATGTAAAAGAACTATTAGAAGATGATAGTGTAACAATAACTAGATATGAAAATGATTATATAATCGGTCAAAAAGATGGAACAGTATCTTTTATGGTTCAAATCACCTTTATTTCATAATAAAAACAATGTGTTATTTTTTACACATTGCTTTTTATTTCGCTTTCATCGAAAGAATATTCATCTAAATTAATTAATCCAATACGATGTAAAAACTGATTTACTGCAGTTCTAGAAAAGATAACATTAATAACTATTGCAAGAACAACACCAACCCCTGTATCAAACATACGATTTAAAGAATAAGTAACATATAATTCACTAGCAGTATTATATAAAATAATGCATAATACAACTCCTCCAGGTTGTACAGCACCTGGCCATTTGAAAATCAAACTAAGAGATACAAGTAATAATGTTCCAATACCTAATAGTGGTAATAATAAAAACTCATTAGAAGCATGGAATACATAAATATAAATAGTAAATAATCCAATACCTAAAAACCCACCTATAATTGTTCCTATTAAACGGTTACCACCGTTTAATATCGAGTCTTTTAAATTACTTCCCATCCCAAAGATAACCCCAATACATGCAAATGTTGGATTACGACCAATTAATGCATATAGAAAAGCACACAACATAGTTGTTAAAGCAGTTTTAAAACCACGTTGTCCAAAACCAGGTATTTTTATTTTTTTCATCATTATTCTCCCCCAATATGACAAACTATCGCAAGTATGATACCATAATAAAATAAAAAAGAAAAGAGGAAATAACATGCAAAGATGTCCTTGGCCTTATTTAGAAAAAAGCGCAATATATCAAGATTATCATGATAATGAATGGGGAAAACCAAACCACAATGATCAAGCATTATTTGAAAAGTTATCATTAGAAATATTTCAAGCTGGCTTATCTTGGTTAACTATTTTAAAAAAGAGAGATTATTTTAGAAAAGCGTTTGATGATTTTGATATTCAAGTTATTGTTAATTATCAAGAAAGTAAGATACAGGAATTAATGAATGATGTAGGGATAGTTCGAAATCGTCCTAAAATAGAAGCAATCATACATAATGCAAGTATTATATTCGATATTATTGATGAATTTGGATCTTTTGATCGTTATGTTTGGTCTTTTAGTAAAGGACAAATTTTAATGGATGAATCATTAGAAGACAAACAAGCATTTTCAAATAATGTATGGCAAGATTTTAAAAAGAGAGGATTTCAAAGAGTTGGGAAAGTAACAACGTATTCTTTTTTAGAATCTATCGGTGTGATGAATAATCATCACCCTGATTGTTATCTAAATTCTTCTAGTAATAAGATGTAAATTATGGTAGGATAGTAATCACAATAACCTAGCAGGAAGCCCACTACTTTAGGGGTGGGGGAATGCGTAAGATGTGTATAAAAGAGTATAAATCATACGTGATTTATGTTATAATAAGTATATGAAAGAATATAGAAAAACAAAAACAACAACCTCGTTAATTAATTATCATTTTATCTTTTGTCCAAGGTATCGTAGAAAAATATTTTTAATTCCAAATGTAGAAGAAAGGCTTAAAATCATAGTGGAAGAAACTTGCAAGGAATTAGAAATTGAAATTATTGCTATGGAATGTGATAAGGATCATATTCATTTGTTTATAAACGCATTACCAAAATATAGCCCTAGCGAAATTATGCAAAAAATAAAAAGGAAAAGTGGGTTGATATTAAGAAGTGAATTTTCAGAGTTGAGTCAGATGAAAAGTTTGTGGACAAGAAGCTATTTTGTTTCAACTGCCGGTGTTGTTAGTAGTGAAACAATAAAGAGATATGTAGAAAGCCAGAGAAAAAGATATTAAATATCGAAATCAAGAAGGGAGAAACTTCATGAGTAATTTTTGTATAACAATTTCATTAAAAACAGAAACCTATCAAGAACATATATTAGAAAAACGTTTTGAAATTGGTAGAAAAATGTATAATTCTTTAATTGTTATTACTCAAAAACGATATAGAGAAATGACAAAAACAAAAGAATATAAATACATTATGAAACAATATAAACGAATTCATGAAGGACATCCTAAAGCTGGTGTAACAAAGAAAGACCTAGCTAACCGATTAAAAGAAATGCAAAGAGAATATCGTTTATCCGAATACGATTTTCATAAAGATGTAAAAGAATTACAACATTGTTTTCGTGAAAATATTGATTCAAACACGTCTCAAAAGATTGCTACGAATTTATGGAAAGCTTATAGCAAAGTAATGTTTAGTGATGGAAAAGAAATTCATTTTAAAAAGTATGGAGAATTCACTTCGTTAGAAGGAAAATCAAATACAAGTGGAATTCGTTTCGTAAATGAAACACTTTATTGGAATGGTCTTATTATTCCTGTTATCATTAATCATTCTAATAGTTATGAAAATGAATGTTTTCATAACCCTCATTATAAAATCTGTTATAATCGAATACTTCAAAAAGAAATTAGAGGAAAGTATAAATACTATCTACAAGTAGTGTTTAAAGGAACTCCTCCTGTAAAATACAATCCAACGACTGGTGAAGTAAAGAATCCTAAAAGAGATGGTGTTGTAGGTATTGACTTAGGCACGCAAACGATTGCCTATTGCTCTAACAAAGAAGTAGGATTGATTGAATTAGCTGATAAAGTACCTAACCTAGAAAAGAAAAAGCGAATCATTTCTAGAAAAATGGATCGTAGTAGACGAGCCATGAATCCTAATAACTACAATGAAGATGGAACTACTAAAACAGGAGCTAGAAAATGGAAGAACTCCAATCTCTATCTTCGATTAAGAAGCGAACTAAGAGAGCTTAGTAGAAAGCAAGCAGCTATTCGAAAGTTACAACACGAGACCTTAGCAAATCATCTTTTAACACTAGGTACGACCATTTATGTAGAAACAATGCATTATAAAGGATTGCAAAAACGTGCAAAGAAAACAACAATCAGCGAAAAGACAGGTAAATTCAATCGTAAAAAGAGGTTTGGTAAATCGTTAGGGAGTAAAGCTCCTGCTATGTTTGTAGAAATTTTGAATAGAAAGCTAAACTACATAGATAAAGAAGTTTTAAAAGTAAACAACTATACAACCAAAGCAAGTCAATACAACCATGTTAATCAAACATACAAGAAGAAAAAACTATCTCAAAGATGGAATGAGATAGAATATAACAACGAAGTGATAATAGTACAAAGAGATTTATATAGTTCTTATTTATTAATGAATATGAACGAAGATTTAAAAACAATGAATCAAGAAAAATGTGAAATGAATTTTGAAAGATTTTTAATCAAACATAACCAAGAAGTAGAAAGATTAAAAGGAAAGAAAAACCTTTCTAGTATTGGCATTTAAAAAGCATTAAAAAGTATTAACAACAAAACGTCTTGAAACGGGCGTTATACTATCGTTAATTTGTTCAACGGAATGAATGGATAGTGAAATTCTTAATGAAAATAATTAGGATTCTCTACATTTCAAACAATAATTATTGTTTTATTTTTGTAGTTAAAGAAGGTTATTTAGTAGTTAAGAACCCCATTCCTTCAGGTGTGGGAGTTTCAGATTACCTACTATTTGTATGATGATCTTTATGTCTCTTTATACGATTGTGGATGGAATGTTTGTTTCTCATTATGTTAGTAGTAATGCCTTAAGTGCTATTAATATAGTATATCCATTTATTAATATAGTTATTGGTTTAGCAGTGATGATTGGTACAGGTGGTAGTGCTTTAATGGGGAAATTGCTTGGGGAAAATAAACAAAAAGAAGCAAAAGAAACGTTAACTATGTTAGTAGTAGCAGGGTTTGTTTTAGGTCTTTTATTAGGTGTAGTAGTTAATAAGAATATAATAACACTGATTCATTGGTTAGGATCATCTTCAGTTTTAGATCAATATTGCCAAGATTACTTATCAATACAGATGAGTTTTGCACCATTATTTGTATTACAATTAATGTTTCAATATTTCTTTGTAACTGCAGGAAAACCACAAATAGGTTTATTTATAACCATGATAGGTGGTATTTTAAATGTTGTTTTAGATTATCTATTTATTGTTTCTTTTGGATTAGGGATTAGTGGAGCTGCTTATGCAACTGTTTGTGGATATAGTATTCCAGCATTGTTTGGTTTATGTTATTTTTTATTTGTTAGAACTGGTTATTTATATTTTGTAAGATTTCCTATTTCATGGAAAGTAGTAAAACAGGTATGTATAAATGGAAGTAGTGAGATGGTTATTAATTTATCTTTGGCTATTACTACATTTTTATATAATATTCAAATGATGGCTTATGTGGGAACTTCGGGAGTAGCAGCGATTACCATTATTTTATATGCTCAGTTTTTATTGAATGCAGTATTTTTAGGATTTTCTAATGGAATAGCACCGATGTATAGTTATTATTATGGAAGTCAAGATTATCAACAAATAAGGAAGTTATTAAAGATTAGTGGAATAATGATTTTATGTTTTTCGATTTTTATTTTTGTGTTTGCGAATATGGTAAGTAGTACAATCTGTTATTTGTTTTCTAGTAATGATTTAGAAGTATATGAGTTATCGTTAGTAGGATTAAGATTATTTTCTTTTTCTTTATTAATTGTAGGAGTCAATATTTTTACTTCTTCACTGTTTACTGCTTTAAATGATGGAAGAGTATCTGCTATGTTATCTTTTTTTAGAACCTTTTTCTTTATAACTGTTTGTTTATATGTTTTACCAATTTATGTAGGAGTGAATGGAATCTTTTTAGCTTTACCAATTGGAGAACTATGTACTTTGTTTTTAAGTGTTTTTCAATTGTTTAAAAATAGAAGAAAGTATCATTTATTTTAGGAATATAATTTATATTCCTTTTTTTTATTGTTATAGTATGCTATTCTAAGAAAAATGGGGGATTAAAAAATGCAAAGTGTAATGATAAAGATAGGGACAAGTTCTTTATGTGATGATTTAGGTGTATTAAGTTTAGAAAAGATGATGCATTTAGTTGTACAAATTGTTGAAATACAACGAAGAGGGATAAAAGTAACACTAGTATCTAGTGGGGCTATTGGAGCAGGTATGGGAGTACTTGCTTTAAAAGAGAAACCTACTCAAATGAAACAAAAACAAGCACTAGCTGCAATTGGACAAGCTCATTTAATGAAAGCTTATGAAGATGTATTTAAAATATTTGAATGTCATTGTGCTCAAATATTAGTAAATCATGATGATTTTGATGATCGTAAAAGATTAATGAATTTAACGAATGCTTTAGAATCTATTCATGAATATGGAGCTATTGCGATTATTAATGAAAATGATACATTGGCTACGGATGAAATAAAAGTAGGTGATAATGATACATTGGCTGCCTTAATGGCACCAATTGTAAAAGCAGACTTATTAATTATTACTAGTGATATTGATGGATTATATGATGATAATCCACATACTAATAAGGATGCAAAAAGAATCCCTTATGTTCAAACAATAGGCCAAGATATTATGGATATGGCAAAAGGAACTGTTAGTAAAGTAGGGACAGGTGGGATGTCTAGTAAGATTCATGCAGCTAAAATAGTGATGGATGCTAATATAGATATGGCTATTGTTTCTAGTAATGAAAAAACAGGATTATTAGATGTTTTAGAAGGAAAAGATATTGGGACTTATTTTAGTAGTAAGTTAGGAAGAAATCTTTCTTTACGTAATCATTGGATTTTATATCGTAGTATTCCTAAAGGGAAATTAATAGTAGATGATGGTTGTAAAAAGGCATTATTAAATTTACATACTAGTTTATTATCTTCAGGGATTGTAGAAGTAGTAGGAGTTTTTTTACAAGGGCAAGTAGTGGATATTGTAGACGTGCAAGGAAACATTATTGCTCGAGGGATTGTAGGATATGCAAGTCATGAAATTGATTTAGTGAAGGGTAGAAAAAGCAAGGAAATGCAAACTATTTTATCTACTTATGTAAGAGGAGAAATCATTCATGCAAATGATTTAGTATTAATGGAGGGGAAACATGGAACAAGTAATTAAACAACAATTAAAAGATGCAGCGAATGCAAAAACAAGACTTGCTGTTTTAGAAACAAAAGATAAGAATCTTGCTTTAAAAAAGATTCAAGATACGCTACTAGCACATATTGATCAAATTGTGGAAGAAAATAACAAAGATATTGATAATGCTAGAATAACTGGTTTAAGTGAAGCAATGATTGATCGATTATTATTAGATGAATCTAGAATTAAGGCAATGGTACAAGATATTCAAAAGGTAATCGAATTAGAAGATCCAATTGGTCAAAAGGTAAGAGAAATTCATAAAGATAATGGTTTAGAAATACAACAAGTACGTGTACCAATTGGTGTGATTGGAGTTATTTATGAATCAAGACCAAATGTAACAATAGATATTGCTAGCTTATGTATTAAATCAGGAAATGTATGTGTTTTAAAAGGTGGAAAAGAAGCATTTTATTCGAATATGGTGCTAACAAAGCTAATGGTAGAAGCTACACTTGATATTTTAGGAAAAGATGCTATTATATACATTGAAACATCGTCTAGACAAGATGTAGACATATTACTACAAGCTAAAGAATATTTAGATTTATTGATTCCTAGGGGTAGTGCAACATTAATCCAACATGTAACTAAAAATTCCTTAGTACCAGTTATTGAAACAGGTGCAGGAGTATGTCATTTATTTGTGGATAAAGATGCAGACTTAGAAAAAGCGAAAGCTATTGCGTTAAATGGGAAGGTTCAAAGACCTTCTGTATGTAATGCATTAGAAACGATTATTGTACACCAAGCTATTGCAAAAGAGTTTTTAGAATTATTATATGATGCTTTTATAAAAGAAGAAGTAAAAATGTATGGTTGTTCTAAAACAAAAAGCTTTATCCAATGTTTCCTTATTAATGAGGATAGTTATTCAACAGAGTATGGTAGTAAGGCGTGTAATATTAAGGTCGTTGATCATTTTGAAGAAGCAATAGCTCATATTCAACAATTTTCTACAAAACACTCAGAAGCAATTGTTAGTGAAAACATGGAACGTTGTGAATTGTTTTTAAATCAAGTAGATAGTGCTTGTGTGTATGCGAATGCATCTACCCGCTTTAGTGACGGTGGAGAGTTTGGTTTTGGGGTTGAAGTAGGTATTAGTACTCAAAAATTGCATGCAAGAGGACCAATGGGATTACAAGAAATCACTACAACCAAATATAAAATATATGGGAGAGGACAGATTAGATAACATGGACGTAAATGAAAGAGTTTTATTAGGGAAAGAAATTGTAAAGAAGGGTTACAATTGTTGCCAAGCTGTATTAGGGAGTTATGTAGATGTATTAGATATTGATATGGATACTGCAATGCATATTTCTTATGGTTTAGGTGGAGGTGTTGGACATATTCGTGAAATATGTGGAGCACTTTTAGGAGGAGCAATGGTGCTTAGCTTACGATATGGCCAAATCGAAGCAGACAAAACAGTAAAGAAATCAGTGGAAGAAATAACAACTGAATTCTTAAGAGAATTTGAAGCAAGTCGTGGAGCACTTCGTTGTGAAGAATTAAAAGGATTAAAGAAGATAGAAGGTAAAGAAGTAAGATTGGGAACATGTGGTGCATATATTGAAGAAACAATCATATTATTAGAAAAGTATATGTAAATATACTTTTTTTGTTGACTTTAAATAAATAGTTAGTATACTAATTGTTAGTAGACTAACTAAAGGAGGATGGATAATGGATGATAAGATGTTTGAACGTGCAGAAATTCTAATGGATCGTATCGCGATATTAAAAAAGAGTGTTCATGAATTAACAGCAATCGAAAAGAAAAAGGCACCAGTAGATATTACTTTATGGCAATTTCGTTTGATGATGTTGATATATCGAAAAGGTGAAATGAATCAAAGAGAATTAGCAGGTATGATGCATATTAGTCCAGCTACCCTTTCCGTTGGAATACAGAGACTAGAGAATGCAGGTTTTTTGAAAAAACAACAAGATAGTCTTGATAAAAGGAATACGCTTTTAACACTTACAGATGGTGGTATTGACAGAGTCATTGAAGGTAAAGCAGTAGTTGAAAAATCAATGAAGGGGCTACTGGATGGTTTTGAAAATCAAGAATTAGAACAAATGGTAGGATTTGTAAGTCGTTTAGAAGCAAATATAAAGAGAATTAAGGAGGATTTTGAATGATAAAGTTAAAGAATTATTATAAACCATTTTTAGTATCTATTATTATTATTGTTGGTTTATTATTTGTTCAATCACAAGCAGAATTATCGTTACCCGATTATATGTCGGAGATTGTAACAAATGGGATTCAATCAGGTGGGGCAGAAGATGCAGTAGCCCAAGTAATGAGTGAAGAAACATATGATCATATTTGTATTTTTTTAGATGATCAAGAAATAGAAGTATTGGAAGAAAACTATACGTTAATAGAAAATAGTGAAATTGATCAAGATATTCTTGATTTGTATAGTACTATTGATGATCAAAATATTTATGTATTAAATGATACATTTGATCGTGATGCATTAAATGAAGTATTGTTACGTCCATTTATGCTTCTTGCTTCTTTAGAAGAAGTAGATTTAACAAGTGAAGAATATGCTACAATGTTGGCAATGTTACCAGAAGGTAGTGATGTTTATACATTATTCTCTTATATGAGTGAAGAAGATTTAGAAGCAGTATTTAGTGATGTAGATGCAATGATTGAAACATTAGGAGAATCTACTTCTTTAATTGCAGCAGGTACTGCTGTATTAAGTGAATATGAATCATTAGGTAGAGATATTGATGAATTACAAAATGATTATATTAAATCAATTGGTTTAACAATGTTAGTAGTGGCTTTTATAGGTACTGTGTGTGCCATTTCTGTGTCTTTATTAGCAGCTAGAATAGGGGCTGGAGTAGCACGTAATTTACGTAAGGCTATTTTTGAAAAAGTAGAAAGTTTTTCTAATGAAGAATTTAATAAGTTTTCTACGGCTTCTTTAATTACTCGTACTACCAATGATATTACTCAAGTACAAATGGTTACTGTTATGATGCTAAGAATTGTATTCTTTGCACCAATGATGGGTATTGGTGGAATTATTCATGCATTGAATAATGCAGCTAGTATGGCTTGGATTATTGTATTGGTTATTATTGTTATTTTATGTATTATTATGGTTGCTTTTACAGTTGTATTACCAAAGTTTAAAATTATTCAAACATTAATTGATAAACTAAATTTAACGATGAGAGAAAACTTAAGTGGGATGTTAGTAATTCGTGCTTTTGGAAATGAAGCATATAGTGAGGATCGTTTTGAAAAAGCAAATAATGAACTTACTAAAGTAAATCTATTTACCAATCGTTCCATGTCTTGTTTAATGCCATTAATTACATTTATTATGAATGTTGTTATGGTAGCTATTGTATGGTTTGGAGCAAAAGAAATTGATGCTGGAACATTAGATATTGGTAAAATGATGGCATTTATGCAATATGCAATGCAAATTATTATGGCCTTTATTATGATCGCAGTTATTGCTATTATGATTCCTCGTGCTAGTGTGGCTGCTGGTCGTATTTATGAGGTATTAACAACGGAACCTAAAATTCATGATCCAAAACAAGAAAGATCATTTGATGAAAGTAAAAAAGGTTTTGTTGAATTTAAAAATGTAAGTTTCCAATATCCTGGAGCTCATGAAGCAGTATTAGAAAATATTAATTTCCAAGCATTACCGGGACAAACAACTGCTATTATTGGAAGTACTGGTGCTGGTAAATCTACTTTAATTAATCTAATTCCTAGATTCTATGAAGTAACTAGTGGAGAAGTATTAGTAAGTGGTGTTGATGTTAGAGAAGTAACACAACATAATCTAAGAGATAAAATTGGTTTAGTTCCTCAAATAGGAAACCTATTTTCAGGAACGATTGAATCCAATGTAAAATATGGAAATGAATCATTAAATGAACAAGAAGTATTAGAAATCTTAAGAATTGCGCAAGCTAGTGAATTTATAGAAAGCAAAGAAGAAGGAATTCAAAGTTCTATTTCACAAGGTGGAACAAATGTATCTGGTGGTCAAAAACAAAGATTAGCGATTGCTAGAGCATTAGCTAAAAATCCAGATGTATTAGTATTTGATGATAGTTTTTCAGCATTAGACTTTAAAACAGATGCTAGATTACGTCAAGAATTAGAAATATTATGTCAAAAAACAAATCAAACAGTTATTATTGTAGGTCAACGTATTGCTAGTATTATGGGGGCTGATCAAATTATTGTTTTAGATGATGGGAAAATGGTTGGTATTGGAAAACATGATGAATTAATGAAAACATGTGAGGTATATCAAGAAATTGCACATTCACAATTATCAAAGGAGGAACTAACAAATGGATAAACGTACTCCTACTGTAGAACGACAAAAAGGCCCAATGGGTGGAGGTCCTGGACCAAAATTAGGTGCAATGGAAAAAGCAAATGATTTACCAGGTACTTTAAAGAAATTATTTCAATATTTAAAGCCTTATCATTTTAAATTATTAATTGTTGTTGTTTTTGCTGCAGGTTCTACTATTTTTAGTATTGTTGGACCTAAGATTTTAGCATTAGCTACGGATGAATTAAGTGAAGGTATTATGGGGAAAATACAAGGAACAGGTAGTATTGATTTTACGTATATTGGTAAAATAGTGCTTGTTTTAGTAGCTTTCTATTTAGTTAGTATGGTATTTAGTTTAGTACAAGGGATTGTTGTATCTGGTGTATCACAAAAAGTAGCATATGACTTACGTGAATCTTTATCAAAGAAAATGAGTAGAATGCCATTAAAATACTTTGATAAACATACAAGTGGTGATACATTATCACGTGTTACAAATGATATTGATACAATTGCTCAATCTTTAAATCAAAGTATGTCTCAAATTATTACTTCTTTTGTAACAGTAGTTGGTATCTTTATTATGATGTTAACTATTAATGTAACAATGACTTTTATAGCTTTATTAGTTTTACCAACTAGTATGATTTTAATAGCTTCTGTAATGAAGTTTTCACAAAAACATTTTACACAACAACAAAATAGTTTAGGTGATGTGAATGGTCATGTGGAAGAAATGTATGGTGGACATCAAGTAGTAAAAGCATTTAATGGAGAACTAGCTTCAGTAGAACAGTTTGAAATATATAATGATAGTTTATATAACTCAGCATGGAAATCACAATTCTTTTCAGGATTAATGATGCCTTTGGTACAATTTGTTGGTAATGTTGGTTATGTGGCAGTATGTATTGTTGGTGGTATGTTGGCAACTGGTGGAACAGTTAGTATTGGGGATATTCAAGCCTTTATTACGTATGTTCGTTCTTTTAATCAACCAATTAGTCAATTAGCACAAGTTATGAACTATTTACAATCGACTGCAGCAGCTGCAGAACGTGTTTTTGCCTTTTTAGAAGAAGAGGAAATTGACGAAGAAGAAGATAATTTAACAGATAAACAAATTGAACATATCAAAGGTAGTGTAACTTTTGATCATGTAAGATTTGGTTATAATCCAGAAAAAGTAATTATCAATGACTTTAGTATGCATGTTCATAGTGGTCAAACAGTAGCTATTGTAGGACCAACAGGAGCTGGTAAAACAACGATTGTTAAATTATTAATGAGATTCTATGAATTAAATAGTGGTTCTATCTTTATTGATGGACATGATATTTGTGATTTTTCTAGACACGATTTACGTGATCAGTTTGGTATGGTATTACAAGATACTTGGTTATTTAATGGTACGATAGAAGATAACTTAAAATATGGTAACTTAGAAGCAACAAAAGAAGAATTCCAAAATGCATGTAACATGGCTTATGTCGATCATTTTGTAAATACATTAGAAGATGGATATCAAACTATCTTAAATGAAGAATCATCTAATATTTCTTCTGGTCAAAAACAATTATTAACAATTGCCAGAGCATTCTTAAAAGATCCTAAAATATTAATCTTAGATGAAGCAACATCATCTGTTGATACACGTACCGAAGTGTTAATACAAAAAGGAATGGAAAAACTAATGGAAGGTAGAACAAGCTTTGTTATTGCACATCGTCTTTCTACTATTCGTGATGCAGATATTATCATTGTATTAAAAGATGGGGATATTGTAGAAACAGGAAATCATGATGCATTAATTGAAAAAGATGGATTCTATGCATCTTTATATCAATCACAATTTGAACAATAAGAAACACGTTTGTGTTTCTTTTTTTTGTTTGAAATAAAGGTTAAATATTGAAAAGTCAATTTTATTGATGTGTTCTTTATTGAAAAGTCAATATTATTATGGTGAAATTAACTTGAAAAATCAATTTTCTTATGATAGGAGGTTATTAAATCATGTTATATAGAAAAATAGAAAAAACAATAGTGGAACATTTAGAATCCAAATCAAATAAAGTTCTTTTAATTGATGGTGCTAGACAAGTTGGGAAAACTTATATCGTACGTTATGCGGGAAGAAAGTTATTTGAGAATTTTATTGAGATAAATATGGTTGAAGATTCTTTAGGTGAAAAACTATTTGAACAAGTAAAAACAATAGAAGATTTTTATCTTAGCTTAAGCATGATTGCAGGAGATAAAATGCAGCAAAAAGAAAATACACTTATTTTTATAGATGAGATTCAGGAATATCCTCACTTACTAACGCTTCTAAAGTTCTTAGTACAAGATGATTGTTTTCATTATATTGCTAGTGGATCATTGCTAGGAGTAGCACTTTTGAAAACTACTTCTATTCCAATGGGAAGTATTCAAAAAGTTAGAATGTTTCCACTAGATTTTGAAGAGTTCCTTTATGCAAATGGGGTTAATGAAATAACAATATCAATATTATCAAAAAAGTTCAAAAAATTAGAAAGCTTGGATGAATCAATGCATTATAAAACGATGGACTATTTTAGAAAATTCTTACTAGTAGGTGGAATGCCAGATGCTGTTAACTCTTATCTTTTAGAAAAGAATATTGTGTCTGTACGAGGTATTCAAACTGAAACTCCCACCACTGAAGTAGTGGGGTTCTTAACTACTAAATAACCTTCTTTAACTACAAAAATAAAACAATAATTATTGTTTGAAATGTAGAGAATCCTAATTATTTTCATTAAGAATTTCACTATCCATTCGTTCTATTGAACAAATTAACGATAGTATAACGCCCGTTTCAAGACGTTTTGTTGTTAATACTTTTTAATGCTTTTTAAATGCCAATACTAGAAAGGTTTTTCTTTCCTTTTAATCTTTCTACTTCTTGGTTATGTTTGATTAAAAATCCTTCAAAATTCATTTCACATTTTTCTTGATTCATTGTTTTTAAATCTTCGTTCATATTCATTAATAAATAAGAACTATACAAATCTCTTTGTATTTTTATCACTTCGTTGTTATATTCTATCTCATTCCATCTTTGAGATAGTTTTTTCTTCTTGTATGTTTGATTAACATGGTTGTATTGACTTGCTTTGGTTGTATAGTTGTTTACTTTTAAAACTTCTTTATCTATGTAGTTTAGCTTTCTATTCAAAATTTCTACAAACATAGCAGGAGCTTTTTCTCCTAAAGACTTGCCGAAACGTTTTTTACGATTGAACTTACCTGTCTTTTCATTAACCGTTGTTTTCTTTGCTCGTTTTTGCAATCCTTTATAATGCATTGTTTCTACATAAATGGTCGTTCCTAATGTTAAAAGATGATTTGCTAAGGTCTCGTGTTGTAACTTTCGAATAGCTGCTTGTTTTCTACTAAGCTCTCTTAGTTCGCTTCTTAATCGAAGATAGCGATTGGAGTTCTTCCATTGTCCAGCTCCTGTTTTAGTAGTTCCATCTTCATTGTAGTTATTAGGATTCATAGCTCTTCTACTACGATCCATTTTTCTAGAAATGATTCGCTTTTTCTTTTCTAGGTTAGGTACTTTATCAGCTAATTCAATCAATCCTACTTCTTTGTTAGAGCAATAGGCAATCGTTTGCGTGCCTAAGTCAATACCTACAACACCATCTCTTTTAGGATTCTTTACTTCACCAGTTGTTGGATTGTATTTTACAGGAGGAGTTCCTTTAAACACTACTTGTAAATAGTATTTATACTTTCCTCTAATTTCTTTTTGAATAATACGGTTATAACAAATTTTGTAAAGAGGGTTTTGAAAACATTCATTTTCATAACTATTTGAATGATCAATAATAACAGGAATAATAAGACCATTCCAATAAAGTGTTTCATTTACGAGACGAATTCCGCTTGTATTTGATTTTCCTTCTAACGAAGTAAACTCTCCATACTTTTTAAAATGAATTTCTTTTCCATCACTAAACATTACTTTGTTATAAGCTTTCCATAAATTCGTAGCAATCTTTTGAGACGTGTTTGAATCAATATTTTCACGAAAACAATGTTGTAATTCTTTTACATCTTTATGAAAATCATATTCGGATAAACGATATTCTCTCTGCATTTCTTTTAATCGGTTAGCGAGGCCTTTCTTTGTTACACCAGCTTTAGGATGTCCTTCATGAATTCGCTTATATTGTTTCATAATGTATTTATATTCTTTTGTTTTTGTCATTTCTCTATATCGTTTTTGAGTAATAACAATTAAAGAATTATACATTTTTCTACCAATTTCAAAACGTTTTTCTAATATATGTTCTTGATAGGTTTCTGTTTTTAATGGAATTGTTATACAAAAATTACTCATGAAGTTTCTCCCTTCTTGATTTCGATATTTAATATCTTTTTCTCTGGCTTTCTACATATCTCTTTATTGTTTCGCTACTAACAACACCGGCAGTTGAAACAAAATAGCTTCTTGTCCACAAACTTTTCATCTGACTCAACTCTGAAAATTCACTTCTTAATATCAACCCACTTTTCCTTTTTATTTTTTGCATTATGTCACTAGGACTGTATTTTGGTAATGCGTTTATAAACAAATGAATATGATCCTTATCACATTCCATAGCAATAATTTCAATTTCTAATTCCTTGCAAGTTTCTTCCACTATGATTTTAAGCCTTTCTTCTACATTTGGAATTAAAAATATTTTTCTACGATACCTTGGACAAAAGATAAAATGATAATTAATTAACGAGGTTGTTGTTTTTGTTTTTCTATATTCTTTCATATACTTATTATAACATAAATCACGTATAATTTATACTATTTTATACACATCTTACGCATTCCTCCCACCACTAAAGGAGTGGGCTTTCTGCTAGGTTATTGTGATACTTATACAGTAGGTACTATTACAATAGATGGTAAAGTATTAGATGAAGATGAAACAAATGTTGCTAATGAAATCATCATAGGTCGAAAAGATATTTACGATATTACAGTTACTAAACAAGGGGAAGGTGTAATTGAAGGGGATACTGCTGTTTATGAAGGGTTAGATCAAGAGTTTATTTTCACTCCTGCAACAGGTTATGAAATAAGTGATGTCCTAGTAGATGGAAATAGTCTAGGGGCTATTACTAGTTATACATTTGAAGAAGTATATGCAACGCATACATTAGAAGTTATCTTTACTAAAGTACAAGAAGATTTAAATGATGATTTTACAGAAGATAAACCATCAACAGAGGAAGATTTAAATGATGATTTTGATAATGAGTCATTGGATGATAACGTGCTTACTGGAGATATAAATAATATATCGTTATTTACAGCTTTAGCTATTATTGGGGCTCTATCTATCTTAATGCATAGGAAAAGAAGAAAAGCAAAATAATATATAAAAACCACTCTAAGTAAACTTGGAGTGGTTTTGTATAGATAAAGCTTTTTTAATAAGTTACAAGTATGTAAATATATGATAAAATGATTGGAGGAGGTGTTTGTATGGGACAATATGATATTTCACCATCTTTTATTAGTGTAGATAAAAAAGTACAAGAAAAATGGTTTCTTCTTTTAAAAGAACATAAAATGGTTTATTTAAGTGGTAGCTATGGGTTTGGAAGAACAGAACAAGCTATTTATTTTGCAAGAGAATATTTTAAAAATATGATTTATTTAGATACTAATCAAAGTGATTTTACACAGTTATTAGAAACAATAGATATAACAAAAGATACATTACTAATCATTGATAATTTACAAGCATTACAACAACAAGATAAAATCATAAATATATTACAAAAACATCAAGATATTTTTGTAATGTTATTAAGTAATGCAACATTACCTGATTTTTTAATTCCTTTGCGTATTGCTAAAAGATTAGTAGTATTGGATAGTAATTCTTTAGTAATTGGTTATCATCAAGTACTAGATATGTTAGAAAAGCAAGAAGAGTTACAAGGATTAAAGAAAAAACAAATCAATGATATAGCAAAAGACTGTATTGAATTTACAAACGGACGTGCTTTATTTATTCAAATCTATTTAGTTCATGTTTGTGAGAGCCAAGACTTACAAAGAGTACATCTATTAGCAAAACAAGATTTCTTTTATCATATGGATATAGAATTTGATAAATGGCCACTCTTATTAAAAGAATCATTAACAAAATTAGGAATATTTTCTGATTTTCATTACGATATAGCAAAACTAATTCTAGGCAGTGATGTAGAAGTAGTTTTGAGTAGTGTTATGGAAAGAGAGTCTTTTTTATCATTTGAAGTACCAGACTTATTTCGTTTTGATCCTATAGTATTTCAATATTTTCATCATCGATTAAATTTATTAGAAGAAAAAAGTAAGCAAAGAGTATATGAAATAGCAGCAAATCATTATGAAGAAGAACGTTTATTTGAACAAGCATTATATTGTTATAAGAAATCTAATAATATTGATAAGATAATAGAAATAGTTATTTATTTATTAGAAAATGCGGATGGTTGTTCTTTTGCACAAATTAGTGATCAATATATAAATTTACTAACAGAAAAACGTGAAAAAGAAAATCCTAGTGTTATAGGAGCAAAGGCAATGTTTTATGCATATCGTATGCAACCAGAACAAAGTCAATATTACTTACAGAAACTAAAAGAACAAGCAACTAAAATAACAACTCCAACAGGATTTGAAGCTATTATTAGTGTGTATGTACGAACATTAATGGCTAGTCCTTGTGTATCAGCAAAACAATTAAGAGAGAATTTAACATATTGTTATGGTTATATTCAAAAATTTGGGTTTGAATTAAAAAACATCATGCCTACCGGTAATTTTGCTTCTATTATGAATGGAGGAATAGACTTAGTAACATGGATTCCATATTATAAAGCACTATTTCCTGTCTTTAAACCAATTATATTAAAATCAATTGGCAAAGAAGCAATAGGAGTACCAGAAGCAGTTCTAGGAGAACTGTTCTATGAACAAAATAAAAGTAGTCAAGCAATGGTAGAATTAACCCATGCATTAAGTGATGCAAATCTAAAAGGTACTATCCGTATGCAATATGCTATTACAGGGATTATGGCTAGATTATTACAATCAGAAGGACAATTAAGTACTTCTAGAGATATATTAGAAAACATCTATGATAAAGCTTTACAAAAGAATTATAATGAGTTATTAGCTAATATTAGATGTAGTATTATTCAATGTGATTTATTAGAAGGAAATCAAGAAGGATTAGAAACATGGTTATATGAACAAGCTATTAATGAATATGATACATTCTATATTACTTCTAGATATCGTTTACTAACAAAAGCAAAAGTATATATATCTTGCAATAGAAACTTAGAAGCATTATATATTATAGAATACTTAGAAAGATATGCTTCTATGTATTATCGTAACTATTTATCTTTTGAATTAGGTATATTAAAAGCAATTATCTTATATCGAAGAAAAGAAGAATACGAAGAAGTACTTATAAAAACAATAGAACAAACAAAGAAATATAAACTAAATCGTGTTGTAAGTGACCAAGGAATAGCATTATTACCATTATGGAAACGAATAGATTGGTCTAAATACCCATCTATTTCTAAAAAGTATATTCAAGAAGTAACAAATAATTTAGAAAAAATGGCAAACTATTACCCCCATTACTTAGAAGTACCTCAAAGTTTTGGTAATCTAACAGAACGTGAATTAGTAGTATTAAGACTACTTAGCAAAGGACAAAACAATACCCAAATATCTAAAACAATAAATATTAGTTTAGGAACTACTAAGTTCCATGTATCTAATATTATTAAGAAGTTAAACGCTAAAAACAGAACAGAAGTAGTGGAAGTAGCTAAAGAGAATGAATTAATTTAATTATATATTAATATTAGAATGAAAAGAAAAGTAGAGAATCTAGAGATTCTCTATTTTTCTATAGAAATATAGCTTGTTATGTTAAAAAAATATTGATTTTAACATCCTTTTTTACTAAGAACTAGCCAAGTGGCTAGTTACGTGTCTAAACAAGAGTTGTTATAATAAAAGAGGGCATATTTTTAAGTTTTACTTAAAAATATTAATTTACGATAATCGAAGGAGAAGAATGATGAGAAAAATGTTAAAAATGATTGTTACACTAGCAATGATACTTTCGTTTACAACTATTGATGTGTCTGCTGCAACATCTAGTGATCTAAGTTTTAGTGGTTCAACAGCAACTACTTCTGGTGATGGATGGAGTTGGGATAAGGATACTTTAACACTAACACTTTCAGAAGATTTGGAAATTAGTAGCAGTGGTAATGGAATTTACTTTAGCTGTAATGCAATTGTTAATTTACAGGGTTATAATTTAACCATAACTGCATCTGATTATGGTATTTATTCATCAGGTAGTTTAACAGTTATAGGGACTGGTAATCTAGATGTTTGCTCGAGTTCGAGTGATGCTATTCACAGTGATGAATCTGTTAGTATAACATGTAATAATTTATCAGCTACATCTGATGGTGGTGATGGTATTGAAGGAAAAGGTATTATATTAAATGTAAGTAGTGACTTAGATATAGCTACAACACTTTTTGGAAGTGCGGCTATTAGAGCGAATGATGGTACTATAAAAATAGAAGTAGGAGGAAGTGCTACTTTAAAAGCGAAGTCTCTATGTATGTATACTGTTTCTAGTTTTACAGTGAAAGTAACAGGTGATCTATCACTTACTGCTGAAAATACTACTTATGGAAGAGGTGTTTATGCAGATGGATCTGTTGATTTAGAAGTAGGTGGTGATTTGGATATTACTGCTGGGAAAGACGGTATTTATTCTTATTATGGAGATATAGCAATGGATGTTACGGGAGATGTAACAATCACTTCAAATAACTATAGTATTTATGCACAACAAGGAGAGATTAATTTAGATTTAGATGGGACTGCTGTTTTTACAAACACTAGTGGTAATGCTGTTTATGCAGGGAGTGACATTTCATTATCTGGTTCTGGCACACTTACTACAGATGGATATATCTTAGCAAATGGTACAGTATCTATTGATGAAGAGTTAACAGTAAATTCATTGGTTTCTCAAAATGACGGAGATTCTAACAAAGATACAGTATATGGGGATTTTATATTTACAGATAACTCATATTTTAAGTCAGATGTTGATAAACTTTCATTCGCTAAAGAATCATCACTTACAATAGCAAGTGATGTTGATGCAGATATATCAGGATATAATTCAGTTGATTTTACTAATGTTAATATCATCTTAGAACAAGATGCAACAATTGAATATGGTTCTCATGTTGAAATAGTATATTATGCAGTAATTGATTCTTTTACAGTAGCTGATATTTATGTGGGTGATGATATTGTTCATAATATCGAAGTATCATTAGTAGATGATGAATCTACTGTGATTACTAGTGATGATGTTACTTATGGAGATATAACATATACATATAGTACAAGTGAAGATGGAACATATTCATCTTCTATACCTACTGCTGCAGGTACATACTATGTAAAAGCAGCTATTGCTACTACTACTGTTGATGATAATAACTATGTAACAATTGGTACATATGCTGTTGAAGAATTTGAAATTATTACAAAATATTGCACCGTTACAATTGATGATGTAGAAGCTCAAGTATTATATGGAATTGTAATTACACTAGAGATACCAACTAAAGAAGGTTACACATTTGATGGTTGGGTAGATCAAGATGGTGAAGAATACACAAATGAAATAACAGTAACTTCTGATTTGTCTCTTTCTTCTACATGGATTAAGGATGCAGTAGATAGCACTGATGTTGACGGAGATACGAATGCGGATGCTGATGCAGACTTAGATGCTGATGCAGACTTAGATGTTGATGCAGACTTAGATGTTGATGCAGACTTAGATGCTGATGCAGACTTAGATACTAATACAGAAGTAGATGATGTAGTAGATACTGGAGATACTAATAATGTATTACTATTCACAACATTAAGTATTAGTGCAATGGCATTGGTTTTAATAGATATGAAAAAAAGAAATAGAGTTTAATAGAATAAAGAAGTAATAAGTTCTATTCAATAAAGAAAACAGTTTTAGGTGATCCTAAAGCTGTTTTTATATACTTGTTGATTTATTGATTATAGAGGAGTAGTATTATTTTAATGGGAGGAAAAAGGGAATGTTAAAATTAAGGAAATCAGTATATAGTGCTACTAAATATGTAGGGGGACTTACAACAGATGCAGTAATGAAGAAATATGGATTAACTAGTGTTGTAAAGTTAGGATCTAATGAGAATAATTATGCTCCTTTTCCATCAGTATTAAGTGTGATGGAAAAAGAAATAAAAAGAGGGAATGTATATCCTGAAAAAAATTATGAAAGACTTAGAAAAGAATTAGGATCAATGTATGGACTTACTAGTGATTGGGTTGCTTTAGGTCATGGGGCTGGAAATGTTTTAGATACTATTTCTAAAATGTTTTTAGATTATGGAGATGAAGTTATTATTCCTAGACAGACTTATGGTTTATATAAGGAGATATGTTTATTAATGGGGGCTGATGTTGTAGAGTGTGATTTAGGGGAAGATTATTCTATTGATTTAAATGTTATTCAATCTTTGATAACGGAAAAGACAAAGTTAATATGGATTTGTAATCCTAATAATCCTACAAGTACTATTATTAATAAACATGAATTAGAATCATTTATTAGAAATATACCTGAACATGTTTATGTTATTTTAGATGAAGCATATATAGAGTTTTGTAAGGAAGAATATAGACCTAATACTATTCAATTAGTAAAAGAAGGATGCCAATTATTATGTGTTCGTACTTTTTCTAAGTATTATGGTTTAGCTGGACAAAGAATAGGTTATGTAGTAGCTAGTCCTGAGGTGATTGAATATTATAATACAGTAAGTGAGCCATTTAATGCGAATCGAGTAGGATTAGCTGGTGCTGTAGAAGTAATTAGTAATGCTGGAAAGGAAGCTAAAAAGTATTCTTATTATATGGTGGAAGATAGGCAATATTTATTAGAAGAATTTAACAAATTAGGATTACCTACTATTGAAACACATACTAATTTCTTATTTGTAGAAACTCCTATTGAAGGATTAGATTTTAGTGAAAAGTTATTGTCTTTAGGTGTTATTGTACGTCCATGTGCAGGATGGGGATATAATAAGCATATTCGTATTAGTATTGGAACAAAACAAGAAAATCAAAAATTAGTAGAGGCTATAACAAAAGTTATGGGAAGCTTATGAAAATACTAATTTGTGATTATAAAGAACCAATGGATAGAGATTTAAACCTAGAAATAAATCATATAAAAAAAGAATTACCAGGTAGTGAGATAGAGTGTTATCTATATGATGGAGATAAACAACAATTATTTAATAAAATAAAAGAGGTAGATGCACTAATAACTGCTTATCTAGAAGTAGATGAAGAACTATTATTACATGCTCCTAATTTAAGAATGGTTTCAATTGAAGCAAATGGTTATAATAGTGTAGATTTAGAAGCTATTCAAAGGCATGGTGTAGGTCTAACATGTATTGAAGAGTATTGTACTAATGAAGTAGCAGATCATACACTTACGTTAGCTTTAAGTGTGATACGTAAAATAAATTGTTATCAAAATGATATGCGAGTAAATAAAGTATATTTATTTAATAATCATCAAGGGTTATTTCATTTAGAAGGAAAGGTTTGGGGAATAATAGGTTATGGAAAGATTGGTAGAGCAGTAGCCAAAAGAGCAAAAGCATTTGGTTGTAAAGTAATAGCTTATGATCCTTATTTAAAAGAAGCAGATGTTCCTTTAGTAGAGTTAGAAGAATTGTATCAAACTAGTTCTATTATTAGTTTACATACATTATTAAATGAAGAAACTTATCATATGATTAATAAAGAATCACTTTCTTTAATGAAAGAAAAACCAGTAATTATTAATGTAGGGAGAGGATCATTAATAGATGAAATAGCTTTAATAGAAGCATTAGATAATAATATTATTTATGGAGCTGGGTTAGATGTTTTTGAAAATGAAGAAAGTGATGTACTAGCAAAGTCACCATTTTTAGAAAGGTTAGATGTGGTGATTACACCACATATTGCTTTTTATTCAGATGAGTCTATGGAAGAATGTGCTAGAATCACAGCTTATAATACAATACATTATTTAAAGAATGAATTTGATAAAATAAAAAGAATAGTTTATAAACCTAATTAACAAACATATAGGGGGAAAATAGAATGGATAAAAAAAGATTTTTTATAGTTTGTATTTTAGCGTTAGGGTATGGTGCTGCATTTACACCAGTATATATGAAGTATGTTTTATATGAACCATTATTAGAAGCATTTTCTATTTCTAAAGCACAAGTAGGATATTTAATGGCAATATATACTGTATTAAATACTTTGTTATATATTCCAGGGGGATATATTGCTGATAAGTGTTCACTAAGAAAAATATTATCATTTTCTTTAGTAGGACATGCATGTTTATGTTTCTTGTTATATCTTAATACTAGTTTTATTGTAGCTTTAGTAGTTTGGTTTTTATTTGGTATTACTACAGGATTTGCATTCTGGTCAGGGTTACTAAAAGCAGTATTATCTTTAGGAACGAAAGAAAATAGTGCGATTGTTACAGGATTCTATGGGTTAATGGGAGCAGTAGTAACAATTTGTATGAATCTTTTATTTTTAAAAGTATATTATTCAATGGAAGAAGCAAGTAATGCAATGGGAATTATCTTCTTATTGTGTGCAATAATAGCATTAGTAGCTGCTGTTTTAATTAGTATCTTTTATAAAGATATAGAAAAAGTAGAAGAAAAAGAAAAGTTTGAGATGTCTTATATTAAACCATTATTGAAGAATAAAGTAATATGGTTAATGGCTATTGTTATCTTATCAACTTATGCGATAAGAGTAAGTGGGAATACTTATTTTAATCCATTTTTATTAGAAGTATATGATATGGACTCAAGTCTAGTATCTACCTTAGGAATACTTAGATCCAATGTTTTTCCATTACTTGCACCAGTAGCAGGTTTTATAGCAGCTAGATGTTTTAAATCTACCACTAAGTTATTACATTATGCTTTCTTTGTATTAGCAGTTATCTTTTTAGTATTATCTTTTAGTTCTCTTAACTTACCTAGTGGACTAGTAATTATTGCATCTTTAATACCAGGGATTATATCTGGAGCTACATTTGGAATATCTTTTTCAATTATTAATGAATCTTCTTTAAAACCAGAAGTATTAGGTACTGCAATAGGATTAATATCATTAATCGTTTATTTACCTGATTTTGTAGTTGATCCTGTTTTTGGGACTTTATTAGATACAGTAGGTAATACTGGGTATTCTATTATCTTTATTTGTATGTTTATTATGGCATTAATAGGTATATATGCTAGTAAGAAGTTACTAGCATATAAAGGAGTAGAATAATGGGCTTTATTATTGTATTAATTATTATTGGAATAGTAATTGGTCGTACGGTGATGATAAAAAAGAAGTTAACTATACAGAATAATTATGAAGTAATTGATGAAAAAAGAGAACAAGAATTATATTTAGAATTAAAAGAATTACTACAAATACCTACTGTTAGTGGTAGTAATCATTTTCATGAATACTTACAAACATTAGAAACTATGTTTCCAATATATTTTTCAAAAGCAGAAAAGATAGAAATTAATAGTGCTTTTCTATTTCGTATAAAAGGAACTAAGAATAATGATTTACCATCATTAATATTGGCACATGTTGATGTAGTAGAAGAAAATGGTGAATGGGATTATCCTGCTATGGATGCAACTTTAGTGGATCATATTATTTATGGTAGAGGTACTATAGATAATAAGGGTATGGGTTATTCTTTCTTTAAAGCGATTGAACAATTATTAAAAGAAGGAAAAGAATTTGAAAATGACTTATATTTTATGGCAAGTCATGATGAAGAATCATTAGGTTTAGGTGTTAAACATGTAGCAGAGTATTTGAAAGAAAACAAGCTTCAATTTAAAGTTATCTTTGATGAAGGAGGAGCTGTTACTGGAGAAGTTATGCCAGGTATTCAAAATGATATAGCTTTACTTGGTTTATGTGAAAAAGGATATTTAGATATAGAGTTTCGTGCTAAGAGTAAAGGAGGGCATAGTGGTTCTCCTCAAGTTGATAATCCTTTTTCTAGGTTAGCTAAATTTATGGTAGAAGTAGAAAAGCCAGGATATTTTAAGGTATCATTTATGAAAACAGTGAAACAAATGTTTACAACGATATCTCCTTATATGACGTTTCCTTTACGTATGTTACTTGGTAACATGTGGTTATTTTCTCCTTTAGTAAAGAAAGTATTACCTTCTTTTAGTCCTTCTATAGGGGCAATGATGAAAACAACTATTGTATTTACTAGAGCCCAAGGCTCAGATGCAAATAATGTTATTCCTGAAACTGCAAAAGTTACTGCAAACATAAGAAACTTACCAACAGAAGATATGAGTTTCGTAATTAATAAACTTATCAAAACAGCAAAGAAATATGATTTAGAATATTCTATATTATATGAAAAACCAGCATCTTCTATGACAGATAAAAATCATACAGAAGTAACTAGAGTAAAAAAAGTAATAGAACAAACAATGCCTGGAACCATTGTATGTCCTTATGTAACAATAGGTGCTACTGATTGTTGTCACCTAGATGCATTTAGTGATGCCGTTATACGTTTTAGTCCTATTAGAGCTAGTGGTCAACAAATAGCTGCAATGCATGGAATAAATGAGAATATTGGTGTAAGTGAATTAAATAAAGCAATTGAGTTCTTCTATTGTTATTTAAATAGTATGTAAAATTAGTCTTTTAATAAATAATTGAATACGAAAACATATAACATAATCTTAATTATAAGTAGAGTTTAAATATAGGGAATCTAATGATTCCCTATATTTTTAGATTATTTTGTTTAAAAATATTGATTTTAACATCCTTTTTTATTAAAAACTAGTCAACTGGCTAGTTACGTGTTGAATTTTTAAGTGTTATAATTTATTAGATTAAAAAAGAAAAGAGGAGGAAAAAAATTATGAAAAGATTTATAAAAATGTTTATTGCATTAGCAATGATGTTATCACTTTCAAACATGAGTATGTTTGATGTGGCTGCTGCAACACTCAGTGACGGGCTAGATTTATCGAATACTAGTGATGTTGTTGAGTCAGATGGATTAGGTTATACTTGGGACCAAACTACGTTAACGCTCTTGGAGGATTTAACTATAGAGACAGCTGATCAGTATGCTCTTATACTGCCAGATGGAGCGATAATTAAATTAAATGGTTATAATTTAAGTGTAACCACTACCTGTGATCCGGATGATGTAGGTAGTGGGTGGCCTGTTGCTATTGCCTGTGAGGGTGTTTTTAGTATAAAAGGTACAGGAGATGTTTATTTAAGTTCAACTGAAGATGGAATTGATGTAGATGGATATTCTGAAAATCTTGTCATTGATATTGATGGGAGTCTTACAATTGATGCACCATATGGAATTTACGATGGCAACGAAACTAATATAGAAATTAGTGTGACAGGCGATTTAGAAATCAATTCAAATTATGGAGGTGTATATGTTGGTGGATATATTTCAATGGAAGTGGATGGAGCTGCTACATTTACTGACGAATCCGGGTTTCCTATTTATGCTTATGGAGATATCTCTTTATCTGGAAGTGGAACAATTACTACAAATGGCTATATAATGTCCATGGGTGAATTAACAATTAACGAGTCGTTAAAAGTGAACTCATTAGTGTCTGTGTTAACTGATTATTACGAAGCATACGATAGTGGTTACACATCATATTATTACGAATTTGAAGAAACAATTTATGGAGATGTTGTTTTTACAAGCGATACGTATATTTGCGTGGGTGACAACTACTATTATACTTATTCTTCTTCTATTTCTACAGGTACTTTATCTTTTGCTGAAGGATCAACTCTTACAATCCCTTCTGATATGGATGTAGATTTATCAGATTATGATATAGATTTCATGAATGCTAATATTGTAAATAATGGAACATTATTTTTACCTTCTGATACAGATATTAACGATATTGCATTTGAAGGAACAGGATTAGTTGTAGTATTGCCTGATACTCCTGATGGTGAAGCAAGTTACTATGATAACAATGGAAATGAAGCTATATATGGTGATATCATATTAACGGCTACTGAAGTTACTGATAATGAATTGTATTCATGGACTAAAACTAGTGAAGGTGTTTATACATTAAAGTTCTCTACAAATAAAATTGCAGGTACTATTTATATATCGGTTGTAGATACTGCAATAATTTTATTGGAAGATGACGAAACCGTTGTAATTGATGGAATATATGTTGGCGATGCAGACTCTGAACCAACTCTAGAAATATCTGGTGATGGTAAGTTGATTACTGATGAATTTGCTTCCATGTCTTCGATTGTCGTTGGAGAAGGAATAACTTTAGATGCTACTTCTCTTGCTGGACCATCGATTGTCATTAATGGTAATTTGATTTCAAAAATGGTATATACACTAGGTTTCACTGTAAACAATGGAGCGACAGTTCTAATAGATGCGACTGATGCTGAAGAAGGTGGTTTATATATTGAAAGGCTAGATGAAGAAGAATTATTAGTATTAGGAGATGAAGTAAAACTATTATCTGATGGTTATTTTGAAACAGAAACAATAGAAATTGGTGAGCAAGATAATGATGTGCCATATTATTTCGGAACTGTAACTACTGATGGTAATGGAATTGTTTGGGAGGATATGTCAAATATAGCAAGGTATATTTATATAGGTGCTAAGCCTTTCTATGACATAACTATTACTACAACAGGACAAGGAACAATTTCTCCTGAAGAAGGAACGGTATCTGTAATGGAAGATAAAGACCAAGAATTTACATTTACTCCTGAAGAAGGTTATGAAATTAGTGATGTATTAGTGGATGGTGAAAGTGTAGGAGTTGTTACTAGCTATACATTTGAAGAAGTAAGTGAAATACATACTCTAGAAGTAATCTTTACAGAAATAGAAGATGAAACTGATGGAGGTACAAATTCAGATGCAGATACTGATACAGAAGTAGATACTGATACAGAAGTAGAAGATGTAGTAGATACTGGAGATAGTAATAATATACTAGGATATACAACATTAAGTATTGGTGCTCTTGCATTAATTTTAATAGATATGAAAAAAAGAAGTAGAGCTTAATAATGGAGGAAGGGAATTGTAAAATTCCCTTCCTTTATGTGTGTGTTGTGTGATAAAAAAGTATCATTTTGATAAAATGTGTTGACAAAAAGTGAAAATAGTCTACAATAGTTTTATAAATTGCTTAAATAAAAGCTAGATAGAGGAGCAAAAAGAAAGAGTATTTCATAACAATGTAGGTAAACAGTTATGAAAGAAAGGGCTTTTTGCCGAAGTGAATAAGAAATTACCTTTTCTTAATTACTGGTATATTGGATAATATGCAATATACTGTCACGTAGGTGGAGCGCTATCATGGTTATGAATTCTTTTCATATAGACCGTGATACGTAATGCGTACTTACGGTTTTTATTTTATGGAGAGAGATAAGGGGAAAGAATGATGAAAAAGTTAGGATTAATGTTATTGGTAATGACATTATGTTTAGGTCTTACAGGATGTGGATCTAGTGATGAAGAAGAGAGTAATGTTTTACGTGTAGCAATGGAGTGTGCTTATGCACCATATAATTGGACACAACCAGATGATTCAAATGGAGCAGTACAGATTTCAGGAAGCACTGATTATGCTAATGGATATGATGTTATGTGGGCGAAAGCTTTGGCTGAATATTTAGATATGGAGTTAGAAATTGTTAAGTTAGATTGGGATTCTTTGGTACCAGCAGTAATGAGTGGAGATGTTGATTGTGTTATTGCAGGACAATCGATTACTTCTGATCGTTTAGAACAAGTAGATTTTTCTGATCCATATTATTATGCATCTATTATTACTTTGGTAATGGCTGATAGTGAGTATGCTAGTGCTACAGGTGTAGCTGATTTAGCTGGAGCTACTGCTACTTCTCAATTAGGTACTATTTGGTATGATACTTGTTTACCACAAATTGAAGATGGTGATATTTTAGCAGCACAAGAAAGTGCACCAGCAATGCTTGTTGCTTTAGATGCTGGAGCTGTTGATTTAGTAGTTACTGATATGCCTACAGGTATGGCTGCAATTCAAGCTTATGATGATATGGTATTATTGGATTTTGCTGATAGTGGTGATGATTTTGTGGTTTCTGATGAAGAAATTAATATTGGTATTTCAGTACAAAAAGGGAATGATGAGATTTTAGATGCATGTAATGCTATTTTAGAAGGTCAAACAGCAGAAGATTTTGCTGAAATGATGGATGAAGCGATTGCTATTCAACCATTATCAGAAGATTAATAAATAAAAGATAGAAGGAGACTTCTATCTTTCTATATGTAAAAAAGACCCTAGGTAGGGCGGGAGGATATATGGATTTTATACAAACGATGATTAAATTATTAGATAAATATGGTATGTCTTATTTATCAGGTGCTGGAACAACTCTTATTATTGCTCTTGTTTCTACTTTTATAGGATGTCTGATTGGTTTTGGGGTAGGTGTTATACAAACAATACCGGTAGAAAAACATGATTCACTTTATAAAAAAGTGTTTTTAAAAGTAGTAAATATTATTTTAAAATGTTATGTGGAGTTATTTCGTGGTACTCCAATGATTGTACAAGCAGTATTTATTTATTATGGTGGTTTAAGTGTTTTGGGTATTAGTATGAGTATGTGGACTGCAGGGTTCTTTGTTGTTTCTATTAATACTGGTGCTTATATGGCAGAAACAGTGCGTGGAGGGATTATTTCTATTGATCCAGGACAGTTTGAAGGTGCTAAAGCAATTGGTATGAATCATTTTCAAACAATGATGAAAGTAATATTTCCACAAACATTACGTAATATTATTCCTCAAATAGGAAATAATTTTATTATTAATATTAAAGATACTTCTGTATTATCTGTTATTAGTATTACTGATTTATTCTTTGTTCATAAGAGTGTAGTAGGAGCACAATATACTTATTTTGAATCTGCTACTATTGTAATGATTATTTATTTAACAATGACATTAACTGCCTCTAGATTACTTAGATTATGGGAAAAGAAATTAGATGGAAATGATAGCTATGATTTATCTACTACAGATACATTAGCTTTTACTAGTGGAATGATGACTTTTCCTAATGATGATAAAAAGGAGGAAAAATAAATGAGTGAAGTATTACAAATAAATCATTTAAGTAAAACATTTGGTACAAATGTTGTACTAAGAGATATTGATTTTACGGTAAAAAAAGGGGATGTAACTAGTATTATTGGTGCTTCTGGTAGTGGAAAGAGTACTTTGTTACGTTGTATTAATTTATTAGAAACTCCTACTAGTGGAGAAATATTCTTTCATGGAAAAAATATAGAGATGGCAGGTAACAATGTATCTAGTTATCGTACGAAAGTAGGAATGGTTTTCCAAAGCTTTAATTTATTTAATAATTTATCAGTATTAGATAACTGTATTGTAGGACAAACAACTGTATTAAAAAAAGACAAAAAAGAAGCTACAAAACTAGCTTTAACCTATTTAGAAAAAGTAGGTATGTCTCCTTATATTAATGCTCTTCCAAGACAATTATCTGGTGGCCAAAAACAAAGGGTTGCAATTGCAAGAGCACTTGCAATGGAACCAGAAGTGTTATTGTTTGATGAACCGACATCAGCATTAGATCCAGAAATGGTAGGAGAAGTTTTATCAGTTATGCGTTCTTTAGCAGATGAAGGAATGACAATGATTGTTGTTACTCATGAAATGGCTTTTGCTAGAGATGTTTCTAATCATGTTGTTTTTATGGCAAATGGAGTTATTTGTGAAGAGGGAGATCCTAAACAAATATTTAGTGCCCCACAAAAACAATTAACACAAGAATTCTTAGCAAGATTTATGGAAAGATAGAAGATTTTCTTCTATCTTTTTTACTTGTAAATATTCTTTCATCATGATGATTTATGAAAAGTACTAATACGTTTGTTAGAATTTGTCCTTGTGGAAGTAGGAAAAGGCTATAAGTATCTTTGTTGTATTTAATTGTTTCTTAACAAGGTGATGAATTGTATCATATTTGTATAGCACTCCTATTCTAGCTTTACTGCTTATTGTTTTTTTTATTTTATTTTTAAGTTTTTAATGCTGTTTTTTGGTATAATAATTTCAATAGATAGGAAAGGAGTTAGCTATGAATAATTTTGATAATACAAAGGTATCTTATATTTTAATGAATAAAGATGTTGAAGTTCTTAGATTAATTTATGATACTGAGTTACATATAGCTACTGATTTTGTAGAAAAAATAAATACAAAGTTTGCACCTGCAGGTATTATTGATTATAAATTCGGTGTTTCAAAATCGTTATTTAACGATTGGTGGAAAAATCGTGCAATCCCTAGCTCTAGAAATCACATTCAACCATTTTTAGACACGTTAAGTATGAACAACTCAGTAGAGTTGTTAGAAAAAGGATATGGACTTAGTTTAACTGATCAATACTGGCTAAAAGAGGAAGGTTCTTCTTTGGAATGGAAGGATATTAACTTTTTTGATAATGAATTTAGTGCGGATGTAGGAAATGTGCTATTTGGTAGTAAGGACTCTAAAAATATTGATTTAAAAAGCCCTGATAATTCTAGTGATGGTAATTTGCAAAAAAAGTGGAAAATTTTAAATAAAAAACGTTGTTTAGTAAAAGCTGGAAATTTGCATAATAATCAAGAGCCTTATAACGAGGTGATAGCTTCTAAATTAGGGGGGTTGATTTTAGATCATGATGATTATGTTACCTATTATTTAATAGAAGAAGATAACAAGACATTTTCTTGTTGTGAAACTATGATTAGTACTGATACTGAATTTGTAGCTGCTCATTATATTGATAAAATGATAAAAACAAATAGGAAAGAAAACAATTATGACCGTTATTTGTATATTTGTGATTTGCTTAATGTACCTAATCCTGTTTTACAGATAGACAAAATGATTGTTTTTGATTATCTTTTAGCAAACTATGATCGCCACTGGAGGAATTTTGGTTTGATTCGTGATGTAAATACTTTAGAGTGGATAAAGGTTGCTCCCCTTTTTGATACAGGTAGTTCCTTATGGGCGGTTGGATTTAAGGAAGATGTAGGAATAAGTGATAATAGTAAATGTTTTTCTGCTACCAACACAAAACAATTAGATTATATTAATAATCTTGACTGGTTAAATATGGATGCATTACAATCGTTCCCTGATATAGTTGATAACGTCTTGTCACAAAATAAAAATTTGGATTCAGTAGTGATTGATAAGATTAAAAAAAGTGTAAGTAATAGAATAGAAGTTATTAGAGAAAAACAACAAGAATTATTTCAGTCTAAAGAAACTATATTAAAAAGATAAACTCTCCTGCAACTGATACAATTCCTTAAATTACTATCTAAGATAGTTGGAATATAAATGGTAGACTCGTACGTACGGTTCAATGAAAGGATAATAATTTTAGCAAGATTTATGGAAAGATAGAAGATTTTCTTCTATCTTTTTTACTTGTAAATATTCTTTCATCATGATGATTTATGAAAAGTACTAATACGTTTGTTAGAATTTGTCCTTGTGGAAGTAGGAAAAGGCTATATGTATCTTTCTCATAGGAGTGATATTTATAAAAATAATTAATAAAACAAACTATAAATGAGAAATATTCTCAATATGAAGCAAGAAATAATATCATAAGTTATTCAGTTTGTTCGATTTAATTCTTGGATAAGTGTTGTTTTAATTTGATTTGTGTATAATTAGTCATGTTCATAGAGAGTTCCTTTATTTGTTGTTTAGCGACTACAGTATAAGGAATCTATGAACTTTTATAATTCTAACTTAAGTTTACAATTAATGTTTGCTTTCTTGTTGACAATATATTTATAAATGATATGATGTATATATCAAAAATATTTGATTTGAAGGGAGAAGACATGGATCAAGAAAAGATTGCAAAAACCTTTAAAGCGTTATGTGATGTAAAAAGAATTGCTATTTTAGAGTTATTAAAAAGTGGAGAAAAATGTGCTTGTGAAATAACAGAAGAATTAAATATTGCACAATCTGCTCTTTCTTATCATATGAAAATATTATGTGAATCTGGAATAGTAGAGAGTTGGTATATAGGAAAATGGACTCATTATCGTATTAGTGAAGATGGAGTTCAATATGCTAGTGCTATTTTATCTCAATTATTAGATAAAGAAGAAACTACAAAACATTGTAGTTGTCAATAAGTCATCAAAGATGACTTTTTATTCAAGTAATACATCAAAATTATTTGATGTATGGGAAAGGAGACCAACTATGATTTTTCAAGAGAAAAATGATAAAAAATTAAATTTCTTTTGAATCATAAAAAAGAGCGCACTAAAAAAGGTGGAATAAGCTATTTTTAAAAAATTATTCTAAGATGAATTTTTCATCAGGATTATTTAAGACAAAGTAAATATAGTTTACTAGTTTCTTTGAACAATGCCCTAAGGCATTGTAATGAGATTTTCCTTCACTGCGTTTCTTTAAATAGTAAGTGTTCATAGTTGTTGAATTTTTTGCCACATTATGAGCTGCCCATATCAGTGCATAACGTAGTGTAGCATTTCCTCTTTTAGACATACGTGTTCTCTTTGCATTAAAATTACCAGACTGTCTTATGATTGGATCTAATCCTGCATAAGCTAGTACTTTACAAGGACTATCAAATCGGTCTATACTAATGATAGCAGATAAGATGTAAGCACCTTGAATATAGCCCATACCAGGGATATTCAATATAGCACTGTCTATTTCTTTCATCATTTCAATGATGTTTGCTTCTACATCTTCTATCTGCGATTCTAGAAGTTCGATTTGGAGTATGATATTTTTAATTCTAAAAGAGATTGCGTTTGAATGAAAGCCAACGCTATTTTTACTTAACGATTTAAGGTCTTTGATACGTTCGAGGTTGAAGCCTTTACTGTTTTTAGAAATTAACTTTGTCAAAGCCTCATTTCGAACTTCTTTTATTTCCTTAGCTGTAGCGTATCGTTTTAGTAAATTATGGGCTGCATTCGTCTTTAAATTGCCTTTAAAGAAGGATTTAAGCTCTGGGAACACACGATCTAGCTCTGCAGTTAGTTGTATGTATAGTTTTGTCTTTTGTTTAGTAAGACGAACTCTTTCATCACAATATACACGTAAGTCAGAAACAAGAAAGTCTTGACCTTGTGAATTGTTGTACTGATAAGAAAGAAGTTGAGCAATGGACATAGCATCAATTTTATCCGTCTTAGCATTACGAACTGATAAACCACGAAACTGTTTTGAAATGATGGGATTAATAAGCTCACAGTGGTATCCAAGAGTAGAAAGATAAGAATGTAAGTTTTGATGGTAATGAGCAGTAGATTCAAAACCAATTAGAATATCTTCTTTATCAATAGAAGATATTTTGGAAAGTAATAAATGAAACCCTTCTTTTGAATTATCAAAAGGAAAAGGTTGGTGAATCACCTCACCATGAGTTGTGATAACACAAGCATAATGCGTTGTTTTGGCAATATCAATGCCTACGTAATAAGTCATAAAAATAGACCACCTTTCTAGAACCTTGTCTATCCATGGCAGTCTATATCTATATCCTTGCGTGACATAAAAGCATTAACGCTTATCCAACTATAAATTAAAAATATAGAGCCATGGTATTAGTCTCCTTTAAATGGACGAAAGCCATAGTAAAAATCAAAACATAGGTTCTATATCCATTATAACAAATATAAGAAAGGAGCGTATGAAATTAGTGAAACAAGGATCATTAATATCATACAAGAGTAAGATGTTAGTAGATATTTGGAATATTATTCAAAATCAAGTATTAGGAATGCAATGGTTATCTGATTTAGTAGAGTGGATAGTAACTAGTGTAGGTATTGATGTTAGTAGTAATTTAGGAGGAAGTATTCATTTCTTTTTCTATGATGTGATTAAGATTACTTTCTTATTATGTTTTTTAATTTTTATTATTTCTTATATACAAAGTTATTTTCCACCTGAAAGAAGTAAAAAGATATTAGGTAGATTTAAAGGAATAACTGCAAATATTATGTCAGCATTATTAGGTACGGTTACACCATTTTGTTCTTGTTCTTCTATTCCTTTGTTTATGGGATTTACTAGTGCAGGATTACCAATAGGAGTTACTTTTTCTTTTTTAATTTCATCTCCTATGGTTGATTTAGGAAGTTTAGTGTTATTGATGAGTATTTTTGGTGCAAAAGTGGCAATAGCTTATGTAATAGTAGGATTAATTGTAGCAGTAGTAGGTGGTACGTTGATTGAAAAGTTAGGAATGGAAAAGTATGTAGAAAGCTTTATTTTACAAGCTAGTAATATGGATATGGATGCTCCTGATTTAACGAGAAGAGATCGTATGGAATATGCTATAGAACAAGTAGTTACTACTTTTAAGAAAGTATTTCCTTATATTTTAATAGGAGTAGGTATTGGAGCTATTATTCATAATTGGATTCCTGAAAGTTGGATTCAATCAGTGTTAGGTAGTGATAATCCTTTTGGTGTTGTTTTAGCAACATTATTAGGGATACCTATGTATGCTGATATATTTGGTACTATACCAGTAGCAGAAGCATTACTGGCTAAAGGAGCTCAATTAGGTACTATTTTATCATTTATGATGGCTGTAACAGCACTTAGCTTACCATCTATGATTATGTTAAAACAAGCAATTAAGCCTAAGCTATTAGCTTTATTTGTTGTTATTTGTACAACAGGTATTATTTTAGTTGGTTATTTATTTAATGTATTTCAATATTTATTTATTTAAATTTGATTTCAGGATAGAGGATATGCTATTCTATTGCGATTTTTGGACATTTATAGTATAAAGTGGTTGCGATTTTTGGACATTTGTAGGGTAAAGTGGTTGCGATTTTTGGATATAGCATTCATACAAAAGATGTGTCTAAGGATAAAAATATATTTTGTTATCCAATATATATGACGCAGTTTATTAGTGAGTCCTAAATAAATTAGATAAAGGAGTTTTTTAGTGGAAAACAAAGGTATTGGTTTTTTTGAGAAGTATTTAAGTGTTTGGGTTTTATTGTGTATGGTGATTGGTATTTTTATTGGGAAGTATATTCCAGAGATTCCTTTGTTTTTAGGAAGATTTGAGTATGCGAATGTTTCTATTCCGATTGCTATATTAATATGGCTTATGATTTATCCAATGATGATGAAAGTAGACTTTCAAAGTATTCGTAATGTAACAAAAAATCCAAAGGGATTATTTGTTACATGGGTTGTTAATTGGTTGATTAAACCATTTAGTATGTATATAGTTGCAAGCTTTTTCTTCTTTGTTGTATTTCAAGGAGTTATTTCTAATGAATTAGCAGTAAATTATTTAGCTGGAGCTGTATTATTAGGGGCTGCACCTTGTACTGCAATGGTATTTGTTTGGTCTCATTTAACAAATGGAGATCCTGCTTATACAGTAGTTCAAGTAGCTAGCAATGACTTGATTATTTTAGTAGCTTTTACACCAATAGTAGCTTTTTTACTTGGGATGAGTGGTATTGTAATACCTTTTGATACATTATTATTATCTGTTGTTTTATTTGTGGTTGTACCACTAATAGGAGGTGTTCTTACTAGAATATTTGTGGTTAAGAAAAAAGGAACTGTTTATTTTGAACAAACTTTTTTATCTAAGTTTGATCATGTTACTATTATTGGTTTGTTAATTACATTAGTATGTTTATTTGCTTTTCAAGCAGATGTTATTTTAGAAAATCCTATTCATATACTATTAATTGCTATACCCTTAATTATACAAACATGTTTTATTTTTATTGTTGCTTATATGGGAAGTAAACTATTAGGATTACCTCACAACATTAGTGCCCCTGCAGCAATGATTGGAGCCTCTAATTTCTTTGAATTAGCAGTAGCAGTTGCTATTAGTTTGTTTGGAGCAAGTAGTCCAGTAGCTTTAGCTACAATAGTAGGAGTATTAGTTGAAGTACCAGTTATGTTATTTTTAGTGAGAATGACGAATAAAACAAAACATTGGTTTTAGGCACATCATTGATGTGCTTTTATTGTGGTTTAGATAGTATTGTGGTATTCTCTTAGATAAATGGGGGGATGTGAATGTTTACATATATTTTATATGTTTTTGCAAGTGTTGCATTAGTGCTATCTTTTTGTAAAAGTAAGCAAAAAACAAAACTAGCATTAATAAAAGCATGGAAGTCTTTTGAAAATATTTTACCACAGTTTTTAGCTATTATTCTTGTTATAGGAATGATGTTAGCAGTAATTGATACAGAGACAATCACAAAGTTATTAGGTAGTGAATCAGGGATGATTGGTATTTTAATAGCGTTAGTTGTTGGTTCTATTACTTTAATACCAGGGTTTGTTGCTTTTCCTTTAGCAGCTGCTTTATTAAGTGGAGGAGCAGGAGTTAGTCAAATAGCTGCTTTTGTATCTAGTTTAATGATGGTTGGAGTCATCACGATTCCTTTAGAAATCAAAACATTTGGTAAAAAGGTTACAATTGTTCGTAATGTTAGTGCTTGTTTGTTTTCGCTGTTTGTTGCAGTTATGATGGGGGTGTTGTTATGAAGATAATGAAACGATATAAAGTAGCAATTCTTATCTTTATCTTTAATATCCTATTGGGATTGTCTTTACCCGATATTGGTATAGCTTCTTTTGAAATAACGAAATCTAATATATATGAAATGCTTGGTGTATTACCACCGATCTTTGTTTTATTAGGGCTATTAGATGTTTGGGTAGATAAAGAAGTAATGATGCGTTATGTAGGAAAAGGGAGTGGGATCAAAGGAGCAATTATTTCTTTTGCATTAGGTGCTTGTGCTGCTGGTCCATTATATGCTGCTTTTCCAGTTGCTAGTGTGATGTTAAAAAAAGGATCAGGATTATTTAATACTTTTCTTTTTATAGGAGCTTGGTCTACTGCAAAAATACCATTACTCACTTTTGAAGCAACTAGTTTGGGTATTCGTTTTATGTCTACTCGTTTGTTGTTGAATTTAATTGGATTGCCACTTATTGCTATTATTTGTACGAAAGCACTAACAAAACAAGAAAAGGATGCAATATATGATAATGCAATGAATGCATAGTTTAGGGGGAAATAGAAATGATTGTAGAAATTATTAATGTAGGGACAGAATTATTACTAGGAGAAATAGTAAATACGAATGCTACAATGATACAAAAGATGTGTAAAGAATTAGGGTTTGATATCTATCATCAAAGTGTTGTAGGAGATAATCCACAAAGAATATTGGAATGCTTTGATATTGCTTTTCAAAGAGGAGCAAACTGTATTATTACTACTGGTGGACTAGGACCAACAACAGATGATCTAACAAAAGAACTATCTGCCCAGTATTTAGGTTTAGAAATGGTTTGTATCAAAGAAGAAGCTAAAAAAGTAGAAGACAAATGTTTATTTGTAACAGGTTGGGATAAGATACCTGAAAACAATTTAAAACAAGCAAACTTCCCGAAAAATGCTTATATTTTAGAAAATCATATTGGTACAGCTAATGGTTGTGTCATGAAAAAAGATCAAAAAATGATTATTAACTTACCAGGACCACCAAAAGAATTACAGTTTGTAATCGAAGATACACTAAAACCATATTTAGAACAATATCGTGAAGCTATTATTTATACATATGATTTTATTACAATGAATATTGGAGAAAGTAAAATAGATGAAGTATTAGCAGATATTATTGATCAACAAGATAAAGTAAGTATTGCTTTATATGCAGGAGAACAATCTGTACGTATTCGTTTAGGGTGTAAAGCACTATCTAGTCAACAAGCTAATCAAGAAATGGAAGCTACAAAAACAGTGATTGAAGAACGTTTAGGAAAATATATTATTCGTCAAAAGAATTTAAAAGAAGCTCTTTATCAAATAATGCCTTGTTATCATATTGATCATATTAGTTATTTTCAATTACCAGAGAGTATAATATTTGGACCAACTTATGATAAATCTAGTGAATTTGTAATTACAGTAGATTCTAAAAAACATAAATTAGGGGATATATTAACTATTACACTAAATGATGGCATAGAAACTATTCAATTTGAACTATGTTTATTAAAGGATGCAATCTTATCTATTGCTAAAATAGAAGCTAAAATGACTGAAAAAATCTATACTTTTTTAAAAAACAAAAGATAGGAGACTATCTTTTTTATATTGCTTGTGCTAATATATGTCTAATAGACATATATTGAATAGAGGGGTGAGGAAATGGATAGTGTAATATTAGGGTTATTAATGTTAAGTCCAATGACAGGTTATGAAATAGGTTGTTTTATAAAACAAAAACTACCCATGATCTGTTCTAGTAGTGCTGGTAGTATGCAAACTTCATTAAAGAAATTAAATAAATTAGGTCTTATTACTTTTCAAGAAAGTGTTAAAAATGGTAAGAATAAGAAGATTTTTTCTATTAGTGAAACTGGTAAAGATGAGTTTATGAATTGGTTAGAAAATCCAATGCGAGTAGAAAAAGTAAAAAATATGGAATTATCAAAATTATTCTTCTTAGGATTTGCTAGTAAGGAAGAACAAATTAAAAATATAGAAATCATCATAATGCAATTAGAAATAGCCATTCAAACATTAACAATTATTAAAAAAGAATTTGAATCAATGGATTTAGAACAAAATGATATTACTTTATTCCAAGGCTATACACTAGATTATGGAATTGATAGTGCGAAGTTTCAACAAGATTGGTATCAAAAATTAAAAGAGAAAGTAGAGAAACAAAAATGAAGGTAGTTATTTTAAATGGTAGTCCCAAAGGACAAAATAGTATTTCGTTACAAACAGCACTTTATTTTCAAAAACTACATCCTACTCATGATTTTCAAGTATTAGATGTTGCTCAAAAAATTAAGTTCTATGAAAAAAAGTTCGATACAATAAAAGACACATTAGAAAGTGCTGATTTATTATTATTTGTATATCCAGTATACACTTTTCTAGCACCAGCTCAGTTACATCGTTTTATTGAATTAATGAAAGAAAACAAAGTGTCTTTAGAAAATGCATTTGTTAGTCAAATCACTACTTCGAAACATTTTTATGATTCTACTGCTCATGCTTATATTGAAGAAAATTGTTATGATTTTATGGGAAAATATATTCCAGGATTTAGTGGGGATATGGATGATTTAGTAACAAAACAAGGGCAAGTACAAGCTAAGGATTATTTTGATAAAATGTTATTTGATATAGAACACAATATCTATACATTAAAACCAGTTCTAAAACAAGAAGTTCCTGCTTATCGTAGTATATTAGAAGCAAAGGAAAAGACAATTGCTAAGAATGTGGTCATGATTAGTGATTATCAAGAAGGTGATGATTCTTTAAAGGCAATGATGGATGATTTTGTAGCTACTTCAAAAGCAAATATTCGTGTTGTTTATTTAAAAGATTTACGTATTGATGGAGGATGTTTAGGTTGTTTGCAATGTGCTATTAGTGCTAAATGTGTTTATAAGGATAAATTTGATGCATTTATTCAAGAAGAAATAGGCCATTGTGATGCGATTGTATATGCTTTTACTATTAAGAATCATTTTGCAAATTCTTATATGAAATTGTTTGATGATCGCCAATTCTGTAATGGACACAGAAGTGTCCATAAAGGAAAATCGGTTACGTATATTGTTAGTGGTGATTTAGATAGTGAAAAGAATTTACAAACAGTAATTCAAGCAAGAAGTGAAGTGGGTGGATTATATTTATGTGGGATTGTTAGTGATCAACATCATCCTAGTCAGTCGATTCTAAATGTTTGTCAAACATTAGATTATGTATTAGAAAAACCAATTGAACGACCAACCATGTTTTATGGTGTTGGGGGTACAAAAATATTTAGAGATTTAGTATATGTAATGCAAGGATTTATGCAAGCAGATCATAAGTTTTATAAAGAAAATGGGATTTATGATTTTCCACAACAAAATAAGTTGCAGTTATATAAAATGATATTTTTAGGTAATTTATTACAAATACCTGCAGTACAAAAGAAAATGAAGGGACAACTAAGTAGTTATATATTAGCACCTTATAAAAAGGTCTTAGAGGAGGAAGAGAAATGATTTATAATATTGCAATTATTTTATTTATTTTAATGGAAACAGGGAATGTTTGTATTTTGTATTTTTGGCCTGAATCTAGGTATGGGAATGGTGTAGCAGTATTTAATTATTTCCATGAGTCAAAGGAAAATCATGATCATCATTTGTTTGTTTCTTATATGACAAATTGGGTAGCAAATGTAAAATTAATTTTTATTGTTTTATTATTAATGATTCTATTGATAGGAACAGAATTAATGAAACAAATGACAATGATAGTAATGATTTTATCTATTATGGCTTATTATTGGAGATTACATCCTATTATTAAAGAATTAGATGAACGTGGTCAAATTACACCAAAAGGTTATTCTAAAGTATTATTTGGGATGATTACAGGAATGATTATTATGTTTAGTGTAGCATTACTAGTAGGGATGTTCTAATGAAAAAACACTTCAAAAAAATAATACTAGCTCTTTTTGTAGTATGTGTTGGTTTGGGAATGTATAGTTATCATTATTTAACAGAGTATTATGTAGCCGATAGTAGTGTGTATGAAGTATATGAAAATGTAGAATATGAAGTAATTGATAATTTAACTATTCTATATGCAGAAGATGGTGGTGATACGGGTATTATCTTTTATCCAGGAGCCAAAGTAGAAGCAATTGCTTATTTACCAATTTTAGAAAAATTGGTAAATAAAGGTTATACTTGTGTTTTAGTAGATATGCCTTTTCATATGGCAATCTTTGATGTAGACGCGGCAGATGATGTCTTTGAATTAGATTTGGATATAGATAGTTGGTATATTGCAGGACATTCAATGGGTGGTAGTATAGCTTCTAGTTATGCTGCAGATCATCAAGATTTAATTGATGGAGCGATTATGTTAGGTGCTTATGTGTATGGGGATTATCCTATTGAAAATACTATTACTATTTATGGTAGTTTGAACGATAATTTAGAAGATAAGATAGATTATACTGAAAATATCTATATTATTGAAGGTGGCAATCATGCCCAATTTGGTAACTATGGTTTCCAAGATGGTGACAAGGAAGCAACTATTAGTAGTGACAAACAACAAAATATAGCAGTTGATTATATTGACGACTTTATAACAAATAGATAATGAAAACATCAATTCAATGAATTGATGTTTTTTAAGATAGTAATTCAATAAATTTTAGACAAGCTGGAGGTAAGGTTCTTCTTTGTAAAAAGGCATATCCGATTGAACGAGAAGCTATTGGTTTTTCTAAAGGAATAGGATAAACTAGTTTATTTTGAATAGCTTCTTTAGAGAATTCTTCTATAACACAAGCAATCCCTAAACCAGCATGTGTAAAGTCTAATAAAAGATCATGGGAACCTAATTCAATACTTGGGGATAATAGGATTCCTTGTTTGGAAGTGATTGTATCAATATATCTTCTTGAACTAGAAGATGTTTCTAACATAATTAGTGATTCTTTACTTAGTTGTTTTAAGCTCATAGGAGTATTTATAAGTTTGTTTGAAACAAAGATATCATGAACTTTAAAACATGGTTCAATATGAACACCTTCTTCTTGAATCGGAAGATTCACAAAAGCTAAATCTATTTGACCCGATTTCAATAAAGCAATCGTTTCACTACTAGTACGATTCAATACTTTGATTGTAACAGCAGGATATAATTCATGAAATAAAGTAAGATGTTTTAAAACATAATACTTAGATAAGGTATCACCAGCACCTATTCTTAATTCTCCACCAGTTAGTGTTTTAATGTTTGCGAGTTGGTTTTCTACATTGGTAATAATGTGCATTGCATTTTCTATTTGTTTTTGTAATAGCTTTCCTTCATTTGTAAGCGTTACTCCATTTGATTGACGAATAAATAGTTGGGTATCTAATTCTTTTTCTAAGTTAAGTATAGTTTGAGAAACAGCACTTTGTGATATAAATAAGTTTTTAGCTGCAATAGAAAAAGATAAAGTAGCTGCAGCTTCATTAAATATTTTATATTGTTCTAATTTTATTGCCATATTAGTTCTCCTTATATCACTTTTTATAAATATTAATTTTACTTATGTCATCACTTATATTATAATGTATAGGTAAATTAGTCAAATAATAAACGGAGGAAGTAAATATGCCAGGTGTAGTAGTAGTAGGAAGTCAATGGGGAGATGAAGGTAAAGGGAAAATTACTGATTATCTTTCAAGCAAAGCAGATGTAGTAGTACGTTATCAAGGTGGAAATAATGCAGGTCATACGATTGAATTTAATAATCAAAAGTATGCATTACGTTTAGTACCATCAGGAATCTTTAGTGGAAATCCAGTAGTACTTGGAAATGGAATGGTTATTAATCCTAAAGCTTTATTAGAAGAAATTAAATATTTAAATGACGCTAATATTAATACAAGCAAGATTTTAATTAGTGATCGTGCTCATGTTATTTTACCTTATCATTTAGAAATTGATGCACTTCAAGAAAAATATCGTGGAGATAAAAATATTGGAACTACGAAAAAAGGAATTGGTCCTACTTATGTTGATAAATATGCTCGTATTGGAATTCGTATGGGTGAGTTTGTGAATGAAGAATTGTTTAAAGAAAGACTAGCAGAAGTATTGCCTTTAAAGAAAAGAGAATATCCTGAATTAGATTTTTCAGTTGAAGGAATCTTTGAAGAATATAAAGAATATGCAAAAATAATAAAACCAATGGTTTGTGATACTGCATTAGTATTAGATGAAGCTTTTGAAAATAAGAAAAATATCTTATTTGAAGGAGCTCAAGGGACTATGTTAGATATTGATTATGGAACATATCCATATGTTACTAGTTCTCATCCAGGAGCAAATGGAGTTTGTGAAGGAGCTGGTGTAGGTCCAGTTATGATTGATGAAGCAATTGGTATTGTTAAAGCTTATACAACACGTGTAGGTAGTGGTGCTTTCCCAACTGAAATTGAAGGGGAAATTGCGAATACGATTCGTGAAGTAGGTAGAGAATATGGTACAGTTACAAAACGTCCTAGACGTATTGGATGGTTTGATGCAGTAGTAGTGAATCAATCAAGAAGAATGTCTGGTTTAACAGGAATTAGTTTAATGTTATTAGATGTATTAACAGGAGTAGAAGAGTTATCTATTTGTACTGCTTATACATTAGATGGAAAAGTAATTCATGCTCTTCCTTCTACAATTAGTGAATTAGATCGTGTACAACCAGTATTAGAAACAATGCCAGGATGGAGTGAAGATATTACAACAGTAACTTCTTTTGCTGAATTACCTGAAAATTGTAAAAAATACTTACATCGTATTGAAGAATTAATTAAATGTCCAATTGTTATGTTTAGCGTTGGTCCTGATAGAACACAAACTATCGTATTAAAAGAAGTATTCTAATAATAAGGAGAAATAGATGAAAAAAGAATTAGTTATTGTTATTGACTTTGGTGGTCAATACAACCAATTAGTAGCTAGACGTGTAAGAGAATGCAATGTATATTGTGAAATCTATTCTTATAAAGTTAGCTTAGAAAAAATTAAAGCAATGCATCCTAAAGGAATTATCTTAACAGGTGGTCCAAATAGTTGTTATGAAGCAAAAGCACCTACTTATTCAAAGGAATTATTTGAATTAGGTATTCCAGTATTAGGTTTATGTTATGGAGCTCAATTAATGCAACATGTTTTAGGTGGTAAAGTAGAACGTGCTGATGTTAGAGAATATGGGAAAACTGAAGTGTTTGTAAAACAAACTTCTCCTTTATTCCATAATGTACCAACATCATCTATTTGTTGGATGTCTCATTTTGATTATATTTCAACAGTAGCTCCAGGATTTAGTATTTCTGGCCATACAGCAGATTGTCCTAGTGCAGCATGTGAAAATGTAGAACAAAACTTATATGCAATTCAATTCCATCCTGAAGTATTACATACAGTTGAAGGTACAAAGATTTTAACAAACTTTGTTATTGATGTATGTGGATGTGTAGCGGATTGGAGAATGGATTCTTTTGTAGAGGAACAAATTTCTTTAATTAAAGAAAAAGTAGGAGATGGAAAAGTATTGTGTGCTCTTTCTGGTGGAGTAGATTCATCAGTAGCAGCAGTATTACTATCGAAAGCTATTGGAAATCAATTAACATGTGTATTTGTTGATCATGGTTTATTACGTAAAGATGAAGGGGATGAAGTAGAAGCTATTTTTGGTCCTGAAGGAAGTTATGATTTAAATTTCATTCGTGTAAATGTGCAACAAAGATATTATGATAAATTAAAAGGTGTTACTGAACCAGAAGAAAAACGTAAAATTATTGGTGAAGAGTTTATTCGTGTATTTGAAGAAGAAGCCCAAAAGATTGGTGCTGTAGATTTCTTAGTACAAGGAACTATTTATCCAGATGTTGTAGAAAGTGGTTTAGGTGGTGAATCGGCAGTAATTAAATCACATCATAATGTAGGTGGATTACCTGATTGTGTAGATTTTAAAGAAATCATTGAACCATTACGTGATCTTTTTAAAGATGAGGTACGTAAAGTTGGTTTAGAATTAGATATCCCTGAATACTTAGTATTTAGACAACCTTTCCCAGGCCCTGGACTTGGTATCCGTATTATCGGTGAAGTAACAGAAGAAAAAGTAAAAATGGTTCAAGAAGCAGACTTCATTTATAGAGAAGAAATTGCTAAAGCAGGTATTGATAGAAGTATTGGTCAATATTTTGCAGCTCTTACAAACATGCGTTCAGTAGGAGTTATGGGTGATGAGAGAACATATGATTATGCAGTAGCTTTACGTGCTGTAAATACTATTGATTTCATGACTGCAGAATCTGCAGAAATCCCTTATGAAATCTTAAATAAAGTAATGTCTAGAATTATTAATGAAGTACGTGGTGTAAATAGAGTAATGTATGATCTTACTAGTAAACCTCCAGGTACGATTGAATTTGAATAAAAAACAAAGCCTAAAACTCTATATTTAAAGGGGATTAGGCTCTTTTTATATATTAAAGCATAAAAAAATAAATGTTTTTGCATATTAAAATAATATATTGCATCTAATAAATAATGTCATATAGGATCTAATTCTATTGACTTATACATGAACAAATATATAATGTATTTGAAGGTAGAAATACCAACAGTACGGCTCCTACCGCCATAAGTGTAGGGCGTTAAAGTGTGGAGGACGTAGTTCCTTCCTTTTATTTTATGTGGCAGGAAATATGAAATTAATACGATTGATATAAAATATATTAAGTATCTTAATTCATTTGATAGTGAAGTTTATCTAAATAAGAGAAGACACGACTATGAAAATAAACCATACGTTGGAATAATTGTATATGATAATGGATTAAATTATTTTATTCCATTAACTTCAGCAAAACCTAAACATTTAAAGCTAAAAAACACAGGTAAAGATTATATGATTGTTTTTGAAACCATCAGTTGTGATGAATTGCATGAAAAAGATATCTACATAAAATCACCTAATAATCAAATTAAAAAATTAATATCAGTTATTGATTTTAGAAAATCGATTCCAGTTCCTGATGGGAGCTTTTTTGAAATTGATATAAGAAAACATAAAGATCGAGATTTACTTGCGAAAGAATATGAATTTTGTCTAAGAAAAAAAGAAACAATTATAAATAAAACTAAGAGTATAATTCGCTATCAAAAGAAAACAGGAAATAAATTGTTTGCTTATTGTGATTTTGAATTATTAGAAACAAAAATGCATGAATGGAAATAGCCTATAGCGCATCTGACATTCGAGAAAGGTTTAAAGGCTACTAATCAGATGTTTTTGGCAACAATATGGCAACATTACATCAGTAACTCAGAATATCATATAGAATAAAGATAATAGGAATTATACAGGATAAGAAACTTAAACAAAAATCGTTAAGAAACAAGTCTCTTTTTCCAAATTCGAATAACAATAGTAAATAAAAAGCCTAAAACCCTTTATTGAAAGGAGTTATAGGCTTTTTTAATCCGAAGTTTTAAAGTTCCCTTTGGTTTCTAGCAAATTTGTAAGCAACAAATAATTGTACAATAAGTATCTGTGGATTTATATTTTATTGTTTTAAGTATTTATAATAATTTATTTTTCGAAGTACTATTGGAAACGGATATGTAGTGCATAATATCGTATCAGTGGATATCTTTGATGTATAGTTGAAACATTGTTATTTTAACACTACCCAATATCCGGATTTAGTGGAACCGACTCTCTTAATTTCCTTATTCGTACGCATAATTTTTATGCGATACTGAATTGTATCTTGATTAGTTTCACAAAGAATGGCTAATTCCTTCGCAGTGATTTCAGGGTTATTTTTCATGTGTTTTTTAATTTCTTTGGTAATTTCTTTGGTAATTTCTTTGGTAATTTTTGTGGAAGATGATTTTTTTAATTCATCTTCTTTTATTCTGGAGAATTCTGCGTTGATTTGCATAACTGCCATGGTATAATTGTCGTTTTCATTAGAAGGGAGGAATTTGATTTGTGGAGAGTTATTTGTAGCAAGGGCATCTTTATTAACTGTTTTGAAGGCTATAAAGTTAATGCTATTAAAAAAATAATCATTATTACCGTCCTGAAAAAGATATTAAAATAACAATGGATGTAGTAACAGAAATATGTTTATCGCAAGAAAAAATCCAGAAATACATCAAGCAATTAAGATAACTAATTTTTTTACAAAAGTAATGATGGAAAATTAAATAGCAGAACTTTCTGAACAGATTGTGTGAATCATTAATAATATGGTAAAGGGGTAGTGTTTGGGAAGGTGTTATAAGTAAAAGTATAGTTTAATTTAGTCAAAAACAAGCAAAAGACTAAATTGATGCTTGTTTTTTCTAATTGTGTATGTTAGTATATAATTAAGTCAAAACAATATAAATGACTAAATTAAAAGGAGGTATAAAATGAAAGACTATAATTATGAAAATAAATGGGAACAGTTAATCACTCCTGAAATAGTTTCGTTACTTACACAAATTCATGAATTTAAAGGGGAGCAAAAACTGTTTGTTGAACAAAAAGCAGACACTTTAACTACTTTACTTGAAATTGCTAAGATACAAAGTACAGAGGCGTCGAATAAGATAGAAGGAATCTATACTTCCGATGATAGAGTGAAACTTCTGGTTATGGATAAAACAACACCGCAATCACGTGATGAACAAGAGATTGCAGGATATCGTGATGTTCTTGCTACAATACACGAAAGTCATGATTTTATTCCAATAAAACCAAGTATGATTTTACAGCTGCATAGAGATTTGTATAAATATAGTGGTTTGAATTTTGGTGGGAAGTATAAAAATTCAGATAATGTAATTGCAGAAAAAATGACTGATGGAACACAAAAAGTACGTTTTCAACCTGTTCATTCTTGGGAAACAGCAGAGTCAGTAGAAGAACTTTGCAATGCATACAATCAGATTATGGGAACAGGAAAAGCGAATGCCCTTTTACTTATACCAATGTTTGTACTAGATTTTCTTTGTATCCATCCGTTTAATGATGGGAATGGTAGAATGAGCAGGCTTATGACTTTATTACTTCTTTATCGTACAAACTGCATTGTAGGTAAATATATTAGTATAGAAAAGATTATTGAGCAAAGCAAAGAAACTTACTATGAAACATTACAGGTAAGTTCTTATGGTTGGCATGAAGACGAGAATGATTATGCTCCATTTGTTCGATATATGTTAGGTGTTATTATAGCTGCTTATAGAGAATTTGAAAATCGAGTTGAAGTAATGATTACAAAAGGTTATTCGAAACCTGAAAGAATTGCAGAAACTATTAAGCAAACACTTGGACAAGTAACAAAAAGAGAACTTATGGAAAAGTGCCCGGATATTAGTGATACAACGATACAAAGAGCCCTTAATGACCTTGTAAAGCAAAATAGAATTATCAAAATGAGTGGCGGGCGTTACACAAAATATATATGGAATAGAGAGTTAGGAGATTAATATGATTACAGGAGAATTAAAGAATAAAATAGATGGATTATGGAATGTCTTTGCTGCGGGGGGATTGGTAAATCCTCTCGATGTTATTGAGCAAATTACTTATCTGATGTTTATACATGATCTTGATAAAACGGATAATATAAAAGCAAAAGAAAGTGCAATGCTAGGACTTTCTTTTGAAAGTATATTTGCAAAAGAAGTTCAAGTTGGTGAACGTACTATTGATGGAGAAAATCTAAAATGGTCAGTATTCCATGATTTCCCAGCAGGACAAATGTATAGTACTATGCAAGAATGGGTATTTCCATTTATAAAAAATCTTCATGGAGAGAAAGGAAGTACCTATTCAAAATATATGGATGATGCTATCTTTAAAATACCAACCCCATTATTGTTATCTAAGATTGTAACAAATTTAGATGAAATATATACCCAAATGGAACGTATTCAAGATAGTGATATTCGTGGCGATGTGTATGAGTATTTACTTTCTAAAATCGCTAGTGCAGGACTTAATGGACAGTTTAGAACACCACGTCATATTATTAAAATGATGGTAGAATTAATGGATCCTAAACCAACAGATACTATCTGTGACCCATCTTGTGGGACAAGTGGTTTTTTAGTTGCTAGTGGTGAATATTTAAAAGAAAACAGAAAAGAAGATGTATTTTTCGATAAAACAAATAAAGAGCATTATATGAATAAAATGTTTACAGGATTTGACATGGATAGAACAATGCTACGTATTGGTGCTATGAATATGATGACTCACGGTGTAGATAATCCATTTATTGAATATAGAGATAGTTTATCTGATCAAAATCCAGACAAAGAAAAATATTCTTTGATTCTAGCAACTCCTCCTTTTAAAGGAAGTCTTGATGCAGATACTGTTTCTACTGATTTATTAAAAGTTTGTAAAACAAAGAAAACAGAACTTTTATTTCTTGCTTTAATGCTTCGCATGTTAAAAGTTGGAGGTAGATGTGCTGTTATCGTACCAGATGGTGTTTTATTTGGTTCATCAAAAGCTCATAAATCTATAAGAAAAGAAATTATAGAAACCAATAGATTAGAAGCTGTTATCTCAATGCCAAGTGGCGTATTTAAGCCTTATGCAGGAGTATCAACAGGTATCTTGATTTTTACTAAGACAGGTCATGGTGGTACAGATAATGTATGGTTCTATGATATGACAGCAGATGGTTTATCTTTGGATGATAAGCGAGCAGTTATAGATGAAAATGATATACCAGATATTATAGAACGATTCAAGAATCTTGATAAAGAAGCAGATAGAAAACGTACAGAAAAATCATTCTTTGTTCCAAAAGATGAAATCGTAGAAAACGATTGGGATTTATCTATTAACAAATATAAAAAAGTGGATTACATACCAGTGGAGTATCCACCAACTAAAGAAATACTAGCAGATATCCGAGTTTTGGAAGAAGAGATTTTAAAAGGACTTTCAGAACTGGAGGGACTTTATGAGTAGTGAAAAATGGCAGATGGTGAAGTTAGGAGATGTTTGTACTAAAGGAGGTTCTAATATTGCAAAGAAAGATTTGGAAAATAGCAATGGTGAATATCCGATTTATGGTGCGGGCGGACTTATTAAAACAGTAGAATTTTACAAGCAAAGCAAACCTTACATAGCAATAGTGAAAGATGGCGCAGGGGTTGGTCGTACAATGATATTGCCTGAAAAATCGTCTGTTATAGGAACAATGCAATATATTTTTCCTAATGATAATATAGATATTCGATATTTGTTTTATGCCATACTTAAAATGAATTTATCTAAATATTTTTCGGGAGCGACAATACCACATATATATTTTAAGGATTATAGAAATGAAAATGTATGGCTACCACCGATAAAAGTTCAAAAGCAAATTGCAGATGAACTTGATAAGATTACGGGGCTAATTGAAAAGCGAAAAGAGCAGTTAGAAAAATTAGATGTATTAGTAAAATCTCGATTTATCGAGATGTTTGGAGATCCTGTAATGAATCCTAAGAGATGGGAAATTAATAATTTAGGTGATTTAGGAGAATTGAATAGAGGTGTATCAAAGCAGCGACCACGAAATGATCCACAATTACTAAACGGTGCTTATCCATTAATACAAACAGGGGAAGTAGCTAATGCTAAATTGTATGTTAGTCGATATACGAAAACTTATTCTGAATTAGGGGTAAAGCAAAGTAAAATGTGGAATGAAGGTACATTATGCATAACGGTAGCTGCGAACATTGCGAAAACAGCAATTATAAAATTTGATGCTTGTTTTCCAGATAGTATTGTGGGGTTTGAAGCGGGCGAAAAAACTGGTGAAATATTTATTCATTATTGGTTTTCTTTTTTTCAAGAAATATTAGAAACTAAAGCACCAGAGTCAGCACAAAAAAATATAAATCTAGAAATATTGAAGGAACTGGAAGTTATTGTGCCACCACTTAAACTTCAAAACCTATTTACCACGTATGTGGCAAAGACTGTGGAATTAAAAGAAGAGGTGTCAAAAAGTCTTGAAAACTTAGAAATGCTAAAAAAAGAACGTATGCAATATTATTTTGAATAGAAAGGAAAATTAAACATGGAAGAAATTAAAAATGCAAGTATTACAATTAATTTATCACAAGGTAGTTTTAGTATACAAGGCTCAGAAATTTTTGTTGAGAAAAACATGGGTGATGTATTTTCATTTGTTGAGAAAAACAGTAGTATTGTGCAGCTGACTCAACCACATGAAAATCAAATAAAGATGAATTCTGACTGTGAAAACTCAGCTATAGAGCAAAAAATCACACCAGTATTAAACATGAGTGATAAATATATAGAAGGAGGGATATATCACATTGATAGTGAAGATGGTAGTATATCTATACTGAAAAAAATACCAGGAAATAATGATGCCACAAAGATTAAAAATATTGCGTTGATTGTGCTACATATAAGAAAAATAAAAATCGAAGGGAAGGAGATTATCTCTTTGTGTGAAAAACATAATTGTTATGATTCTTCCAATTTTGCAGCTATTTTCAATAAAGAGAAAACTAACATAATTAAAAAAGGACAGGGAAGAAAATGGACAATAGAGTTAACTCAACCTGGTGAGGAAGCGGCTGTCAATTTGTTAGAGGAAATGCTAAGTGCAAATAAATAGCGTTGAACAAGTGCTGAAAACGGTTTATCCAGAAGAGTTAGTACTGTACTTGTTAACAAGTTATGAAAATGCTTTAATTGAATTTAAAAAGTGCAATTGGCAATATACAGGCAACGAAATGGGGCAGTTTATTGAAACTTCAAGACGCTTGATAGAATATCAGTTGCACGGTGAATTTACATCATTAACAGATAAATTATCGATTTTTAATGAAAAAGCTTTAATTATCTATGAAAATGTACCATCAAAACAAGAAGAATATAGAATAATAATACCAAGAGTTCTTTATAGCATGTATTGTATTAGAAACAAGAGAGGAATGATTCATAAAAATCATATAGACCCTAATAAGATGGATGCATCTTTGCTACTATACAATGCTAAATGGGTTTTGGCAGAGTTTTATAGATTAGTTTCAACTAAAACGTTTGAAGAGACAGAAGAAATAATAAATGGCATCATGTGTAAGGAAACTTCCATTGTTTGGGATACAGGAAGTACCTTAAGAATTTTAGATGCAAAGATGAGCACCAAAGATAAAGTTTTATGTCTTTTATATATCAAAGACTCACAAACTGCAGAGGAATTGCAATCATCAATTGAATATAGTAATTCAACAACATTTAAAAAACAACTTTGGGATTTACACAAGAATAGACTAATTGAATACTCTTTAGATAAGTGCTACATTTCTCCTTTAGGGATGGAAAAAGCAGAGAGATTATTAAGATAGATAGAGGGGTGGATATTATGACTAATTTTGATTTTTTATTAAAAGAGGAACAATTTAATACATTCTCATCGGTTGCTGTTAATGCTGAAAAGTTTATTAACATTGATATAGAGAGTTCTGCTATAAATTGCCGTAAAGCTATGGAATTTGCTATTAAATGGATGTACTCCGTTGATAGTAGTCTTGTCATGCCTCATGATAATAATCTTATTTCCCTTATGTCAAATGAGGATTTTAGAGAGATTGTGGATAATGAGCTTTTAACTAGAATGCATCTTGTAAGGAAAATTGGAAATAATGCTGTTCATACAACTAAAAAAGTGAAAAAAGAAGAAGTTATGTTATGCCTTGAAAATCTATTTCTCTTTTTAGATTTTGTTGCTTACTGCTATGGGACAGGTTATGTTGAAAATAGCTATGATACAAGTTTGCTTGAAAAAGAAATTGTGGTTCCCATCAAAGAAGCTTGCCACGATATCGATTTTGAAAGTTTAATTGAAGAAAACAAGAAATTAAAAGAAGAACTAACGCAAAGACGAGAAGAACAAAGCAAATCATATATTCCAAAACCTCTTGATTTATCTGAATACCAAACACGAAAGATCTATATAGATAGCACACTTCGTGATGCAAACTGGGTAGAAGGTAAAAACTGGTTAAACGAAGTTCGTGTAGAAGGTATGCCTAATAAAAAAGAAGAGGGATTTTGTGATTACGTACTTTATGATGATAAGCAGATTCCTCTTGCAGTAATAGAAGCTAAACGTACATGTGTTGATGTTGTAAAAGGGAGACAACAAGCAAAACTATACGCTGACTGCATAGAAAAAGAATATGGTAGAAGACCAGTAATATTTTTAACGAATGGATTTGACACAAAGATTATAGATGGTCAGTATCCAGAAAGAAACTGTGCAAATATTTATTCTAAGAGAGATTTAGAAAAATTATTTAATCTTAGAAGGATGAAGAGCCCACTTTATTATATTGATGTAAATAGAAATATTGCAGGAAGATACTACCAAGTTGGTGCTATTAAGGCTGTTTGTCATCATTTCGATGAAAAAAACAAAAGAAAATCACTACTTGTCATGGCAACAGGGAGTGGGAAAACAAGGACAGTCATTGCTTTGTCTGATGTTCTACTGAATTATGGATGGGTGAAGAATATTCTTTTCTTGGCAGATAGAAATTCTCTTGTTACACAAGCAAAAAGAAGTTTTGTGAATCTATTACCGAATTTATCTATTTCTAATTTATGCGAAGATAAGGGAGGTTACAATGCAAATTGCATTTTCTCTACATATCAAACTATGATAAACGTGATAGATAATACATTTGATGAAGAAGGAAAACTATTTACAAGTGGACATTTTGATTTGATTATCTGTGATGAGGCTCATAGGTCTATTTACAACAAGTATAAAGATATTTTTACCTATTTTGATGCACCTTTAGTAGGATTAACCGCTACACCAAAGGATGAAATAGATAAAAACACATATGAAATATTTGAACTTGAAAATGGGAATCCTACTTACGGATATGAACTAGCACAAGCTGTTAAAGATGGATACTTAGTGGATTTTTTATCCGTAGAGACGACCTTGAAATTTTTAGAACAAGGTATAAATTATGATGACTTAACAGAAGAAGAAAAAGAAGAATATGAAAACACTTTTGAAGATGAACAAGGAAATATTCCTGAAAAAATAAATTCTTCAGCATTAAATAAGTGGATTTTTAATGAAGATACTATAAAAAAAGTGCTCCATGTATTAATGAGTGAGGGCATACACATAGAATATGGAAAGAAAATTGGTAAAAGTATAATTTTTGCTAAAAATCATGATCATGCAGAAAAGATATATGAGGTATTTAATAAAGAATATCCATATTTAAACGGCTATGCGAAAGTAATTGATAATTACATGACCTACGCACAGTCTGCTATTGATGAATTCTCAGAACCAAATAAGTTACCACAAATAGCAATATCTGTTGATATGCTTGATACTGGGATTGATATTCCTGAAGTATTGAACCTAGTGTTTTTCAAGAAAGTAATGAGTAAGGCAAAATTTTGGCAGATGATTGGTAGGGGGACTAGACTTTGTCCAACACTATTAGATGGAGAGGATAAAGAGAAATTTTATATCTTTGATTTTTGTGGAAATTTTGAATTTTTTAGAATGAATAAAGGTAGAGCTACCGCAAATATGTTGGCACTGCAGGGAGCAATACTAGATTTAAAAACTCAGATTGCTTTTAAATTACAAGATATCGCATATCAAACAGAAGAACTTTCTGCATTTAGAAAATCATTAGTAGATGAAATTTTAAATAAAGTAAAAGAACTTGATGTTACCAATTTTATTGTAAAACAACATTTACGATATGTTAAAAAATATAGTTTAGAAAATATGTATAATGCTTTAACTTATGAAGATACACTACTTATTAAAGAACATATAGCACCATTAATTATTCCAGATATAGATGAGGCATCTGCACTGCGATTTGATGCATTAGTATATGGATTAGAATTAGCCTATCTAGTAGGAAAAACACACGGGAAGGCTCGAAGTGATTTGTATAAGAAAGTGAAATCTGTTGCAAGTGTTGCAAATATACCAGAAATAAAAGCACAATCAGAATTAATTGATAAGATTCTCAATACAGACTATATTGAAGATGCAGGGATAAATGAATTTGAGCATATACGTGAGAATCTACGTTACCTTATGAAATACATTCCTAAAACGTCAATTAAATATCAAACTAATTTTACAGATGATATATTAACAATGGTAGTTAGAGAATCAGAGATAGAATATGGTGAAATGCAAAACTATCGTGCAAAAGCTGAATATTACATTAGAAATAACGAGACAAATGATGCAATAGCTAAATTGAAAACAAATCAATCTCTTACAAAAAAGGATGTTAACGAACTAGAAACAATACTTTGGAATGAAGTTGGATCAAAAGATGATTACATAGCTGAATATGGAGAAAAGCCACTAGGGGAATTTGTTCGTGAAATAGTGGGATTAGACATGAATAGTGCAAAAGAAGCTTTTGGGGATTTTTTGGACAATACAAATCTTGATGCTAGACAAATCTATTTTGTGAATCAAATCATAGAATATATCGTTCATAATGGTATGTTGAAGGACTTATCAGTACTACAAGAATCTCCATTTACAGATCGTGGAAGTATTGTTGAAGTTTTTACTGATCAGCAAATTTGGATGGGAATAAGGAATGTAATTAATAGTATTAATGCGAATGTAGCAGCTTAAATTAGTATGTGACAGTTACACTAAGGCGTAAAACACAAACAAAACTGTTTGTGTTTTGTTTTGTGGAAGAGAAATAGCTCTAAGTCAGATAACGTGACAGGGGTGATCTTTAAAGTTTAATAAATTTTACAGGAGGTTATATGGGACAACTTAATTTATATAAAATTGATAAATTGAAAATGGAAGACTTTTTAGAAGAATTGGAAAGCAAATATGCACCATCAGATGAACTGACGATTTCAAGAAATATAGGGACAGGAAGTGTAACATATATTCTTTCGTTATATATTAGTTTTGAACAAAAAGACAATTTAGTGGAATGGCAATGGTTGTTAAATGCTTTTGGTGAAGAAGATTACACTAATCGTTCTAATCCTAAAAGTGTACTAGTGTTACAAAGTAAAGATGTCATATATGCCTGTACATTTGGATTTTCATTTTTTACAGTAGACAAATACTGTGATACAGATTTTGCTTTTGGTTTTGCTAGAAAACATAAGTTTAAAGAAATTAAAACAACACGCTAATAGCGCCTACATCTAAGAGAAATAAAACAGTAAACACATATATTGATTATTCAGAATTAGAATTTAATAGTGGAGAAGCGTTTTCTAAAATAAAAGGTAAATTAGATATTCCTAAAAAATTTGCTTTGTTTGATCCTAATATAGAACTTGGACATTCTATTAAATTTAATCTGAAAGAAGATAAATTAGATAATATAGTTGATACCATATCATTTGTTGAAAATATTATTATAAACAAAGCTGATATTTATAAAATACCAGTTTTTTGCAAAGTGACAGATAAAGAATATATAGATTTGTTATATTCTAAATTAATTAAATGCGCAACTGAAGACGAGTTAAATGTAGCTTTTTCAGAATTTGATATAATCGGAACAACGGAGATATTTAATAATACAGATTACAAATTTACTCTAAAGCGAGGTCAAAACGAGATGAGTGTAGACAATATTACTTTTGATGACTTCAAAAAATTTGCTCAAAATTGTGAGTTGGACCTAGCAAGTGCTTTTGAAAAAGTTAATATTATTAGTTATTATATGAGCAACTCTGTAAAAACAGATAAGCTAATTAACATAATTGATTATATGGACGAGGATGAGCGTTGTGTTTTATCGAGGGGTAAATGGTATCATTTCAATGATGATTACTTAGAATATCTTAAATCATCATTAGCTGAGATTGATGTAATTTATAATCCAGAGTTTGATTTTTCATCTTCCATACATGATGATTATATTAATTCAAGATATTTAGAGTATAAAGATTCTGCTGATTATATTGGTTTGTCTAAAAGCAAAGCAAAACAAAAGCTGATGCGTAAATTTTATGCTGAGCGAACATTCAATTTAATACGAGAACGTGACAATGGGTTCAAGAATTATGATAGAATTGAGCAACGATATGGAACATCTAGTATAGAACTTATGGATTTGTATAAAGACAAAACGATGTTTGCAGTTAAAATAGGAAAGGCATCGGCTCATTTGTGTTATGTTGTGGATCAATCATTATCTTCTTTAAAGATGTATCAACATAAAACACTTACACATATGCCTGAAATAGACACAGTTTGTATATGGATTATATTAGATAGAGGTGAATTACCTATACTTGAAGATGGAGTTCCAAATATCAATGAACTTGATATGCTTTTATTAAAAAATAAAATTGATGGTTGGAAAAAAGAAGTTAGGTTGGCTGGATTAAAACCAATTATTTATATTAATTATAGAAAGTAGTAATTATGCTTGGCAACAATATGGCAACATTACATCAGTAAGTCAGAATATCATATAGAATAAAGATAATAGTAATCATGCAGGATAAGAAACTTAAACAAAAATCGTTAAGAAACAAGTGTCTTTTTCCAAATTCGAATAACAATAGTAAATAAAAAGGGCACTATAAATAGTTCTGGGGTATAGTACTTATTTGGCTATAAGATAACTTGGGGTTTTATCAAAACCCCAAAGTTTATAGGACTAAGAAGAGTGTTTTAAAACTTATGTTTTAGGGAAATGACAATGATACTAGGTATCTTGTTGTTTCTCTTTTTTTATTGGATTGAGATGCATGGTGCTTTCGCTATTTAGGGCAAAGAGTATACGATTACGGAATCTTGGCCAACAACGGAATCCGTTACCACCACGTTTAATATCTTTGATTAGTTTATTTCTATTTTCTATAATCGCATTGGTTGCAGTTCTAGGAACAGGGGAATCTATAGGTATAAATGAATGGATGATTCCTTTCTTCCATTCTTTTAATGTAGAAGCATATTTTCTCATGTCCGGGAGGGTACTTTCTTCAAATTCTTTAATCACTTCATCTAGATTATGTTTTGCATTCTTATAGGTTGATTGCTTATAAAATCGAACCAGAGATTCCTTTAGTTCTACTGCTTCTGTTAATCTAGGATCACAATGATAGACAAGGTCATATAAATCATAAAAGTTAAGGAACTTACTTAATGCATAGTTATATTTCTTTTCATTATTAGGGTCTAAAGCATAGTATTCAATTATCTTTCCATTTTCTCTTTTTTTCTTTTTCTTATGATTGGTATGGATTAACCAATTGAATTTCTTTAATACATAGTATGTATGTTTCTTTTGAATGATTTCTGCTTTCTTATCAGGAGGTAGTGCATCTAATTCTTTTGCACTAATCTTTACATAGTTTTCATTCATGACATCAATACGTATACGGTCTACACGTTTTGTAAGATCAGCTAGAATATGATACTTATCTACTACAAACTTACTATTGGGTAACATCTTTTTAGCTACATCACGATATGTTTTCCAACAGTCAGAAACAACGAGTTCAACACCTTCTCTTTCCTCTAAAGGGATAGCTTCAAAGTAACGTAATAGATCTAACTTTTTACGTGAAGGTAATATATCAACAACATCCTTGGTTAGTAAATCAACGAGGACAAAACAGTAGTTACTCTTGTCATATTTGAACGCATAATTTTCGTCCAGGCACAAGTATCTAGGAAGAGTTTTTCTAGATACAGAAACATGTTGATCAAACAGATTGATTACGGAGGTAGTAGAAATATGATAACGTGCAGCAACATCACTAAAAGTAGCTCTAGGACTTTTGAATTCCTCAATGACATTATATACGGTCAAGGCAGAAATTCTTGCTTTTTCATGAGTGAATGGATTTTCTTCATAGAATGATTTTCCACATATTTTACAACGATATCTTCTAGCGTTATAGAAGATATAAGTTGGTTTAGAATGAAGTAAGGAATGTGTAATCTTTTTAGGAACATAGTCTTTTACAGTATTGGTCTTATTATGACAACATGGACATGTTTGATAACATCGGCTTAGTTTTACATGAATTTCTAATTCATTAAACAAAGTAGGACGTATTTCAAAGGTATCAATACGTTTTGCTTCTAAATTAAATAACTGTAAGATGTCATCACGGCAAATGGACATAGTGAGAGTATCATCATTCATAATCTATCACCACCCCAAGATAAATCATAGCTTATAGCTGCTTTATTCGATAATTTCATCATTATCAACTCCTTCTTTTTTTTATCTATCTTTAGAATAATAAAAAAAGAAGAAGATGAATAGGAATCCTATGTTGGTATAGCATAAAAACAATAGGAATAATGAGGACTTATCATAAATCCTCTATTATAATGATAAAAGTAGTTTTCAAGAAATGTATTATTAGAAAGTATCGAGATACTTTCTATAGAACAGTAGTTAATAAAGCGATGAATAATATGTTGAATCCAACGTAAGTCCAGTAATGGATTGGTAGAAAGAATAGAATCATAAGTACTATGTGTATGATAAGCATGAAGAATCACAAATATGTCTTTTGATAGTAATTGACAACAAGGAAGTAATACAGAAGGAATCAATGCATGATGACGACAAGTACAATAAATATTCGTACAACATACTCTTTGAATTTGTATAGAATTAGATTTTCCATTTGTTTTTAAAGTACGTGAATACGTACCATAACGAATAAGTCTAGCACCACAATTTGGACAAGTAAGTTCTTCTAAAGGAATAGATTGATAGAAATCAATAAAATATTGTTGAATATTTGTAGTAGTAGTATTGAAGTTCTTTGAATTTACATGTATCATAATAGTGCAACCTCCTTTGTGAGTGTTGGTGTTGAGAGAGTAACGCAGAACCGGCAAAGTTGATAGCGTCTCTCTTTTTTTATTATCATAACATAAAAAGCTATTAGGAATGTAGAGTACTACAAACCAATAGCTTATTTTTAGAAATATTCGAATTGTGGAGAACAAACCCCATAAGTTTAAAGCGAAAAAGATGAAAACCCCAAGTTAATGGAAAGCAGGACAAAACCCCAAGTTAATTTAAGCTACCATAAAAAGGGAGAAATCCCTTTTTTTGTTTTCATAATACAGCATATAAATACTGTTAAATAATTTTTTAAGGAAGATATGACATCAAAAAGCTCAAATAAAATATTAAAAACTTAAATATTTATTCTTATATTTATGAGTAACTAAGTGTATAATAAAAGAAAAAACAATCATTTTTTACTGCATTATTTAATAAGAAGAAAGAGGTGTTTATATGTATGAATTATTTAACATTAATAAATTTGATACTTATAAAGAGGATAATCGAAGAGAAGTGAAAAAAGCTACTGGTGGATTGCCTTCTTCATTATGGGAAAGTTACTCTGCGATGGCAAATACATCTGGTGGAGTAATTATTTTAGGTGTAAAAGAGAAAAATGATGGTAATTGGATAACTACTGGATTAAAATCAGTAGATAAAGATAAATTACTTGATGAATTTTGGAATCAAGCACATAACTTGCAAAAAATTAGTATTAATCTTTTGATAGAAAGTGATGTTGAAACATATGAAGTTGAAAATGATATAGTTATGGATTGATCCTTTAATTGAAGAACAGTTTATTCCTGATCGTACAATACTAACTGTATCATTTCGAGAAACTAGCATAGAAACTAGCATAGAAACTAACACACAAAAAATATTTCCTAATTTAAATAGTAACGAAAGGAAAATAATTTCATTAATTATTGATAAACCACAAATAACGTTAGATGAATTAGAAAAATTACTTTCTTTAAGTAAAAATGGTGTTCGCTATAATGTGGATAGACTAAAAGAAAAAGGTGTCCTTAAAAGAGAAGGGTCTACCAAAAATGGCGTGTGGTTGATTCGAAACGAAAATGATGAAGAATGATTATCATTAAGTTTAAAATATAAATAAATTCAACCGTAATGTAACTATTCGAACACTTAACATAGTATTCGAATAGTTACATGAAGAAAGTGTAGTACCCGACCTGAAGATCAAAGGAAAATATCTACAATACATACGTTGAAATGATTACTATGAATACGTAGTGATTTAAGTGTATCTAATACTTTAATTAATGAGTCTTTTATAAATAAGGAGAATTATATGATATCAGTAATACCAACAAAAAACTTATTAGGAGTAACTATTCAAGGAGACTATGGAGATTTTTATCAACTAACTAGAAGTATTCATAATCTTTCAGGATATGATGCGGAAGATGATCTAAGAACTTATGGGGTGATGATGAGATTACTAGGATTATGTTATGATATAAGACATGCGTATCAAGGGGATCGTAATGTTTTATTTGTGGATAATAATATGTATCCAGAATTACAAGATTTTCATGATATTACATGTAGTGATAAGAATGCATATTTTAGTGTTGAAGTATTTTTCCCGGAAATTATATTCCTAGCTTGTAGTGTTCCTACACTATATAGATTTTGCAAAGAAAACTATGGCAAGGCAATGGATGTTTTACCAGCTGTGCCACTCACTCAATACTACCTAGATGTAGCAAACCTGAATTTCTTATTTGCAAGTGTATGGCAAGCAATAGGAGAGGTAATAGGGGAAGAAGATGTTATGAAGATTAGAAGATCTTATGATAAAAATCCTGAAGACTATACATTATATACAACTCAATTTGTTGATAAATGTAATATTGAGTACTATAAAACTAATGTTTCTAAAAGAAAAGATAAACTACGTATTATCACAAAAAGAATAGTTAGCAAGACTGGTATCTATTATGATATGGAAGAGAATTTTGAATATTGGGCTGAAAAATATAAAACAAGCATCTATGAATTATCTGATCCAAAATTAGAATACCCAGAAGAAGTAGAGTGGGAATAGGAGGAAATCATGTTAGAACAAGCTGGACCAGCAATAGTAAGTAGGGGATATGAGTACTATATAGATGGATTGGTGGGAGAAGTGGAAGAAAAATCTATCTATGAATATCATGCCTTAGTAGCAGGTAGTGGAAATCAAGTATATGATGTAACAATACATACCAATCATCTTAGAAAATCCACATGTACATGTCCCTATGCAAATGGACATAGTATATGTAAGCATATGATTGCTCTTTATTTTAGTGTTCATCCTGAAGAAACACACGATTATGAAGAACGGTTGTTTTCAGACTATTCCCATGAATATGATGATGAATATGATGAATATGATGATGAATATGATGAATATGATGATGAATATGATGAATATGATGAATATGACGAATATAATTATAGGGATAGTTTTACTAAACCAGACTATTTTGAGGAAGTATTATATGAATATGTAGGGAGCTTATCGTTAAAACAAGCACAAGAGATATTAAAGAAAGAATTACTAAAAACTCCAAGAGATACTTATTATGAGTATCTACAGGGACCTTGTTTAAATTATTTAGTAAATAATCCACTGCAAGGTATTGTAGATGATATTTCTAAAAGGGTAAGGGAATTGCAAAGTGATTATAATTATGATTATAAATATTATCAAGAAGAGTTACTAACCAAACAACAAAAGCAACAAATAACTTCTAATTATCATAAGAATAATCTATTTCAAAAACAAATAGATAATCTTCTTCTTACTAAAGAATTAACAGTGTATGACAATTATAATTGGATTAGTGACTTTTATCAAAAACAAACAAATAATAATGTATTAGAATTTAGAATAGTATTAGAAGAATACTTTAAGTTATTAAAGCAATATAATATTAGGACTACTGCTCCTAAATCAAATGTTTTAATAACACTAACAAAACTATATAGTTATTCTAAAGAAGAGATTGTACGCAATCTAATTAAATACTCTAAGTATCTTAAATATGTAGAGTATGTAATAAATAATTTTGAAGATAAAGAAGAATTATACACGTTAACAAAAGAATTACTAAATAAAAAACATCTATACCGTAATCAAACAATTAGTGATATATTTATGAAACTATATACATTAACACTTAATAAAGATATCTATAAAGATGCATTACTATATGAATTCTTATATACTAATAGTAGTGCTATATTACAAGAATTAGAGTTACTTAATAACTTTGATGAAACTATTAAAGTTATTAAAGATAAATCATATAATATTTACACCTTAGAAATACTATATCTATATACAAAAGATCCGAAGTCATTATATGAATTAGCGATTGAAATGAAAAAAGAGGATATCTTAATGCGAAATGTTACTTTTTTAGAAGAAGATTATAGAGAAGAATTATATACTAAATTTATTAATAAGTTCTATGATATCTTAAAATTAGAAAAGAGTAGGAAGAATTATCAAGTAGCATGTCGTTATATAAAACCTATTAGTAAATTAAATAATGGAATAGTATTAGTAAATGAAATTATCGAAGATCTTAAACAATCAGAATATGCTTCTAGAAGAGCACTGTTTGATGAATTAAATAATATTATAAAGAACTAAGAGAAAGATGGATTTTATACTAATAATTGTACTAGCAATAATTCTAGGATTTGCGATATATAAAACATTAAAACGTATACAGGGAAAAGAAATATGATGTAATAACAAAAAGGATATGAATGCTATGGAAAAAACAGTTATATTGAATTTAAGGGTGGATCCAAATGTAAAAAAACAAGCAGAGGAGGTTCTATCTAAATTAGGAATCCCAATGTCTACTGCTATTGATATGTATTTGAATCAGATTTCATTGACTGGTGGAATACCATTTCCAATAACATTACCAAAAGCACCAGCAAGTGTTAATGCTGATATTATGATAGACGACGAGTTATATACCAAGTTGCTTCAAGGAGTTAAGGATGCGTATTCAGGTAAAACACAAAATGCAGAAGCTGCTTTTCAAAATTTTAGAGAGATTAATTTTTAATGAAGAAATACGCTCTAGAAATTATAAATAATGTATTTTTAGATAGGTAACAAATTTATTTTTATATTGCTTATGATTTGCAATCATCGGAAATTCAAAAAAACAATATGATTGCATTGCAAATGGAATTTTAATGCTAGAGACATTGCTAGCTATAGATTTAATCATGTCTGGAGGATAAGTAGAGTTGCTACTAAACTGCATGTTAATGATACATAAATATTCAATACTATAAAATGAGTGATTGTTGAAATATTGATTCGTTGGTTTTATAAAATTATTTTTGACAAATGTTTGAGGCAGTAATATTTACTTTTGGAAGTAAATTTTGTATATTAAGTATAATAAAGTGAAAGTGATGAGGTGATTGAGATTGCAAGAAAATTATAAGATAGAGTTTAAATCTATACTGAATGATAAATTGGAAAAGGAAGTGGTTGCTTTTTTTAATAATCGTGAGGGAGGTGCGCTTTATATTGGATTAGATAATGATGGACACCCAGTGGGCCGTATAGATGTTGATGACGTGCAACTTAAAATTTCAGATCGCATTAAAAATAATATCTTACCAGTAACACTTGGATTGTTTGAAATTCGCACAGAAATGGTTGAAAATGTAGTGGTGGTCAAGGTCGTGATATGTAGTGGCACGGAAAAGCCTTATTACATTAAAAATAAAGGAATGTCACCGAGTGGTTGTTATATGCGTATTGGTTCATCTTCGTTACCGATGGCACAAAATATGATAGATGAATTTTATGCTAAACGTATCCATACAACCTTACGCAGTGTCATTGCCCCACGTCAAGATTTAAGTTTTGCTCAACTTAAAATCTATTATGAAGAAAAGAAACTGACATTAAATGAACGCTTTGAAAGCAGTTTGGAGCTTCTTACACCTGAGGATAAATACAACTATTTAGCGTACTTACTTGCAGATGAGAATGGGAATTCTATCAAAGTTGCTAAGTATGCCGGAAGAGATAAGATGGATTTAATTGAGAATGAGGAATATGGTTATTGCTCGTTAATAAAAGCGACCAATGCGGTGTTGGACAAGCTGAAGATTGAAAACATCACCCGAACAAAAATAACTAGCACGCAACGAATTGATAAAAATTTGGTAGATCCATTGGCAATGCGAGAAGCAATTATTAATGCGATTGTACATAATGATTATAGTCGTGAATTTCCACCAGTATTTGAAATTTTTAGTGACAGACTGGTGATGACTTCATATGGTGGGTTGATGATGGGACAAAGCGAAGGAGATTTCTTTAGTTGCAGTAGCATGCCACGTAACCGTGAATTGATGCGTGTGTTCCGTGATGTTGGCTTGGTAGAACAACTTGGTTCAGGTATGACACGTATTTTGCAAGCATACGATAAGAGCATTTTTGAAATTTCAGACCATTTTATCCGTGTAGTGTTACCATTTGAACAGATGCAATCTCTACCTGAAGATGAAAATGTCACCAATCATGACACCAATGTCACCAATCATGACACCAATGAAGGTATAACATTAAATGAATGTGAAGAACAGGTGTTACGCTACATTCGTGAAAATGCTAATGTAAAGCAAATAAATTGTGGAGAAGAGTTAGGTCTAAGTACACGTCAAGTAAAACGTTTGTTTCAATCCCTCAAAGAAAAAGGGCTGATTGAACGTGTTGGATCTTCTAGAAGTGGTAGCTGGCTAATAATTAAGTAAGTACAAACTTCTAACAAAACAAATTACAATGGAAATTAATGTACAGAAAATATATTAAAACGGCAATGAATTTATTTAAACTTGTTTTTGCCAAATATATTAAATAGTATAATAACTATCAATATGATTGTTGTTATGCTATTTTTTATTATCAAGTTGTATTGTAATGTAAATACGTTATAATATTTAAAAGAAGACTACTATTTTAAATATTTATTACTATGATAGAAGAGATGGGGGAAGATGATAATGAAAAAAAGAGTCAAAATATTAATCCTAATGATAACTTTATTAGTTATTGGTTTTGGAGGATTGTGTATATATGCAAGTGATTACCGTACATTAGATGAAGAATACTATACAATATTAGAACAAGAGGATGTATATTTGATCGATGATTATGTTTATTTTGAAGGGGATAGTGAGATAGGCTTTGTCTTCTATCCGGGTGGAAGAGTAGATTATCTAGCATATGCGCCATTATGTCAAAAATTACAAGAGCAAGGGGTTAATGTATTCCTAGTAGATATGCCTTTTAATATGGCTTGTTTTGGCATTAATAAAGCGGATGATTTCATAGAAGAGTATGAAGAGATTACTTCTTGGTATATTGGAGGACATTCATTAGGTGGAGTAGCTGCCGACATGTATGCTGTTAACAATGAAGAGAAAATAGAAGGAGTTGTATTTGTAGGTATTTATGAATCGATGGGATATGATTTAGAAAAAACAATTACGATTGTTGGTTCTAATGATTTAAGAGTAGGAGATAGTGTGGATTATTCAACAAATGTGTATATTATTGAAGGTGGAAACCATGCTCAATTTGGTAACTATGGTGAAAATGATGGAGATGGACAAGCAACAATTTCTTCAAAAGAACAACAAGATCAAACAGTACAACTTATTATTGAATTTATGCAAATAGAATAATAAAAGGAAATGTGTAGTTATTGAGCAATACATTTTTAAAAAAATGTCCAATAGAGAAAGGGGTTTATTATGGAATCTATTTTTATTAAAAATCAAATAATTTTATTTCAAGGAGACAGCATTACAGATTGTGGTAGAAGAAAAGAAATGTTTTTTCCAATGAGAGAGGGATATCCTGCTAAAATAGCAACTATTTATAAAGAGCTATATCCAAATACACCAGTTCAATTTGTAAATAGAGGAATATCAGGTGATCGAGTATGTGATATATTAGAACGTTATCAAGAAGATATCAAAGATGTGCAACCAGATTTTATTTCTTTATTAGTAGGTATTAATGATGTATGGAGAAGGTATGATGAAAATAATCCTATGTCACTAGAAGATTTTACGAAATATTATAAACAGTTATTACAACAACTAAAAGAAGATTTCTCGCAAGTACCAATCATTATGATAGAACCTTTTTTAATACCAACAGATCCTTTAAAAGATAAATGGCATGAAGACTTAGACCCTAAAATACAAGTAGTTCGTAAACTAGCAACAGAATATGCTACGTATTATTTAGCGATGGATGGTATTTTTGCATCACTTGTTGCAAGTAAAACACATCAAGCTAGTGAACTTTCTTTGGATGGAGTACATCCTACTAGTTTGGGTCATAGTGTAATAGCCACATCTTGGATGGAGTTAGTAGGTTTATTATAAAATAATGGGTTATTGAATTTCAATAACCTATTATTTTTTATTATCCTTTATACTAGCAACGATGTTATAAAAGCGTTATACTAGATGTAGAGAGATGAGTATAAAAAATTGGATATTGGAGAGAGAAAATGAAGACTATAAAGATAATTAGTAGTTTCTTTTTATGTGTGTGTTTATTAGGTTGTCAGGTTGACAAAGAAGAGGAAGATGTTAGCCAAAACAATGAAGAAGTTGAAGTAAATGAATATATATTTGATACAAGTAGTGAAGAAGTATTATCTTCGATTGATTTATGTATGTTAACTAGTGAAGAGCTAAGAATTGCAAGAAATGAAGTATATGCACGTCATGGATATATTTTTGAATCTAGTGATTTAAATGAATACTTTAATGAAAAATCATGGTATCAAGAATCAACTAGTGAGTTAGAAGATATTACACTTAGTTATATTGAACAACAAAATGTTGAGCTAATTAGTGAAATAGAATCAATAATGGAAGATGGTTGTGAAATATCTATTTCTGCATGGAAATTAGAAGATATTAAAATAGAAGATAATAAACTAATCGTTTGTTCTAATAGTGAAGGGATGCAAACTTATCAAGAATATATTGATAGTTGGGATTTTCTAGCTACTACAGAAATATCTTTTGAACTAGCAAGTGATTGTCAATGGGCTTTTAGCTCACCATCTGTATTCCAAGGAGACTACAGTGAAAACGTAGAAAGTACACAAACAGAAGTATTAGAATCATTACAAACAGAAATAGCAGATATAGCATATGCCACTAGCATGGATAATCCATATGATACCTCAGTAAGTGTAATGATTGTTATTAGTGAACAAAAAGTAACTCATGTTTTTAGAGTATCGGCATAGGAGGAAGAAAAATGAATGAAATAAAATGTCCAAAATGTGGAGAAGCATTTACGGTTGATGAATCTGGTTATATTGCAATTGTAGCCCAAGTACGAGATGCAGAATTCCAAAAAGAATTATTAAAAAGAGAAGAAATGTTACAAACAGAAAAAAACAATGCTTTGCAACTAGCACAAGCTAGTGCAAAAGCAGAATTAGAAAAAACATTATCTACTGCTAAACAAGAAATCGAACAATTACGTTCTCAAATTGAATTAGCTAAAACAGATAAAGTGATGGCATTAAAACAAGAAGAATCAAAACAAAAAGAAGAATTAGTCCAAAAAGATGTTCTAATCGGTAGATTACAAGAACAACTACAAAACAATCAAAAATCATTTGAAATAGAAAAAGAAAATGATCGTAAACTTCAAGAAGCAAATGCAAAAGTTGAACTAGAAAAAACATTATCAGATGCAAAACAAGAAATCGAACAACTAAAAGCCCAAATATTATCAGCAGATGCTAAAAAAGAAAACGAATTAAAAATCCAAGAAGCAAATGCAAAAATAGAACTAGAAAAAATGTTATCTACTTCTAAACAAGAAGTAGAGCATCTAAAATCACAAATTTTAGTTTCTCAAAATGATAAAACAATGGCTTTAAAAGAAGAAGAATTTAAAAAGAATACAGAATTATCAAAAAAAGAAATAGAAATCACAAAACTACAAGCTAATATTGAATCAATGAAAACTGGAAAAGAACTTGAATTAACTACTATTAAAGATAGTTATGAAATAAAACTAAAAGAAAAAGATGAAGCAATTGATTATTATAAAGATTTAAAAACAAAATTATCTACTAAAATGTTAGGAGAAACATTAGAACAACATTGTGAAATAGAATTTAATCGTTTACGAGCTACTGGTTTTCAAAAAGCTTATTTTGAAAAAGATAATGATGCTAGAACTGGTAGTAAAGGAGATTATATTTTTAAAGAAAAAAGTGATAGTGGTGTAGAATTCATTTCTATTATGTTTGAAATGAAAAATGAAAATGATACAACAGCTACTAAGAAAAAGAATGAAGATTTCTTAAAAGAATTAGATAAAGATCGTAATGAAAAAGGTTGTGAGTATGCAGTATTAGTATCATTACTAGAAAGTGATAATGAATTATATAATAATGGAATTGTTGATATGTCGCATAAGTATCCAAAGATGTATGTTATTCGTCCACAGTTCTTTATACCAATCATTACTTTATTACGTAATGCTGCTCTAAATTCTATTGCTTATCAAGAACAATTACTGGAAGTTAGAAATCAAAATATTGATATTGCAAATTTTGAAAATAGTATGATGGACTTTAAAGATAAGTTTGGTAGAAATTATGATTTAGCTAGCAAGAAATTCCAAACAGCTATTAAAGAAATAGAAACAACAATTAAACACCTAGAAAAAACAAAAGAAGCATTATTATCATCTGAAAATAATCTTCGACTTGCTAATGATAAGGCACAAGATTTAACAATTAAAAAACTTACAAAAAACAATCCTACAATGGCACAGAAATTTGAAGAACTAAAAGAATAGACTAGAAGAGTTAGTGTGATAGCTAACTCTTTTTTAGTACAAAAGTATAGTTAATAGAAAGCTTTTTATGTTTTTTATCTAGACAATAGATGGTAAAGAGGAGTATCATTAAAGTATAATAGATAAGCTTGGGAGGGGATTCTATGTCGATGCTTCGTAGTGAAAAATTAAGATATTGGAGAATTTTGGGTCTCTTTTCGTTTGCTTTTATGGTTTTGACTTTTTTACTAATGCAAACAATGTCTACTTTGTATGATACAACAAGTGATTTATCTCAAATACAATATTTAAGTTCTAGTACACAACGATGTGTTCGTATGGCTTTAAGTGGAGATATTGATAATCAGTTGATTTATCAAATTGGGAGTCATACAGAAAGTGAATTAACAGTTGGTAGTCAAGATCAAATGAGTGTATTAGAGGATGAAAGTTTTACTGATAGTGCAATGGATGCAGTAGCTACTTGGGAAAATATTGTTGTATTGTTAGAAGAAGAGGAGTTAGATACTACTTTATTAGAATTAGCAGCAGATAATCATTTTAATTCAATGACTTCTTTATCTAATAACGTTACTGATTTAATAGAAGAGTTACATGATCAGGCACTTTATTTACAAGGAGCTATTATTTTAGTAATTATATTAGTTGTTATTCTAGCAACTACTTATTTTATACAAACATCAATTGTTATCAAACAAAATAAAGAATTAGCAGCTTTAGCTGCTATTGATACGGCTACAGGATTGTTTAATCGTTCAAGATGCCAAGATTTATTTAAGACAAAGTTAAAGACTGCAGGGGTTAATTTTGATGCTATTGTAGTAGTTGATTTAAATGGGTTAAAGAAGACAAATGATGAATTAGGACATCAAGTAGGTGATGAGTTGATTCGTTGTTTTGCAACCTTATTAAAAGAGGCTTGTGATATATATACGATCAAACCTTTTGTAGGAAGATATGGTGGGGATGAGTTTATTGTATACTACCAAAGTATTGAAAACATAGAAGAGGTTGAAATACTAGTGAAAGAATTGGCGTTTTTAACAGAACGTTTTAATGAAACAATGCGTCGTTTTTCAATATCATATGCATTAGGTTATGCTTTAAATGATTCTTTACAACAAGAACTTACAATTCAACAACTTTTTGAAAAAGCGGATGAAAGTATGTATCTAAACAAACAAGAAATGAAACGTATCAAAGCAAAAGAAGGGTTAAATTAGGGAAGATGATGGACAGAAGGAAACATAATGACTATGATATGATTTTTGAAACAAATGATATGTCAGGGTTTGAAGAAGAACAAGTAAAATTAAGTAAAAATGCTAGAAATATATTTTTAGTTATTTTATTTATGGTTCTAGGTGTTGGTATGGTATTCTATTGTATCCATTATAGTTCTAAAGAATATATAGAAGGTAATGTTCTAACAGTGGCTGCAATTACGACGGAACCTACTGATACATATGACTTATGTTGTCCTTGGAAAAATGCATCTTTTACAGGGGCTCTATTGTTTCAAACTTTATTTGTAACCGATAGTAGTTGTAGTGAGATTAATGATGGATTAGCACTAAGTTATAGTTGTAGTGATGATGGGTTGACTTATTCTATTACTATGAGTGAAAATGAATATTGGTCTGATGGAGAAATAATTGATGTAAATGATGTTGCTTTTAGTGTGGAAGCATTCTTAATGTGTGATGATGTGAATGCTAGTTTATCGACGGCATTTAATAAAATAGAGGGAGTAGAGGCATATCTAGCAGGAGATAGTGATTCGATTATAGGGATTACATGTGAAGATAATACGATTACATTTCAATTAGAAGAGAGATATAATAACTTTGCAATGATATTAACACAGTTTGTTGTTTTACCAGAACATATCTTAAAAGAGGAAGATTTATCTACTCTTACGGATGAACATTGGTTTTTCCAAAATGATAATCCTGTTTGTAGTGGGATGTATGTAAGTACGGGATTTGATGAAGATATGAATATAGTGTTATCTCAAAATGTTTATTATACTGGTAAAATGTCAGATATTGAAACTGTGTTAGTTTGTTGGGATTGGGAAAGTAGAGATATTGATTATTTTGAGTCAAGTATAATTAGTGATACAGTTAGTTATCGTAGTTTAAGGGAATATACGGAGTATGCAGTAGATGTTTCTTATTATCGTTATTTTGTCTTTAACGTGGCTAATAGTGAGGTAGTTCAAGATGCTCAAGTACGTCAAGCTATTAATTATGCGATTGATATTGAAGAATTATTTAGTGATTATTATTTTTCAACAGGTTCGCTAGTATATGCAGGGGATACCAACGCTAGTATAGTATATGAATATAATCCTGAAAAAGCTATTGAGCTATTAGAAGAAGCTAATTATGACTTTGATTATGTATATGAAATAGGTTATTATCATACAGATAGTACCACAAGAGTGATGCTAGAAAAAGTATGTGAGTACTTAAATGCAATCGGGATTCAAACAGAATTAAGACAGCTTGAAGGATGGGAGATATATGTTGAACCAACCTATGATATGTTATTTAAAGCATTATCAGCGTTTAATATTGAGGATTGGTATAATGAATATTTAATGACTTCTACAAATTTAGCTGTATTAATGGGAGAAGATGGCGTATTTGATGAATTAATAGCAGACTATAGTGCTACCATAAACCAAGAAGAACAAATAGAATATCAAAATCAAATAACGCAGTTAGAACAAGAGTTATTGTATAAACTACCATTATTTACAAGTTATAATTATATATTCTTAAACACTTCCCGTGTAGATGTGCCAGATGATTTAGAATTTGGAAATGTCCGTTATTTCTGTGATCTTCGTTTAGATGAATGGTCCATTCTAAAATCTTAAATACCATAAGAAAGTATTGCTTTTAATAAAAAGATAGACTTCACTTTGTAAGAGTTACGTCTATCTTTTTTTCTTTTTATAAATCATTATTTATAGTTGGGGTTAACCCGACTTTTTTAGTTACTGTTATTTTGTAACATCTTTATTTTTAGTGTATAATATGGTTGATAAAAGAATTTTTATTGTCTTGTAGTCTTAGTTATATTTTGGAGAATAACAAGATATTAATAAAGTATCTAAAAGAGGTATTTAAAAGGAATTATAGTGTTATAAATAGGAATGAAATATTTGAATGGAGGCTAGGAAATGATTTATGTAATGAGTGATTTACATGGAAGATATGATGCTTTTTTAATGATGTTAGATGAAATTTCATTTCAACAAAATGATATTTTATTTTTGTTAGGAGATTATGTTGATCGAGGGGATCAAAGTATGAAATTACTTTTTGATCTTATGTATCGAGATAATGTTTATTGTCTTTGTGGTAATCATGATGTATTAGCTTGTGAATGTTTAAAAGTGTTAAAACAAGAAATAACAGATGAATTTATTCAATCATTAGATGGTGAAACATTAGAAATGATTATTGAATGGATTAATCATATTGGCGGAAAAGCAACATTAGATGACTTTAAAAAATTAAATGAAGAACAAAAAGAAATGATTCTTGAATTTTTAGATGAATTACCAATGTATGATAAAATAGTTGTTAACAATCAAACCTATTTATTAGTTCATACCTTAGGACATAAAGAATTTACTAGAGAGAAAGATATATCAGAATATGATTATGATCAATTATTGTGGGAACGTTGTGATTATGGTATGGAGTATTATAAAGATAAAATATTAATCACGGGACATACACCAACATTATGTATATTTGACAATCCAAATCCAGATAAAATTTATAAAAAATATAATCATATTGCTATTGATTGTGGAATGAAACGATTAGCTTGTTTATGTTTAGACACAATGGAAGAATTTTATCTAGATATTACTACAAAATAATTTAGTAAAGTAGATAATGAAATAATCAAAAAGAATGCATTGATTTAGAATATAATGCATTAGGAGAAAAACATGAAAATAAATGATAAACTATTAAAACCGATTGAAGAAACAACCTATTTACATGTAGAAAATACGGAACGATATCGTATTATTGTCCGTTATTTTTATACTCAGTATGAAAATTTACAATACTGGATGTATAGAGAAGAGCTATATAATATAGTAAAAGAAACTAATTTGTTTGAAGATTATACAATGGAGAAATGCCAGAGTGATTTACAAAAATTAGCTCAGTGGGGAAATCTTTTATATGTTCAAGACACCTCAAAAGCAGCTTCTTTAGAAGAATTTCAAAACCGTCAATACCGTTATAGACTAAGTCCTTATGGTGTAGAAATAGAACGTATGACTATTCTTTTAGAAAACTTAGAAACAAAAGGTGCTTCGTTATCACCAACATTATTAGAACGTATAAAAAATCAAATCTTACAAGTACATGATTTAGATAAAAAAACAAATGTAGAAGTAAGTGCCTGGTGGAGTAGTTTGAATGATGATTTTATAAGATTAAATAGAGATTATCAAGATTATATTTCTATGTTAAATAGTGTAAAAGCAGAAGAAATGATGAAATCAAGAGAGTTTTTAGAATTTAAAGATAAATTAATTACTTATTTACGTACTTTTGTGAAAACAATGCAAGAGTATTCGTATATTATTGAAAATTGCTTACTAAAAGTAAAACCAGAACAATTAGAAACAATCTTTCATCAAATTGTTGCATATGAATTATCTATTCCTAGATTAGATGCTATTCCTTTAAAAGAAGACCTAATGGAACAATGTCACTTAAAGTGGCAAAGTATTTATCGTTGGTTTGTAGGAGAAAATGATGAAAATGAAATAGTTCGTTTACAAAATATTACAAATGAAATTATACGTAAAATAACTAGATATGCACTAAGCATAGGAGAAATGCATCATCATGGAGCAAATAGAAAAGAAGAATATCGGAAAATAGCAAGTATGTTTGAACAACTAGAATCAATAAACAATTGTCATATTTTAAGTGCTTCTGTTTTTGGTAGTGAACATACGACACATTTAAAAAACATTAGTCAACGTCTAACAGATAGTATATATAGTGGAGTTTACCAAGAACCAGCACATTTTCAACATCTAGATGTTCGTACTCGAGTACAAAAAGAAAAAAGCAATCGAAAACCACCAGAAGATTTTGAATTAGAAAGAAGAATGCAAAAATTAGAATTAGAAAAACAAATGGAACATACAAAATACATCATGGATACCTTAACAAAAGAAAATATATTAAACTTATCTTCTTTACCACCAATTAGTCAAGAAGCTCGAAAAATAATTTTAACATGGCTAACAAAAGCACTTACGAATAAATCGAAAACAGCAAAAACAGATTCTGGATTAATTTATCGAGTAGAAAAAGAAAAAGAAGGGGAATGTGTTTTAAAATGTAGTGATGGTGATTTTATTACACCTTGCTTTAAGATTATATTTGGAGAGGATTCTAAATGAAAACAATTGAAGAACTGTTAAATAGAAGATGGGTATTAAAAAAAGATAATACCGAACTGTATTATCAAATAAAAGATGATAGCAAAGAAATAAGACAAAAAGTATATGAAAAAATAGGTTATAACTTAATAATCACCCAAAATCTAATCAAATTAGAAAAAATTCCTGGTAAAGGAGAAGGGTGGATGGGTATCCAAGAATTTCAAACAAATACAGAATATCAAATGTTTTGTTATCTTCTAATGTATTTAGAAGATAAAGAAATAGAAGAACAATTTGCACTATTAGATATTAGTGAATACATCAAAACTCAATTTCAAAATAATCAAATTGATTGGGAAACTCATAAAAATAGAAGACAATTTATTCATGTTATCAAATTTGCTCTAAAAAATGGATTACTAATTCTAAATGATGGAGATGAAGAAGGCTTTTTAAAAGATGAAAAAGCAAATGCATTATATGAAAATACAGGAAACTCACGTTACTTTATGAGACATTTTACAACAGATATCATGGATTATCAAAAATCAGAAGACTTTCTTTATGGACAATGGATAGGAATAGAAGAAAATCGAGGGATTGTTCGTAGACAAAGAGTGTATCGTAAGTTGTTATTATCATTGGGTATTTATCGTTATAGTACAAGTGATGAAGAGGATTTTCAATATGTTAGAAATTATCGAAATCAAATTGAAAAAGATTTCCAAAAGTTATTTCCATGTACTTTGCAAGTACATTCATCAAGTGCTTATCTAGTAATAGATGAAGATGCTATTTTAAAGAAAACAATTCCAGGTGTTGGGACAATGAATGATTTATGTTTAATTGTAAATGAAAACATTAGGAAATTAATAAAAAATAATAAATGGATAAAGAATGAACATGAAATAGTCAGTATCCAAAAAACAGAATATGATTTGGCAATACAAAAAATATTGAAAACAAATATTGAGAAATTACCAAAAAAATATCAAATAGTAGGAATTGAAAATTTAACAAAACAAGTTATCGAATATCAAGAAAACGTAGGGTTTATTTTATTAGAAGAACAAATGGTAGTTATTTTTCCAATTGTAGCAAAAATAGTAGGATCATTTTAAGGAGGCATTGTAATGAGTAAATGGCATATGAATAAATTAGGGGTAGTTGATTTTTGGTTTTATGTAAATGAGGAATTTTATTTTGATCATGGACATATGTTGCTTAGAGGAAGCAATGGTAGTGGAAAATCAGTTACGATGCAAAGCTTTATTCCTTTGTTGTTAGATGGGAATAAAAGCAGTGAAAGGTTAGATGCCTTTGGAAGTAAATCTAGAAAACTAGAAAGTTATTTGTTAGATGAACAATCAGGTAGAGATGATCGAATTGGTTATTTATATATAGAATTTAAAAGAGAAGATAGTGAAATATATAAAACAATCGGTATGGGGATGCGTGCAAGAAAAGGAAAACCATTGGATTCTTGGTATTTTGTTATCGATGATAATCGTCGCATTAACAAAGAAATTTCCTTATATGATGGGAAACTTGCAATTACAAAACTGCAGTTAAGAAACATCCTTGGTTCACAATATATAGAAGGTCAAAAAGCATATATGGAAAGAGTAAATCAAAGTATTTTTGGATTTGCGAGTAATGATATTTACAAAGAGGCGATTGACTTGATTTTGAAATTACGTATGCCAAAATTAAGCAACACATTAAAACCAACTGCTATTAATGAGATGCTAAGAGATTCATTGCAACCATTATCACAAGATGAGTTACGTCCTATGAGTGAAGCAATATCTAATATGGATAGCCATCATGATAATATAGAAACGCTAAAAACAGCAATACATAGTAGTAAATCAATTCTTTTTGTTTTTGATAAATATAATGAATATATGTTATATGACAAATATCAAAAATATAATCGAGAAAACAAAGATTTACAACAATTTCAAAAACTAGAAAAAGAAAACAATAAATTATTAGAACGAAAACAATTAGAATTAGACAGTACTACTAATTTACTAAAACAACTAAATGATGAACAATTAGTTTTACAACAAGAAGAAGCAACTATTTCTAATGACAACATTAATCAATTATACGATCAAGTACAATTATTAGAAAAAGAGAAAAAAGAAAAAAATCAAACGATTCAAATAAAACAAATAACATTAGAAAACAAAGAAGATACTTATCGTAAAAATGAAAAAAAATTAGAACAGAAAAACTATGAGTTATCTTTATTAGATCGTACCATCCATGAATCTTTTTTAGAATGCAATCAAGCACAAAAAACAATTGGAAGTACGGACTATGAAATATTAAAACAAGATCTAATGACGAATCTTACTAATTCTTATGAGTATGGAGAATTCTTTACAAATACGGATACTATTTTAGGACATCTATTAACAGGTTTGCAATTATTCCAAGAATATGAATTAGAAAAGAAACAGTTAGACCAAAAAGTAGAACAAATAGAATCTTATAAAAACTCAATAGAAGAACAAGAAAACTTATTAAAACAAGCAACGGAAAGATATGAAATAAAAATAGAAGAATATAAAGAAAATATTTATCATTGGAATGCCAAAAATAAATATCTAAAATTAGATCAAACTAAATTAGAGTTACTTATTTCTATTTTATGTGATTATTTAGAAGAAAATAATTATCGTGATATTTTAACAATGATTTCTGATTGTTATTTAGAATCTTATCAAGATAATCTTTTAAATAAATCTAGATTAAAAAAAGAACAAGAACAATATAAGGTAACATTATTGAAATTAGATAATGAACTTGAATATTGGCAAAATATGATTACAATTACACCAAAACTAACAGAAAAATCAATTGCAAATAGGAAATATTTAAAACAAAATAATATCTCTTATCAAATGTTTTATGAGTTATTTGAATTCAAAGAAGATGTAGAAGATGCAACAAAAAAAATAGTCGAAGAAATATTTTTTAATAGTGGATTATTGTATAGTCTAGTTGTTAGAAATGATGATCGAGAGGTTATTGTAAATAATCCTAATGGGATGAGTGATAATTATATATTTGTTGATCAATTAGATGTAAGTGCTTGTTATTTAACGGGAAATGATATAAAAAGTATTGAAAAACAAGTGAATGATTATTTAGCTTTACGATGTCCACTTCATGCAAAGATTACATGGAATGACCAAACTTATCGTTATGGATTCTTAGAAGGAACTTTATCGAAAGAGGAAGAATCAATCTATATCGGCAATGAGGCAAGAACAATCTATCGTCAAACTAAGATAAATATGTTATCACAAGAAATTGAAGATTTAGAAAATAAAATAACAGAAAATGAAAAACAAATAATGGATATTGATTTGATTTTTGAAGCTCTTCAAAATGAAAAAAATAGTTTTCTTTTAGAAGAAGATTTGAAATTAGTGGTAGAGAGTATTCATAAGGTAAACCAAACAATGGAAGTAATTATGAATCAAATACAAGAATTAAGTGTTTTAGTGGAAAAAGAGGATGTTTTATTAAAACAAAAATCAAATAAAATTAAAGAACTTGGAAATATGTTACAAATGCATCCATCAAAAGAAAACTTTACCAAACAAGTAGAAGGATATCGTGATATTCAAAAAAATGTGCGTGAAATTCAAGTGCAACACAATAAATATGTTTCCGAATTTGAAATAAAACAACACTATCATCTATCTCTAGAAGAACTAGAAGAAGATGTATTGTTATTAAAAGGAGAAATCTATCAAACTCAAAATAACTTAGATACGATTTTAGTACAATTAATAAGTAAGAATGAATTATTAAAAGAAGCTGGTTTTGAAGATATAAAAGAAAGATTAGAAGTAATTTCAAAACGTTTACATGAAATTAAAGATTTAATTATTCAAGAGAATGTTCATATTGGTAGTTTACGTACTTCTTTAGAAACAACACAAGAACAATTAAATAATAATCAAAAATTAATTATTTCTAAAAAAGAAAACACACAATTATATCAATCTTTTTTATATGAAGAACTAGAATTATTTTATGTTTTTGATAGAGATACTAAAAAAGTGGATTATGATAAATGTTTGAAAGAAAAATATTCGAATTATGAAGTAAGGAAAAATCCAGAAAACTTAGCTTTAGAAGTACAAGCTATGATGAACCAACATCGTGTTGCATTACAAGAAAATAATTTATTGTTATTATCCATATTTCCATGCGATGGAGTTGATGATTTAAAAACAAGAATAGATATTAAAGCAAGGTATGCAGGACAACAAGTAAGTTTAGAAAAACTTAAAAATTATCAATTAGAGGCTTTGGAATTAGAAGAAGTATTGTTATTAGAATCAGATAAGAATTTATTTGAGGATATTTTAGTGAATACAGTTAGTCAAAAGATACGTAAACATATTCAAAGTAGTTTAGATTGGGTAGAAAAAATGAATCGTTACATGAGGGGAATGGATACAAGTAGTGGACTTTCATTGAGTTTGAAATGGGAAAAAAGAACATCAGATGGACAAGAACAATTGCATACTCGTGAATTAATTACACTTTTACAAGCTGATCCACAATTATTAAAACCAAGTGATCGTCAAAAACTATCCAATCATTTTAGAGTAAAAATTGATGAAGCTAGAAAACAACAAATGCAAACAGGGAATTTACTTAGCTTTCATCAATTAATGCAGGATGCAATAGATTATCGTCAGTGGTTTGATTTTAAAATAATGACTCAAAAAACAGGTGAAAACAAAAAAGAATTAACAAACAATTTATTTAATTCTTATAGTGGTGGGGAAAAAGCAATGTCTATGTATGTTCCATTATTTTCTGCAGTAGCAGCGAAGTTTGAAAATGCTAGAAGTGATTCTCCAGTTTTAATTGCTTTAGATGAAGCTTTTGCAGGAATTGATGAAAAAAATATCAATAATATGTTTGAGCTAATTGCTAAGTTTGATTTCGACTATATTATTAACTCACAAGTTCTTTGGGGTGATTATCCAGCAGTTAAAAATCTGGCTATCTATGATTTATATCGACCAGAAAATGCAAAATTTGTAACAATGGTTTTATATAAGTGGAATGGTACGAATAAAAGGATGTTAGACACATGGCTATAGAAGAGCAGTTTTTGCAATATGCTAGCTCTAAACCAGGTATTCCTGTTTTTTTGGATAAATGGTTAGAAAGATATGAACAGTTAGAATATTTAGGCGGTTCTATTGTTTTAGTTGATTTATCAAATGATGAAAAGGAATCTATTGCAGCACTATTACAGGTAACACTACCTGGTGGTAGTGAATGGAAGATATCTTTTAACAAAGTAAAAAAAGCATTGGATAAAAGTAATTATGAAGAGATGGATTTTGTAAAAATGTTAGAATTACATAAGGGATCACCTTTCTATTTTAAAAAACAAAACAAAAAGCAAGAAAAAGAAAGTTATTTATCTTTTCTAGAAGATTTATTGGATATGTATGAAAATCAACCAATATATTCTTTTATAGAAAAGGTAGTTAGTCAACCAACTAGTTTTATCAATATTTTTAAACTATGGAAAGAAGATAAAGATACTTTGATTTCTTTATTTAATGCAATAAATGTTCTTCCTGTTTTCCAACAAAAGACTCAATTACTAATTGAATTTTTAGAAAATCATTTAAAAGACCCTCATTTCTTAGATCGATTAGCATATCAAAATTTATTTATTTCCATTCTAGAACATATCTTTGGTTTTGATGAAGAGGATGAGATAATAAAAAAAGATTTTTTATATTATCAAGCTGGTCTTATTTCTAATGATGTATCTAACTTTGTTATGATTTGTCATTTAAGTGCAAAGATGGAAGATATTCATCTAGCATGGCAAGCAATGTATGACTTATATGAACCTTGGATTATTCAAGTTTATAATATTCGTCAAATCAAAGAAATCATAGTTCCTAAACGAGTTTATATTTTAGAAAATCCATCTACGTTTCGATATTTATGTTTGCATGGAAAACAAAATAATATGGAAGATTGTGCTTTTATATGTACCTATGGGCAATTAAATTTAGCAGCATATTTATTGTTAGATATTCTAAGTAAAACAAGTGCAACTATTTATTATGCAGGTGATTTTGATCCTGAAGGAATATTGATTGCCGATAAATTATTAACTAGATATCCAACTATTTCTTTATGGAACTATGAAACGGATAATTATTATCAACATTTATCATCGAAAATGATTAGTGAAAAAAGATTAAAGATGTTAGATAAATGCATAAATGATCAATTATTACCTATTTGTGATGCCTTAAAGCAATGTAAGTATGCTACTTATCAAGAAGCATTACATCAAAAATACATACAAAAATTAAAATAAAAGGAGAAAAAGATGTTTTTTAAGAAAAAAGCCCCTCTATATTGTGATGCAAAAGCGATTATTGCTGCTTTTGAAGTAGATAGAATGTACGATACAATGATAGAAAATTTAACATTTGAATACAAAGAAAAAACACATAGAGTAGGGATGAATTGTTATGAAGTAGCAAAAGGAAAAAGAATAGATAAAGGACTTTATTTAGATGATCAGTTTTTTGCAACAATTGAAGAATTTCAAGAAAAAGCAATGATTGATGGAGTTTTATTTAAAGAATTAGGGGTAGTAGCCCTAACAAAGAGTGAAGAACACGGACATCCTAGGGGAAATGGTGTCCTTGCTAAATATGAAATTGACATGAATAAGTGATGGAATTTCCTCACTTATTTTTTTATTTGAAAAAGTAATATTTTTATTTGTTGGATGTTCGTTGACATGGTATATTTGATATGCTATCATTGTTAAAAATCAGTCAGTATAATAAAAAATTATCAAGGGAGGAAATTTTATGTTGTATGAAGACTTGTTAAATAAAAAAGAGGTTATTAATGATTTGTTAGCCCGATATGGAGTAAAGTTTGGTATTTATAAAAACAATACGTTTGTTGAACAATTGTTTCCTTTTGATACAATTCCTCGTATTATTCCAAAAGATGAATTTGATGTTTTGGAGGCAGGATTAAAACAAAGGGTGAAAGCATTAAATTTATTTATTAAAGATATTTATCATGAAAAACAAATTGTGAAGGATAATATTATACCAGAGGATTTTATTTATTCATGTAGTGGTTATTTACCAATGTGTGAAGAAGTAATGCCTTCTAAAGGTATTTATAGTCATATTTCTGGAATTGATTTGGTACAAGGAAAAAACAAAGAATGGTATATTTTAGAAGATAATTTACGAGTTCCTTCAGGAGCATCTTATCCGATGATTGCTAGGAAGTTAACAAGAAGAGGATGTCCTGGTATTTTCCATGATAATCAAATTGAAGATAACCGTGATTATGCAAAGATGTTAAAGGCAACGATGGATTATTCTAATACTGGGGGTTTAAATATTATTTTAACACCAGGTAGATATAATGCTGCTTATTTTGAACATTCTTATCTTGCTGAACAAACTGGTTCAAGACTTGCAACAGGTAATGAATTGGTGGTAGAGAATGATTATTTATATTTTATTGATTATACTGGGAATAAACAAAAAGTAGGGGCTGTTTATCGTCGTATTTCAGATGAATATTTGGATCCTATGACGTTTAATCCAGAATCATTAATTGGAATACCTCATTTGTATGATGTGTTTAGAAAAGGAAATGTAGCTATTTTAAATGCACCAGGTAATGGAGTAGCAGATGATAAAGGAATTTATTATTTTGTTCCTAAAATGATAGAATATTATTTAAATGAAAAGGCTATTTTACAAAATGCGCCAACTTATTTACCTTTTTATCAAAAAGATATGGATTATGTATTAGAAAACTTTGATAATTTGGTATTAAAGGATGTAGCAGAAGCAGGAGGATATGGTGTTGTCTTTGGTAGTAAAATGACACCTGATCAAAAAGAAAGTTTTATTACTTTAATGAAGGCAGAACCTAGAAGGTTTATTGCACAAGAAGTAATTGATTTTTTAGATGAGGATATTGTGGATAATGGTATTATTGTTAAAAGAAAAGCGGATCTTCGAGCATTTGTTTTAATGGCAGAAGAGCCAATGGTATGGAAAAGTGGATTAACTCGTTTTACTAGAGATCCTAATTCATTTATTGTTAATTCATCACAAGGGGGAGGTTTCAAGGACACATGGGTATTATCTCGTTAGAACATTCAGACCAATTAATTTGGTTAGGAAGATACACACAACGTGTGTATGAAACATTAAAGTTATTTTCAGATAGTTATGATATAATGATTGATACTGATTTTAATCATTATAAAGAGTTTTGTATGAATTTAGATATTCCAAATATTTATACTTCTACAGAAGATTTTTGTAAACGTTATTGTTTTGATCAAACCGATACTAATTCTATTGCTAGTAATTTAACTAGAGCATATGATAATGCGATTGTATTAAGAGAAGAAATAGGGAGCGATACATTATCTTATATTCAACTTGCTATTTATGATATGGATAAAGCATTACTTTCTTTAGCACCATTGATTGAATTACAAAAAGTGATGGATGATTTAATGGCATTTTGGGGAATGGTTAATGAAATAATGGTTAATCGTAATGCTAGAAATCTAATGAAAACAGGGAAACGTATTGAAAAATTAAGTTTATATACTCGTCTACATGCTAGTCAAGAAGAAATAAAAATAGAAGCATATCGTTTACAAAGACGTATAGAACAAACAAAATTAGCTTATCATCAAGAAGATATTGACCAAATTATTGAATTAACTAAGTCAAATCCAATTGATTATGTTCAATTAATAAAGGTAGTAGAAAATCTAATTTAGAAGGGCATTATTATGAAGCAGTTATACTTTCATTATCACATGGACATAATGTTTGATGATGATGTCCAAAATCATCATTTTACATTAAAATGTATACCATTAAGTGATACAAATCAAAAAATTGAAAACTTAAAAGTAGATGTTTATCCTAATCAATACCTTAGTGAAAGTAATGATTCTTTTCATAATGCTTGTATTATGGGGCATGCACCAGAGGCACATCAAAAATTCTATTTTGATGTAATAGGAACAGCATACACAGGTAGAAATGAAGCACGTATTTATGAAGATGTTTATAAAGTTGGGTTTTATAAATACCCTACAAATATCACAAAGCCAGGACATGCTTTACAAACTTTCTTTGCATCATTGCAATTTGGAAAGAGATCTACTAATTTTCAAAAAGCAATGATCATAATGGAACAATTACAAAAAAGTTACGAATATAAAAAAGATGTTACCAATATCACGACAACAGCGGAGCAAGCTATGTCTTTAGGATGTGGTGTATGTCAAGATTATGCTCATATTTTTATTGCGCTTTGTAAAATGGCAGGAATACCAGCAAGGTATGTAGTTGGTTTGTTAGTGGGAGAGGGTTATAGTCATGCCTGGGTAGAAATATTTGAAGTAGATGAAAATTGTCAGGATGTTGGTTATTGGATAGGTATTGATCCTACTAACAATATATTAGTTCATGAAGATCATATAAAAATATCAAATGGTCGAGATTATTTAGATTGTATTATTAATCAAGGAGCTTTTTTAGGCGGAGGAACTCAACATCAAACAATTTCAGTTATTGTTTATGAGGCTTATAAATAAGGGGAGTATGTATGGAGATCATAGTAACACAAGTAGAGTTACCAGTAGATGAAAATCTATCGGTTAAAAAGATGCGTTTAATACCAAAAGGTGTAACAAATATAGAAGGTTTAAAAAGGATTAGTATTGTTACAGGAATTCATGGAGATGAATTAGAAGGACAATATGTGTGCTATCAATTATCTTCCATTATTCAAGAAAATATAGATCAATTACAGGGTATTGTGGATATTTATCCGGCATTAAATCCATTTGGAATTGATTCTATTAGTCGAGGAATACCAGCTTTTGATTTAGACATGAATCGTATTTTTCCAGGACGTATCGATGGTGATATGAATGAATATATTGCTGCTAAAATAATAGAAGATGTACAAGGATCTGATTTATGTATTGATATTCATGCTAGTAATATCTTTTTAACGGAAGTTCCACAAATAAGAATTAATCAATTGCATAAAGATATGTTATTGGGTTATGCAAATAATGCGAATGTTGATTTTATATGGGTACATGGAGCTAGTACAGTATTAGAATCGACTTTTGCACATAGTTTAAATGTTTTAAATACACCAACTATTGTAGTTGAAATGGGTGTTGGTATGCGTATTACTAAAAGGTATGGTGATCAATTGTTAGATGGGATTTTTAATTTAATGAACTTATTAAGTATTTATGATGATAAAAAAATAAGAAATATTCGTAAACCTATTATTTCTGATGGAAATGATGATGTTTTGTTTCTTAATGCTCCAGTTTCTGGTATTTTTATAAAAGAAAAAGAACATGGTAGTTATGTTTGGAAAGACGAAGTGATTGGTAATATTGTAAATCCATTAAGTGGTCAAGTATTAGCGATAATTCAAGCTCCTGGAAATGGATGGTTGTTTACGACTCGTGAATATCCTGTAGTTAGTGAAGGCTCTTTAATGGGACGTATTTTAAAAGAAGCAGTGTATCAAGAGGTACGATAATGGAAAAGAAAATTTTATTTGAAATGACAGGTCTTTATCGAGATGATTTTCGTATTGTGGGTTATCAATTTGGTACCAATGAAAAATCAGCTTGTATTGTTGGGAGTACTAGAGGGAATGAAAATCAACAGTTATATGTTTGTGCAAAATTGATAGAGCGTTTAAAAAGTTTAGAAAAACAAGGTTTAATTAAAAAAGGGATTTTAGTAGTTCCTAGTGTAAACACGTATTCTTTGAATACAAAGAAACGTTTTTGGGGAATTGATAATACGGATATCAATCGCATGTTTCCAGGATATGATCAAGGTGAAACAACCCAACGTATTGCAGCAGGGCTATTTGATAATATTAAAGATTATCAATATGGTATGCAACTTGCTTCTTTTTATATGCCAGGTAACTTTTTACCACATGTTCGAGTTATGAATATAGCCGATAAACCCAATCAAGAGTTATTAAATTTAGCAGCTGATTTTGGAATGCCGTATGTTATTGCTCATCAACCTCGTCCTTATGATACAGCGACTTTAAATTATAATTGGCAAGTATGGGATACATTAAGTTTTTCAATCTATACCACTACAACGGATGAAGTAGATCATAAAAGTGCGATGAAAGCAATTGATGCAATTCTTAGTTTTTTATCAAAACAAGGAATTATTAGTTACAAAGGACATGAGGGATATATTTCAAAACAAATTAGTAGTCAAGATATTGTTACCATTCGTTCTAAAAAAGCTGGCTTTTATCATAGCTTTGTAAAAGTTGGGGATAGAGTTTATAAAAACCAAGTACTTGCAGAAGTAATTGATGCTTTTGAAGGACATGTAATAGGGAGAGTAGTATCATCTGATGAAGGGACTATCTTATTTGCTAGAAATGAAAGTAAAATGTATGCGAATACTGCAGTATTTAAAATAGCACCAGACTTATAACCACTCAATGAGTGGTTTTTGTATAGATTTTTTTTAAATTTACTTATATAATATAAACGAATCCCATGGAAGGAGATTATTATGTTATTATCAAGTGCAAGCATTACCAAAGAATTAGGCGATAAACAATTATTCAATCAAGCTTCTTTTACGATTGAAGAACAAGATAAAATAGCTCTGCTAGGTGTTAATGGAACTGGAAAGTCCACTTTTTTAAAGGTGATAGCTGGATTAGAACCAGTTACTGGGACTATTATTAAAAATGGAAATACAACAATTAGTTATCTTCCTCAACATCCTGATTTTGATGAAAGCAAAACAGTGATGCAACAAGTATATCAAGATATCGATGAAAAGAAATTACCAGACTATGAAGTAAAAGCAATGTTAAATAGATTAGGAATTGATGATTATGATCAGTTGATTGGACAATTATCAGGAGGGCAACAAAAAAGAGTAGCGTTAGCTATCACGCTATTAACACCATGTGACTTATTAATCTTAGATGAACCAACCAATCATTTAGATAGTATGATGATAGAATATTTAGAAAGATATTTAATCAAATATAATAAAGCAATATTAATGGTAAGTCATGATCGTTATTTCTTAAATCGAATTATAACGAAAATATATGAAATTAGTAGAAAAGAATTAATCGAGTATCCAGGTAATTATACCCAATATTTAGAACAAAAAGAAAAAAGAGAAATGGAATTATTTAGTACACAAAGAAAAAGAGATTTATTCTTAAAAAAAGAAATTGAGTGGGTACGTGCTGGAGTACAAGCTAGATCAACAAAAAGTAAAGATCGTTTAGAACGTTTTGAACAACTAAGTAGTATCGAAAGAATAGAAGAAAATAAATCAGTAGAAATGATGGATGTTCATCAAAGATTAGGTAAAAAAACAATTATTTTTGATAATGTATCCATGGCATTTGGTACAAAGGAATTATTTTCAAACTTTTCTTATACATGTACTAGACAAGATCGAATTGGAATATTAGGTATTAATGGTAGTGGTAAATCTACATTAATTAAATTAATAGCTGGTGCTTTAGAACCAACGAATGGTCAAATAGTATTAGGAGAAACTGTAAAATTAGGTTATTTTAAACAACAAAATGATGATTTAATAGAAGATATGAAAGTGATTGACTACATTAAAGATACGAGTGATGATTTAGAAACAAATGATGGTAGATTAAATGCAAGAACGATGTGTGAAAGATTTTTATTTGATTCTTCTTTGCAACAAACTAAGATTAGTAGGTTATCTGGAGGACAAAAAAGAAGACTTAATTTATTAAAGGTTTTAATCCAAGTACCAAATGTATTGTTATTTGATGAACCAACAAATGATTTAGATATTTTGACTTTAACTATTTTAGAAGACTATTTAGATACCTTTCCTGGTATTGTTATTGTAGTTTGTCATGATCGTTATTTTTTAGATCGTATTTGTGAGCGTGTTTTTGTTTTTAAAGATAAACAAATTACAGTTGTAAATGGGGGTTATAGTCAGTATTTAGAGTTAGATCAAAAACCTGAAAGTAAAAAAGGGGATGGAGCAAAACGTTATGCTATTGAAAAACAATTGCAACGTCAAAATATACCAAAGCTTTCAATGAAAGAAAAACAAGAATTAGAGGGTATGGAACAATTAATTGCAACCAAAGAATTAGAATTAGAACAAATAGATCAACAAATGCAAGAAACAACGAATAATTTTAGTAAATTAGATGAATTATCATCTAAAAGAACTTTATTAGAAGAAACAATAGAGAAGTTAAGTGAACGATGGATGGAATTATTAGAAATTCAAGAACAAATTAGTAATTTAAAGAAGTAAGAATGGGAGAATTCTAGTGAAAACAAAAGCATTGAAAGCAGCATTGCCATATACATTACCAATTTGTATAGGATTTTTATTTATAGGGTTATCTTATGGTTTTTTGATGAGTAGTTTGGGTTTTTCTTTTATTTATCCGATGATTACTAGTTTTTTGATTTTTGCAGGAGCAATGGAGTTTGTAACTGCGAATCTATTATTAATGGCTTTTAATCCTTTGCAGGCTTTTTTACTTGCAGTTATGGTGAATGCAAGACATATTTTTTATGGAATATCAATGTTGGATAAGTATAAAGGAACTGGATGGAAAAAGTTTTATTTGATATTTGGTATGTGTGATGAATCTTTTTCAATTAATTGCACGGTACAAATTCCTGAAGATATTGATAAAGGGTGGTTTATGTTTTTTGTAACATTGTTCAATCATTTTTATTGGGTTTTAGGTGCTACTTTAGGAGGAATACTAGGTACAGTTGTATCATTTGATACAACTGGTATTGAATTTGTTTTAACAGCGTTATTTGTAGTGATGTTTGTAGAACAATGGAAAGAAACAAAAGAACATTTTCCGGCATGTGTAGGACTGTTGTGTGCTTTAGGAAGTTTGTTTTTGTTTGGCGGAGATAGCTTTATGTTACCGGCTATGTTTTTGATTGTTATTAGTTTTGGTATTACAAAACTAATAACAAAAGGGGAGGTAAAATAATGACAACGATACAATGTTTATTCACTATTATTGTTGTAGCATTGGGAACGATGTTCACTCGATTTATTTCTTTTCTAGTTTTTCCAGATAATAAGCAAGCACCAAACTATGTAAAGTATTTAGGAACTGTATTACCTTATGCATCAATTAGTTTAATTATTGTTTATTGTTTAAAAGATGCATTATTTGATTCTTTGCATGGATTACCTGAATTTTTAGGAATTGCTTTTGTTGTTTTTTTACATTTATGGAAAAAGAATACACTGATTAGTATTTTATTAGGGACTTTGTTTTATATGTTTTTAGTTCAAGTTATCTTTTAATAGGTATATAAAATAAGAATTTATATTTGCTGGCATATTTGATTTGGGAGGAGATAATATGAGATTAAATAAAAAGGTTGTAATGATTGGGATAGCTATTGGGGTGCTTTTTAGTGTTGGTTTATTTTGTTATTTGAATCAAAATACACAAGCACTAAGAGTAATTAAGGTAGTTGAAATGGAAGGGGAAGTGATTGTTTCTAGAGGGGATATTGAAGATTTGTCTGGTTATGAAGGGATGTTATTGGAGAGTGGGGATAGGGTTTATGTAGGCCAAGATGGATATTGTCGCTTGTTAGTAGATGATGATAAGTATCTTTATGTGTCTCAAAATTCTTCTTTACAAATAGAAGGAGAAGATGATTCAAATACGGAGATTATTGTATTAGTTGGGTCAGTGATTCATGAAATTATAACTGATTTACAAGAGGATGAGAGTTTTGAGGTTACTACACCGAATGCAAGCCTAGCGGTTCGAGGAACGACGTTTGCTGTTGAGGTTTATCAAAGTGGAGCACTTTATTATACGAGACTTACGACATTGGAAGGGACTGTGACTAGTGATCTTATTAATCTTGATGGTCAATTGGAACAAACTTTATTAGTTGAAAGTGGTTATGAAGTAAAGATAGAAAGTAAGACAGAAACGTATGTTAAGTATCTTTTAGAAGAAACGAATAATACGGAGTTGTGGGATTTGGATTTAACGACAATGAGTGTGGATATGTTGGGTTTAATAGATACTTATATTGATAGTGGAACGAATCAAATTTCAATTGAAAAAGAAGATATTGAATCTGAATTAACACGTCGAGAAACATTAGAAGAACATCTATTAACTGTTGTTTTATTGGATGGGGAAACAGTGGAATATATTTTTAAAGAAAATGAAAGGATAGAAATTGAGATACCTGAAGTAGTAGGGTATAGTTTTAAAGGATGGTATTTAGAAGAAACATATGAAACAGTTTATTCTTCTTATCTTATGCCAGATGAGGATATAACATTGTATGGCTTATTTGAAGAGGATGTTTATGTTCTCACACTAAAAGATGGAGATAGTCAAACAACAGCATCCTATTGCTATCTTGATCCCCTTGTTTTATCAAGTCCTTCTTCTAGTTATGCAACATTTATAGGTTGGTTTGATGATGCGGGGCAAGAAGTCACAAAGATGCCTGCTAGTGATCTTACTTTATATGCTAGTTGGCAGACTAATGAGTATACCTTAACGCTTTATTCAGGTAGTTCTTCTGTTAAATCAAGTTATGCTTATGGAGAAAAAATAAGTCTAGAAACACCAACTAAATCAGGATATACATTTTTAGGGTGGTATGATAATTCCAATGTTAAATGGAATAACAACGATACGATGCCAAATAATAACTTATCATTAACTGCTTCATGGCAAGAAAATGATACTGATGATAATGTTGTCATGTATTCATTAACACAAACAAATGGATCATCATCAACAACGACATCTTATGCAAGTGGGGATACAGTTTTCCTATCGACACCTAGCTTAGAAGGTTATACATTTAGTGGGTGGTATGATAGTGATGGTGTAAAATGGGAAAGCGGAGCTACCATGCCTTCAAAAGATGTAAGCCTTAGTGCAAAGTGGACTATTAATAGTTATAATCTAACTTTAAATGATGGAACGAATAGCACGACTAGTTTAACAACTTATGGAAAAACAATAAGTGAGCCAACATTAACAGGTTATACATTTCAAGGGTGGTATAATGCTTCAGGAGTGAAATTTACAACAATGCCTAGCTATGATATTTCACTAACTGCAAAATGGACTGCTAATTCTTATGATTTTTATGTTTACTCGAGTGTGAATTATTCACAAATAGGTGCTTCTGTAGATTATGGAACAAGTGTAGAAGATGCACTGGTGAAAGCAAAGTTTACTGATATGACAATATCTGGATATGTTGTTGAAGGTTATTATACAACTAGTACTTTTACTGCTGGTAGTGAGGTAGAAATAACGGATATAATTACAGAAGATTTATTTATCTATGCAAAATGGATAAAAACGGATTAATTTTGGATAAAAGAGTTAATAAATACCTGTATAAATCCAAATTATGTTGATTTTATCAACTAAAAAAGCTTCATTCATACTAAAATAGTATATTTTTTAAAAAAATGATGCAAATTGCTTGCATTTAAAAAAATATATGCTATTATATACGTGTGATAGGGCCCGCAATAATAATACAAACGGACCTAGTAAAATCAAATACATCGGTAAAACCATCGTGAGGTGGTGACACAAAACTATAGGGACTTACATTACAAGTTAGCCAGCTGCACAGACATTGTTAATCAATGTGTATGTAGTTGGTTTTTATTTTATTAAGACTATCTCCTCCCCTTTTCGATGGACTTAATAAACACTAGTTAATGGGCAACAATAGCTATCATTATTGAATAGTAAATACATGTTTTGTTATTAGAATAGAGAAGATACCACTTGATGTCTACTAATAAAACAACGGGATGTAGGAAACTATTTCAATTAATTAGAAAGACGAAGATACCACGTCTTTCTTTTTTTTATATTAAATGATAGTAATTTATTAAAAAAATAGGTACAATAACCTAATATAAACAAGTGTTGGGAGATAAATATGAATATAAATCAAAAATATGTTAATGCATTAAAAATAGCTTTTGCAGCTATTTTATCGATTGTATGTGCTAATTATTTACAATTAGATTATCCTGTATCAGCAGGAGTTGTTGCTATTTTGTCAGTAGCACCGACAAAGAAAGAAACGATTGCAACAGCAAGTCAACGTTTGATAGCTTTTATAGTTGCTTTAGTTATTGCTTTTTTGTGTTTTGAAATAGTTGGTTATGGGTATCTTTCTTTTTATATCTACTTGTTATTGTTTATTGTTGTATGTCAACATTTCCAATGGAAAAGTGCAATGGCAGTTGATTCTGTATTAATTTCTCATTTTATTCATAGTTCTATGAATACACAAAATATAGGGAATGAAATTTTATTGTTTTTGATAGGAATTAGCTTGGCAATGTTTGTTAATGCACATCTACATAAGGATGATGCTTATATAACAAAAATGAAAGAAGAAACAGATCAACAAATGAAAGAGATTTTACATCGTATGTCACTTAGAATCGTTGATAAGCAGTTTCCTAGTAATGGAGGACAGTGTTTTCATGATTTGGAATATTCGTTGCGTATTGCTAAAAACATAGCAGAAACGAACTATATGAACCAATTATCCAATGTTGATCGAAAAGACAATGAATATCTTGAAATGAGAGAAAAACAATTTCATGTTTTATATGCCATGCATCAAAGAATTGATACGATGCATAGTGCCCCAATTACTGCAAAACAAGTTTCTGATTTATTAGAAGAAGTAGCACAATCATTTCACCAAGATAATACGGGTGAATTATTGTTAGAGAAGTTATATTTATTAATGGATGATTTAAAGTCTAGTCCATTGCCTGAAGAAAGAATGGAATTTGAAGAAAGAGCTAAGTTATTTGTTTTATTAAAAGAAGTAGAAACTTTTATATTGTTAAAAGTAGAATTTGTTGCAACAAATTCTATACAATCATAATAATGCTTGATTTTATCAGCTTTATGGTAGATAATTATGGTATATTTATGGTTAAAATATGGTGATGATGGATTATTTAATTATCATTAATATTTTAGAAAGGGAGAGAGAAATGAAGAAAATTTTAAGTGTTTTTGCCACGTTAATGCTTATTGTAATGATATGTGGATGTAGTGATGCATCTGTGGTAAATACGGAGTTAACATTCAATGAGGACATGAGTGGATCACGTGTGATGTATGTTGTGGTTGACCAGGATGTTGTAGCAGATGAATTTGATGGTACGATGGAAGATATTAATACTGTTATTAATGCTACTGCACCAGCTAGTTTATCAATTACATATGACGAAGAAACTGTGTCTTATGAAGTAGTGTTATCTTTTGAGTCAATTGAAGATTATGAATTACAAGTAGAATCGATTACTGGGGAGGATGAATCGATTGTTATTTTAGAGGCTGAAAATCCTTTAACAACAGGTATGAAAGTAACAGAAAGTTTTTCTACTACAGATTTACTTTCATGGATGCCTACTGCTTTATATGATGCAGGTTTAATTACATCATCTCAAACAAGTTATGTCTTTGAAATAGGTACATCTACTGTTATTGTTGGTGAAAACTCTTATAGTGGATCAGATACAATCGATGTAGATACAATGGAATATGTTTCTATTGAATCATTTACATTCTATACAGACATTATTTCATTAGATGAATATGTACGTACTGTTGAAGTAGAAATTACAAATGCTGCATTATCATTAAATGAAGAAGAAATTATTCAACATTTTGAAGATTTAGTACCTGATGGAGCATCAGGACAATGGGTAGAAGGAACATCTTCTAAAACATTTGTTTTAGAAATAGAAAGTACTACGTTAGAAGATCTAGCAAGTATAACTGCTGCATTCTTAGATAATGAAGCTGCTTATATCGAACTTACAGAAGATTCTAGTAGTGTTTTTGTAGATGCTAATACACTAAAAGAAGGATTAGCTTTTGGTATGTTTAGTGATACATCAGGAAGTACAGACTTATATTATTGGGTTCATTATGATGAAGAATATGAATTTAGTAATTATACTGGATCAAATGTTGCTTATTGTGAACAAAATGATGATGGATATTATTTAATTCTTGATAGTTATATTAATGATGAAGTGGAATTAGTTAACTATAGTTTAGAACATGTATATTATGTTGCTAAAATGGATGTACATTTAGATAATTCAATGTTTTCTAGTGATATTACTAGAACAACTACTATTTATTTAGATGGTATTCCTGAAGATGAAAAGATTGATTCAATTGTTGCTAGTTTAGAAGCAGGTGTTTATCCTGAATATGATGATGAAGGTAATTTAGTTGAACAAGATGTAACAGGATATGACATTGATACAAAGGAAAAAGATGATCAATTACAAATAATTATTACTCAAACTGGAACACAAGAAGAAATTATTGCTTCTAGTAATTACTTATTTGGAGAAGGAGATAGTTTTGTATATAGTGATGAAGGTGGATTATTTTCTTTAACAAAAGAATTTGTATTTAGTGATTATTTCTATTATTACGAGATTGTTGATTATCGTAATGATGATTTTGTATTAACTTATACTGCTGATTTAGGTTTATTTGCATCACAGGAAGAACTTGAAGATTATGATAGTGATTTAAGTAGTTTATATAGTTTATTATTAGGAACTAGTTCGAATGCAGTAATTGAAGGAAGTAATTTTACAGAAGAATTTAGTGGATTAAGTGGAACTGCTAGTTATACTGGAACTTATACAAATATCTTTGCTGTTATAATTTATCTTGCTATTGTTGGAGTCATTGCTGGTGGATTATTTATTGCTAAGAAAAAAGGAATGTTGGGTTCAAAGAAACCAACTGCTATTGAAGAACAAGAAGTAACTCAAGAAGTGCAAGAAGGTGTGCAAGAAGTACAAGAAGTTCAAGAAGGTATGCAAGAAACAGTACAAGAAGAAGTATTAGATACAATGTATTGTGAAGAATGTGGACAAGAAATTGATAGTGATAGTGTTTATTGTTGTGCCTGTGGCGCAGAAGTAGAATAGAAAAGGGGAGAGAAAAATGAAAAAATATTGTAAATATTGTGGAGAATTATTAGTTGATGGTGTTTGTCAATGTGAATCATGTAAAGCTTGTTGTAATGAAGTAGCAGAGCCTGCTACTCCAGAAGTACCAGTTGAAAAATTTAAAAGAATAGCTTTAGGAGTTTTAAAAAATCCATATAGTGTTACTCGTTCTATAAAATCAAGTGATTTAAAAGAATCATTAATAGTTGGTGGAGGAGCATTAGCAGTTTCTATTTTATCTTGTTTCTTGATTAATTTAGGTGATTATGGATCATCAATAAAATCAGGAGCTGCAGTAATACTAGGGTGTTTGATTATAATGTCAGTCGTACTTTATGTTGGTGGTATTGCTATTGCTACTAAAAAACATGATAAAGATTACTTATTAAGTTTGGTAGCAAAAATGGGATTAGCTCATTTACCTATTACTTGTTTACAACTAATCGGAGCTATCTGTTCTTATTTATCAGCAACATTAATGAGTGTTGTCTATGTGGCAGGTTTAGTGCTTTGGTTATTATATACAAATGAAATTATTCGTAGTGAACTAAGAGGTAGAAATAATGTTGCATCGGCAATTACAATTACTTCTGTTATTGTTGGAGCATGGTTATTTAGTACCATTGTAATGAATTATATTAGTAGCTTAATGAGTAGTTTCTCATTATTCTCATTCTTATAAAAATAAAAAAAGGTGATAGTTTAAGGCTATCATCTTTTTATTGTGTTTAAACGAAGAGAAAAAATGTAGAAATAGTGTGCAAAAGAATACAAATTTGTAAAATTATGATAAGATTAAGCTATCTATAGCATCAAAGATAGGAGAGGTATTATGAAAGCAAATATACGATTAGGTGATGTCTTACTAGAATCTGGTTATATTAGCAGTGATCAGTTAAATTTAGCAATCACTTTCCAACAAACAAACAAATCAAAACGCCTTGGTGAAGTTCTATTAGAAATGGGATTTATTAGTGAAACTCAGTTATTAGAAGCTTTAGGGAAAAGGTTGAATGTAGAAATAATAGATTTAAAAACTACGAATGTAAACTTAAAGGTAGTTGAGTTAGTACCAAAAAGTGTAAGTATGAAACATTATATGCTACCTATTGATAAAAAAGGAACAAGTGTTGTTTTAGCGTTAAATGATCCTTTGGATTTTTATGGTATTGAAGATATGAAATCTTTTTTTGATGGAGATGCCATTGTTGTTTTATGCCATAAAGAAGCATTAACCCAAATGATCCGTCAATCTTATGCAGAAATTGATGCAAGATTAGCAGCTAGTAGTGCCGGTGAAGATGCTCGTATTTACCAACATAATGAAATTATGGATATTGATATTGAATTAGGAGGACAAGATTCTCCAATTATTAAATTAGTAAATACATTATTATTAAAAGCATATTCGGAAGGCGTATCTGATATTCATATAGAGCCTTTTGATGATGTGTTACAAATTCGTTTCCGTAGTGATGGACAATTAGTACCCTATATGGAATTAGATCCTGCTTTGGCAATGCAATTAGCTACTCGTGTTAAGATTTTAGCAGAATTAGATATAGCAGAAAGAAGAATGCCACAAGATGGTAACTTTAAAGTACAAGTTGCAGGGAAAGATGTTGGAATTCGTGTATCAACAATGCCTTCTCCTTTTGGTGAAAAAATAGTATTACGTTTTTTATCACAACAAATTAAATTAGATAATGATCAAACTTATGGGATGAGTCAAAAGAATTATGATTTACTTCAAAAAATATTATTAAATCCTCATGGTATTGTATATATCACAGGACCAACAGGTTCTGGTAAGACAACTACCTTATATATGGTCTTAGAACAAATGCAAAAAAAGCCTATCAATATCTCCACAATAGAAGATCCTATTGAAAGAAATATCAAAGGCGTTACACAAGTACAAGTAAATCCAAAAGCAGGATTAACATTTAGTTCAGGTTTACGTTCCATGTTACGTCAAGATCCAGATGTGATTTTAGTAGGAGAAACAAGAGATAGTGAAACAGCACAAATAGCTGTTAGTGCTGCAATCACAGGACATTTAGTTTTATCAACATTGCATACAAATGACGCCATTAGTTCTATTGTTCGTCTAAGTGATATGGGAGTAAAAAGTTATTTACTAGCCAATTCATTAGCAGGTGTCGTAGCACAACGTTTAGTAAAGAAGATATGTCCATTTTGTAAAGAAGAATATGTCCCTACTGATCAACAAAAAGCAATGTTTCCAGATGTAGAACATTTCTATCATGGTTCAGGATGTAGTGCTTGTAATCAAACGGGATATAAGGGAAGAATTGCAGTCCATGAAGTATTAGAAATAGATAAAATAATGCGTTCTATGATAAGTCATGAAGAATCAACTGAAAAGTTATATGATTATATAAAAGAAACAGGAAAAATGAATTTTATTAAAGAAGATATTTATGAATTAGTAGTGGAGGGAGTTACTTCCATTGATGAATATCAAAAGCATACTGCTTTTGATATTTAATAAAAGGAGTGAAGATGTTAATAATTGAATTATTAGGGTATTTAATCGTATTTGTAGTAGGAATGATTTTTGGGAGCTTTTTTAATGTTATTATTTATCGTTTACCAAAGCATCTAAGTATAGTACTAGGACGTTCAAAATGCCCATCTTGTCAAAATAAAATAAAGTCTTATGATTTAATACCAGTGGTGAGTTATTTGTTTTTAAAAGGGAAATGTCGTCATTGTGGTACTAAGATATCGATAAGATATCCAATCATAGAATTGCTTACAGGAGTCTTATGGGGATTTACTTTTTATCAATTTGGATTTCAAATAATTAGTATTTTCTATTGTATTTTTGCATCCTTATTACTGATATTAATGTTTATTGATATTGATTGTATGATCTTACCAGATTCTCTTATTTTACTTATTATGATAAATGCAATTATTATTGCTTTTTTACAACCAGAGATATCACTATTCAATAGAAGTTTAGGATTTTTAAGTGTTAGTGGTATGATGTTGGTTGTGTCACTTATAAAAAATGGTGGATTTGGTGGTGGAGATATTAAATTAATGATGGCTTGTGGTTTTTTATTAGGTCTAAAGCTTGTTATAATGGCATTTATTTTTGCAATTATAATAGGAGGAATGCAAGCAATTTATTTATTATTTATAAAAAAACAAAAAGATATTTATATGCCTTTTGGACCAGCTTTATGTATTAGTTGTTATTTTAGTGTTTTTTATGGAGAAGTTATATTGCAGTGGTATTTAGGGCTTTTATAGAAAGGGAGATTGTTTTATGCCAATATATAAGTACAATGGTGTATCAAATAAGAAAAAGAAAATAAAAGGGATAAAAGAAGCAGCGAATCCTAATGATTTGTATGAAACATTAAAAATACAAGGAGTTTATGCTTTTGATATAGAAGAACAAAGTTCTCCTAAATTACAATTCAAACGTTTGAAAGTAAAAGAACTAGCTGATTTTTCACGCCAAATAGCAACCATGCAAGCTTCTGGTATATCTGTTATGAAGGCTGTTCAAATTATCAAACAACAATCATCTAAAAAATCTTCTCAAGAATTATATGATTATTTATATGCAAAAATATCACAAGGGAATACTTTATCGCAAGCAATGTATGCTTGTGGTCAATCTTTTCCAGAAATGATGATTCATATGTTTCATGCTGGAGAGGCTAGTGGAAAATTAGACGGGGCTGCTAGTAAGATGGCAAAATATTATGATAGTGAGTATAAAACAAAAGGGAAAATAAAAAATGCTTTAGCTTATCCGATTATATTGGCTTTTGTAGTTGTATTTGTAGTTCTAGCATTATTTACATATGTATTACCTATATTTTTTGAAATGTATGAAAAAAGTGGAACAGAATTAAATAGTTTTACGTTATTCTTACAAAGAATTAGTAATTTCTTTGTTAATTATTGGGCAGTAGTTATATTGTTAATTATTTTATTTATTACAGCGATGCTTGCACTTAGGCAATGGAGTCCATTGGCTAAAAAGATAGATAGATTTCATCTAAAGATACCAGGGGTAGGAAGATTGTTATCGATTATCTATACGGCACGCTTTGCTAGAACAATGAGCTCATTGTATAGTAGTGGAATTGGAATGATTCAATCATTAGAGATGAGTGCAAAAACAATCAATAACCATTATCTAGAAGAACAATTCCAATTAGTAATAAAAGATGTCCAATCTGGTCATCCTTTATCTTATGCGATAAGTGATGTAGAAGGAATGGAAGGGAAGTTATCTGCTTCTATTTTAGTAGGAGAAGAAAGCGGTAAGTTAGATAGCATGCTTTTATCTATTGCTAGTGAATATGAATTAGAATCAGAGTTAGCAGTTGAAAGGTTATTAACCTATATAGAACCAGGAATGATTATTGTTATGGCAGGTATTATTGGACCAATACTAGTTGCAGTTATGTTGCCAATGTTTGATATGTATTCGATGATAGGATAGGAGGGGAAATATGAGTACAGTAATTTATATAAATTATGATAAGATTCAAGTTGTTGGCCAAAGTGGTGAGCAATATCAAAAACAAACCCTCTTATTAAAAGAAGGTACTGTTTTAAATGGGGTCATTGTAGATAGTGAAGAAATTATTGAACAATTAAAATCAATAAAGCCAACTATTACAAAAGCATCTATTGTTATAGATAGTAGTAATGTTTTATTGAAAAGATTATCATTACCTAAAATACCAAAAAGTAAATTATTAGAAGTAATTCAAAGAGAGTTTGATATGGGAGAAGCAACTGAATATTATTACGATCGTAATTTTATTAAAAGCTCGAAAGAAGAAGATATTATTTTATCTTGTGCTATTCCAAAAGAGTTATTAAATCGTTATATAGAAATATTTGATAAAGCGAATATAAAAATAGATCGTATTGATGTAGCTATTAATGGGATTGTTAAATATGTAAATGCGAGTGATACTTTAAAAGACCAAACATTCTTATTAAATATTGTTAGTCAAGATGCTATGATATCAGTATTGTTTGAAAATGGAATTTATCAATTATCGAATCGTAGTCGTATTCATAATGATGTCGACACCAAAGAATATATTAGTGAGTTATATGCTAAGTTATCTACTATGATTCAATTTAGTAAATCTAAAAAAACAGAATATGAATTACAAAAAAGTTATTATGTTGGTTTATCAGATGAATCAATGAATCAGTTAGAACAACATATTCATGATTATGGTTTATCTATTGATATTAAGAAGAAAAAGACAAAAGATATGGAATATTTTTATCCAAATCTTGGTTTATTAACAAATAAAGATGATATAAATCTAGCAGTTATAAAAAAAGAAAAAATATCTAAAAAGACAATCAATAAAACTCTTTTAGTAGCTTTTCCTTTCTGTGTTATTGCTCTTATTATGGTAGTATTTGCATCTTTGATGATGAAAGAAGCTTCTTTAGATAAACAAATAGTTAGTTTAGAACAAGAAATTACTAGTTATGAAAGTTCGCAAGTAATACAATCATTAGAACAAATAAAAACAAATAATGATGATGTATTACTACAAGTAAATGAATATACAACGATAAGTGATTTAGTGAATGCTTTTCAAGTAGTGAATCCTGATTTTTTACGCTTAATTATAAGTGATTTAGAGATTGAATCAATAGCTTATTCAAGTAGTACAACGACTTTAACAGTGAAAGGATATAGTAGTAATCAAGATGATATTGCTGCTTATTCACAAATGCTTAGAGAGTCTAGTTATGGTGATGGATTGTATTATAATGGTTATAGTATTGATAGTCGTAATGGTGGTCAATATGCATTTAGTATTCAAGCTTTTTTTGATGTAAGTGAAAGTGAGGATAGTGAATAATGATAAATTTGACAAATAGAGAAAAGAAATTAGTATATATTACTTTTATTTTATGTTTGATTTTTGGTAGTTATGCTTTCTTATTGGAACCAACTATTCAGTCTATTCAAGAAAAAGAAGCACTTGTTACAGAATTATCCATCGAAGTAGATTCTTATCAACTTTCATTTGCAAGTATCACTTCATTAGAAGCTGCTTATCAAAATAATCTTTCTGAGCTTGCAAGTTTAGAAACTTTAATAGGTGATTATATGCAAGATGAAGATGTGGATCGTTTAGTAAGTGAGATGTTAGTGGATCATTATTTAACAGTTAGTAATTTTACACTAATCAATAATGATGCGGATGATTATGATATTAATAGTGCTGTAGCAATGGCTAAAAGTGTCCAATTAACTTTATCTGGGGATAGAGATGATTTTATTGATTTTGTGGAAGTACTATATCAAAGAAGTGATGTTGTATTAACGAGTTTAACAATGGCTAGTGATGATGAGTTTGAGATTAGTTTTACAATATATATGAAAGCAGAACAATAAAGTAGGTGAAGAAATGAGTAGGCTAAAAAACAATCAAGGCTCTACATTAATGACAGTAATGGTTGTATTGTTAGTGGTATCTATTTTTGTGGTAGGTCTTCAAACAATGTTTGCTACCTATATTTCTAGTAGTAATGATGATTATTATGAAAAACAAGTCTATTTATCCTCTCTCAGTATTGCAAGTGCAATTAGTTTTCAATTAGAACAAGATAGTCTTTTGTTGCAAGAAGGCAGTGAAGAATTAAGTGAGGCTAGGCTTTCGTTAGTAATAGATGTTGCGAATTTACAAGAAGGTCAAGAAATAGAGTTAGGTGAAGTTTGTTTTGATGATAGTAATCTACAAAGTGGAATTACGACTGTTTGTATTTATTTAGAAGATGAGTATGTGATGGTAGAGTCTACAACGAAGTGGCAAGGTTATCAAGAAACAGTGAAAGCTTCTTTAGTTTGGGAAGTGTATGAAGTTGAGGGAGTCATGTATGGATTATATAACTTCCATTCTTATCAGGAATAGGGGGATGGCAATGGATAGTCAGCGAGGAAGTACGTTAGTTGAAAATATGGTTGCAGTGCTTATTTTAGGGATTCTTTCAGCTGTTTTAGGTACAGTTTTGTTTGCTGGTATGAATCTTTATCAAAATACAAGAGATGAAGAATTAAGGGTACAGGATGTGTATAATGCAATACAAGCTAAACAGCTTGAAGAAGGTGTGTTAGAACAAAAGACAGGGACTATTTCCTATGTTTATAACCAACAAGAGATTGTTTTATCTGGTAGTTATCTTTATGATGTCCAAGAAGAAAAACTATTTGAGTTTTTCAAAGAGCAGGAGTAAGGTATGATAAAATTAGATAATAAAGGAATGACTTTGGTGGAATTATTAACGGCAATGTTTATTACTGTTATTGTTGGGGCTGTAGCGATAACATTTTTATCAGCAGTTATGAATCGATATAGTAGCCAAATTAGTTACAATACACAAATTAGTATTGTTCATTATTTAGAAGAAGTAATTAGTAGTGAAATTCGTTATGCTAGTGAAGTAATTATTAGTGATCAAGATATAGGGACATATAGTAGTGATTATAATGTATTAAAAATAACGGATAATCAAGTAATTATAAATGATGAAATAGTATCGAATAGTAGTACTTTTCAAGATCAACAAATTAGTGTTACTTTTATAAAGATTACGAGTGATTGTGTGGATATTGAAATTATGTGTAGTGGTGATAATGACTATACGAGTACTATTTCTATTCGGATATTAAATATGGTAGAAGAAGTTAGTGGGAGTAGAGGAATATTTATTTATTATCAATAACGGTGAAAAGCAGAAAGGATTACTTTCTTGACAGTAAAGTGATATTTGGTGTAAAATTGCTACATATAATGTTGTCTAGAAGTAAACGGAGGAAAACATGATTAAACAAATTAAAAAAACATTAAAAAATAACAAAGGATTTACTTTAATAGAGTTGATGGTAGTAGTGGTGATTTTGTTAATATTAGCTGCTATTGCGGTACCGTCATTTACAGGTTTGATTGATGAAGCAAATGAAACAGCTGCTATTGCGGAGGCTAGAAGCGTATTATTATTTGCTCAATTTGAAGCTGATTTAGCTGCAATGGAGGGAGAAGACCAAGTGACTGCTTTAGCAGATGAATGGTCACAAATTTGTAGTGATGCGGGTGTGGATGAAAATGATGCAACATATAGCTTTGATGCATCTGATGGTAGTTTAATCATCTATTATTATTTTGATAATGGAGCACAGTGTGTAACAATGCCAGGAGCAACTGTATCAACAGTTGTTAATTAAATAAAAAAACGATGAAATCTAATTCATCGTTTTTTTATTGATTACTACCACATTCACCTTGGCTTCCTTTTAAAATTCCTAAACCATGTTGCAAGGATGGGATAATAAAACTTAGACTTTCTTTTACTGCTTTAGGACTACCTGGTAAATTAATGATTAACGTATTGTTACGAATAACAGAAGCACCACGACTAAGCATTGCTCGAGGAGTAATTTGTAAAGAATAATAACGAATTGCTTCACTAATACCAGGTGCATTTCTTGAGGCTATTGCTAAAGTGGCTTCTGGTGTTACATCACGTTTTGAAAAACCAGTTCCACCTGTTGTTAAAATTAAATCTACTTGTAATTCATCACTACAACGAATTAATTCTTTTTCAATTGTAGGTTGGTCATCAGGAATGATCATTTCCTCTATTACGACATATCCTTGTTTTTCCATTTCCTGTTTAATAGCAGGACCACTTTCATCTACTCGTTGACCAATTGATCCTTTATCACTTAATGTGATGATTGCAACACGAAATGGCAATTCTTCTTTTTGATGTTTCATATGCTTACCTATCTTTCTAAAAATTATTTTCAATAATACCGCTTTTTCCACCTGTTTTACGTTTTAAATAAACAGATTGAATAATCATTGTTTTATCAACTGCTTTACACATATCATAAATAGTTAATAGGGCAATATTCACTCCTGTTAATGCCTCCATTTCAATACCAGTTTTGCCATCACAACGAACTAAACAAGTTACTTCAATTTCCGATGATTCTTCTAATAGTTCAAAGTCAATCGTTGATTTCGTTATTTGTAAAGGATGACATAAAGGAATTAAGTCAGATGTTTTTTTAGTTGCCATAATGCCTGCAACACGAGCAACCCCTAGCACATCTCCTTTTTTATTATCTTTACTTTTAATCGTTTCAAAACATTGTTTATTTACTCTAATACGACCAACTGCAATTGCTTCTCTTTGAGTTATTTCCTTTTGACCAACATCGACCATAATTGCTTTACCATCTTTATCAAAATGTGTAAAATCCATATCTTATCCTCCCATATAAATAATACTTTTCTTAACTTAAGCATAAATTATTTGTTTTTGAAAAGCAAGTTCTATTTATTTTAACAAAGCGAAAACAGGATATTGAAATAACTTGAAAGCAGAGAATAAAACGGGATGAAATTATCACAAATAAGTTAGCTATAACTAACTTGTAAACAGTGCAAACAGTTAGCAAAAGCTAACTATATACGTTGAAAAACCGAGATAAAATAAACACTTTTAAGAATTTAACTAAAATTACAATGATTACTTTAAATCCTTGTAAATTTTTTAACAAATTATCAAGCGAACGCTTGATTTTTGTTGCTTTGTGCTTTTTGCTATTGTATAATTTTGTTGTAAAATCATTTCGAAAGGGGTTTCAGTTTTGGTATAACCAAAAGGATAGGAGGAAAAATGGAAGCAAGTATGATTAGTATTATTGTTAATGGAAAAGAATATGCTTTCTCAGTAGGAGATGGACACGGCCAAGTGGCATGTTCTGAAACATTATCGTTTACATTACGTGAACGAATCGGATTAACTGGCTCAAAAGAGTCTTGTGGGGAAGGAGCATGTGGTTGCTGTACTGTTATTATGGATGGTGATGCAATTACTTCTTGTAACACACTTACTTTAGATTGTGATGGAAGTTCTATCGTTACAATTGAAGGATTAGAAGATCCAGTAACTGGTGAACTAGATCCTTTACAACAAGCATTTATTGATTATTATGCATTTCAATGTGGTTTTTGTACACCAGGTATTATCATGGCAGCAAAAGCGTTATTAAATAAAAATCCACATCCAAATGATGATGAAATCAAAGAAGGCTTATCAGGAAATTATTGTCGTTGTATTAGCCAATATCATGTTATTGATGCAGTAAAATATGTAGCTGAAAATTCAGGAGGCGAAGAATAATGAAACCAGATTATCGTTATGTCGGTAAGAACACACCAAGAAGAGAAGCAAGAGATATCGTAACAGGTAGAGCAACTTTTCTAGATGACTATAACTTACCTCGTCAGTTATATACAAAAATGTTAAAAAGTCCACATCCTCATGCAAATATCGTAAGTATTGATATTAGTGAAGCACAAAAAGTGGATGGGGTTAAAGCTGTTTTATGTTTGGAAAACTTACCAGAAGAATGTAAAGAATGGTCTTTAGGATTTCCATATCATAAACCAATTTTTGATCGTAGACTTCGTTATGTAGGGGATCCAGTTGCAACCGTTGCTGCGGAAACTCCTGAAATTGCGGAAGAAGCATTAAAATTAATTAAGGTAGAATATGAAATATTAAAACCATATTATACACCGATGGAATCATCACAACCAGATGCAATTCAATTTTATGATCATATTCCTGGAAACAAAGTTCCTTATGGGATTGGATTACCAGGGTTTCCATTAGGAGAACATGGGGTAGAGTTTAAACATATTGATAAAGGTGATGTAGAATCAGCGTTTGAAGAATGTGACGCTGTTGTAGAAGGAACTGCATCATATAGTGCATCTCATGCACCATTAGCTCCGGAAACACCTGCAGTATTAGCACAATGGACAGAACCAGGAAACTTATATATTAGAGCTTCTAGTCAAAGTCCAAACTTACTTAGAATTCAATTATCAACAAAAATGCCAGATGTTATTGTACGTTCTGAAAGTTTCAACGTAGGTGGTTCTTATGGTAATAAAAATCACATTACTTGTATGTGTATGCATGCATCCGCATTAGCGTTAGTAACAAATAGACCTGTAAAATTCATTTATACGAAATCAGAACAATTATTAGCTTATGAAACTCGTTTAGGTTCTCATATGACTTTGAAGGTTGGTATTAAAGATGGTTTAGTTCATGCAATGCAAGGGAACTGGATGATTGACACAGGAAGTTGTAATGATATTGGACAAGCACAAATGGGTGTAGGTCTAGGAGAAATGCAATTAGTATGTGCTAAGTGTAAAAACTGGGACTTTAAAGCAGATATTTATTATACAAACAAAGAACCTGCAGGGGTAGTTCGTGGATTTGGTGGACAAGAATTAAAATCAGCGTTAATGCCTATTATTTCACAATGTGCAGCCAAACTTGATTTAGATCCTGTAGAATTTTATAAAAACAACTTTGTAAAAGAAGGAGATCCATATACTTGGAGAGATGGTACTAACTGGGTATGTAAATATGCAGACTATCGTCCAGCTATGACTCAAGCAGCACAAAAATTTGAGTGGGCTGACAAATTCAAAGGATGGTATAAACCAACTTCTGTAAATGGTTCAAAAGTACGTGGTGTTGGTGTCGGTTTACATGGTAACTGTGATGTTGGTGAAGACTGTTCAGAAGCATATGTTCGTTTGGAACCTT